>JBHEMH010000005.1:48683-126533 GCA_046262675.1 Vulcanimicrobiaceae bacterium
AAACGCGCCCGCCACATTCAGGCGGGCGCGTGTCTGTTTCTCGGCGGCTTAGACTCTTGCGCCGCGCCCCGTCAGCAGATTCACAACAAAGAGAATCAAAGCTACGACGAGCAGCAGGTGAATGAGTCCGCCTCCGATGTGCACTGCGAACCCGATCAACCACAGCACGAACAAAATCACGATAACGGTCCACAATAATCCGGCCATGTTTAGTCCTTTCTAACTTTCGATGTTGCCCTCAGATATTATTTACCCCGAGGGCCAATTTCATAAACCGCACGCTCGGGCGAGGAGTAAAAGGGAGCCGGCCTCAGCCGCGCTCCCTTCATACTTGAATTACGGTTTGCCGCGCGTTAGGGCTTGGTCGACGTGCTGGTCGACGAACCGCCGGTTGTGCCGCTGTTGGCGGGCGGATTGTTTACCGTCGTATTGGTCGTCGTTGTGCCGTTAGGATTGGTGGTTGTCGACGAATTGTGCCATACGAAAAAGGCAATGATGGCGGCAATCACGATGACGGCGATAATGCCGATGGTCGCTACTGAACTGCCTCCGTTGTCGACAACGACATCACGATCGTTCATTTTTTCTGCTCCTCTGGTTAAATAAAGCTCTAACCGGATGGGTTTATACCCGAAATCGGGCAAGCGCTAAACCTCTCTCTCGCGAACGACGGGTTGGTGCTATGGAGTCTTGTCGGCCTCGCGGCGGCAGTTGTTTTGGCCGGCGCGGCGTGGCGCGCCAGCGGGTCCAGAAGCTTTTATTCAGCCGAAGTCTACGGCATGAGCTCGGGTTCGCATCGGCGGTTCGCGGCCCTTTGCCTGTGTTTCGCGCTTGCGTTTGGGCTGACAGCCGCCTGGCCGCTTGTGTCCTCGCTCGTGGTTTGGACCCTTTTTATTCTGGCCGCGCTCCTGTATGGCAGCTCGTTTCTTCGAGGCTATGCCGACCATGATTCGTAAGAGACGGCTGTAGATGAGCACAACGTTTCATTTTTCGCCGCGGCCGAATCGCGCAGGTGATATAGCGTGGCACACCTGGGACCTCGCGACGTTTCAAAAGGCGCAGGAAAGCGACAAGCCAATCGTTCTTGCCATTTCCGCCGTCTGGTGTCACTGGTGTCATGTCATGGATGAGACGACGTACTCAAACGACGACGTGATCCAATATCTCAACGCACACTTCATTCCCGTACGTGTCGATAACGATCAGCGCCCCGACATCAATGCCCGTTACAACATGGGCGGCTGGCCGACGACGGCGGTCCTAACGCCGGAGGGAGCGACGCTGACCGGCGCGACCTATTTACCGCCCGATCAAATGCTGCGCATGTTGCAGCAAATCCAGACATTCTATCGCGAGAACAAAGCTACCGTGGCCGAGCGAGTCGCGCAAATGAAAGCGCAACCTGCACAAAAAGAACCGGCGGCGGCGGCGGACCTTCGCCCTTCGATGATCGCACGAATCCTCGAAGAACTCAGCGACGCCTACGATCCACTCCACGGCGGCTTCGGAACACAACCGAAGTTTCCACAAACGGATGCGCTGGAATTCCTGATGCTTGAGTACCGCGTAACGCGCGAAGAGCGGCTGTATGAAATGGTTGCAAAGACCATGCTTGGCATGTCGCGCGGCGGCATGTACGATCATGTGGAAGGCGGATTCTTTCGCTACTCAACGACGCAGGACTGGTCGGTGCCGCACTTTGAGAAGATGACGGAGGATCACGCGGGCTTGCTTCGTCTGCTCGCGACGCTCTCCATCGTCGCCAAAAATCCGGAATTTCGAATGACCTTGCAATCCGCGACGTCCTACGTGATGGCCACGCTGCGCGACCCGCAGACCGGACTCTTCGCCGGCAGTCAGGACGCCGACGAAGCCTACTTCGAACTTCCGCTCCAGGAGCGCCGAAAAATCACCGCACCCTATGTCGACCGCACGTCGTACACCAACTGGACGGCCGCGCTTGCCGCTTCGCTCTTTCTAGCGGCCTCGGTATTGGCCGACGAACAAACGGCAGCACGCGCAACGCAGGCGCTGGACTCATTGTACGAGCGGATGCTCGATGACGATGGATTGCTGTATCATTTCTTGCCACCTGGCGGGACGCCGCAAGTGCGAGGCCTGCTTACCGATCAAGCCGCTTACCTGCGCGCCGCTCTCGATGCGCACGAATACACCGGCGAAGACCGCTTCCTGGAACGGGCGAGCGCGCTTGCCGCAGCGATGCAGAACGTGCTTGCCGCACCCGACGCCGGATTCTACGATCACGCGGGGCTGCACGGAGAGCTCGGTAATCTTACGTTCAAGGACCGGCCCCTTGCAGACAACTCGCTCGTCGCAGATTCGTTTCTGCGCCTGGCGGCTCTAAGCGGTGAAGAACGGTACCGCTCGCAAGCCGAAGCGATCTTAGCGATCTATTCCAAAACCTATGGAAAAGCAGGCTCTTTTGCTTCAAGTTTCGTACGTGCCGTGCGCCGTTTCTTAAACGAACCCTCGACGCTGACGATCGTTGGCGTCGTCGCGCAAACGCAGGATTTCCGCGAGGCGGCCAAACGTTTGCCGGATCCGTTGCTCTGCGTGCGGACGATCGATCCGCAGCATGACGAACGCGCGCCGGGCGCCTACCTTTGCCGCGGCACGGTCTGTGCAGCGCCCGCACTTCGCGCAGCGGATCTTGCGAGCGCATATGCTTCCATCACCTAAAGCCGCAGTGGCGCAACCGCGACCCTGGCCCTTTTTGCGCAATGCATTTGGCCGGGCCGCAAACGTCCTGGTCCATGATAATCTGACCGCTTATATCATCCTTGCAATCTTTTCGATCATTGACGGCGCACTCATGCGCAACTACCGCTACAGCGCGAAGGAGCTGTTCTCGAACGCGTACCCGCTCACGACCTGGCTCGCAATCATCGCCTTCTACTTCACGCTTGCGGCTGCAATGCGCGTAAGAAAGCCGGAATACCGCATGAGCATCGTCGATGCGTTCGGCGTTACTGTTTCTTATTTACTCGTATTCATTGCGACCGTCATCGGTCTTTTCTGCTTCATCGTGCCAGGAATCTGGTTGAGTACTAGACTCGCGCTCGCACCGTTTTGTTACGTTCTTGATCCCGGGGAGGCACCCTATTCCGGATTGGATGCGATCGCTGCGTCTTGGCGGTTAACGAGAGCGCACTTTCGGCCGACGATGTGGCTCTTGCTGCTGCAAGCGCTCTTATTGGTCGTTCCGGGTATCCTGATTGAGGCGCTTGCGATACTTCTTTTTCAACGTTCGCACTTCAGTGCGTATTTCTCCGCGCCGCTCTTCCTTCTCGTTAACGTGTATGTGTGGCAGGTTCTCTGCTTGTCGTCTATCGACTGGACACTGGAACTCCGTGGACGCGAGCAAGCGTTACCGGGCTTTTAAGACGCGGTAGACGGGCGGATCGCTCCCCGCAAGCTGGTCCAAGCGGTATCCTTTAGGCAGATCGCCCCAGGGCAAATAGACGATGTACACGGGCCGCGTGCGCACCCACTTCGGAAACTGCTCGATGTCGTCTGAAAGCCACGCGGTTTCCACCACGCGCCGGTCGAGCCGGTGCTCGACATACGCCGCATAGGCCAGCGGCGTTGCAAATGTCCAAGGCGCCATCAAGATCGCATTCGGAGGCGTGTGCGTACGCACGAACTCGATGTAGTTTGTCGCTCCCGGATCGTTGCGTTGACCCAGCAACTCTGCATGCAACGCAAATTGGGCGCCTGCAACAATGAAAAGCGAAGCAATAACGCCGGCACGGATGAGCGGCCAGCGCCGGCACAGCGCGCAGGCGCCGACGCCAATGAGCGCCCCGGCCACAAGAAATGATGGCAGGAAATAGCGGTCGATGTCGGCTTCTATCGGAAAACTCAGCGCAAATGGAGCAGCGAAGAGCCCGCATAGCAGAAAGCCGATCGCGCGTAACTTCTCGCGGCGCACGAAAACGAACCCGCCCATCAGCGTAAGCACGACGCCCGCAAGCGTCAGATTCTCGATGAGCGCTCCCGTGTAACGCCCGCCATGGCTCACGTATGTTTCCGGAAGCAACGCCTGGGCAAGCGCATCTCCAACCGGAAACTCGCTCCCGCTTACAAGGTGGGTGAAGCCGGCGGCCCGCGAAGGATGGTCGTAATCCCAGAACGGCCGTCCCGGTGCGATGCCCAGTGCAAGCGTGGGATCTCGCCGCTCTGCAAACACTTGCGCGCTCCGCAGCGGAAGATAGGCGTAGAATGCGCAGATAAGAATAACGAAAATCGTCCCTGCTGCAGCAAGCGCGCCCAGCGAGACGGTTTCCCACCGGTAAACGACGAGCGCAAAGATTCCCACCCCGAGCAGTACCGCGACCGGATGGGTCGCAACCGCAAGCGCCCAGGCAACGCTACCGAAAAACAACCAACGCGTGTTTTGCGTGCGCGACCACCGTAGGGCACAATAGAGCGTAAGCGCGATAAAGAGGGCGGCGACCGCGTGCACATCCGTTCGCGTCCCGTTGCGCCAGGCGATATCGGTAAACGCGAAAATCCATGCGCACAGCAAAGCGATTAGCGCTTCGCCCTCCTCGGAGAGGACGATCTTATAAGTCAGCCAAGCGGCGCCGCTCATTGCCAGCACGCACAACAGCGTCATGCGCCATGCGACACTTCCTACGATGAAAACGTGTGAAAACAACCAGCCGAGTAGGATAAAGGCCGGGAAACCCGTCGGGTGCGCGATCCCGAGGATGTACGGAACCGTCTGCATCTCGCCGACGTCCCAGAATCCAACAAAGCGTTGCATCGAATAAACGTACGCTGCAAACGGCACAAAAAACGCGGCATAAGACGCAATCGTATCGATATCTAAATGAGCGTTACGCGACCCCACGGGGAATCGTCGCAACACAGTCATCGTGAGGGAGCGGTAGTCGGGGGGCCCCAGCTTCGCTGGGGGGCGCGTAGCCAGGCGGAGCGCCGTTTAAATTTACGCGTAACAATCATTTCGATATCAATCATGGCGGCGTAGGGCTCGCAAGTTTCTTGGGAAGCGAAAATGTCGATGCTGCCAAAGAGCCGGGGAAAGCGTAGCCGCTAAAAGCAATGCGCTCACGCGTGGAGCGCTTATTGATTGTCGCGCCGACCGTTGCCAGCGTCGGCATCCAATACTTTGCGAACTTCGCGTAGGCGATTGCACCCGTGGCGGTGCTCTTGCCGGTCCTCATCGAAAAACGCACGAGCGATGGCAGATAGGTGAGCCCGTCAATGGTAACTTCTTTGACAACAAAACCCGGCGCGCCGAGCGGTGCGGTCGAGTAGACATAATCCAGATGCTTGCCATCTCGAAGCGTGCCCAAAAAGAGAAACGCGTAGGATCCGAGGCGCGGTGCAATACGCTCGACCGCATACCGGTCGATGCGCCCGTTTATCATGCGCACGCTCTTAAGCGGGTCACCGTTTACGACCAGCGTTTCGTCGCGCTGCTTGGTACCGCTGCGAAAGATGCGGTGCGTCTCTTCCAAGTTGTGAAAGCCCGCTTGCGAAACGGAATAGGTAAAGACCGTCGCCTTGGGACGTTCGAGACTCGCGAGAGCTTGCATGTACCGGTTAACGACGACCTGCGAATCCAACTCGGTCAAGGCGCTAGGCGCCGAGGCCGCGTTCAAAGCAGCTATCGTAAGGGCAAGAACTGCGTAACGCAGCATCGGCTATGCAAGCACCGCGTCGCGAATTGCCTTTAGCGCTTCCGGCGCTCCCTGCGCGTTCTTGCCGCCACCTTGCGCCTGTTGCGGTTGGCCTCCGCCTTTGCCATCAACGAGCGGGGCTGCAAGTTTCACAAGATTGCCCGCGTGCACGCCGGACTTCACTAAATCGTCGCTCGCAGAGACAAGCAGGCTTACCGCACCGTTATCGACACCCGCAAGCGCAATGACGCCGCTGCGCAAACGCTGCCGGATTGCGCTGCTCAAGTGACGCAACGCCTCGCCGTTGGCTTCCGGGACGACCCCCCCGACGAATGTTCTTTCACCAACTTTTTCGGCTCGGTCGACATAGAGTTGGGCGTCGGACGTCGCGAGCCGTGCTTTGAGCTCGCCGACCGTGTTTTGCAGCTCTTTGAGATCGCGCTGCAGACGCGTAAGGCGCTCGCCCACTTCTTCGGGCGTACTTGAGAGTGAGCTTGAAAGATCGGCGAGCAGCAACTGTTGCCGCTCCACGTATTCTTCAGCCGCTTTTGAAACGCACGACTCGATGCGCCGGATACCGCTGCCGATGGAAAATTCACTGAGAATAATGAACATCCCCAATTCGCCGGTTGTGTGCGCGTGCGTGCCACCGCAAAACTCCACGGACGGCCCCGCTTTGACCACGCGCACTTCCTCGCCATACTTCTCGCCGAACATCGAGATTGCGCCGCTGGCCCGCGCCTGTTCGATCGGCATGACTTCCGTTTCCAAGTGCGAGTCGGAACGAATCATTTCGTTCACCTTCGCTGCAACTTCGTGCCTTTGTTCCGGCGTGAGCGCCCCGGCGGGCGAGCGGAAGTCAAACCGCATGCGGTCGATGCCGACCCATGAGCCGGCTTGCGTAACATCCTCACCCAAGACGTCTTTGAGCGCGCGCTGCAAAAGATGCGCCGAGGTGTGATGGCGGCGAATCTCTTCGCGCCACGCGCCGAGCACAAGGGTCTGAACGATGTCGCCGGCAGTAAAACTGCCGCCGCGTACGGTCCCGTGATGCGCCACCGCCTCACCCACGAATTGCGTATCGCTCACATCAAAGACAGCATCGCCGGAAGTGATCGTACCGCGGTCACCGATTTGGCCGCCTTTTTCCGCGTAGAATGAGGTGCGGTCGAGCAAAATCTGCGCCTCATCGCCGGTCTCTATTGTTTGTACAGGCTCGCCGTTCTTGAGAACGGCGATAATTTCGCCGGCGGCCGCAACACCTTCGTATCCGAGGAATTCCGTTTTGATGGCGGGCACTTCTGCAAGCGTCACAACTGCACGCTTGGCTTTGGCATCCGCACGCGCGCGTTCGCGTTGCTCGTTCATCGCAATTTCGAAATCTTGGGTATCGACCGCAACGCCTCGTTCGTGCCCGATTTCACGCGTGAGTTCGATCGGGAAGCCGAACGTATCGTGCAACACAAACGCGTCTTTTCCGGCAATGAGGCGCGTGCAATCCGCGTTTGCTTCTTCGATCAAGCTCTCGAGCAAGTTCATCCCACGTTCCAGGGTGCGCTCGAAGGTCTGTTCCTCGGTGCGCAGCGCACTCTGGATGCGGGCCATATTCTTGCGCAGTTCCGGATAGCCCGATTGGAGGGAGGCAACCACTGCCGGTGCAAGCGACGTCAGAAAACCGTTCGGATACCCGAGCAAACGTCCATTGCGAATGGCGCGGCGGATAAGAAACCGCAGCACATAGCCGCGATCGGTATTCGACGGATAGACGCCGTCGTTAATGAGGAACGTAACGGCACGCGCGTGATCCGCAACAATGTTACGCCGTGCCTTCTGTTCTTCGGGCGACAGCGACGAATTTGAAATCGGCGGTTGCGCGTCGATGAGATCGGTAAAAAGATCCGTGTCGTACATGGAGGCCTTGCCGTTGACCAGCGCTAGAATCCGCTCGAACCCGGCACCGGTATCGATCGATTTGCGCGGCAATTCCGACATCTTGCCGTCCGCACCCCGATTGAACTGCTGGAAAACGACGTTCCAGTACTCGACGAAGCGGTCGCCCAGATTCGGGCCCGTGTCGTTTGCATTGGCGGCGTTTTCTATGCCCGTGTCGTAAAAAAGCTCGCTGCACGGACCGCACGGTCCCGTCGGGCCCATCGTCCAGAAGTTGTCTTCCTCAAATCGCGTGATACGCTCGCGCGGCAGGCCGATTTCTTTTTCCCAGATCTGCGCCGCTTCGTCATCGTGGACGTGCACGGTAACCGCGATGCGCGCAGGATCGAGTTTAAAAACCGTCGTGCTCAGGTCCCAGGCAAACTGGATCGCTTCGCGTTTATAGTAGTCGCCGAAGCTGAAATTGCCGAGCATTTCGAGGAACGTCCCGTGCCGTCCGGTGCGGCCGACGTTTTCGATATCACTCTTTGCGCCTGCCACGCGCAAGCAGCGCTGTACGGAGACAACGCGTGGCGCAGGTGGCGCCTCGTCCCCCAAAAATGCCGGTACAAACGGCTCCATGCCGGCAATCGTAAAGAGCGTGGTCGACATGGCATCCGGGATCAAACTCGCGGAGGGGACGTGCTTGTGGCCGCGCGCCGTGAAGAACTCGACGAACGCAGCTCGTAATTCTTGACTTCTCATGGGTTGGGGCTACTATTAAGCCCCGATTGGATTGCCGCCTTCGCCGCGCTTGCTTGAAGGGAGGGGGCTCCCACTCCATACCTGCGGAATTGGACCTCGGCTGGTGGCCGGCCAGTTCGCCTACTCTTGGAGAACGGCTTTGAGTTTTTCCAGCGCCTTTTGTTGCAAGCGCGAAACGTGCATCTGCGAGACATTCAAGCGCTTTGCGATCTCAGTTTGCGAGACGCTCTCATAGAAACGAAGATAGAGAATAACGCGTTCGCGCCCGGTGAGGACTTCAAAGGCTCGCTCGAGATTCGCTTTATCTTCAAGCAAGGCAAGGCCCGCGTCCGTGGTGCCGATGTAATCCGCGAGCGTCTGAGATTTTTTATCGCCTTCTCCACTCAGTTCCGTGTCCAGCGACAATAAATTGTACGCTTGCCCGAGTTCCTGCGCTTCGAGGATTTCTTCTTCAGTCGCGTTGAGCGTTTCCGCAAGCTCTGCAACGGTTGGACTGCGGCCGAGCTTGACCGAGAGCTTCTCTACCGCGCGATTGACCGCAAGGTTGAGTTCTTGCAGGCGCCGTGGAACCTTCACCGCCCAACCCTTATCGCGAAAGTAGCGCTTGATTTCACCAACGATGGTCGGGGTGGCGTAGGTTGTGAACTCTACCCCACGTTCGAGATCGAAGCGGTCGATGGCCTTGAGCAGGCCGACCGTCCCGACTTGGATGAGGTCGTCCAGGGCCTCGCCGCGGTTCGCGAATTTGACCGCTAAGTAGCGCACCAGATTAAGATGCGCTACGACCAGATCGTTGCGGAGGTTATCGTATTCCTCGTCGATCGAATATGGTCCGGCGATTTCTTTGCGCTTGCGCGCAACGACGAACTGCGCGAAAATATCGCGTGTTTTCTGACGATCCCAACGTTCGTCTTCCACGGCGTGTGTATGCTGCACTAACTAACTCGATACTTTTTTCGTCATCACCAAGTTGGTACCACGTTCAGGATGAACGTCGTACTCGACAGTATCCATCAAGGACCGAATTAAGAATACACCCAAACCGCCGACGCGCGGTTCCGAGATGCGGCGGGATTGAATTTCCTCAGGTGTCGTGCCGATACCGTGGTCCCGCACGCGCACCGTGAGTTCATGCGCCTGCGTTTCGCACGTGATTTCTATTTGGTCGCTGCCGCTTGCGTGCTGAATGCAATTCGTGCAGGCTTCGGCTACCGCCAACTTTACGTCTTCGATTTCTTCTATCGAAAAATGAAGCCGGTTGGCAACCGCCGCCACCGCAAGGCGTGCGACGGCGACCCATTCGGCTTTGCTGGGAATGCGGAGTTCGACGGTTCCGAGGGTGCTTTCACTCACGGCTGGTGCGTTCACACCAAGGCCTTCATAGCCGAATCCTCGTCATCAAAGATGCCGAAAATCTTTACCAGACCCGTAATATCGAAGATTTTCTTGATTTGCGGGTTGGTGCAAACTAAATTGACCGACCCCCCATGTTCGCGCACGCGTTTGAGTCCGCCAATCAAGACGCCCAGACCCGTCGAATCAATATAGCGGACTTTCTCGAGATTGATAACGAGATTGTAGTGACCTTGATCGATCAGCTCCGTGATGGCGTCCTTGACCTTTGGTGAAGTATACACATCGATCTCGCCGTTGAGCTCGACTACATACGCATCGCCTTGGGCTTCCCGAACGTTAACTTTAATATCCACGCTTTCTCCTAGCATCGGTTTTAATACAATTTCTACGCATGTCAGGACGACGAATTTGACGAGAGATCTTGCCGCGTGTCGTCGGCCGCCTCGCGCCCTTCGTCGACGGCAGCGCCCATGTTTGCCCGAGCTCCATCGACGACCGTGCGTCCCCGCTCGTACAAGTCGGCGGCACTGGCCTGCAGGTCGCTCGCTACGGTCGCGGCCCGCTCACGAATGTCGCCTGTGGCATCCATTGCCATGTTGCTTGCTTCGCGCGCTTTACCCCAAATGAGGTCGCGCGTCTCTTCGCCCGCCTGCGGCGCGAGCATCACTGCGAGGGCTGCTCCGACGAGCGCTCCCACGACGAAACCTGCGACGAATCCGCCACCACCTTGGTCCTGCGGTTCGTTCCCGTTACTCATCGTTTTCTGACTCCTTATGAAAGATCGCTATGGTCCGAAGCGCCCTTACCGTTGACCAAGCGGCGGATGCCGGCCGTGACGCCGCTGAGCGTTGCACCGACATTCACCAACGCCGGTGAAACGGCGTTTTGGGTGAGCTTGGCCGTGGAAGCGACACTACCCGCGACATCCTCGAGTGACTTTACGACACCGGAGAGGCGTGCAACGGTAGAATCGGCTGTGTCGGCGATTCCGCCGACGTGCGAAAGCATTTGTGTTACGGGTGTTCCCACCGCAGCAATTTGCCGGTCAACTTCGTCGAGCGTGACGTTGACCCGCGAGAGCGTTCTCGCGAGTGCGCGCATGCCCAATAAAACTCCCAGCCCCGCTAAGAGAGCCCCGATACCAACCCCGGCATCGAGGATAATTGCCCAATTAAAGCCCGTAGTCAAAAACAAACCTCCGCCAGCGCTTTCCGGACGTAAACCGTTCATTCCCTCGAAAGGTTGTTTTAATACGTCCCGGGCACAGAAAAACGCCGAAGGTCGGTAACGATGTTGTAAACGAGGTCGGCCAGGCGCTCGATTTGCGCGAGGTCCGTACTGCGCCCGAAGGAGAATCGGACGGCTGCCTGCAGCCACCGCGGCTCGAGCCCAAGCGCCGCGATCACGTGGCTTGGCTCTAGCGACCCTGCGGCGCAGGCACTTCCAGTGGAGATCGCCGCCCCTTCGAGGTCGAGCCGCAGAACCAGCGCATCCGCCTCAACGGCCGCAAACGAGATATTGGATACGTTTGGTAAGCGCGCGGCCCCGGCCCCGTTTATATGGACATCGGGTAGGCGATCTTGCACCAGCCGTTCGAATCGGTCGCGCAACTCGGCTAAGCGTAGAGCTGCGGCGGGGCGCTCGGCGGCCGCGAGCTCCAGCGCCTTCGCGAGTCCCGCGATGCCGGCGAGATTCTCCGTCCCGGCGCGCTTTGCGAATTCCTGAGAGCCTCCGACGAGGACCGGCGAGATAGGCGTGCCGTCGCGCACGTACAGGGCACCCACCCCCTTGGGACCATAAAACTTATGAGCGGAGATCGAAAGCAGATCGACTCCCAGCTTTTTCACATCAACGTCGAGATACGCTGGACCCTGCACGGCGTCAGTATGAAAGAGCACGCTGCGCTCGCGCGCGATTCTTGCAAGCTCCGCAATCGGTTGCACGGTGCCGATTTCGTTGTTGGCAAGCATGATCGTTGCAAGGACGGTATCGTCGCGCAACGCCGCGCGAAACGCTTGCACATCGACGAGCCCGTCTCCATCGACGTCAATGTAGTCAATGGACCAACCGTCCTCTGCGAGCATGTCGAGTGAATGCAAAATGGCGTGATGTTCGATTCTCGTAGAGAGGATGTGCTTGCCACGGCTCGCTTGCGCGCGCGCCACTCCAAAGAGGGCTAAGTTGTCTGCTTCCGACCCGCCGCCGGTGATCACAATCTCTTTGGCTCGAGCGCTGAGCGTGCGAGCAATGGTCTCCCGCAAGGTATCAAGCGCAGCGCGAGCATGACGCCCTTCAGCATGCACTGAGCTCGGATTGAATCCGATCTCAGCAAAGAAGGGCAGCATCGCCTCGACCACCTCTGGGCGTGCCGGAGTAGTGGCAGCGTGATCAGCGTAAATGCGCTCGGTCGTGCTCATTATTTTTCAGGAAACGCCTTCTAGCAAAAATGAATGTCTCTTCCCAGGGCGCTCTCAGATACGAGTATTATCCTGTGGTTGTGCGAAGCTCCAAAGCACAGTAATGAACCTCCGAGAGTAGGAAACGGGAAGACGGTCCGCATGCAGCGCGGGCCGTCTTATTTTTCCGCCTTCGCTTTCTTCATGCTCGCTTGACGCGCTTTGACCCACTCCGTCAACTTTGCTTCCTCGCCTTGCTTTCCCGGATCGTAATAGTGATGCCCCCGCAAGTTCTCCGGTACATACGATTGCAGCTGTTCGGCGGGCGGTAAATCGCCCGCGTGATCCATCTCGCTGTAATCAGTGTGTGTGTATTTGTAATCGCGGCCGTATCCGAGGTTCTTCATCAGCCCTGTCGGCGCATTGCGTAGATGCAACGGCACCGGATCGTTGCGCGTGCCTTGCACGTCTTGCATCGCGGCTCCATACGCGCGACCCACACTGTTGGACTTCGGCGCGGTTGCGAGATAGAGTGCGCAGTGCGCCATTGGATAAAAGGCCTCCGGCATGCCGACGAAGTGTACTGCTTGTTGGCACGCAACCGCAACTTGCAATGCGCGCGAATCGGCAAGGCCCACATCTTCCGATGCGAGGATGACCATGCGCCGAACGATGAAGAGCGGATCCTCGCCGCTATCGATCATACGCGCAAGCCAGTAGAGCGCGCCATCGGGATCGCTTCCGCGCATGCTCTTGATAAAGGCGCTAATCACATCGTAGTGCTGATCGCCGCCTTTATCGTAACTGATTGCACGGCGCTGCATCGCGTCTGAGATAAGCGCTGCGTCTATGCGATGCGTGCCGCCGTCATCCACCGGTGCGGCAGTTGAGGCAAACTCCAAGGTGGTGAGTGCCACACGCGCGTCACCGTTGCTCAGGTTAACCAGGGCCGTGCGGGCTTCGTCATCGAGCACAATCTGTAGATCGCCCAGGCCGCGTTCGCGGTCGTGCAATGCGCGCTCGATGATCAGCGCGATATCGTCATCAGTCAGAGCCTTCAGCACAAAGACCCGGGAGCGGGAAAGCAACGCGGAATTTACTTCGAACGATGGGTTCTCGGTGGTTGCTCCGATCATCGTTACCGTCCCGTTTTCAACATAGGGCAAAACCGCATCTTGCTGCCCTTTATTGAAACGGTGGATTTCATCGATGAACAACACCGTGCGTTTGGTGCCCATCTGCCGCCGCTGGGTCGCTTCAGCCATCACGCGCCGCAAATCCGCAACGCCCGCACTCACTGCGGAAAGCGCGGCAAAATGTGTGCCGGTGAGATTAGCAATGATTTCCGCAAGCGTCGTTTTACCCGTTCCGGGCGGACCCCAAAATATTAATGACGGCACGTTATCACGTTCGATTGCCGTACGCAGAGCGTGTCCCGGCCCGACGATGTGACCTTGCCCGACAAATTCATCGAGCGTGCGGGGCCGCATCCGCGCCGCAAGCGGTTTTCCTAACTCTTCGTTGGCTGCGAATAGTGAGTCCATAATTTACAAGAGATCAAACTCCGCGCGAACCCTGCCCTCAGAGTCCACGTCGATATGCGCGCCAGTTCTTTGAAGTATCTTTAGGGCGCCAATATTTTCTTGCGTTGTATGCGCCACAAGTTGCTTTGCCTGCCTCGCAGAAGCCTCAATCATCAGCACCTTCAGCACTTCTGTGCCAAGCCCATGTGAGCGCGCACGCCGCGCTAACCATATTCCCGCTTCAAGCGTGGCCGGAGCCACTTCTGCTAAGCGTGCGGATCCCGCGAGCTCGCCGTCGTGACGGATGGCAAAAGTCATTTCGCGATAAGCGCCATTCAACCCGGTGCGCCGGGACCGGTGATACGCACGAAACCAAGCTTTGCGAAGCGCGGTCCATCCGGGAGCTCCGGGGAGGGGTGCGACAACCTCTTGCGGTGAGGCATGCGCCACTGCAAGGGTGAGCAGTTGCTCCAGCGTAGCATCGTCGACGGCCGCTAGTTCAACCATCGAGCCGGAACTAAAACGGGATTAACTTCTTTTTCTTTTTCTTCGCAGGGGCGCCGGCGGCTTGCGGTTCCTGGCCGCCGGGGAAGGCCATATTCACGTTGCCTTTCGCGTGCATGTCGCCGGACTGCGTGTTGTACACAACGTGGTCGGCATCCATTTTGCGATCGGCATCGACGATGTGAACCTTGCCCGTCAGATCCAAAATGTGCGTGCGGTCATTGAGCACGCCTTGGGTCGCCGTCACTGTTTGCGTTCCTTGCACGAAATGCAGGTCGGAGAGCGTAAGGTCCTTGGTGTTATCGTCGAGCGTGCCTTTTTGCGCATCGATTGTCCGGCCGCCTTGAACATAGTGAACGTTCCCGGTCGCAACGTACATCTTTGTAAGGCTATTGATATCGAGTTGGTCAGTAGTAAGGGTGGAAGGCACTCCGTTGGGAGAGTCTCCGGTTCCGAAATTTGCGAACGCCCCGCCTTGTGTATCGTGCAGAACGACATGGCCGAAAAAGCTAGCCTGCTTCTGTTTGAAATTGCCCTTGGCTCTATCGGCGTTGATATCGCCTGTCGGGCGGTTCAGCGTAATGTGTCCGGGAACACTAAAGTTGCCGGACTTCTCATTAAGGTCGACCGCATCCGTATGCACGTTCCATTCACCGAATGTGAACTGGGCGTTGCCTCTCGGCGCCCCGGCGACCGCCATCGTAACGTTTGCGATCACAAGCAAGAGGGCCAGACCTGGGAAAATTTTCATTGCGTGTTTCGTACCTTTACCGTTTGCCGCACTATGGGTCCAATGCGTTGTTCCAGATGCTCGGGCGAAAGTACGCCTTCACGTAGCAGTCGCGGCTGCATTCCCGAGATGTCGACGACGCTGGATTCCGCCCCATACTTCGTCGGGCCATTCTCTACTAAGAGATCCGCCGGCGGAAGCGTTTCTACATCACCGGCTCCGTAATACGGCCGCGCACCACTGGTATTTGCGCTGGTTGCCGCGACCGGCCCGACCCGCTCCAAGATCGCCGAGCACAGTGGATCGTCCGGAACGCGAAAGCCGATCGTGGGCAAACCCGAGGAGACGTCCCCATAGATGAACGCGGGACGGCGCACAATTATCGTCACCGGGCCGGGCATGAGCCGCCGGGCAGCAAGCGTGCCCATGGCATTCCCCTCAAGATATTCAAGGAACTCCGCAACCGTTGCGAGGTGAATGGAGAGCGGCTTATGATCGGGCCGTTTTTTCGCTCCATAGATGCGGTCGATTGCATCCGTGCGGAATGGGTCGCATCCTATTCCGTACACCGTGTCGGTTGGAAAAATGACCGTCCCCCCACCATAGATAACTTGCGCGACTTCATCTGCGACCTTCTCGACGCCCTCCGTTCGCGCGTCGATGCGCGCAGAAACGTTCACGCGCCTTCACCCGTTTTCTGAAACGCATTGACATTCAAGCGCTCGAACAGTGTATCGTTTTCGACCGCTGCTTCAAGAATTCGCTGATCGGCAGGCTGCTCGCAGAGCGCCGCGTCGCACTGCTGGAAACGACTCGCGTGCATCTCGATGCGTTCCCTCGGATAGCCGTTCGCCGCGTGGTTTGAAATCATAAACGGCCAATCACTACTCTGCAGCAAGAATAATTCGCGGGCCGCCTGGACGTAGAGCGGCGAATCCGTATCGGCGGCCGCCGTAAGTTCTTCGAACCGGCGCTGCGCCGAGTGCACCCGCTCCCAGTAATTGTCCGTTTTTGGATTGGCCCAGATGCGGTCATCACCGCCGACGCCCCAGGAAGACCGTGGCAGCGCAAGCTCGCCCGGCCGCGGATGCGACGCGAGATATTCCGAGGGCGAAAGAAAGCCGGCAGTTTGGTCATGCTGTAATTGCACCAAGGTTTCTTCCAACCATAAAAGTCCTTCTCCCCACCAGTGTCCAAAGAGTTCTGCATCAAACGTGAAGGCCAAGTAGGCGCCGCTTGCTTCATTCTTGAGTCCACCGATTTTCTTGTTGAAATCCGCCGCGTGTTGCCGGATTTGTTCGAGCGCGCGGGCCGCCTCATACGGCTCTTTTTCCCCCAAAGTCGCATTCTTAGAGGTGACGCGCCAATAGCGCGTGCCCGATTTGTTGTGCCGCTTATAAAACTCGCGATACCACGAATTCCCGGGATAGCCAAGGTCCGTATCCATTAATTCGCCGCGAGCCATGGGGTGGCGCACGAAATAAGAAATCTGCGAATTGGGATATAGAAAGGGACGATCGACATTCGGCTCGAGGGCGTGGAGCGCGCGCTCGTCCGCGTAGAAGAACGCTATTCCGAGTCGCTCGAGAATCGGGATAACGCCCGGATCAAAACCACACTCCGGCAACCAGACACCGGTAGGTCTCTTGCCGAAGGCGTCGGCTGTGATCTGCAGTCCCGTAGCCAACTGCGCTTCGACCGCTCTCGGAGAATCCAAGAGGGGCAAGTAAGCATGCGTTGCGGCGCTCGTGATGATTTCAATATCGCCGCTCTGCGCAAACTCCCGAAACGCACCGATCAAATCGCGATTGTACTTTTCACGCCAGTGTTTGCGCATGTTCTGAATAGCCACGCGCGCCCCAATCGCAAGCTGGCGCAACGCAGGCTCCGCCGTGCCGAAGGAAACGATATCTTCTTCTAGGAGCTCGATCCGCGCAGCGAGATATGTATCGAACCCCGCAACCAAGGCACTGTCGCGCAACATCTCGATGAGTACGGGCGTGATGCCCATCGTGATGGCGCCGCGAACTCCGCTCGATCGCAACCGGGCCAACAAATCAAGCAACGGCAAGTACGTATCGAGCATGCCCTGATAGAGCCACTCTTCGCCAAAAGGCCACGTGCCCGCGCCCTTGACCCACGGCAAATGCGCATGCAACACGAAATTAATGCTGGGCTTAGGCACCGCTTCTCACCACCTAGTTTGGGTTTGACAGTCTCGCTGTTGGCACATGCCGGCAGAAAATTTGCGACATTTTCGGACCGACCTGGATGGTCGCCACAGAACTTCGTTATTCCGAAAATGCACTAAAGCAGAAAAACCGCATGGAGGCGGTTTTTCTAGCGGTTTTCAGCCGGGATGTGACGACGGCGGGGCAGTTACACCCGAACCCGCATCCCGGTGCCGAGCGCGACGCACGACAACGGATCATCGGCAATGATCACCGGTATTCCGCAAACTTCGGCGAGCAATCTGTCGAGGCCGCGGAGCAGCGCGCCGCCGCCCGTGAGAATGACGCCCCGGTCGATAATGTCAGCGGCTAGTTCCGGTGGGGTTTTCTCGAGCACGGACTTCACCGCTTCAACGATCGAGCCGACCGGTTCGGAGAGCGCTTCGCGAATCTCTTCGCTCGTAATTTTGACGGTCTTGGGCAAACCGTTAATGAGATCGCGTCCGCGGATTTCCATTGCGAGTTCGCTCTCTAAACGGTAGGCCGAACCGATCTTAATTTTCACTTCTTCGGCAGTACGTTCGCCGATCATCAAGTTGTAGACCCGTCGAATGTAGCGGATGATCGCTTCGTCTAATTTATTGCCGGCTACGCGCAGCGATTGGGAAACCACAATTCCGCCAAGCGAAATAACGGCAACGTCCGTCGTACCGCCGCCGATATCGACAACCATGCTTCCGGACGGTCCGTCGATTGGGAGACCGGCGCCTATTGCGGCGGCCATCGGTTCTTCGATAATGTCCACGTGGCGGGCGCCGGCGAGTTTCGCGGCATCGCGAACGGCGCGTTCTTCAACACTCGTGATTTCGGCAGGAACGCAAATGACGACATTGGGTTTCGGTTTAAACAAACTTGAAAAGAACGAGCGGTTCTTCGTTACTTTCTTGATAAAGTAGCTGAGCATTGCCTCGGTTACTTCGAAGTCTGCAATCACGCCGTCGCGCAGCGGTCGAATCGCCTGAATGTGTCCCGGCGTTTTTCCCAGCATTTGACGCGCTTCTTCGCCGACAGCCAGCGTCCGGCCGGTCACCGTATCTTTTGCTACAACTGAAGGCTCGCGCAACACAATGCCCTTGCCCTTGACGTGAACGAGCACGTTAGCCGTCCCAAGGTCGATCCCGATATCCAATGCCTGCTCCCCAAATTTCTAAAGAAATTTCGGGGCCCCCATTTTTGAAAGGCGCTACGCTTCGCTGCACGCCCCCCATACGCAAAGCGCACGGGGCCCCTATTTTTTGTTAACTACCTTTTGTCTTTAGACCGGACACTAGGATACGCGCTTGTTTCAAAAAGTCCGGTTGGTTCCGTGAGCGGCGTCACGCCGCTAGAACGCTGTACCTGGCCGCCAAGCGTCGAGAGCATTTCTTCGAAACGCTCGTACCCGCGGTCGATGTACTCAAGACCGATGATTTCCGTCTCGCCCTGCGCAGCGAGCCCAGCCACGACCAGCGCCGCCCCGGCGCGGATATCCGGTGCTTCTACTGGTGCCCCCGAAAGGGAGGGGACGCCTTTAATGAGCGCCGAGTTCGACTCCATCGCCACTCTGACGTCGGCTCCCATGCGCGCCAACTCGTTTACATAGGAGAAGCGTGCGTTGAAGATCGACTCTTCGACCACGCTCGTTCCCGGGGCGGTCGTAAAGAACGAAACGACTTGCGGTTGCAGATCGGTCGGGAAACCGGGATAGGGCGCCGTTAGAATATCCGTGCCGCCTTTGACATTTTCGGCTTGAACGCGAATCCAGTCGTCCCCGACCGTCGTTCTTACGCCGCACTCTTCCAGTTTAAGCATCACCGCGTGCAGATGATTAGGATCGCACTTTGTAATCGTCACGTCACCACGCGTGATGGCGCCGCAGAACATCAGCGTGCCGGCGACGATGCGGTCGGGAATGATGGTATGCTCGACGCCGTGCAACTCTTTAACGCCCTCGATGAGCATCGTGTCCGACCCGGCGCCTTTCACGTTGGCGCCCATTGCATTTAAGAACGCTGCGAGATCTGCGACCTCCGGCTCCATCGCAACGTTACGAAGCGTCGTCGTTCCCTCGGAGATCACCGCCGCAAGCAGCGCATTCTTAGTTGCCCCCACGCTGGGCATACGAAACTCGATATCGCCGCCATGCAATTTTTTCTTTTTTGCCGTCGCAACAAGATAACCGTGCGCGTTTTTTACGTCGGCGCCGAGTGCACGAAATGCTTGTTCGTGCATATCCGTGGCGCGCGTGCCGAGCACGCAGCCGCCGGGAAGTGGCACCTCCGCGCGTCCGAATCGTCCTAGGAGTGGCCCAACGAGGTCAAATGATGCCGCGAGCTTTCGGACAAGGGTATAGGGCGCCTTGTGTGTGTTGACGTTTGAGGAATCGATGATGACGGTGCCGTTGCCTTCATAGCGCAAGCGCGCGCCCAGGGCTTCGAGCAGCGACCACATGACGGAAACGTCGGTGATGCGCGGAACGCGATGCAAAACAACTTTGCCCTTTGCGAGCAGGGCCGCGGCCATTATCGGCAGAGCGGAATTCTTGGCGCCATGCGTCTGCACCGAGCCTTCCAAACGCGAGCCGCCTTTAACGCGTAATGTGGTCTCAAGGCGATCGAGCGTATTCATCATACCGTTTCGCATTGCAGGGTTTGGCCGTCCCACGGCCCGCCGTCCATCTCGAGCATCAGTAAGTCACCGGCGTGTGCGTGCACCGCAACACCCATTTCAAAAGAAACGTCTTCACGAAGGTCCGCAATCACGGCCCGCTGCTCCATCATAACCCCGGAGAAGCGGCGCCCCTCCGTCGCTAAGCGCACCCGTCCATCCGAATAGAAGCCCGCAAACAGGTATTTGCCCTCAGGGAGCTGCGCGCGGTGGACGTGCGCCTGCGCATCCACGATCTCGGTGATGAAACCAGGCGTTGGCGGCGCCTCAAAAGGTATTGGCGCGGGCGGATTGTCGGAGCGCCGGGCCGGCGTACGCTCTTCAAGCAAGCGTGAGATGATCGCGAGACCTGCGACTTCCGCCGCTTTGCGCGTTAGGACCATCCAGCCGGGAGTTTGAGACACGTTTGCTTGATTCGGCATTGTGCGAAGCCTTCCGCCGTCTACGCGCTCTGCTCGGCGAGAGCGAAGCTGGACCCGGTTCCGTTCATGCGCCAAGATGCGAACTCGATTAAGGCGCCGATTTGTAAAACGCAAACGAGCAGCAAACTAAAAAGCTCGCCCGCGACATTGTGAAAAAGAAACAGGGCCGCCAAATAGACGATGGCCGGCGGCAGAAACAGCGTCAGTGTGATGAACACACGCAGCATTGCAAGTGGGCCACGCTGATCCGCGGGAGCCGGCAAAATTGCGTACGTTGCGAGCGAAACTGCGCGCAGCATCAGCGGCATCAAGACCGCGAGCACGAGCAACCAGGGAATAAAGCCGATTTTCCCCGCCATCAATGCGTATGCGGAGGCAGCGAAAAAGACAACCGTACTCATGCGCCATGTAATTGAGACGACCCACGCATAGAGACGAATCCGTAGCGCATCGGGACCCAGCCACCAAATCGGCTTGCGCAGATCGGATGCGAGTGAAATCGCGGTCATCGTTATCAGCAGGATAGCAAGCGTCACTGCAGGACCGGCGAGACCGAAAAGAAGTGGCTCGGTCGTTTTTGTTTCAAGCACCCTCCCTGCAACGCCGGCACCGAGAATAAAAAACACACTGGCGGCTATCGTAATGCGCGCGTTGCGGCCGCGTCGAAAGCCCAGCCACTCTTTCCAAATAATCATCCACCCGCCGGAGAGTACGGTCCGGGTCGCTCCCACGTTACGCACCTGATACTGCTCGGTGATACGTCCGCGCCCGAACCCGCGCCGACGGCTTGCGCGCTGAAAGCTGCTGAGCGAGGCTTCGTAGAGTTCAGGATACAAATCGAGCGCACAAAAATAGGCGGCAACGATCAGCGCAACCGTTGCCAGAAAAAGCGCGAGAAGCGGGCCTGTGCCTCCGGAGAGCATTGCGGAAACGACCGCACCAAGGCGCAAATGCTCAAGAGAGAGCGGGATCGCAACCAGTTGCGGGCGTCCACGGACAAATGCAAGCGCAAGACCCAGTGCGGCCACGGCCGCAAGGATCGCAACGGACGTAACCACCCCGGCGAACGCGCTCCCAAACCGTTTACTTGCCGCGAGCCCGGGAATTGCAAGGCTCCCCGCAAACGCCGCTCCAAACGCCATCGAGAACGTCATTCCGCTCATGGTGCCCGCGGTATTGAAGATCATCGTATACAGAATGATGAGGTACAAGAAGCGCAAGATGCTCCCGAAGGAGTTGCGCAACTGAAGCCAGATTGCAACGTGACGCGGATTCAAATGCGAGGACGTCAGAAAGCGTGCGTCGGCTTTGGAGGCAAACGCACCGACTGCTCCGCCGCCCGCTCGCAAGAGCATAAACGCACAAGCGAAGATGAATCCGAACGCCACGATTGAGGCGACGGGCTCGCCAATCCCGAAATGTCCGGCATCTTTAGGCGACGGATAGGTGTTTTTTACGAAACGCAAGACGATCACCGCGCCGAACCAAATGATGTACAGCAGCCATACGGCGGCGCGTCCTGGCGAGCGCATGACGCCACGGATCGTGTTGCGCATGCGCATCAAATCCAGTTGCGCGAGGACGGCGAAATCGTTCACGCCGTTATTTCAAGGAATATCTGCTCGAGGTCAGCCGCATTTGGATCCAGGACGCGCACCATCCGGCCCTCTTTCATGATCAAGAGGCGGTCGCAAATGGCCTGCGCTGAAGCAAGCATGTGCGTGCTCATCATAAGCGCAGTCCCTCGCTCGCGTAAATCCCGCATAATTTCCCGGAGTTCGCGCTGACCGAGCGGATCCAGACCTACCATGGGTTCATCAAAGAGCATCACCGGCGCATCGGCAAGCACGGTGGCCGCAATCAGGGTCTTTTGCTTCATGCCTTTGGAGAGCGCTTGGCCGAGTTCGTTCCGTTTCTCGTACAGGCCGAAGCGCCGCAACAATTGTTCGCCCTTGCTTTGCCAACCGCCGGAGAGGCGGCAACTCTTGGCGACAAACACCAAGTGCTCCCAAACGGTTAGCATATCGTAGACTTCGGGCGTCTCGGGAATAAGCGCTATGGAGCGGCCGCGATCGGGGCCGAGTGCGGTGCCTCCGAGGCTGAGCGTTCCGCTGTCCGGGCGCAGCAAACCGGCCAGGCATAAAAACGTCGTGCTTTTGCCTGCACCGTTCGGTCCAAGCAACCCAACAATCTCGCCGCCTTTGACCTCGAATGAGAGCGAATCAACCGCGAGGGTATTCTTGAACGACTTGGTGAGACCGTCGACAACGAGCGCGTTCACCGCGAGGTGATCCTCAGTGACCAGTAAGCCGGAGTTTGGCGTTGGCGAAGTCGATGTTTGTTTGTTCGCGTTGTTGCGTTGCGGCATCGGTTGCAGCCGCAAGCCGCTCGGTCGCCGCAGCGACATCGCTGCGCGCGGCAGCGACATCCACGTCTTCAAACTTGAGCGCTTGGTTTACCAGCACGGTCACGCGGTCGGGGAGGGCTTGCATGAAGCCTTCGCTGGTTGCGAGTTCGAGCCGTTTGGTTGCGCCGCTCTCCTCAACGTTAGCACGAAGCACGCCCGGTTTGAGCGCCGTCAAAAAAGGCGCATGGTGCGGTAAGATGCCTTCTTCGCCTTCGGTGCCGACGGCGATCACGAGTTCTGCAGGTCCATCGAAGATGATCTGCGTGGGTGTGATGAGTTTGAACGGAACCGTTGAGGCCATATTTTAGACCGCTGCGCCCATCTTTTCGGCATTCTCTTTAACTTCATCTATCGAACCGGCGTAGAAGAACGCCTGTTCCGGAAGATCGTCGACCTTGCCGTCGAGCACTTCTTTAAATGAAGCAATCGTATCGGAAATCTTGACGTACTTGCCGGAACGGCCCGTGAACTGCTCGGCAACGAAGAACGGCTGCGAGAACAGACGCTGAATGCGGCGCGCGCGGCCGACTGCGATCTTATCGTCATCCGAGAGTTCTTCAACGCCCAGAATGGCGATGATGTCTTGCAGGTCTTTGTAGCGCTGCAAGGTCTCTTGGACGCCGCGTGCCACGTCGTAGTGCTCTTGTCCGACGATTTGCGGATCGAGAATGCGCGAACTGGATGCGAGCGGATCGACTGCCGGGTAAATGCCGAGTTCCGATATCGGACGCGAGAGCGCCGTCGTTGCATCCAGATGTCCAAAGGTCGTCGCTACTGCGGGATCGGTGTAGTCGTCGGCGGGAACGTAGACGGCCTGCACCGAGGTAATCGAACCCTTGCGCGTCGAGGTGATGCGCTCTTCGAGCTTTCCGAGGTCGGTGGCGAGCGTCGGCTGGTAACCGACGGCGGACGGCATGCGGCCCATCAGTGCCGAGACTTCCGAGCCGGCTTGCAAATAACGGAAGATGTTGTCCATGAACAAGAGCACATCGGCGCCGAGTTCATCGCGGAAGTATTCTGCCATCGTGACGCCTGTTTGTGCAATACGAAAACGTACGCCCGGCGGCTCGTCCATCTGACCGAACACAAGGGTCGTTTGTGCGAGCACGCCCGACTCTTTCATTTCAACCCAGAGATCGTTGCCTTCACGCGTCCGCTCGCCCACGCCGGTAAACACGGAGAAGCCTTTGTGAACCGCCGCAATGTTGCGGATCAGCTCTTGAATCAGAACGGTTTTGCCAACTCCGGCGCCGCCGAACAGTCCGACCTTACCGCCGCGCGTGTAAGGTGCCATCAGATCCACAACCTTGATGCCGGTTTCAAACATCTTCGGCGTCGGATCTTGCGCTGCAAACGTCGGGGCATCGCGGTGAATCGGCCACTGCGCTGCGGCTTTGACCGGCTCGTCGGAGTCGATCGTCTTGCCGAGCACGTTGAAAATGCGTCCGAGCGTGCCTTCACCGACCGGAATCGTAATCGGCAGCCCCGTGTCGGTCACCGCACCGCCGCGAACCAATCCGTCAGTTGAACCCATCGCAAGACAACGAACTTGATTGTTGCCGAGTTCGTCCTGCACTTCGAGCACGAGATCGCGCGCGGCCATCGCCGTTCCACCGAGGTTCTCGGTGTGGGCGTTGGGCGTCGCAGCGCCGTTGGACGATGCGTGCGAATCATCATTCACCCGCACGGTCAACGCCGTATTGATCTTCGGCAGCGTTTCAGCCGTGAATTCTACGTCGACGACGTTTCCGAGAACTTGGACAACTTTTCCGGTGGCAGCCATATTCAATGTTTCCTTTAGATCGTTTTATCTACGAAGTGTTGCTAGCTCTTGATGACGGCTTACGTGTCGTCATCGGGGACGTCCGCGCTTTCACATCCTGTGAAAGAGGCTACTCCATGAAATCATAGGCCCCGACGCCGACACGTAAGCCGTCATCAAGAGCCCGTCAACGCTTCTGCGCCCGCCACAATTTCAAGGAGTTCTTTGGTGATTGCGGCTTGGCGGGCGTTGTTCATTACAATGGTGAGTTCGTCGATCAGCTTCCCGGCGTTTTCCGTGGCGTTGTTCATTGCGACGAGTTGCGCAGCATAGAACGAGGCGTCGGTTTCCAACATCGCTGAGAATAATGTGAACTCTAAGTATTTCGGGAGCAAGTGGGAGAGAACGGCTTCGGGGGAGGGTGAGAATTCGACCGCGCCTTTTGGGCCCTGTTGCTCTTGCTCGTCCTGCTTCATATCGCCGGGCTGGATCGGAATGAGTTTGCGGGTTTCAGCGCGTTGCACCAGCATCGAGATCATCTTCGCTGAGATCAGCGTGATGTCGCCGATCGTTCCGGCGAGAAAATCTTCCGTTACCTTGTGCGCGAGTTCTTGGGCAATGGTGATTTTCGGCTGTGCGTTGAGCGCCCAGGTCGGGCGCTCCGCTTGGCCAAGCCGGCGCACCGCATTGCGCGCTTTGATGCCGACCGAGTAAAAGACCACGTCGGGGTGCGCCTTGCGATATTGCTCCGCTGCGCGAATCATGTTTGAGTTAAATGCGCCGGCTAGCCCTTTGTCCGCTGTCATGATGATCACGCCCGAGGGCGCCCCTTCGCGTCCGGGCCTCATGAACGGATGATCGACGTTCGAAACATTTGCCATCAGATCGCGCAGCATCTCACCCATGGCGTCCGCATACGGACGCGCTTGCTTTTGGGCAAGTTCGGCGCGACGGATCTTGGCGGCGGCAACTTGTTTCATCGCCTTGGTGATCTGCTGCGTGTTCTTGAGCGATTTTATTCGCGCTCGAAGATCCTTAACCGAAGCCATATTAGCGGATAGTGCTCATCAGAATGACTTATTGAATTCCGTTAGTGCTGCTTCGAGCGCCTTAGCGTTATCGTCCGAGACTTGTTTAGAATCAGCAATGCCTTTGGTGATCTCCGGATGCTTAGCATGCAAGAAATCGATGAAGCTCTTCGCCCATTCTTGCAGACGCACGGTCGGAATTTCCGTAACGAAGCCTTTGGTTGCGGCGTAGATGACCGCGACTTGATCTTCCACCTTCTGCGGTTGGTACTGCGGCTGCTTGAGCAACTCCGTCAGCTTCTCGCCGCGGGCGAGCTGGTTTTGCGTGTTCTTATCGAGATCGCTTGCGAGTTTGGCGAACGCGGCCAGATCGCGGTACTGCGCGAGCTCGAGCTTGAGCTGACCGGCAACGCTCTTCATGGCCTTGGTTTGCGCGGAGCTGCCCACGCGCGATACTGAGAGTCCGACGTCCACGGCGGGACGGATGCCTTGGAAGAACAACTCCGGCGTCAGGTAGATCTGACCGTCGGTAATCGAGATCACGTTGGTAGGAATGTACGCCGAGAAGTCCCCGGCCTGCGTTTCAATAATCGGCAATGCGGTCATGGAACCGCCGCCTTTTTCATCCGAGAGTTTTGCAGCACGTTCGAGCAGACGTGAATGCAGATAGAAGACGTCACCGGGATAGGCTTCACGGCCCGGCGGACGGCGAAGAAGCAGCGACATCTCGCGATAGGCCTGCGCGTGCCGCGTAAGATCATCGTAAATAATAAGAACGTCTTTACCTTCGTACATCAACTCTTCGCCCATCGCACAACCGGCAAACGGAGCCATCCACTTGAGTGCGGCGGCTTCGGCGGGGCTGACGGCAACGATGGTCGTGTATTCCATCGCGCCCTTGGACTCGAGCACCGATGCAAGGGCCGAGACGGTCGAATTCTTTTGACCGATAGCGACGTAGATGCAGAAAACGTTCTGGCCTTTTTGGTTGATAATCGTATCGATTGCGATCGCGGTCTTACCGGTGCTTCGGTCGCCGATGATGAGTTCGCGCTGGCCCTTACCGATCGGAATGAGCGCATCGAGCGAACGAATCCCCGTCTGCAGCGGCTGCTTGACGCCTTGGCGCTCGACGACCGACGGAGCGACGTTTTCAATCGTACGATAGCGGTCGGTTTTAATCGGCCCCTTGTCATCGATCGGCTGACCCAGTGGATTAACAACGCGCCCGAGAAGGGCGCTGCCGACGGGTACCGATGCGATACGGCCGGTGCGGCGCACTTTGTCGCCTTCCTTAATATCCGTATCCGCGCCCATGATCACAACGCCGACGTTGTCCTCTTCCAAGTTCAGAACGACGCCCTGCATGCCGTTCGGAAACTCAACGAGCTCCGAGGCGCGCGCGGCGCCCAGGCCGTACACCCGCGCAAGGTTCGACCCAACGGCTATGACGGTTCCGACCTGGTCTTCATTGACCTCGGTCTTGAAGCTGGCAATCTGCTGCTTGAGAATTCCGGCAATTTCATCTGCGTTAATCATGTTGCTCCAGTTTAAAAGGCGCTCCGCCTCGCTCCGCGCCCCCCAGCAAAGCTGGGGCCCCCGGGCCATGGGACGCGGCTTGTCTTGTACTTAAGTGAACATTCCCCGTGGGCGTCCCAAACGACTTGGGTGCCATTGTTGTTATTGTTTTCATTTAATTCTTTGCGAACAAGGTTCGCGAGAGATCTTCGAGGCGTCCGGCGATCGAATCGTCGATCCGGCGGTCACCCATCATGATGCGCACGCCGCCGATGAGCGTTCCATCGACTTTTTGCGTCACATCAAATTTCTTCTTATATACTTGCTCCAGACGCGCGACCATGTTGCGAAGCTCGTCCGCTGAGAGCGGCGTTGCAGTCGTTATAACGAGTGGCTCCGCTCCACGCGCTTGCGCATCGAGAATTTTGTACTGTTGCACGATTTCAGGGAGCAAGGCTTCGCGCCGCTTGCGCACCAGCAGCAACAACGTATGGAGGGCGAGCTCGTGAATATTTTTACCAAAGGTCTCGCTCAAGACGCGAGCTTTTTCATCCGCACCGATTACGGGAGCAATGAAGAAACGCTTCGTGGTCTCATCGGACACAATCGCATCGTTCACACGCTCGAGATCGCGCCCTACTCCATCGACGACATTCTGCTCTTTTGCGAGGACAAAAATCGCGCTTGCGTAACGGCGTGAAACTTTTTCGTTCGCCATTAATTGAGCCCGCCATGATCGATCGATTCGATGAAACGGCCGACCAGCTGTTGGTTTACTACTGGGCTCGCCTTCTGCGCGGCTTGCGTGCGTGCGCTGTGCAGCGCCTTACTTGCGAATTCATCGCGCAACTGTTCGCGCGCGGCAATACGCGCGCGCTCGAGTTCGCCTTCGGCACTACGAAGAGCCCGCTCCCCAGCCGCTTTGGCTTCGGCCAGCGCCGCTTCGCGTTCGCGCTCTGCTTGTTCTTCACCGCGCGCACGGATCGCACTCGCATCGGAATCCGCCGAGGCAAGATTGCCCTTGAGCTCTTCGACTTGCGCTTTCATTCCAGCAAGGCGCTTTTCAGTTTGCGCGATTTCTTGGTTCTTGGCTTCGTTTGATGCCGCGATGGCGGGAACCGCAAGCTTACGGAAACCCCAGATCAGCACAAGGGCAAATGCGATCGACGATGCGACGACGCTCCAGCGCGCGATTTCCCCGTAGTTCATGCGCGCGCCTCATCTGCAAATATTCGATCGACCATCATTGAAGCCAACTCACGCACCGTTGCATCTTCATTTGCATGCGCCGCTTGCAATTCCGCGGCGACCGTTTGGCGCGCCTTTTCGACAACCGACTGCGCCCGCGCGGAGAAGTCCGTACTGATTTCTGCGGTTTCGTTTGAGGCGGTCGCGCGCGCTTTCGCTAACGTGGCCTCTGCATCGCGGCGTGCCGCCGCGCGTTTACCTTCCATCTCTCGTTGCAGCCGGTAGAACTCGTCGTTCGCAGCATCATAGTCTGCTGTCAGACTATCGATATAGGCGCGGCGTTTGGCGAGCGCACGGCCGACGGGCTTGAGGAACACAACATTCAAGATTGCGAAGAAAATCACAAAATTGATGAGTTGCAGCCAGAAGGTCCCGTCGAGTGAGAGAAAGCCCATTCTAGTGGCCGAGCGCCTTTCCAATAAGCCCCGGAACGTTTGCAACGGCAAAGAACAGATAGAGCGCGAGTCCCAAACCGATAATCGGGAACGCTTCCAAGACGCCGATGCCGAGGAACATGAAGGTTGTAATGTTCGGACGTGCTTCAGGTTGACGCGCGATGGCTTCTACGGCTTTGGATGCGACAATGCCGTCGCCCACGGCCGAACCAAACGCAACTGCTGCGATAATCAGCGAGAAGCCGATTACGACGGCTGAGAGAATCAGAGCTTCGTTAGTCACCAAAAGGGCCTTTCTAAACGACTAGTGTTCGTCGGACAGCGGCGCCGACAGATAAACGATGGTAAGCAAAGTAAAGACGAACGCTTGCAAGGTGCCGATAAAAAAGTTAAAAAGCTGCAAGAAAAACGGCATAATCGTGGCCGCGAGGGAAAGGTTGACCGGGCCGACCATAACGTGCGACGCGATGATCGTTGCGACGACGAAAATTAGAATCTCGCCGACGAAAATATTGAAAAACAAACGAAGCGCGAGCGTGACCGGCCGGGCGATCTCTTCAATCATGTTGATCGGTGTAAGCCACCACATGGGTTGCGCCAGATGCCCGTACCACTTGATTCCGTGGCGGCGTACTGCCACAACATTAATCATAACAAAGACGATAATCGCATAGGCTGCAGTCGTGTTGAGGTCCGCCGTCGGCGATCCGCCGAAGGGCAACCCGAACTGCTTAAATGGCAAGAATCCGACTTGATTGAGTAAGAAAATATAGACAAACAGCGCGATGAAGAACGGGACGAAGGCTTCGCCGTGCCGGCCGATCGTGCCGATGGCCAAGTCGGAGATGTAGTTAACGAGCCCCTCGAAGGTCGTCTGGCGCTTGGTAACGCGGTTGCTACGATAGCTCGCACCGATCCATGCAAAAAACGCCAGCGAAACCACCATCACGATCCAGGTCGTGAGAATGGTGTCGGCATGGACCGATGCCCAAGGACCGTTGCCCAAGAAGGGCAGATGCCAAATCGGATGATCGCCGATCTTCTGTTCCAACTACCTATCCCGTTCGTGTGCGCCGGCGCATCTGTATCGCATACAGCGCGAGTGGCGTAAAAAATCCCGCGAAATACATCCCCATCAAATACCAGGGACCTCGTATCGCGAGGATCACCGGTATTATCCCAAACAAACCGAGCCTCAGAAAACTACTTAAGACAAAGGCCCGAACGTTTTGCCGGTCGACCAACCGCTCGTTGCCCCACATGATCAGCAACATGTTGCAAATGCCGCATATGCCCCCAACCGCCAAGGCTAGGGCAAAGGTGGGAACCCGAAGGGCGAGCACGAGGGAAAGAACTGAGACGTAAAGCAGTGCCCGGAGGCTGACGGCCCGCTTCATGCGCTCGTAATATACATGGTCAGCGGCGGCGTCGGCGGGGCTATAGTTAGAAGGGGGCCAAGATGACCCCTTTTCGTCGTCATCCCAGCCCACTATTTGAGTTCGGCGAGGACGAGCCGGGCGGCCGCATAGCCTCCAAGCCCAATGCCTGCAAGCATCCCGCCCATGACCCAGAGCGAACTTCCGGTGAGGCCGGCCAGCCAGATCCCCAACAACAAGCCCAGAATCGCCGAGCCGGCGAACGTTCCGCCGGCGGCGACGAGCTTGAGGGTCACGCCACTGCCGGCGTGGTCGGCGCGAACTCTGCCGGGTACATTCCGTCACGCAGGCGAGCCAAGAGCCAGCGGGTGATCCGCTCAGACGCTAGGCCGTCGCCGTAGGGGTTGCTGGCCTTAGCCATCCGTTCGTATTCGGCCGCATCCGTCAGCAGGCGGCTGGCCGCCGCGACGATTTTTGTCCGCTCGTGCCCGACGAGCTCGAGCGTTCCGGCAGCAAGTCCCTCGGGACGCTCCGTCTCATCACGCATCACCAGCACGGGCTTTCCAAGACACGGCGCTTCTTCTTGGAGCCCGCCGCTATCGGTCAGTACAAACGTAGCGCTGCGAACGCACGCTACCATCTCCGCATAGTCGATCGGCTCAGTAAGTACGATGCCCTCCACTCCGCCCAGGATCTTGCGCGCGACCGGCGCGACCTTCGGCGACGGGTGGACGGGCCACAAAATTTGCGGCCGGCACGGCAGCTGTACGATGTCGAGCATCGCGAGCGCCATCTCTTCCATGTACGGATGATTCTCGCGGCGATGCGCCGTTACGAGAATGATGTCGCGCGCGGGATCGAGTTTTCCCCAGCCTTTTGGATGCGGAAGGTTCGGACGTTTTGCGGTTGCGAGGAACGCATCGATTACGGTGTTACCGGTGACGACGATGTCCTCCAGCGTGATGCTCTCGCGAAGCAGATGTTCCTTGGCTAAACCAGTTGGCGAGAAGTGAAATGACGTGAGTTGTCCCGTGAGCCGGCGGTTCATCTCTTCAGGGTACGGCGTCCAGCGATCGTTCGTACGCAGGCCCGCTTCAACGTGCCCGACAGGGACGTGCTGATAGAATGCGGCGAGGGCAGCCGCCGTAGAGGTGCTCGTATCGCCATGAACGAGCACGACGTCGGGCTTGGATTCTTTAAGAACGGGCTCCATGCCGGTAAGCACGCGCGTCGTAATTTCGGTTAACGACTGATCTGCAGTCATGATATCAAGATCGTAGTCCGGTTCGATCTCGAAGAGCTCCAGCAAGTCATCGAGCATCTGCCGGTGCTGGGCGGTAACGCACACGATTGTTCGGACCGCGGGCGCAGCGTTTCTGAGCGCGGCGACCACGGGCGCCATCTTAATTGTATCGGGGCGCGTTCCGAAGACGGTCATCACGCGGAGTGGCCCGGTGCTCATAGTCCCGCAACCTTCATGAAGTGTGGCACGCCGCCGCTGAGTACAAATGCAGCTGCACCGAGAATAAAACAGAGCGCATAAATCAGGAGCACCGCTTGGCGCACGTTGAGCCCGTAGCGGAAGATCAATTGGTGATGGAAGTGTCCGCGGTCGGCTTCCGTAATGCGCTTGCCCGAGCGCGCCCGGCGCAAAATCACCACCGCCGTATCTAGAATCGGCAAGGCAAGAACCATAAGCGGGACGATGAGTCCAATCGCCACCGCTTTTTTACTGCCTTCACCCATCACGCCCACGGTCGCGAAGATGAATCCAATAAAGAGCGACCCGCCGTCGCCCAAGAAAATTTTCGCTGGATTGAAGTTAAATGGAAGAAAGCCGAGGACCGCGCCCGCTAACCCGGCCATCACAAGCGCCACGACGGACTGGTGGTGCAACAGCGCGATTGAGAGCATGAAAATGCCGGAGATCGCGGTAACGCCGCTGAGCAATCCATCGAGGCCATCGATGAAGTTGATTGCGTTCATCATACTTACGTACCAAAGCAACGTTACCGGGTACGCAACGTACCAGGGAAAGACGATAAACTCTTGCGTGAACGGTACGTGCACGTCCGGAATGACGAAGCCATACAGCATGGCGATTAACGCAACGACAATTTGGGCCAGAAACTTATCGCGCGGCCGCATGCCCATGACGTCGTCCCATATGCCGACGGCTAAAATGAGCGTGCTTCCGAACAGCAGCCCGAAAAACTGATGAATATCTTCGATTTCATGGAAAAAATTCGTGCGCGAAAGCGCAATGCCCAGCAGCGCGAACATCGCAAACGCGAATCCGAAGTAGACGGCGATCCCACCGAGGCGCGGCGTCGGCGTCTGGTGGACGCGGCGCTCGTCGTCTCCCACATCCAACATTCCAACGTGGCGGGCGAGTCGAATGACCAGCGGCGTAGCAAAGGCGCTGGCCAATGCCGCAACGACGAACGCGCTAATGTATAACCACGCCCCGCTCACAGCCGCGCGCCTTCTAAAGTTGCAAAGTGAATGGATGCAACGCCGGCCTCGGCGAGCAAATTCATTGCGATCGGATCGGGGTACGGCGTCTCATACACGATTTTTGCGATGCCGGCTGAGATGAGCAGCTTGCTGCAATTCAGGCACGGCTGATGCGTGCAATAGGCCGTCGCACCCGCAAGCGTGACACCGTGTAGCGCGCCTTGCACGATTGCATTGGCTTCGGCGTGCGTCGTGCGAACGCAGTGATCGTTGACAACCATGCAGCCGACTTCCATGCAATGCGCGACATGTCGCGGCGACCCGTTGTAGCCCGTGGTCAAGATGCGATGATCTCTCGTGATCACGCATCCGACGGATGCCCGGGGGCAAGTGGCGCGCGTTCCAACGGTCCGCGCAATGTCCATGAAGTACTCGTCCCAGCCTGGGCGCATGAGCTTTCTTATTTCGCGGCCCGCAAGTTACGGCCTAGCCGTAACGCGGACGCTGACCGGCACCGAACTGGTGCTGCCGAACATACGATCCCCGGCATCACCGAGGCCCGGAACGATATATCCATGATCGTTAAGCCGCTGATCCAGTGATGCGGTGACGATGCGCACTGTGGGAAACGCCTTGTGCATAACCTCCACGCCCTCGGGCGCTGCAATGATGCAGACGAAGGTGATGTTCTGTGCGCCTCGGCTCTCCAGTGCTTCGACTGCCGCCGTTCCCGAGTGCCCGGTCGCGAGCATCGGATCGAGCACGAAGACGTGGCGCTCGCTCAAATCGTCCGGCACGTTCGCGTAGTAGGGGACCGGCTGCAGCGTTTGCGGATCGCGGTAAAAGCCGAGATGCGCGACAACGGCGTCATCGATCACATCCAGGAAGCCGGGTAGTAGCCCAAGGCCGGCTCGCAGGATCGGCGCGACAACGGGCCGCGCGGCGATGCGATGCGCCGTCATTTCCGTGATCGGCGTCATAACCCGCTGCTCTTTCATGGGCAAATGGCGCGTGGATTCGTAGGCGAGGAAGCCGCCTAGTTCTTCGATGAGATTGCGAAATTGCGGCGTCGGCGTTTCGCGGTTGCGTAAGCGGGCAAGGCGATCGGCAACCGCAGGATGATCGACAATATGAAGATGCGCGTGCGAAGTTGGCATGGCGTAAAGTGCCTTTACCGTGGCATCGCAGGCGGCCTGCGAACGCTGACGAAATCGCCGGGCATGCATCGTATGGTAGTGACCGCTGCACTTTTGCTGTGCGGCCTTTTCGGCTTTTCACAAGCAACGGCGCGAAGTGCGGAAGTCTCCTTGGATTACGCGAAATTCACGGGAGGCGCGACAGCGCAGCGCGGGCTCTTCACCATCTGGAACAAAGATGGGAAGGTCTACATCGAACTCGCCGCCTCGCAACTCGACAAAGACTTCATCGAAACCGTGGTTCCGGGCAACGGATTGGGCGGCAGTTTCATCGTGTGGGGCAACACCGATCACCTTCCCGCGATGCTCGTGCACTTTCATCGCGCGGGCGAGCGGATAGCGGTCATTTGGCCGAATACCAACGTCGTCGCGAATACGCCGGACCTGCAAAGTGCGCTCGCGCAAAATTTTCCACAATCCGTTGTCGGCGTGGGGCAGATCGTCGCGACGAACGATAAAACGGGAGCGGTGGTCTTTGATGCTTCGTCGCTGCTCAACGATATTCTCGATCTGAACAACATCTTAAAGGGTTCGCTCGATCCCCGCGCTTCGTACCGGCTTGACGCGACCCGCACATACTTTGGGCAAACCAAAGCCTTTCCGCGCAACGTCATCATCGAAGCCGATCAAACGTGGGCGACGGACGCGGCGCACGTGCAAGGCGCAGACGTTGCCCCGGATGCCCGCAGTCTGCAAATGCGCATCATTTACAACTTCGCGGAACCGCCCGGCAACAGCGACTACCGTCCGCGGTACGCAGATGACCGCATCGGGCTCTACGACGCAATTTATCTGCAGTACAATAATGACCAAGCGCGCGAGCGCCAACTACGTTACCTCATTCGCCTCAACATTCAACCGTCGGATCCAACCAAGGCACTCTCGCCGGCAAAACGGCCAGTCGTTTACTACCTGAGCAGCACCATTCCGCCGCAGTATCGCGCCGCGGTACGCGAGGGTATCTTGGGCTGGAACAAGGCCTTCGAGCACATCGGTATCAGCAATGCGATCGAAGTCAAGGATCAGCCCGACGATCCGAATTGGGATGCGGACGACATTCGCTATAACGTGATCCGCTGGGTCACCGAAGCACAAGCGAGTTTCGGCGCCGACTCACAAACATTGTACGATCCCCGCACGGGCGAAGAATTCCGCAGCGGCGTGCTCGTTTCCGCAAACATTCCTACAGGCGCTGCACGCGAATGGCGGATATTCGTGGATCCTACGCGGTACGGTCGCGACACGGACCCCGTGCCGCAGTCGTTCGTTCATAACGCGTTTGTCTCAACATTGCTGCACGAGACCGGCCACAACATCGGCATGCAGCACAACTTCATTGGGTCGATGGCTTACAGCGCGAAGCAACTACAGAGCAAAGCCTTTACGGCGCAGTATGGCATCAGCTCGACCGTCATGGAGTACGCGCCGACCAACCTCTGGCCGCGGCAGTATCCGCAAGGCGATTTTACGCAAACCGTTCTTGGACCGTACGACTTCTTCACGATCAAATACGGCTACGCGACTATTCCCGGCGCGCAGACTCCCGAGGCCGAGCTTCCGACGCTGCACCGCTGGGCTTCGGCGTGGTCGAACCCGCGCTACCGGTACGCTTCAGATGAAGACGTATCGTGGACGAACGGCCACGCTTCCGATCCGCGCGTGAACCAGGGTGATCTTACCAGCGACCCGCTTGCGTGGTGCGCCGTGCAACTCAAAATGGACCGCGACTTACTGTCGTCCGTCAATCGCCGGATGCCCAAGGACGGCAGCGCCTATGAGGATCTTACTTCTGCGTTCGGCTCCATTTTACGCAGCTATACAAACTGCGCGGCCTTACCGTCACGCTTTATCGGTGGACAGTTTATCTCTCGGGCGCATCGTGGTGATCCGCATGCGGAAGCACCCATCGTTCCCGTTCCGCGTTCCGAGGAGTTGCGCGCATTCCGGATGCTCGATCAGTATCTGTTCTCGGATTCGGCCTGGAGGTTCTCACCGCGTCTTTTGCAAGGCTTGGGCTACTCGGAATGGGCGGGCTACGGATACGTCTCCTGGCCGGGCTATGGCAACCTGCCGCTTTGGGCATACAATCCGCCCGAGCGGCACGACTTTCCGATCGTGGAGAACATCGCAAGCGCGCAGTCGCGCGTCATAGATCAATTCTTCAATCCGCTCGTACTGCAGCGCATCGATGAAAATCCGCTCGAGGCAAGCAAATCCACAATGAGCATTGACGATCTCTTCACGTGGCTGCAAACAAGTATCTATGGCGATATCAATGCGCGCACGCGCTCGATCTCACTCGTGAAGCGAAACTTACAGACATTGTACGCACAGAAGCTCGTGGCGCTAGTGAGTTCTCCCCCACGCGGGACGCCTTCGGATGCGCAAGCTTTGGCGCGCCACGCGTTACTGAATCTGCGCCAAAGCATCGGAATCGCACTGCGAGGCAGTTCTGCCGAGACGATGACGCGCGCGCACCTGGAGAATTTACGGCAGCACGCGACACTGAAAACGTAGCAACATTACCGGGGTGAGGGCTGCGTGAAAAGTTGTAGGAAGTGCCTCACACGTGCATTTTGGCCGTCGATGCCTAATGCACCGCGTCGCTCAGCTTCGGCGAACGAGCGTCCGCCGAAAATCAGGCTGCGCAGTGTTGCGCCGTCGCTTTCGATCAGAACGTCCGCATCTTCGGCAAGACCGCGGCTGATTTCGATACGCCCTGCCGCAACTGCAACCCGAAACGTTTCGCCCTCCAACCGGATATCCAGCACCATTTTGATGCCTCGCGCGCGCTGCGGATCGAACATTGTCTTGAGCGCTAGCATGAGTGCGTCGTTGCTTAATTCCGCTCCCTTTATCGCAGGCGTCCCACTACCCCAGCGCGACAGGTGAATCATTGCCGCTTCGAGTTCGCGGCCACGCGCGGTTAATTCATAGACCGATACCGCGCCCGGTGGGGGCAGTTTGCAATGAACCAGCACGCCTGCATCCTCAAGTTCGCGTAATCTCTGCGCCAGCACGTTTGGGCTTGCGGCCGGCATACCGGCACGTAAATCGGTAAACCGTTTCGGCCCGAAGAGCAATTCGCGCACGATTAAGAGGGACCACCGCTCGCCCACGATGTCCAGCGCGCGAGAGAGGCCGCAGGGATCGCCATAGCTACGCATTCCCAGCATAAGAAGAGGCGTTCCCCATAGTAGTCCTAGATACATTCTTACTAGTTGCTTTTTAGGACTAGTTGCGTTACGATGATCTTCCAACCATCGCGAACGCCTGAACGGAGACCGCATGCCGAGACTCATATCCTTTACGAACATCACCCTAGACGGATATTTCGCCGGCGAGAACGGCGACATGACATGGGCGTACCAACGTCAAGGCGATCCCGAGTTTGACGAATTCGTCGCCGATAATGCGCGCGCAGGCGGCGTGCTTGTAATGGGCCGCATTACTTACGAGATGATGGTTCAGTATTGGCCAACCGCTGAGGCGCTCGAGCAGAACCGTGTCGTCGCAGAGCGAATGAATGCGCTACCAAAATTTGTCTTTTCGCGGACGCTTGAGAAAGCAGCGTGGCGGAACACGACGTTAGTAAAGACTGACTTGCTTGATGAGATACGCGCTCTCAAGACTGGCGGCGGGGAAAACTTGGCAATCTTAGGGAGCGGAAGTATCGTCTCCCAATTAGCGCAGGCCGGACTCATCGATGACATTCAAATTGTGATCAACCCCGTCGTGCTGGGCAAGGGCAAACCGCTCTTTGCGGGACTTGCAAACAAACTCGATCTGAGCGTATCCAGGACGAGAACGTTCAAAAATGGGAACGTCCTGGTGTGCTACACACCGTCGAATGAAAAACAATCATGAGCGAACGCAATGGCTATCCGCCCGGCGTGCCGAGTTGGGTCGACACATTGCAATTGGACCCCGGCAAGGCGCGACGTTCACGATTAGCCAGTTTAAACTTAAGGAACGTCGCGCCGCGGGGTTATTGAACGGTGACGGTTCCGATCATACCGCCGGGTCCGTCGTGGAAGAGGCAGTAGTAAGCGTAGGTTCCAACCGCGGTGAATGTGAGACTGTAGCTTGCCCCGGGAGCCATGGTTCCCGAGTTGCGCAACGCGGTTCCGTCATACGTCGCGCCCGGCGCGGGGGGCACTCGATCGGGCGGCCCTCCGGGCGGCGCTTGACCGGCAATCGGAAAGGTAACGGTGTGCGGAACATTGTTTGATTGATTTGTCCAAGTGAGGGTTGTACCGACCGGCACTGTAATCGCGGAACTCATTGTCGTTCCATCGAGGAAGCGCAGCACCGTGGACTGCGATGGCGGCCCCGCGGCCAGGAGCGGTGCAATGCCGGCCGCCAGGTGCGTGCCGCCGGAGCTATAGGGAAACTGCGCAAGGGCGGCAGAGGCCGCGTTCAGATCCACGGAAATATCCGCTTGTGCGAATGTGGCAAGACCACTTTGCGTGTTTGGTAGAGAGGAGCCGGAAGGCAGCACCGTGATCGTGCCCGTCATTTCGGGTGGATGAACGAGACAGTAATATTTGTAGACGCCCGGGGTCTTAAAGGTCATCGAATACGTGCTGCCCGTTCCCATAAACCCAGAACTCACGTAACTCGACCCATCGAACGTGTTTCCCCCGGCCGGCGGCTGCGGCGGGCCTGGCGGTGGCATGGTCCCCGCCGGTGGAATCGAGACCGTATGCGGAATCGTGGTCGTGTTCGTCCAAGTGATGGTATCGCCCGCATTGACTGTAATTGCGTTCGGATAGAAATCTAAGGCTTGAAACGCCTCGGCTTGGGAGGAAGCGCCGGCAGAAATTTGCCAGCTTTGCGGGCCGACCGGTGCGGGAGCCGAACCCCCGGCGCCTCCATCGCAACCCGCGAGGAAGGACATAATGAGGAGCATCATTGAGCCTGCTAAAAGTCGCATTCGGGCCTCGATCTCGTAAAATGGAGTTTATGAGTAGTAGAGTCTCATGATACTAGTGTATCATTATGATAATGTCAATCTCATATGAGCACGGTGGCCGTGCCACTCAGAAGGCGCGCACCCGGAATGCCCTGATCGACGGCGGGCGCGGCTTGCTGGCCCAAGGCATCGTCCCTACGGTAGAAGCTGCGGCGGCGGCCGCGGGCATCTCCCGGCCGACAGCTTACCGGTATTTCAAGAACCAACAGGCGCTACTCGTTGCAGCGCACCCGGAGATTACGAAGGCCTCGCTCCTTGGCGACGATGCGCCTGAAGACGCGTTGGAACGCCTCGCTATTGCGGCCCGTTTTTTGACACAGATGGTCGTGCGTGACGAGGCGGCGCTGCGCGCGATGCTTTCAATCTCGCTGGACCGCACGGCCTCGGCGCAGTCGACTCCGTTACGCGCGGGACGCCGGATTATGTGGGTCGAGGACGCGCTCGCGCCCGTGAGAGCACAAGTTGGGCAAGCTCGATTTCAAAAGCTGGTCGTGTCCGTTGCTGCGGTTTTAGGAATTGAAACGCTCGTCTGGCTTACCGACATTGCTGGACTCTCGCGCGAAGAAGCTCGCGCGCACATGCAATCAATGGCGCTAGCTATCGCGCGTTCGAGCCTGACGCCAGAGGGCTAAGGTCGGGCAATGAATCAGCATCGCACGTAGGCTTCATAGACAATTTGCCATCGCACACCGATTTTTCGCCACGATGCGAAATAGGTGCCCACAGCGCCATGTTTGGGCGGCCTGTAGAGAGCTTTCCACGTCCCGTACTCCGATGCACGCCGTCCATCGGCAGCCACGACAATCGTCTTTGGAATCCGCCGATAAGAAATGAAGTTTGCGTCCCTGAACTCAGTTTGAACGTAACTTTCGGCGAGGATTGCCGGGCCCGTGAACAGGGTGCCATCGCTTTCTATGAGACGAATATGCGGCGACCATGACTTGCGCATGAGCGCGACGTCGTGCGACCTGATCGCGTGATTATTTTCATACCGCAGCGCCGCGATAGCATCGGCGTCGGGCTGTGCGGCCAATGACGGGCTCGGCAGCACGGCTAGGAGCGAATAAAGGAGAACGATAGCTCCGAGCCCGGGCATTGATTCTTACGGGACCTCGTGACGCCCGGTTAGTTCGTGGACGCGCGCGCGCAGAGATTCAATCTTCGCACGTGCTTCGATATCGCCCAAGCCTTCGCACATAATCTTCGCAATTTCGCGACACTCACCGGCGTTGAAGCCGCGGCTGGTAATGGCGGGCGAGCCGATGCGAATTCCACTCGCGACCATCGGCTTTTGCTGATCGTATGGAATCGCGTTCTTGTTCACCGTAATCGCGATTTCGTCCAAATACGCTTCCGCGGCTTTGCCCGTGATATTCTTGACCGAGAGATCGACGAGCAAAAGATGCGTGTCCGTTCCCCCACCGACCAGACGGAATCCGGCACGGGAGAGTTCTTCACCCATCACTTTCGCGTTTTCGATCACGTGCTGTTGATACGTCTTGAAATCGGGACGAAGTGCTTCGCCGAAAGCAATTGCCTTCGCCGCGATCATGTGCATGAACGGGCCGCCTTGAATGCCTGGAAAGACGCTTTTATCGAGCGGCGCCGCCCATTTTTCCGTCGAGAGCACCAAACCGCCGCGAGGACCGCGCAGTGTTTTGTGCGTTGTTGACGTCACGAAATCCGAAAACGGCACCGGGGAGGGATGCAGACCGGCCGCCACAAGTCCGGCGATGTGTGCCATATCGACCATGAAGACCGCGCCCACTTCATCCGCAATCTCGCGGAAGGGAGCGTAGTCCATCGTGCGCGGATACGCGCTTGCACCGGCGATAATCATCTTCGGTTTGTGTTCGCGGGCTAAAGAACGAACTTCATCGTAGTCGATGAGTTCGGTATCTTTCTTGACGCCATACGCGATGGCGTTATAGAGTTTGCCGCTGAAACTGACTTTGGTACCATGCGTTAAGTGGCCGCCATGGGCCAGTGACATTCCCAAAACGGTGTCGCCGGGCTGCAGCACCGCCATGAAGACGGCCATGTTGGCTTGCGCTCCGGCGTGCACTTGAACGTTGGCGTGATCGGCTTTGAAAAGTTGCTTGAGCCGGTCGATCGCAAGTCGCTCCGCAACATCGACCCATTCGCAGCCACCGTAATAGCGTTTACCGGGATACCCTTCGGCGTACTTGTTGGTCATGACGCAGCCCATGGCTTCGCGAACCGCTTTGCTCGCGTAGTTCTCAGATGCGATCAATTCCAGATTCTCTTTTTGCCGCCGCTCCTCGCCCAGAACCGCAGCGAACACTTCCGGATCGGTGGTTTGAATGGTGTTACGCTCGAGGATATCCATTGTTGTTCCTAACTTGTCCGGCTTACGAAATTTTTCCCTGTGCACGTAGCTGCAACAAGAGCATCAGGCACAGGCCGAAAAGTAAAATCGGAGCTGCAAAGCGGCTCAAGGAAGCATTATGATAGAGCGTGTAGACTGCGAGGAAGATGCACGCAACAATCCCTACCGAGACCCATGACGCAATAGAGGCTCGCTTTTGGGCAGCATATGCCTCAAGCGGAGCAATCCCACGCGTCATATAGGTGAGCCACACGGTCGAAGCAATCGCGGCAAGTGTCAGAAACGAGCCGTAGAGCGCGACCGTACTATTGGCGCCGAGCGAACATGCCAAGCCCGCAACCGCTAAAGCAATCCCCAGCCCGAACAACCACTTCGGCGTCATTTGGCGAGCAAATCCTTTGGCGTTTCAGCCCCGGTCACTTTTCCGGCTTCGATAAACTTAAGCGTTTTGCGCTTCCAGTCTTCGGTGAATTCGAACAGTTTGTCGACACGCTCTTCATGACGCCCGCCGTCGAATGGTGTCTCCATAAAGATCTGTACAAGCTGCTCGATCATCTCCCAGCCCGTCAGACGTTCGGATAAAGCAAGCACGTTGCAATTATTGTGGTGACGTGCCAGCTGCGCAGAATAGGGCTCAAACACCGGGGCACAGCGAACGCCGGGCACCTTGTTAGCCGCGATCGCGATGCCCAAACTCGAACCGCAAACAACGATCCCGCGCTCCGCTTGGCCGCTCGCAACAGCCTCACCGACGGCGTAACCGTAGTCGGGATAGTCGACCGGGGTGTCGCTCCAAGTTCCGAAGTCCAAAATCTCGTGTCCCTGTTTCTTAAGCAGTTCGGCGATGCGGTTTTTGTAATCGAAACCGGCGTGGTCGGCGGCGAGCGCAATTTTCAAGCGAAGGGCTCTCCCATGAGCGGTCGAAACGGTGGCGCCTATGAAGCTGGCCTGCGCGAGCACCGCATTCGATCTTCGCCTGGAGAGCGGCGACTTAACGCAGCTCGAGTGGCTCGACCTCTGCGCGCGCGAACTGGCAGCAGATGGCGTTGTCTGTGATGTGCGCCATTTTCCTCGACGCGACAGCGACTACCTCGCCCAAGTCAAGAAGATGGCGGTTGACCTGGGCCTGGTGATTGCGGCCTTGAACGATGAGGACTTTTTTGGTGGCGACGAGGCCGCCATGCGCGATGTCCTTGCGGTCGCAGACGCGCTTGGTGCTCCCATTGTGACTGCCCCGCTCGAACTTGAAACCGCAACGAGCTGGCCGGCCGAGCTGGAACGTTTGGGAACCGCCACCTCCCTCGCGAAAACGATGAACATCACGCTTGCGGTGCGCAATCGCGCGCTAACCTTCGGCGCGACCTCTCACGATCTCAAGCGTGTTTTAAAAGAAGCCGACAGCGCATGGCTGCGTTTCGGGCTCGAATACGAAGCCTTCGACGGAGCGAGCGATCCGCAAACGCTCATTGCAAGAACGGTCCTGCTGTGGCACACGCATCGCGTGGGCGTTATCGAGAGCGAAAGCTCACCGTCGATCGACGCAATGCTCCAAGATGCAAAAGATTTTCGCGGTTTTTTGGTACTTGACGCCGCCGGCGGAAATGCAGATCGCGAAACGATGCGCAACCACGTGCGCACGTGGCGCACGATTCTGGCTGAAGAAGTCTTAGGCGAAGCAATCGGCGGATAAATAAAACGAACCACTTTCGTGGTTCGTCTCGACCGCACGTAGCATTTCCGTACTCGATTTGAACCTGCTCTCGCAGGTGGGTGCGGCCCGGGCGCAAGAGTTGCAGGGATTTTACCCTCGCAACCGCCGTCGTATCCGGAGCTTGTGCTCCCTAGGTATTCTCGTTGGTCCAACACCTAGCACAGTGCGCGCCACACGCAGTCGATGCTTAAAGGCTACCACTGCCGTCAAGTCTTGACATCCGCAAAAGGAACTCTCTCGTGATTTTGTCAAGCAAGCGTGCAGCATGAAGCACAAATTTCTCGCCAAGCTCTTGGGCTACGAGCGTCCCGGAGGCGCCTGTTACATTTCAGTGCCCAAGAAGGTGATGCAGGAGTTCACACCCTCCCGGCGCGTTCCGATTAAGGGAACGATCAACGGCGTGGACTTTAAGACGACCATAGCCGATATGGGCGACGGTCCGTGCTTCGTCGTCAATGCGAAGATGCGCGAAGAAGCCCAAGTCAAGCGCGGGGATACCGCTAACATCGTGATCGAACGCGACACGCAAAAGCGCACCGTAGCGATTCCGAAGGACTTGCTTGCGGCCATGAGCGTTGCCGAATCTCAGCGCTTTAAGAAATTTTCCTACACCCATCAAAAAGAATACGTGGAAGCAATCGAAGCGGCGAAGCGGCCGGAAACGCGAACCCGCCGTATTCAAAAAACGATCGAGATGATTCAAGAGAAAATGTAGCGCCTTGCCGCTGGAGCCGCGGCGCGTGAATGCGCCATATGCTGGTTCACCACGGTTCGCTTGAAGTCAGCGCCCGCGCGAATACTCTTTACGAGCGAGCCAAACACTATTTACTCCGCGACGGCGTTGAACGCAGCATTTTCCACCGGCTCGAACACGAAGCGCACCACATTCATCTGCGCACGAACAAGCATAACGACGATTCGTACGACGCGCAGACGCGCACCATCCATTGGGATCCGTACAGTGCGCTTAGAACAACGCAGGGCGGACATCAATCGCCAGCCCTGGGTCTCGGGCATGAAGCCGATCATGCAGCCATCAATGCCCGCGTGCTCTCGGATGGCTGGAACCATCCGCTAAAATATTACGACGATGCCGAAGAGCGGCGCGTCATCCGCGGGAGCGAAACGCACGCCGCGCACACGCTAGGCGAAGGCGCGCGCCACAATCACGCAGGCACCTGTTACCGCGTTGCGAGTCCAATCGACAGTTAGCGCTTTTTCAGGCACGCGTAGGCCGCGAGCGCTCGTTCCCGCGCCCGCCCATGATCCACAATCGGCGCGGGGTAGGCGGGAACTGCTCCTTCAAACTTCCACGGTTCGTGCGCGACTGCGGGCGCAACACCGGCAAACTGCGGCAGCATCGCTTTGATGAACGCCGCTTGCGGATCGAATTTCTTGGACTGCAGGACCGGATTGAAGATGCGAAAGTATGGGACGGCGTCGTTGCCCGTCGAAGCCGCCCACTGCCATCCGCCGTTGTTGGCGGCAAGATCGGCGTCGGCGAGGCGTTGCTCGAAATAGCGTTCGCCCAGTCGCCAATCAATCAATAGGTGTTTGCTCAAAAACGACGCAGCGACCATACGCAGGCGGTTATGCATCCAGCCCGTGGTGTTGAGCTGGACCATCGCGGCATCAACAATGGGATAGCCGGTGCGGCCCTCGCACCACGCAGCGAAGTCGGCCGGCGATTCGCGCCACGGAATTCGCTGCGCAGCTTCGATGAACGGACCGCGTTCCACATGCGGGCACCGCCGCAAAATCATGTGGTAGAAGTCACGCCAAATGAGTTGGGAAACCCACGTCTGCGGCCTTGGCGTTTTATAGGCCATTTCGACACACGTGCGGATTCCGATCGTCCCGGCGCGCAGATGCGGTGAGAGACGAGATGTACCCTCAATCGATGGAATGTCGCGCCGGCTCTCGTACTCGCTAATCGGACCGCTTAAAAAACGCCGCAGCAGCATCTGCGCGGAACGTTCGCTCACCGTCGGAAACGTATGCGAGCCAGTAAAGCCGTAGTCTTCAGTAATGGGTGCCGGGCGGCTCTCACCAAGCTTTTCCCGGTCAAGCAACCGGTTTTTGACGGCCTTGCGTGACTCCACGGGCAGTTTGCGCGACGTGAAAAAATGTTCGAGCCAGCGCCGCTTGTAGGCGGTGAACACTTTGTACGGCGCGCCATTTGACTGCGCGATCTCGTCCGCACCGTAATAAACGTGGTCGAGATTCGCCTGCATAGTGATGCCGTCGCGCGCAAGGTTAGCACGAACGCGCGCATCTCGCGCGAGCGCGCCGGGATCATACTCTTCATTGTAAAAGACGGCCGTGGCTCCGATGCGCTTGGCCAGTTGGGCCAATTCGGTTTCGCATGCACCCTCGAGCAGAGCAAGGTCACTGCCGCACGTACGCAACTCTGCCCGCAGCGATTCGATCGCACTAAAGAACGACTGAACAAGAGGGGCGCCGGTTCGCGGATTCCGTAGAAAATCCGGATCGAGAACAAAGGCCAGAACGACACTCTCGCTGCGCGCGGCCGCCTCTGCAATCGCAACGTTGTCGTCTAGACGAAGGTCGCGCCGGAGCCAAACGATCGAGCAGGCGTGCAGCGCTATTTTAACGTCAGCACGTAAACGGCTACATCGTGCAGGTCTTGTTTTGAGAGCGTCCAGCGCGGCATAACCGGGTCGAGCTTCTTGCCTTGATTATCTACACCGGCCGAAATGGCGCGTTCCACAAGCGCAAGCGTATAGGGCGGTTTGGCCTTTTTCACTAGCGCGTTATATCGCAGATCCGCGCTTGTCGCGCCGCCCGGCAAATGCATGCCGCCGGCGCCGTTCGCTTTGTGACACGCGGCGCACGTCGGGTAGAGCGGCTTCTTTGTCGCCGTAATCAACTCGCCGGAGCTATCCTTGCCATACTGAAAAATCATTCGCCCGTTGTCCGTTGCCGACGCGGTCTTCGTTGGCGCATTCGACGAGCATGCGGCCACAAAAATGGCAGTGGCTGCGAGGGTCACCACCGCACAGAATTTCAATTGCATGAATTAGCCTCCCGGCAGTTCTCTACCCAAAAAAACGCGAAGACGTAAAGATGCCGCTTCTCACGCATTCCGTCGAACCGCTTGAACTGCCGCTCGTCCATCCATTTAAGATCACGCGCGGCGAAGAGTCCGTCGCTCGAACCGCCGTTTTTCGCCTGACCTGGGGCGGACTCGAAGGCCTCGGCGAAACGGCTCCGATCCAGCGGTACCACGAATCGATCGAGAGCGTGCAAACGTGGTTTGCGCAACATCCGGTCCACGGGTCGGATCCCTACCTGTTCGATTATTTGCTTGCGGGCATCCCGCCGGCCGCGCGCTGCGCGCTCGACATCGCCTTGCACGATCTCATCGGCAAAGATCTTCGGCAGCCCCTTTACCGGCTGCTTGGACTCGATCCCGCAAAGACGCCGGCGACCTCATTTACAATAGGCATGGCCGGGCGCGAAAAGACCCTTCAAAAAGTTGCCGAGATCGCATCGCATCCCATTCTTAAAATCAAACTCGGCGCCGGTTCCGTTCAAGAAGAGATCGAAACCATCGAAGCGATACGCAGCGCATATACCGGCATTATCCGCATCGACGCAAACGAAGGATGGAGCGCAGAGAGCGCGGTGGCGATCTTGCGCGAGTTGCAACGATTCGAGATTGAGTTCTGCGAGCAGCCCATCCCGGCCGGACATCCCGAACAACTCCGGTTCATTCGCGAGCGCACGAGCATTCCGATCGTCACAGATGAAGATTCAAAAGATGCTCGGGATCTGCCCGCGCTCCACGGCTGTGTTGACGGCATTAACATCAAACTCGTTAAATGCGGTGGAATTCGCGGCGCACTCGCAATGGTTCACACGGCACGAGCGCTCGGTTTTAAAATCATGCTCGGCTGCATGGTCGAGAGCGCGATTCTTTCAACTGCGGCGGCGCACATCTCGCCACTCGTCGACTGGGCGGATATCGATGGTCCGTTTCTCACGGCCACAGACCCGTATGAAGGCGTCACGTACGTTAATGGCAAGCTGGTACTTCCGGATGCGCCGGGACTCGGCGTCCGAGAGGTCACGCGCGTTTCGTGAAAAAGCGCCGCTACTTGATTCTGGCGCCTGGCGAATTTTTGGAAAACGCCAAAACGGCGCACGGCGTCATCCGGTACGGCACGGACGATGTGGTAGCGGTCATCGATCCGGACCATTGCGGCAAAACGGTGCGCACGGTGCTGCCACATTTACAAAGCGATGCACCATTCGTCGCTGACGTTGAGGCCGGCCTTGCATTCAAACCGGATGCACTCTTGATCGGGCTGGCGCCGCAAGGCGGGGCACTGCCGCAAAGTTGGCGCCAACAGATTTTGCGCGCAATCGATGCGCAACTCGAAATCGTGAGCGGCTTGCACGATTTGCTTTCGGAAGACGCAGAGTTCGCACGAGCCGCGCAGCGGGCCGGTACGAGCATATGGGATGTACGCGTTGCGCCGGAGCTTCCGCTTTTCTCCGGCGCGGTGTACGACGTCAAAGCGCCCGTGCTCCTCACCGTCGGCAGCGACTGCGCAGTGGGCAAAATGACGGTCTCACTCGAACTGGTTCGTGCGGCCCGCGAGCGAACGTGCAACGCGATCTTCGTTCCGACGGGGCAAACGGGTATTATGATCGCCGGGTGGGGAATTTCGGTCGACCGCGTAATCAGTGATTTTTCACCGGGAGCCACGGAGCAACTCGTCTTGCAAAGTGCGGACGCCGACTTTATTGTCGTCGAAGGTCAAGGCAGCATCTATCACCCCGCATATGCGCCGGTGACCCTTGCACTCATGTATGGGGCGGCTCCGGATGCCCTTGTGCTCGTTGTCGATCCGACGCGCCCGACGATCGGGAATTTTCGAACGCCGACCTTAGGCTATCGCGAGTTGATTGCGGCCTACGAAAACCTACTCGCAATGGTCAAGCCCGCGCCCGTTGTTGGAATCGCCCTAAATACACGCGAGCTTTCCGAAGATTGCGCGCGAGCGGAGATTGCGCGGGCACGACAAGAAACGGCGCTCCCGGTTGCGGATGTCGTGCGTGACGGTCCGCTCGACTTTTACGACGCAATTGCGCCACACATCATCAAACGACAGCCGCTTAGCGCAGAGGTTCATGCATGAAAGTACGTCCGCTCTTCTCGCTCTTGATCGTTGCACTGCTTCTTTGCGGTTGCGTGAAAACCGCGACGCAGAGCGGCGCAACCGGCGGGAGAAATCCATGGACCATCGCGGGAACGTTGCGCCTCGCGACGCCTCAGGAGCCGGACAACCTCAATCCAATGTTCGCGCATAGCGCCGAGACGGACGAGCAGGATCAACTCATCTTTGCACCGCTGATGCGCTACGACGATAAGGGCGACTTTTATCCGGAGCTTGCGACCGAAGTGCCGTCTTACGAAAATGGCGGTATCAGCAAAGACGGTAAAACGATTACGGTGCACATGCGTAAGGGCGTCAAATGGGCCGACGGCGCGCCGCTGGATGCGCGCGACTGGCTCTTCACGTATCATGCAGTCACAAACAGTGCCAACAACACGAAGTCGCGCTTCGGATGGGATAACATCGCTTCGGTGAGCCTGCCGGACAATTACACGATCGTCATCTCCCTCAAAACGCCGAACGCCGACTTTTTGGGCAATCTCGCAAGCGGCGGTTCGGCATATCCTCCCTTACCCGAGCATATTCTGGGCAAGCTTGCCGATATTAATCGCGCCGCGTTCAACAGCGCGCCGCTCTCGAGCGGCCCTTGGATTCTTCAGAAGTGGAACCACGGAAGTTCCCTTGAGTACATTCCCAATCCAAACTACTGGCGCGGACCGCCCAAGCTCAAGCATCTGACGGTGAAGATTCTGCCCAATGCCGACACGGAACTGGCGCAACTGCAAACGCACGAGATCGACGTCTTTCCGGCAGTGAATGAAGATCAGGTGGATCGCGTCAGAGCTATCCCTGGCACGGAGATGCATCAACTCTTGATCGCCAATTGGCGCCACATGGCGATGAATACAAAAAAACCGCTCCTGCACGACGTGCGTGTACGTCTAGCAATTGCGGAGGGCGTGGATTGGGATCGAATACTGCGCACCATCTATCACGGGGTTAACGTCCGCGCGACTTCGGATATCTATCCCAAATCCTGGGCCGCACCAAACATCCCCCTCTATAAATTCGATCCGCAAGATGCCCAGCGTCTGCTCAAAGAAGCGGGCTTTACACCCGGCTCGGACGGCGTTTTGCAAAAGGACGGCAAGCGGATGACGTTGACACTCTCCGCGACCACCGCCGCCCACGCAAATCAGCAAACGGAGGAGCAGATGCAGCAAGACCTCAAAGCGATCGGGATCGAAATCGAGATCAAAAACTACGCGAGCAGCACGATGTTTGCGCAGACCGGTCCGCTGTATACCGGCACGTACGATCTCGAATGGTCGATCGATACGAACGGCGCAGATCCCGATAACGAAGGAAGTTGGAGCGGGAAATTTATTTCGCCGCATGGCGGCAACACAACCTGGCTTAACGATCCCATCATCAACAAGCTTTCTCACGATGCAGTGCTGACCTACGACCGCGCCAAGCGCAAAGCGATCTACCAAAAAGAAGAAGAACGCATTCACGAATTGGTTCCGGCGGTCTTCGTCTATTGGCAGAACCAATACAACGCCTGGAACACGGATGTGAAAAACTACCGTCCCGCGCCCTTTATTGCGTACGATTGGAACTCGTGGATGTGGGAGATTTAGTCTGCCGGTTTCCATAAAGAACGACGTCCACACCGGTAGCAACCTCTTCTGTGAGCCAACGCGCGAAGCGGTCCTCAGCTGGAATACACTCGCGCCGGAAGGGGAGCTCTTCGTTCGGATCCTGCGAGCGCATCAACCGGATAGCGAATGGTTGCCGCACGCGAAATGGTCGCGCACCGGGCGTCACTCCTTTAGTGCAAAGGACCACGACGTCGTCATCGAGACGGATGTGGTGAGAAGCTCGCAACCCTTTGACGGCATGGAAGTCACGGCCCAAGGTATCGATTTTTCCCTCCTTGCGCTCGCGACTCCCACGTACAACACAGCGTCGGCTCTTTATGCCAAACCGGCAATCAAATTGGACGTACCCCTTCGCACACAATACGTGGAGCAAGAACGCGGCTGGTGCAGTCCGGCCGCGCTTTCGATGCTCAACGCGTTTCACGGACACGACATCGACGTCGCCGCGACAGCGCGCAGCGTCTTCGATTTTGCATACAACGGCACCGGGAACTGGGCATTCAATACGGCTTTTAGCGGGGCGCTCGGGTTGCGGGCGGTGGTTGCCTACCTACGAAATCTCGATCACGCTGCGAGCTTTCTCGCGCGCGGAATTCCTCTCGCGCTGAGCTACAGTTGGAATGGCGATGAGCTACCGGGTGCGCCAATCGAACACTCCGACGGCCACCTTGTTGCGCTTTGCGGTTTCAAGGATAACGGAGATTGTATTATCAACGACCCAGCCGCCGACGGTGTAGCCATGGTCTACCCCCGTGCTGCAATCGAAAACATCTGGCAACGCAATAAGGGTATCGCGTACGTCGTGGCACCCCCCGATAGTCGCGACCTAGAAGAGCTCATCAACGGGTGAGCGACTCTGCGCCTGCGCAACCGCAGCAGCGCATTGCGTCTCTCGACGAGGTGCGCGGCGTTCCGTTGCACGTGGCGCTCGTCGAACCGCAGATTCCGCCAAATACGGGCAACGTTGCCCGGTTGTGCGCCGCCACCGGCATCGCTTTGCACCTCGTCGAGCCGCTCGGCTTTCGCATCGACGATCGCGAGCTTAAACGCGCCGGCCTCGATTATTGGAGCAACGTGCAGGTCATCGTGCATCCTTCGTTTGCCGCATTCCTCGAGGAGACCGCGCCCATCCGCCGCTGGTTTCTCTCGACGCATGCTCGCAAGTCTTACACACAGGCGGACTTTGCACGGGGCGACATGCTCGTCTTCGGAAAAGAAACTGCCGGACTGCCCAAAACCATTTTGAGCGAGCACGAAGCAAACTGCTTGCGCATTCCAATGCGCGAGGACTCCGTGCGCAGTTTGAACCTTTCTACGTCTGTGGGAATCGTAACATACGCTGCGTTGGCGCGGTGCGGCTTTCCGGGGTTGCAATGAGCATCGCTTCAATCAATGAGCGAGTGGTCAAATGCACGCGCTGCCCCGAACTGCGCACCTACTGCGCGCAGATCGCAGCCGAAAAGAAAAAAGCCTATCTGGATTGGACGTATTGGGGCCGGCCGGTCCCGTCGTTCGGGAGTGATGGGGCGCAAGTTCTGATGGTGGGACTTGCGCCGGGCGCGCATGGCTCAAACCGGACGGGCCGCATGTTCACGGGTGACGCGTCGGGAGATTTCCTCTATCCGGCCCTCTACCGGGCGGGTTTCGCGAGCCAGGCTACCGCCGTAGGACGCGAAGACGGCATGCAGGTGCGCAATGTCCTTATTACCGCTGCCGCGCGGTGCGCTCCGCCCGATAACAGACCGACGCCGCAAGAACTGCGAAACTGCTTTCCGTATTTGGTGGAGGAGTTCGATGCGCTTAAAGATCTGCGCGTGATTGTTGCCTTCGGATCGATCGCGTTCAAGGCGACGCTGGACTTGCTAGCGGAGCGCGGATTTGAGCTCGGAGCACAGCGGCCGAAATTCGGCCACGGGGTGGAAGCGGCGGCGAGACGCGGTACTCGCAAACTCGCCGTCATCTCCTCGTATCATCCAAGCCGCCAAAATACGAACACCGGCAAACTTACGCAGCCGATGTTCGATGGCATCTTCGAGCGCGTGAGGGCGCTCCTCTAGCGGGGATGTGGCGTTGCTTGTGCCTGACGACGGACTTGCAGGGTCTGCCGCATCTTAACCGTCATGGCGGATCCTTGCGGAAACTTCACGTCCGCTTTATAGTTCGCGCCGATCAGCAAGCCTGTTGCCGCGCCGGCTTCGCCGCCGTGCTTGCCCAGGAAGATCCCTCTGATGATTGCGTTACCCGCAGCCATTCCAATTAGCGTTGAGGTCAAAACCCGCGCGCCGTTCTTCATCTGCGTTTTCGGCTGTGAAGCAGTAACGTATGCATCCATTGAACCGGACGATCCGTCAGCGAGCTGGATCGTATCGAATTTGATGTCGACCTCCGGCTTGATCCCTTGCCCGGCGTGCTGAACGCGCGTCAGTTCGCCCGTGACCACCGCGCCTGCCAGTGCACCATTCGAGAAGGGATAGGGCGGTTGCACGCGTGCGGTAAAGCGGTCCCCCACATTCGCAGAGTGAGAATCGATCGTTTGGTCGATTGTTACGTTGAGTTCTGTTCCGGCCGGCAACGAAAGAGTGCTCGCGGCCATTGCGCATACCGGTGCAAAGATGCCCAGCAAGGCAGCCAAAAGAACGCTTGTAGACTTGGTTTTCATTGATGTCCTCCGTTATGAACTACAACGAATGGAGCACCGCAGCGGGTTCCCAGCGCTGACTATGCTAGTGGAAGTATGTAATACGCCCGCACGAATCGACGGCCTTTTCCGGGATCGAAAACGTATTCGACTTTTTCTTATAACTAACGATCTGTAGCGGCGGGGAGTTGACGAATTCCAGTCCGTACCGCTTCTGCATGGCGAGCAAGGCAGCGTGATCGGCTTCCGCGTTTTGCGAACTGTGCACAAGGGAATACATCTGCACGGCACCGTTGTTCGCAAAGTACACGCGATAAATAACGCGCGCATGTCCCATACCGGGAGAGGCATTCACGATCGCGTAGTTGAGCACTTGGCACGAACGGCTCGCCGTCTTTGCGGACGCGGGCGCCTCTAGCGAGAGCGCGCACGCGCAAAACACAAGCACGTCGATTATTCTGGCCACGGCAACACCATGCAGGTAGAGTTCGCGTGAGCGTAGAGTTTTCCGCCGGCGTCTTCCACCCGGCCGAATGACGTGACGACGCGCTTGCCGCCGTGAATTACGTCCCCGGTGCAGCGCAATTCACCTATCTCAAGCGAGAGCGGGCGCACGAAGTTCACGTGCAGATCGAGCGTTGTAAACATCATTCCCTTCGGCAAGAGCGACATCGTTGCGCATCCGAGCGCCGAATCTAAGAGCGTGCTCGCAAAACCTCCGTGGACCTGTCCCATCGGGTTGTAGTGGAATGCGAAGGGGCGGCCTCTAAAGACTACATGCCCCGCTTCCACCGTATCAAAACGCATATCCATAAGCGAGGCGATCGGCGGCGCCGGCAAGACCCCGTCCATCATGGCCCGCAAGTAGTCGATCCCGGTCATCGTCCTGGCGGCGCGAAGGCCGCGCGCGGAATCTTCCCACGTGACGGTCTGGGACCGCATTTCACTCACTTGTTCTTGACTTCAAGCGAGAGATCGCGCAAGAGCCGCCCCGGCACGGGGGTGGGGGCGTCCATCATCACGTCGCGCGCCATTTGATTCTTCGGAAACGCGATGACGTCGCGAATATTGGTCTCGCCCACGGCGAGCATGACGATGCGGTCGATTCCAAGTGCCATGCCGCCGTGGGGCGGCGCTCCATAATCAAGGGCGCGCACGAAGAATCCGAAACGCTCCTCGACCTGTTCGTCCGTCATCCCGAGCATGCGGAAAATCTTTCGCTGAAAATCGGGCTTGTGAATACGAATCGAACCGCTCCCGAGCTCAAAGCCATTGAGCACCATGTCGTAATGCTGGGCGCGCATCGCAAGCGGATCGGTTTGCAGCAAATCCCACTGGTCATCGTTTGGCGCGGTAAACGGGTGGTGCGCGGGCGCAGGGGCGCCGGTTTCCTCGTCTTTTTCAAAGAGCGGAAAATCCGTTACCCATGCGAATGCAAACTTCGCGGGATCGCGTAGTCCGCACCGCTCGCCGATTTCATTGCGCATTTTGCCCGCGATCGTCAGTGCCTCATTGCGCTCGCCTGAAAAGAGCAAGAGCGCATCCCCGGTTTGTGCCTGGAGCAAATGCGTAATGAGTTTCGGAGTTTCTTCGTCAAGAAACTTTGCGATCGGGCTCTTGATGCCGTCCGCACCGAGCGCAATATAAACAAGGCCCTTTGCGCCGAACTGCTTGGCGAGATCCGTCAGCGCATCGAAGTCCCGACGCGAAAGCGACGCGCCGCCCGGATACTGCAACCCGATGACGGCTTGATCGGGATGGTCCGCCGCATCCCGAAAAAGTTTAAACTCGGATTTTGAGAACGCGCCCGAGACGTCTTTGAGCTCGAGGGCAAACCGCAAGTCGGGCTTGTCGCTCCCGAATCGATGCATCACTTCCTCGTGCCTAAACCGAGGGAACGGTTGGAGTAGCTCGATTCCCAGCGCTTCCTTCCAAACGCCAATCATACACGATTCCATGAGTTCGAGCACGTCTTCTTGAGTCGCAAAGGACATCTCGACGTCGACTTGCGTGAACTCGGGTTGGCGGTCGGCGCGTAAATCCTCATCGCGCATGCATCGCGCGATTTGCATATAGCGTCCGAAGCCCGCGATCATGAGGATTTGCTTGAGCAACTGCGGAGATTGCGGCAGGGCGTAAAACGTTCCGTGATGCAAGCGGCTGGGCACAAGATAGTCGCGCGCACCCTCCGGGGTCGATTTGATAAGCATGGGCGTTTCGATTTCAACAAAATTGCGGGAGTCGAAATAATCGCGCATCGCTTTAACGATCCGGTGACGGGTGCGAATGTTGCGCTGCAAACGAGGACGCCGTAAGTCCAGATAGCGGTACTCCATGCGCAGGTTCTCATCGATGTCTTCTTCCGATGCGATTGGAAAGGGCGGCACGAGCGCACGGCTGTGAATCAAGAGCTCATCGACCGTCACTTCAATTTCACCGGTCGCAAGTTTCGAATTCTCGGTGCCCGCCGGGCGGCGCTGCGCGGTTCCGCGCACGCGAATGACGTCTTCATGGCGCAGCGTCTCCGCTTGGACAAACGCCGCAATCTTGGGATCGAACACGATTTGCGTGATGCCATCGGCGTCGCGAATGTCGACGAAGATCAGGCCGCCGTGGTCGCGCCGGCGGTTGACCCAACCGTTGAGCTCGACCACTAAGTCTGCGTCCGAGCCGCGCAGCGCACCGCAGCTTCGCTTTATCGCCGTTTTATCCACTGCTATTCTTCTCTCCAAGAGCCGATTTGATACCTGAAACGTAGTAGTATTGCTGCACGACGTTGCGCGCAAATTTTGATTCATCAGCGCGGCCGTCAAAATAGCCGAGCACCCAGGGGATCTTGGTCAAGAGCGAGTGCAGACCGAGCGAGACCGGCGTCATGCCTAAGTTCGCCATCACTTTAAAATGCGGATGCTTGCGGTAGAAGCGGACGGTCGATCGGCCCGCCAGCTTCATCTTTTCGACCTGATCTTCATGGGGCACGAACTGAAGATGATAATTCACAGCGCGAGGTTCGTAGCAGATCGCGACGCCAGCCCGCTCCAGGCGATAACCGAGTTCGAGGTCTTCGTGACCGTAGCCCGTGAAATTTTCGTCGAACCCGCCCACCTCAATCAAATCTTGCCTGCGCACGGAGGCATTGCCGGTGAGAAAATAGAGCCACGGGAGCGTTTTGCGGTCGGGCTTATGCAAAGGATTTCTCAATTCCGGATGTTCGCGCTTTTGCTCGTACTCGTGCAAGTTCTTGACCTGTACTTCGAGCCCGACGACGGCAATTTTTTCGCCGGTCTCGTGCCGGTCGGAGTGGCGGCGCAGTAGATCCGGCGATGCGATGATATCCGAATCGTTGAAGAGCACAAGCTCCCCGGCGGCGGCCGCAATGCCGGCGTTGCGCGCCGCGCCACGTCCGCTATAGGCGCCCGGCAAATGCCGCACGCCCGGTGCGTCGCGCGCCACTTGCGCGAGATACTCCGCGGTACCGTCGCTCGATTGCGAGTCGGCGACAATCAGCTCGTACTGATCGCGCGGCAAATCTTGAGCCAGCAGCGAGGGGATCGTATGCTGCAGCTCCTCGAGGCGATTGTAGGTTGGAATGACGACGGATATCTTCGGCATGCTTTTATAGTAAGGAGGCGACGGCGTTGTGAACGTCGCGCCGCAATTGCGCGAGCGACGCGGGTGTGGCGGTTGGCGGCTTGCGAACGAGCGCGTGCGCGACCCGATACGGTGCCCATTCTTGCGAGCTCAGCCGGAAGTAACGGTGTTCGAAGGCTACAACGGTTGGCCTGCGCATCGCGCTTGCGACATGAGTCGCACCGGTATCCACCGTGACGATGCATGCAGCCCGCTCGAAGGCCGCAGCCCAATGATGAAAGGGAAGACCGCCCACGACGGCGTCCGCGCTTCCCGTATCGCGAATAACGGCGGCTTGCGCGTTGCACTCCGGTCCGTACGTGATCACGACGGGCAAGCCGAAGTCGCGCAGCTCCGAAATGAGCTGCACCGTATTCGCAAGCGTGCAGCCTTGCGTGAACCACCGCGCGCCTAAATGAAACAGAAGCGGGCTTTCCGGTAAGAATGCGACCGCCGCCCGGTCGGCATCGGTGATATCGATGCGCAAATCCGCAACACGCTTTTTTGCCCCCGCGAGCGCGACAACGTCGAGCAATTGATCCACTTCGTGAGTCACCGGCCGCTCCGCGTCTTTCTCGGAAAGGCGGGGGTCGGCCGATGAAACGGCGAGATCGCTCAAATATAGCCGCGCGGTCAGGCGCGAGAGGTAACGCCGCACGTACGTGTAGCCAACGCGCTGCTTTGCGCGGGTTGCTCCGACGATCTGCATGTCCCGCGCAAGCGGTGCAAGCGCAATTGCGATATCGAGTTGATGTTTAAACTGCGCTCCGAACGTCGCGGGCTTGCGGTGCGCATCCAGCGCCAGCGTTTGGTCGACATCGGTATTGCGCTCCATTACGACGGCGTTGTACGGACTGCAAACCATCGTGATATGCGCATCCGGAAAGGATCGTCTTACCGTCGCAATCGCCGGCGTCGAAAGAATCAAATCGCCGACCCGGTCGGTTCGAGTTAAGAGGATGCGCATCAGTGTCGTGGCCCAGCTATTTTTCTTGGGCGCGCGCCCGCTCGAGTTCTTGGAAGTACGCGTCGGCCGCCATGCGGCGCGCCGCCCACAGTTGCCGCCCGGTAAGCGGCTGCTCCGCTTCTGGCGACCCATACATCGCCTTGAAATGGCGCATCATTCCGACACCGCTCGTCCATTTATGAAGCAAGCGTTGCGTCGCCGTGTTCCCGGTCGCGAGTCGCGCACGCCACGTCGGGTGCAATTTTGCAAGCTGCACCGCGGTGCGTCCTTGCGCGCGTGCTTGCCTGATCATCCCCTCGAAATTTGCCGCTTTGGGACGAGGCTTATAATGAAACGCAATCGCCTTCTTGTTTAAAATCGATTTTAATCCGGCAGCGCGAAGCCGCAGCCCGACGTCGATGTCTTCCCAGCCGTATTCCGAAAAATTTTCATTGAAGGCGCCGATCTCGCGAATGGTTGCAAGCGGAACGGACACGTTGCTGGTCCAAAAAAAGTTTCCGCTGTAGTGCCGGATCGAGTAAATCGGCGGCGGCAGATCATCGAAGCTCTCCGTATTGATCACGGCGCCGCGAATAACGTCGCGCGGATGCTCCGCGTGCGATGCGAGATGCTCCGCCACCAAGCCGGGAGTCGGCAAAACGTCGTCGTCGATAAAAATGATGCGCTGACCGCTCGAGCCTGCGATGCCTGCATTGCGGCCACGTGCGAGCCCTGCATTTTCTTGGTTGATAACGGTGAATGCGCAGGTTGCACGCGCACGGGCCCGGTGGATAACGGCCGGCGTGTCATCGGTGGAGCCGTCATTGACCAGCACGACTTCGTACGCGCGGTTCCCGGCGGTCTGCTCGAAACAGGCTTCCAGTACCCGCCCCAGCAGATGGGCACGATTGTACGTACAGAGTTGAATGGTCGCTTGCATCAGTGCGCCCTTTCGCCGCTGCGCTCAAGCAGTCCAGCGAGGGAGGCCAGAACGCGCGGTACCGAAAGGTTGGCAACGCAAAGATAGTCGGGGCAGGTCTCCATTCGCTCGCCGGGACGACACGCGAAGGACGCGCGCGAGATTGCTACGCGCTCCCCCAGCGGCGCCCAGCGGTCCGGGAAATCCGCCTGGAGCGGAAAGATGCCGACCGTCGGCGCGCCCACCGCGGCTGCGACGTGCATCGGTCCACTGTGCATGACTATAAAAAACTCGGCACGTTGTGCGATTGCAGCGAAAGCCCCAATGGAGGCCTCGCCCGCAAATGAAATCGCTCCGGTTGCCGCTGCGAGCGGGGAGACGATCGCAGCGTCGGCCGCCGTGCCGCTAAGGAGCACGGTGAGACCGTACCGGCTTTGGAGCTCACGCACGAGTGCGATCCAACCCTCAATGGGCCACTGCGGGCGATTCGGTGAGGCCGAGCAGGTGGGATGAACGATGGCGAAGCGCTCCTTCACCGCATGCGCACTCAAAATACCTTCAGCATCATCGTGATCGCGCTGCGTTATCTCGAAATGCGGCCTGGGATCGGCGGCGTCGCAACCGAGCGCACGCGCATAGTCAAGCAGAATTTGCGACCAATGCGTCGTCACGTCGCCGGTCTCGCTACGCACGTCGACCCGGTGCGTGAAGAGGCGCGAATACAAGCGTCGCGATTGGCCCGCACGAATTCGAATGCGCGCGCGAAATGGAATCCGCGCCGTGCGCTGCGTCGCCCATGTGACGATGCTAGCGGTGTACCGGCCTTTGAATCCTTCGGCAAGTTCTTTTACCGGTTCGCCGGCATCTACGAAAACGTGCGAGATTTCCGGAACGTGTTCTAGCGTCTCGCGATGCCCGGGCAGCGTAAGCGCATCCACGGCGTCGTATTTGCTCAAGAGCGCTTGCGCGCAAATCGAGGCAACGAGCGAGTCGCCGATTCCGCCTCCGGCACAAACCAGCAGCGCGCGAGATTCAGTCATCCGGGAACTCCGCAATCGTGCACACCGTCGCCCACGGCGCCCATTGCCGCACTTGCGCATCGTAGTTGCGTGCTTCGAAAAGATCCGTGCAACGCACCCCAACCATCCCCGCGACGTGAGCGGCACCCGTATCCGGTGTGAGAAGGTGGGCCGCTCCTCCGATGACGTTTTTCCAATCAACCACCGAGTCGCAGTAGCGCATTGGGAGCGCGGCACGTTCGCCAAGTTCTTTGCCGAGTTCTTGTTCGGACCGAGCGCAGAGACCGCTCCAACCGCGTTCGCCAAGTTTGCGCAGCCAGGCACGTACCACCTCGGGCGTGCGCTTTGGTGAGAGCCACTTGGAAGTTACTTGAACGACCCGTGCATCGGACGCCAGAACTTCTTGTTCCAGAATGAGCGATCTCAACCGGTTTGTATGCTTGGTCGGGTATGGTTCGCGATGAAGTCCGCTTCCCAGTTGAAAAAGCGTTTCGACTTCGTGCCTCGGTTTAGTCGGCTGCGCCGCAGGACGGTACAGTGCCGTGGTCAACTGGCGGCGCGCCCACCACGACTTGAACGGTTTCTGCCATCCATTATGAAATCCGACGCGCTGCGCGATGCCCGCGAGCTTGGCAAACGTATAGGCTTGCGGTTCTTCCGAAGCGACCACCGCGATGTCATAGTTCGCGGCTTTTGCCTGCGCCAAAGCCGGTTCCCACGTCTGCTGCGTGTAGCCGTGCTTTGGCCAGGGTATGCGCTCGAGCACGTGCACGCGTTCGAACGTACGGGGTGCAAAAATAGCCGCATTTCGCGTCGTCAGCACGGCGCTCAGGCTGTGTCCTGCGTCGCGCAGCGCCGCAATCAGCGGCGTGCACGCCAGCGCGTCGCCGATCCCGTCCACGCGAACAAGCAGTATGCGCGCTATTGTTCGAGTCCGCGTTCCAGCTCGGCGACGTACATGGCATCGAGCAACTGCGCGCGCGCAATCGACCGCAACGCTGCGGGAAACCGCTTGTCGCTTGCGACCCCGGCAAAGAACGGCAGCATCCATTTCGGCGCGAGTGCCTTAGAGCGCAGCAGATTAAACCCGTATGCACCCGTCGCCATGCGCGCTCGCTTGCTGGGATTTTTCTTGACGAATCGGGCCGCCATCTGCGCTTTCTCCAGGGTTTTTTGCAGCGTCACTTCAAGGGTCTGTTCCTGCGGTCGCTTGATGTGATACAAGTATGCATCCCACGCAAACTTTCCACGCACGCCGTTCTCGCGTAACCGCACTCCCAGTTCCGTGTCTTCCCAGCCGTACAAGTCAAACTGTTCGTCAAACCCTTTGACCCAATGCAGCGCCTCACGCGAGATCGAGACGTTGCACGTGCAGAGAAACGCGCGCGAATAGTTTGCGATGGATGGTTTTGGACGTTCGTCGTAGGACGGCACGTTGATGATGGGACCCGAGACGGCGAAGGTGCCGTGACCTTCGTGTGCGGCGCTATGTGCGGCGAGAAATCCCGGTGGAACCCACACATCGTCGTCCATGAAAACGACGAGCTCACCTGTGACGGCGGCGATTCCGCGGTTACGCGCCGCTCCGCGATTCGGGGTAGCTTCAAAAATCGACGTGATCGTAAACGGATAGGCTGCTTGCGCGTTTTTCACGACCTGGGAGGTTGTATCAGTCGAGCCGTTATCGACGATCACGACTTCAAAAGCCGGTCCCGCGATCTGCTCCGAAAGCGATCGCAGCGCTTGCTCGAGATAGTGCGCACGATCTTTGGTTGCGATAATAACCGATGCCCGCAGGCCCCTCATGCGATTAACCCCTCAATTCCAATTGCCATTCGCTCGGCTGCGCCGATGTGACCCTCATGCATGCGCGCGAGTCGCTCGCCCGTGCGCGTAAGCCATTCCCGATCCTGGAAACGCTCGAGCGTTACCCGCGCAACGTGACCGGGGGTGAGCGTCCCGCGCAACTCTTGCACCAAAGACTCGTCCGCGTCGATGTTCGGTTGCGAAGCATACTTAAACCGGCGCGCAACTGCCAGCACCGCGGCGCGTTTGAGAGGGATCCCCACCAGGGGCAAGCGGTCCAGGTAGGTCAGCGGGCCGTTGATCGGGATCATTTCGGGCGCATTCATTGGAATGCAGGCGATCATCGGTTTGCCGAGTGCAGCCAGCTCAATTGTTTTTGTGCCGGGAATCGTGACGACCAGGCGCGCGCGGGTTGCGGCACTGAGCGCATTGCGCAGCACCGCAAAGCGAACGGTCCCGGCGACATCGCTGAGATAGGTTCTTCCATCTTCTTGCAGCACTCTGCCCGGAGTCGCCCAGACGCGCGGGTCGCCACCCGCTCGCATTGCCCGGCCCACATCCTCAAGCGAGGTAAACGGTGAGATGCCGAATGCGATCGGAATCTCCGGACGCTCTGCAGCGATGCGCAGCGCCATTGTGAAGAAGAACGGAATCAAATGCTCGACTTCATGCGAACGTGAGCCGGGCATGACGAGGACGCCGTCTTCCGGCGCGCCGCTCTCGAGGGGCTGTGCGGCTTCGGCAAAGGCTCCATCGATTGCGAGATTTCCCGTCAGTACGATCCGCTCGCGGTGCATGCGCCACTTGATGAGTTGCTCGACGTTAGCCATGTCGACCGCAAACGCACGCACGAATTGCTCGCGGTAGGTGGGCCGCGAAAACTTGTAAGTGAGGGCTTTTGCGTTAAATCGTTTTGCGAGACGCGAGGCGTGCATTAAATCGCCACCCAAGTACTGTACCGCATCGAAACGGCCGGGCAACCCGTGTTCGACTCGTCCGAAGGCCGCCTTCATGAAAACTTTAGGCGGGTGGACGTGCGCTTGCGGAAAGAGCGCTCGCGCAACATCCGGCTCTTTGCCGGTGGCAAAATCGTCCGGAAGGAAAAAGATGTGAATATTTGCAGCCGGCGTGCGCGCATACAGCGCGCTTACCAGCGGCCGAACCCAGCCGCCGAACTCGCCGGGGCCGTTGGTTGTAATCGCAAGACTGTACGAACCCTGATTCACCGCTTTAGTCGTCCTGGCCGTACCGTTGCAATATCGTGGCGATTACATCCGTCGTGCTGCGGCCGCTTTGGTGCGGAGCGAGGGCAATGCGTCCGCCCCCTTGCAAGACCACCGCCCGCTCGGGCAATTCTTCTTCACGATACTGCGCGCTTTTAACGTGCACGTTTGGCTTGATCCGGTCGAGCAGCACTTCGGGCGTCTTTTGCGAAAACCCGACCACCGCATCCACGCAGCACAATGCGCGCAGAATGCGCGCGCGTTCCGAAAAAGGCACGAGGGGCCGCCGCTCGCCTTTGATTCTGCGAACCGACTCATCCATGTTCAAACCGAGCAATAATGCATCGCCCTGCGCGCGTGCCCATGCGAGATACTCGACGTGCCCTGCGTGGATGATATCAAAGACGCCGTTCGTAAATACCACGCTCTTTTTCTGCGCACGCAGCTTTTCACGCCATGCAACCGCCTCATCGATCCCGAAAAGGGGGGCGAAGAATTCCTCAGCCATGGAAGCCGTGATCGACAAGCGCGAGTATTTCTTGCGCTGAAGCGGTCGCCGTGCCGAGCTTCTCCACTACGGCGCCTGCTGCAAAATTCGCCAGATGCAGCGCGAGCTCAATCGGCGCTCCCGCCGCCAGCGCGAGCGAAAGGACGGCGACGACTGTGTCGCCCGCGCCGCTGACGTCGAATACGGCGCGTGCAACCGACGGCACGTTCAAGCGCTCGCCGTCGCGTCCGAACAGAGACATACCGTGCTCCCCGCGCGTGATAACGACGTAACGGCACTGCACGAGTTCGAGCAATTTGCGGCCCGCGCGCTCGAGCGATGCATCGTCCGTAATCGCAATTCCCGATGCGCTCGCCGCCTCGTGCAGATTCGGCGCAACGCATGTGACGCCCGAAAACAACAACAGATTGGCGGGTTTCGGATCGGCAATCACCAGCGGAGCTGCAAGCGCCGCATCCACGATCTCACGCGAGAGTAAACCCTTTGCATAGTCGCTCAGCACGATGGCGTCGACATCTTTTGCGCGCGAGCGCACAAAATGCACGATATGTTCACGATCCGCACTCGCAAGCGGCCCGGTCGATTCCCAATCCGCACGCACGACCTGCTGATTGTGTGCAACGATGCGTGTCTTGCGTGTGGTCGGGCGGTCGTCGACCGTGAAGACCCCATCGTGCGAGACTTGAATTTCCTCAAGTAGCGTGTGCACGCGGTCGGCCAGGCGGTCCTTGCCGATCGTGCCGACGAAGTGCACTTTGGCCTCGAGCGCGCGCAAATTGCTCGCGACGTTTCCGGCGCCGCCGAGCGTGAACGAATGATCGCTGACCGCCACCACGGGAACGGGTGCCTCGGGCGAGATGCGCGTCACGCTGCCCCAAATCCATTCATCGAGCATGACATCGCCGACGACCATGATGGTGCGCCCGCGCATGCGCTCGAACAGTGCTCGCGCGTCGGGCGGCGTTAAAAGCGGGACGGTCACGGATCGAATATGAGAGACTGTTCCACCAGGTCGCAGATGATGTGCCCCATCGTGATATGCACCTCTTGGATGATTGCAGAGTACCCGTCGGGACCGCGCAGGCAGAGATCCGCGATCTCGGCAACTTTGCCGCCGCCGTTGCCGGTAAAGGCGACTGTGAGGGCGCCGCACTGCTTGGCTTCTTCCAGCGCGAGCACAATGTTTTTTGATGTGCCGCTCGTGGTAATGCCGACCACCACATCACCCGGTTGCACAAACGCTTGGACTTGCCGCGCGAAGACGCGCTCGTATCCGAAGTCGTTTCCAATTGCGGTGACGGCGGATGAGTTCACCGAAAGTGCTTCCGAGGGATAGCCGCGTCGCTCGCGCAAGAAACGCCCGCTAAACTCTGCTGCCAAATGCTGCGCATCGGCAGCGCTGCCGCCGTTGCCCATCCACAAGACTTTGTTGCCATTTTTGAATGCTGTGGTAATCGCAACGGCGATTGCTTGGACTTGCTGCGGATAGTGCTGCGCATAAATGAGATCCTTGCGGTCCGCAAGGAGTTCGGCGAAATCGCGGCGGCCTTTACTATCTATGGTTCGACCCAAAACATTTCCTCACCGAGCGATACCAGCTCGCCATTCTCTGGAATGATGCGCGTGATGATACCCGCGTAGTCGCTCGTGATCTCGTTCATGAGTTTCATCGCCTCGAGAATGCAGACGGTCTGTCCCTCTTGCACCCGGTCTCCCACGTTGACGAAATACTCTGCACCCGGCGCCGAGGCGCGATAGAAAACCCCGACCAAGGGCGCAGTGATTCTTTTCACGTTCGCCGGGGCGCTCGGGCCGGTTGAACCCGCAGAGGCCGGAGTTGAGGCCGGGGTCGTGGTTGCGGGCGCAGGTCCCAGCACGACCGTGCCCGGTTCGCGCCGCACGAGCTCGTACGTTTGATCGCCCATTTTGACCTTGAGCGCATCGAGATCGTTCTCATTCATGATCCCGAGCAACTCGTGGATCACCTCGACCTCGCCGCCGGGATTCTCTTTTTCCGCCATTAGAGTCCCATTTCAACGAGAGCGCCCACGGTGTCTTTTTCTTCTTTAAAGGGAATGCGGCGGTCTTGCCTGGTGAGGAGGTCGCGAAGCACGAGGTGCTCGCCCGCCAACTCTTCCGTGCCCGCGATAAGGGCATAGCGGGCGTTGTTGCGATCGGCGATTTTGAGCTGCGCCACAAGCTTGCGATCGTTATAGTCCATGAAGGCCGGCGTTTCTCCGCGGGCGCGCAGGTAGGCAAGCAGACGCACCAGCCGTTCGCGCGCCTGTTCGCCTAAGGCAATGAATTGAATCCCGTTGCGCGCGGATTCTTCGGCGGAGCCCGCCGCCTCCACCATCATCAAGAAGCGTTCCAAGCCCAGGCCAAAACCCACCGCCGGGGTATCCGGACCACCCAGCGACTTCACGAGACCGTCGTAGCGGCCACCTCCGCACACCGTGCTTTGTGACCCAAGCGCGTCGGAGGTAATTTCAAATACCGTGCGCGTGTAATAATCCAGCCCGCGCACGATGCTCGGATTGACCGTGAACGGAATCTCAGCCTGTTCTAAATAGTGTTTGAGCATCTGGAAATGTTCGCCGCATGCATCGCATAAGATCGTCTCGAAAGCGGGCGCGCTTTGCACCAGCGCCGCGTCCTGCGGGGACTTGCTATCGAGAATGCGCAGCGGATTGCGCTCCAACCGGTTTTGCGAGTCTTCGCTCAGCTCCGCCGCGTGCGGACGAAAGTGCGCGAGCAACGCCTCGCGGTAGCGCGGACGGCACGCCGCATCGCCTATCGTATTGATGTTGAGCCTGGCGCCGAGCTTGTACCGCGAGATGAGTTGCCACGCCAATTGAATGACTTCCATGTCCGCTTGGGGTCCGGTGTATCCGAAGCACTCCACTCCGAATTGATGTGACTGCCGGTAGCGTCCCGCTTGGGGACGTTCGTAGCGAAAAATCGGTCCGATATAATACAGCCGCAACGGCCCTTGTGCAAAGAGATTCTGTTGCAGTGCGGCGCGGACGACGGGGGCCGTCCATTCGGGACGCAGGGTCATGCTGCGCTCGCCCTTATCGACGAACGTATACATTTCTTTCTCGACGATGTCGGTCGTCTCACCCACCCCCCGCACGAAGAGTTCGGTCGATTCAAACAGCGGTGTGCGGATTTCCCCGTATCCGAAACCGTGCGCGAGGTCATGAATTCGCGCCTCCAGCTCTTGCCAGCGAGCAGTGACGGGGGGAATGAAATCTTGCGTCCCGCGCGGCGCGGTCAGTTTCGACATGAATGCTTTCTTTATTATCTGCGCGGCGGCGGCGCTTGCGTTCGTTCCGGTTCCGGCGCTGCAAGCGGTCCTGGCAACGGCGGCCAGCACCCTGTTCGAAAGCACGCCGTTTATTCTTGCCGGGGTGTTGCTCGCGGGCGCAGCATCCCGGCGGGGCGCGCCTACCGTGCTCCTGGGCTGCGGCTGCAGCGGTGGGCCGGGCGCGCTTGCGCTTCCGGTCTTCACCGCGACTCTTTTGACGCTTGGCCCAATTATTGCGGTCGCGCGGTGGCTCGCGGCGCTCGCCGTTTCACGCCTGCGCCCAGATACGGACCCACTGCACGCACACTCCGCCGTGGGCTCGGATCTCTTCTCACTACTCCCCTACGCGATTGCGTCGGGAGTGTTTTTCGGAGCAATCCCGCTGCAATCAACAGCCGGACTACATCCCGTCTTTGGAATATTCTGCGCGGCAGTTGCTGCGTTTTGCGCGTCACCCTGCGGTTTCGGAGCGATCGCGCTTGCGGTGACGCTTCATCGAACCGCGCCGCTTGCGTCCGCCGCGGTGCTGTGCATCGCCGGCGTGTGCGATTTGCGCGCCCTGCGCAGGACGCAGGCGCGTGCTCCCTTTCACGACGCTCCCGCATACGCAATCGCCGCCGCTGCATGTTTTCTGCTCGCGTGGCATCGCGGCAACACGCTCGTAAATCCGCGCTTCATCATTCCGCTTTTTTTCAGCGCCGCGATGCTCGTCTATCTCGCGTGGCGTTATCGAACCGAACGCGCTCCGCTTGCACGCTGGGCGCCTGCGCTTATGCTGGCGATGAGCATTCTTAGCGCACCACCGCCGGCGTATTTCGCAACGGAGACAACGCTCGGTGATGCTTTCGCGGGTGAAGCGTTGACGTTTCGCGGCGTGCTCGCGAGCGCTAGTGGTCATACCTCGCTCGTACGGTACGCCGTGACATGCTGCCGCGCCGACGCGCAGCCCGTTTCCGTGAGACTCACTACCCCGCTGCGCGAAACCGACGGAGCGTGGATCTCTGCACGGGGCCGGCTCGTGACCAGCTCAGGCGGCCTTGCCTTACGCGTCGAGCGATACGATCGCGTTGCGGCGCCCGCCGATCCGTTTCTGTATCGTTAGCTAGCGCGACCCGGTTCCAGCAGTTCCACCGGAATGCCGTTCGGATCTTCGACGAACGCAATCGAGCGGCCACCGCTGGGTGACTTCTTGACGTCTTTGATGATCTTCACGCCCTGCGCTTGCAGGTTTGCGATGACGGTTTCGAGATCGCCTTCGACCTCAAGCGCGAGATGTTCGTAACGGTTTCCGAGTTCGTATGGCGGATGGTCTTCGAGATCGTAGACGAGCTCGATGTACGCATTCCAATCGTTGCCGACGAATGCCATGTCGGCATTTCCGGGAAAGTGATTCGGCCCATCCAGCAATTTAAGCCCGAGCTTCTTCGTGTAGAATTCAATCGATTCGGCCATATCGTTCACGAAGATTGAAGTATGAAGGTAACGTGGCATTCTTAACCTGCGGCTTTCTTAGAGTTGTTCCCTAAACTAGGCGATCTCGGGTTGCTCGGGTTTGGCATCGTCGGGCAACCCAGCGGGGACGGCGGGCGAGGCACCAAAAAGCGGAACCGATGCCATGTGCGAATCGATTTGTGCCAAGAGGTCGGGCGGGAGTTCGAGGTTTGGCTTTAAGGTTGGCCAGACAGTTTGCATCCGGTCAACGATCTCGCGCGCTGCGTTTACGACGAGCCCGCTCGGGACCTCGGCGCGCCGCGCGAAACGCTCGAAACGGTCATAGGTCATTTCGGACCACTCGCGACTTCGCGCGATCGTTAGTGCTAATTTGTCGGCTCCGATGTATGCGCGGGTTGCGACGTAATCGTAGGCGGGAGACAACTCCGGCGTAATGCCATCACGGTAGATGAGACTCCAATTCTTCAAATGCATATCCCCGTTTCCGATGCCGATGTTAAAGACGAGGCGCCTCACAAATTCTCGCGCACCCTCCTCCCCCATCAAAGACCAGATACCTGCGAGCATATTTGCATAGCTCACATTTTTGTATTTGTCGGCGGGATATTGAGCGAAGATTTGATTGAAGTCCTCCATGTGAATGCGCCGCCGGCCATCGCGATCGAAACGCCTGATAAACAAACCTCGTCCGAGATCGCCGCGCACTTCCTTCGGAAGATTTCCTACGGCACTCGGATCGCCGAGAAACATTTCAGACACTTCGATCCCAACTTCACGCGCAAAGGTTAGCATCGCGAATTCATTCTCGGGAACAAGGCGAAATGTGGCCGATGGCATCTTAAGGATCCAATCGCCGCCCACGCCGTGGAGTGGAATTGTGAGTCCACCGTCAGCTTGCCGGATCGCACTAAACTTCAATTGCACGCCCGCAAGGGAAAACTTCAGTATCGATGGATCGGCTTGGGCTTCTGGTAAGACGACGTTGTCGTCATCTGCGGGCACATGCGCCCCTTCGGGATGCTCGATAATAACGGCCCCAGGCAAATCGTGACCGGTGAGCCACAGGAGTGGGAAATCGCGTAGGGGATTTACTCCCGCGCGGGCAGCCAGGTATTCGCGCAGATGCCCTTCCGGTAATAGGTTTGCGAAAAACGGTAGAAGCCGCACCTGCGGAGTCTTTGACGGATTCACCAATTTTCGGTCCGCATTGAAGAGCCCGAGGCTGAGGATCGGAGCAGTGGGATCGGTCAAGTACGACGGATCAAACGTAAAGACGTTATGATCGGTGGCTAGGTTTGTGATCGTGCCAACGTGACGATCGTTCAGCCTCACGGTAAGCGTATGCGGCATCAGTCCGGCTGAGCCGCAAAGAGCGGCCGTTCATCGGGGTTGGGTCCTTGGCCGACCAGTGCGCGCACCGCCGGCAACGCTTCCGTAGGAACCAGCACCAGTTCTAGGCCGAGTGCGCGCCCGATATCTTGCAGGGTAGAAAGTCGCGGATCGACCTTGCCGTTCTCAATTGCCGAAAGGTTGCTTTGGGGAGTTCCAGCCTGCGAAGCAACTTCGGCTTGAGAGCGGGCGGTCGCTATCCTCCGGGCATGAAGAACTTTTGCGATATCTAGAATGCTAGCTAACATGAACCTATTATATAGAATTCTAGCTAACTCTGCAAGGATTCTCAGCCACCGGGCCTTTGGCACACCGGACTAACTAGTGTAAGAAATAACGGTGCGTTGAGAAGACGAGCGCGATGCCGAGACGATCGGCCGTCTCGATGACTTCCCGGTCGCGCACCGAGCCTTCGGGGGCAATCACCGCGGTGCAGCCTGTTACGGCCGTTTCTTCCAAGCCGTCAGCAAATGGGAAGAAGCCGTCACTGGCACAGGCTGCGCCTTTTGTGTTTTCGCCCGCGCGCATGCCTGCAATTCGCACGGCGCTCACGCGATTGGTTTGCCCGGCGCAGATGCCGTAGGTGACACCGTTACGCGCGATCACCACGCCGTTGCTCTTGACGTGACGCACGATGTCCCAGGCAAAGGCCAGATCGTGCCACTCTTGCGAGGTGGGCTGCTTTTTAGAAACGACGCGCCAAGATTCAGGCGGCCCGTTCGGATCGTCTTCCTCCGCAAGCACGCCGCCAAGCGCACTGCGTACGCGCAACTCGCGGCGCAAATTCTCAGGTGCATGTGGCAAGTAGCGCATGACGCGCAAGTTTTTCTTTTTCTTAAGCAATGCGAGTGCGTCGTCACTGAAACCCGGCGCGGCGACGATCTCCAAAAAGAATTCCGAAAGCGCCTGCGCGGCTTGGAGATCGAGCGTTTGATCGACCGCGATAATGCCGCCGAATGCCGAGACTGGATCGGCGCTGAGTGCATCGCGTACGGCCTTGCCGACGGTCGAGCGCTGCGCGGCACCACACGGAACCGTATGTTTGACGATTGCAGCCCGCACAAATTCATCCGCGCGCGATTGAATTTCGGCGCCGATGGGAGCGCGCGCGAGCAGCCGCAATGTCGCATCCAAATCGAGCAAGTTATTGTAGGACAGGGCCTTACCCCACAGTTGCTCTGGCAACTGCTCCGTGCGGCCGAGATAGAACGCCGCGCGCGACCAGGGATTCTCGCCATAACGTAATTGCTGCGCGAGCGGAAGGGTGAGCATCAGCGCGCCGGGCAGTTCGCTCGACAAGACTTCACCTTGGCCTTCCAAATAATGCGCAATCGTGGCATCGTACTCGGCCGTGCGCTCGAAGGCGGAAATCGCGAGCTTGCGCCGCGCGACCTCATCGAGCCCCAATCTCCCCGCGGCCAAGAACGCATCGTATTGCGAAGGGTCGCTCAAGATCGTCACGTGCGCGAAGTTTTTCGCCGCAGCCCGCATCAGCGAGACGCCACCGATATCGATTTGTTCGATCGCTTCCGAAAGCGTCGTCCCGGTCCGCGCGATGGTGGCTTCAAACGGATAGAGATTGACCACGACCGTTGAAATGAACGGAATGTTGTACGTGTCGGCTTCTTCACGGTGCCGCTCGATCGTGCGGTCTGCGAGAATGCCGCCGAAAACTTTGGGATGCAGGGTCTTGACGCGACCGTCGAAGAGCGATGGAAACCCGGTGAGGTCCTCAACGTCGCGCGCCGCAATTCCGGCTTCGGCCAGATGCGTGCGCGTGCCGCCGGTTGCATAGATCGCTACCCCGCGCGCGGCAAGCGCCTGCGCAACTTGGACTGCGCCGCGTTTATCGGAAAGCGAAAAGAGCGCCGCCGCTGTGGGCTGTTTAGGCAAGTGCCGGTTCGAGCTCGCGATCGAGCACGGCGGAGATCACCGTGCTCACGCCCGGCTCGCCCATCGTAACGCCGTACATGCGGTCGGCCAGCTCCATGGTTTTCTTATTGTGCGTGACGATAATCATCTGTGAATCCGCAGCGAGCTCGCGCACCATGCTCGAGAATCGTTCAACATTCATATCGTCGAGCGCCGCATCGACCTCATCGAGCAGGTAGAACGGTGAGGGGCGCACTTTGATCAGTGCAAAGATGAGCGCAGCGGATGTCATCGCTCGCTCGCCGCCCGAAAGGGTTGCAAGGGGCATCATCTTCTTGCCGGGTGGCTGCACCGAGAGTTCAATTCCCGTCTCGGAAAGATTCTCAGGATTGGTTTGCCACATCTTGGCCTCGCCGCCCGGGAAGAGGCGTTCGTACATCTCCGTAAATGCGCGCGCGACTTGGTTGAAGGTCTCGTTAAACTTCTCTTGCGTAGAGGCTTCGATTTCACGAATGACGGCGAGCAGCGTCTCGCGCGCTTTCTGAAGATCGTCCAACTGTTCGCGCAAGTTTCGTTCGCGCTCAATGACCTCCTCGCGGTCCGCTTCCGCGTTGAGATTGACGTTAGCGGATAGACGCGCAAGTTCTTCACGAAGGCGCGGTACTTCGCCGGTAAAGTCGCCCTCTTCGTTCTTATAACGCTCTTGGACGTCGCTGCACTCTTCATCGGTGGCGGGATTCTGTGCAAATCCCGAGACAAGCATGCCCAGTTCCGCCTCGATCTCGGCTAAGCGCGTGCGATGGGCCTCGCCGCCTTGCTGCGCCTGGCGTTCTTCCAGTTCTGCGGTGCGCACATCGCTCTCGAGTCCAATAATTGCGGCGGATGCGGCGTCGCGTTCTTTGCGAGCGGCCTCGAAACGCGTATCAGCGGTGCGCACGTTTTCACGTAATTCACCTAGCTGCGCACTCGCGCTATCGGTCTGCTGCTGCAGTTTGGCGATCTCCGCTATCATTGCTTGCCGTGCCGCATGCGCGCGTTCGGTGTCGGCATCCAAGAGGCCGAGGCGCGTGTGTGCCCCTTCGCGCTCCGCGCCTAAAGCCGCGTACCGCTCGCGCAGATCGCCGGCGTGCGAGGATGCTTGCGATTGTACGGCTTCGGCCTTGGCAATTTCTTCGCGAGCTTGCGCAAGCAATTGCTCAAGACGAACGCGTTCTTCTTCGCCGTGCGTTTCATCTGCGAGCCCTTCAAGCACGCGCTCTTGACGGCGCGCTTCTTCGGCCTGTTCCACGAGACGTGCAACGCGTTCGCGGGCGCCTTCAAATTCACGCTGCATGCGCTCGATTTCCGAACTCAAGTTGAGCATCTCCGCGCGCACTTCGGTGAGCACCACTTCGTGTTTGCCGTACGATTCACGGGCCGCATCGCGGTGTGCGATAGCTCTTTCGTTGCGCTCCCGCGCTGCTTGCGCCGCTGCTTCGAGTTCAAAAAGTCTTTCACGCATTTGTGGAAGCGCTGCGCGCAGGCCTTGCGCCTGCACACGACGCTCGAGAATGGAGCGTTCGCGTTTGTAGCGTCCGCCGGTGATTGCGCCGCCGCCCATGATCTGCTCGCCGGTAAGGGTGACGATGGTATCGCGAAAACCTTTGCCGCGCACGAGCGCGATGCCGGTCTGCAACGTATCCACGACAAGCACGTTGCCGACAAGGAATGAAACGACGCTTGCATATTCCGGTTTGGTACGCACAAGCGTGTGCGCGTACCCGATAACGCCGGCCGTGTTTGCAAGATCGGATGTGAGCTCGCGTCCGGGACGCGAGTGCAGAGTGTCGAGCGGCAAGAACGTGGCACGGCCGGCTTCGTTACGGGTAAGATGTTCGACCGCGCGCTCTGCGTCTTCCGATGTCTTGGTCACGATGTTCGAAAGGCGGGCACCGAAGGCCACATCGAGCGCGCGTGCGTAGCGCTCATCCGCCGTGATCAAATTGGAGACGATACCTTCGATCCCGCGCAGATCGCCGCGCTGCCATGCTTCGAACACAGCCCGCGTGCCCGGCACGTGGCCTTCGAGCGTGGCCTCAAGTTCTTCGATTGTTTGCAAACGCGATTCATTTGATGCGACTTCGCTTTGATAATCGCGATGCAGCGCTTGTGAAGAATGCAAATCGTCCGAAGCTTGGTTGACTTCGAGTTCCGCATCTTCCAGGCGCCCGCGCAAGTCGAGCATCTGCGTTTCAAGGCCGTTTAAATATGCCTCGCGCTGCGAGTAGTGATGCGCGCCGCCGCCGGCCGCGATCTCGAGTTGTTCGCACTGCGCGCGAGCAGCTTGCGCTTCTTCGGCCAGCCGCTCGGCTTGCGCGCGGGCATTCTCTCCCTGTACGCGCCGCTCGGCTTTCTTGGCCGCGATCTCCGCAGCACCGGCTTCGACTTCGCGCAGTGCGGAGAAAATTGAATCCAGTTGCTTGCGTGCCTGCGCGAGGGCCGCTTGCGCTTGCAGCTCGGCCTCGCGCGCCATCTCGAGGCCGGCGCGCAAGGGAGTAATCCGCTCATCCAGCTCAGCAATCGTGATCTGCAACGCTTCACGCTCTTGTGCGACGCGCTCGACATCTTGCGAGGTTGCGCTACTCTGCGATTCCAGCGCTTCGCGGCGAGCGGCTGCGGCCGCATAATCTGCTTCGAGTTGCGCAAGCTGTGCACGCTGATTCTGAATGCCGGCCCGCAGCTCTTCCAGCGCAAGCTCTTGTTGATAGGCGTGGTGACGCTTGGCAGCCAGATCGGCCGTCAAAGTTGCAACTTTGGCCGCCGCAACGCTTCGCAGTTCTTCGTTTTTCTCCAGCTCGATGCGCAGAAGCTCGCGCTCTTCGCGGCGCGATGCGCTCGCTCGAAGATAAGACAGGATTTCGAGATCGCGCAAGCGTGCGCTCACCTTGCGGAATCGCTTGGCGCGGCGGACCTGTGTTTCAAGTTCCGGAACGCGCTTGCCCAACTCTTCGATCAAATCGTTGATGCGAATTGCGTTCTGTTCGGTTTGCTCAAGCCGGCGCATGGATTCGTTTTTGCGCGCAAGAAATTTATTGATGCCGGCCGTCTCTTCAAAAAGCGTGCGGCGGTCTTGCGGCTTGCTGGTAAGAATCTGGTCGATCTGCCCTTGCGACACGATGGCGTATGATCCCGGGCCAAGACCCGTGCCCATCAGGATATCCATGATGTCGCGCAGGCGCACGTGATTTCGGTTGATGTAGTATTCGATTTCGCCGGCGCGATAGGCGCGGCGCGTGATCTCTACTTCGGCGTACTCAATGGGGAGGCGCCCGTCGCTGTTATCGAAGAGAATCGACACTTCGGCGAGGCCGAGCGGTTTGCGCTTCTCGTTGCCCGCGAAGATGACGTCTTCCATTTTGCCGGACCGTAAGCTCTTGGAGCTCTGCTCCCCGAGCACCCAGCGAAAGGCGTCGACAAGATTGGATTTGCCCGAGCCGTTCGGTCCTACAATGGCGGTCACACCGGTTGCAAAATCGAGCGACGTTTGCTCGGCGAACGTCTTAAAACCAAACGCTTTAATAGTCTTGAGTTTCACAACTATTCCTGAGTGCTCGTATCCGGTTCCTTGGCTTGCAAGGTTTGCAAGGCCCGGGCAGCCGCTTCTTGTTGCGCGACCTTCTTCGAATGTCCCGTTCCGGTTCCCAGCAACTCACCCTTCACGCGGACAAAAGATGTAAATCGCGGAAGGTGAGCAGGCCCTTCCCCTTCCTCCTCATACTCGGGCATACACGCGAGATGGCCTTGCGTATATTCCTGGAGCATGGTCTTGGGATCGCGCGTGGCGTCGTGCGAATGCTCCGTATGCGCAACGTGTTCTTTGAGCACAAAGCTGCGAGCAGCCTCATACCCAAACTGCGTATGAAGCACCGCGATAAAGGCCTCGAATGAGTCGGCAAGCACCGAGACACGGTCCGCTCCTCCACTTGCCCGCTCGCCCGTACCAAGCTCCAGCAATTCCGAAAATCCCAAGCGCCGGGCGCTCACCGCCAGCGCATTGTCGTTTACGATGGCGGCTTTTGCCTTCGTCAGCCTGCCTTGATCGTCCGCCGGATATTCGTTGAAGACCCAGTGCGTCACGATCAAACCTAAAATCGAATCGCCGAGAAACTCAAGGCGCTCGTTCGAAGTGCGGCCGCGCTCCTTCGCCGCGCTCTCATGAATAAAGGCAGCATCAATCGCGCCGAAATCGTCAGTGCTTACGCCCGCCAATTTGAGCAACGCACGCAAACGTCGTCGCCTGTTTTCACCACTCATTTTAAAGGCGCATCATTCTAAAGGCGCTCCGCCTAGCTGCGCGCCCCCCATGCTACAGCATGGGGCCCCCCGAACTTCGAGCCCGTCTTCAATCCGAATAAGGCAACATACCCCATGGGGGCTCGGAAGGGACATCGTCGTTATCTATTACTCTTTATATTTTCTAAAGGCCAGCACGCTGTTGTGGCCGCCGAAGCCGAATGAGTTAGACAGGGCCACGTTGACGGTTGCTCGGCGCGCGACGTTGGGCACATAGTCGAGCGTGCATTCGGGGTCGGGCACTTCGTAGTTGATGGTCGGCGGCATGATGTCGTTTTGCACGGCGAGGACCGCCGCCAGCGACTCAATCGCCGCCGCCGCGCCAAGCGCGTGTCCGAACATTGATTTGCTCGAGCTCACGGCGACCCGCTTTCCAAAAACACGCTCGATGCCTTGGGATTCGGCGACATCGCCCTGCGGCGTGGATGTTCCGTGCGCGTTGATGTAATCAACTTCCGAGGCGTCGATTCCGGATTTCTTGAGCACCCGGCGCAGCGCGAGTTCTACGCCGTTCGCTTCCGGATCCGGTGCGACGAGATTATATGCGTCGGCCGATTGCCCGTACCCGATGATTTCGGCGTAGATTTTCGCGCCCCGGCTCCGCGCAGATTCGTACTCCTCAAGCACGAGCATCCCGCTCCCCTCAGCGAGCACGAAACCATCGCGTTCCTTATCCCAAGGGCGGCTGGCCTTCGTCGGCTCATCGTTGCGCGTTGAAAGTGCTTTCATCGAGCAAAATCCGCCGAGCGACAGCGGCGAGATGGTTGCCTCGGCACCGCCGGAAACCACCGCCCGCGCATCACCGCGCGCGATCAAATTGTACGCGGTCGAGATGGCATCGTTGGAGCTGGCGCAAGCGCTCGCAGTGGCGAACACGGCGCCCCGAAATCCGTAGTGCATCGAGACTTGTGCGGGAGCAGCGTTGCCCATGAGCATTGGGATGAAGAATGGGCTCACCTTGCTCCAGTTTTGATCTTTGTTGGCCTTGTTGGCCGCGAATTCCAGCGTGAGCATTCCGCCGATGCCGGTCCCGATGATGACCCCGACTTCATCGCGAAAGGCACGGTCGTCGGGAATCGCCGCGTCCTCGACCGCTTCCCTTGCGGCGACGAATGCCATCTGCGCGAACCGGTCCATCCGGCGGGCCTCGCGCCTGCCGATATGCGCCTCCGGGTCGAAATCTTTGACTTCGGCAGCAAAACGTGTGGAAAAGTCGCTCGCATCAAAAGCGGTAATTGGAGCAACTCCGCTCTCGCCCGCAACGAGGTGCTTCCAAAACTCTTCGCGGGTGTTTCCAATCGGGGTCACGGCTCCGAGGCCGGTGACTACTACGCGTCTGCTCTCCAAAACAGACCAGAGGTTACGGCGATAGCGGGACCGGCCCTGCCCGTCCGGTGCGAGAGGGCGCCTGCTTGCGAACCTCCTGGGACCGCGACTCGTTCCTACCCTGTCCTCATCAGCACCACCTACGCGAGGAGACCACCAGCATGAACAAACTTTACACCGCGGGCCTGGCGACCGCATTCGCAACGGCGAGCAGCCTTGCCATCTTAGTCGGCGGCGCTCAGCAGCCGGCGAGCAATCATCAAACATTCTTAAGCAGCGCGCCGACGATTGCGCTGGCCGATCGCGGAGGTCACGGCCACCATAAGAGCGCCCATAACCGCAACACGAGCAACGACAACGACAACGACAACGACAATAACAACGACAATAGCAACGACAATAATAACAATACGAATCACGGCAACAATGGCCGCGGCAATCCCCATAATTGCGTCAATCCGGCCGGCCACCAACGCGGCTGGTGCAAGCACAACGGCAATGGCAACGGCGGAAACCAGAACGGCGGTACGACGCTGAACGGCACTGTGGATAGCATCAACGGGAACGTCGTGACCTTCCGCCTGGATAACGGGCAAGTCGTCACCATTCTCGACAACAACGGGACCCAGCTCTCCCCGAATCAGCACTATTCGCTGCGCGTGTACAGCCAGAACGGCCAGTACGTGCTTGGCAACTCGAACGGCTACAACAACGGCGGCAACGGTCAATATGGAAGCGATCGCCGCACCGGCACGATTGCGATTGTGAGCGGCAACACTCTGACCTTTACCAACGGAAGTACCATTGACATCAGCCAAGTGAACGGCAACACGAACGGTTCGCTGAGCACCTTCCGCAGCATCACCGCCTACGGATATGTCAGCAACGGCGTCTTCTACGCCCAGTACATTCGCTAAAACATTTCCCGAGACTCCAATAGAAAAAGAGCACCTCACAGGAGGTGCTCTTTTTCGCACGCGATCCCCGCGCTAGTTTGGCGTGGCCTGACGCCTCGGGACTGCCGTGAAGGCGTGAATTTCCGGGAGCGCGAGCAAGAGGACGAACGAGCCCGGAGTTCCAATGGCCTCCTCGAGCGGCGAAACCGCTTGCAAGCGCGCTGAAGAAATCAAAGCCCATAAACGAAAATTTCGGCAGCCTAGAAAACGTGTAAGACCGCACTGCGTTCACGCGATCTCGCTGCTGCGGCGTGAGCAATGCGTCCACTTGCGCCGCGTGCATTTGCCAGGTTGGGCCGGCCTTCAGAACGATGTCGCTCATGTAGCGCGCGATCGTACTCAGTTGATCTTCGCTGACATTCGGCTCGCGGCCATCACGAAGTGCCGCAGCCAAATCCGTTAATTGCTGCAAAGAGAAGACGCTTAGCAGCGGTCCATCCGATGCGTTCACATCGCCGAAGGATCGGTTGAGCGCGCTTTCCGCGGCGCGCGCGATCAACTCGACATGCGCCCGCTGAGCGGGCTGCAAAATGGCGTTCACGGACCCCGTCGCTTCCGTTTTTAAAACAACCAGTTGTTGCAACTGCGGCGGTGCTTGTAGCGTTTGCGCGCCCGCAGTTGAGAAGAGCAATGGGAAACACAACCCGACAAGAAGCGCGCTGAGTAGTCTGTGCATAGGAGACCTCCCGACTTTAGGCTAGGAACGGCCCATGCCCACGCCGGGTTCCCTGGCGCTTTAAACCACGGCCACGGCCGTTTCTTTTGCGGGATTTGACACGGCATTTACAAAGGTCATCTCGACGCCGCCCGTCATTCCCGCAACGACGTTATAAATAAATGCGGAGATCACGCCCGCGATAAAGCCTAGGGCTGTGTAAAACACGATCACCACAAGCATTCCCCCAAAACCAACGCCCATATGCGGCATTCCCTGGGGCGTGAAAGTCGCCATCATCGCCATAAATGGCGCCATGACGAGCGCGCCGATAATGCCGAGCAAGAAGTACAGGGCCGCCATGAAGATGCCCAGCTGGACCGGATTGACATGCCGAAGCCGAGTGGTCATAGGAACCTCCTTTTTTTCTCGCCCATGGTAACATGCTGTTAGGACTCCATGGTGATGTCCCCTTAAAACTCATTAGAGATGTCCCCTTGAGAGGGCCCGGTAGGTGATTTTCC
>JBHEMH010000006.1:0-2003 GCA_046262675.1 Vulcanimicrobiaceae bacterium
AGCTTCAACAATGAGCTCGGAACGATCCCGGTCACGCTGCTGACTCTGGATCAAACCAATTGGCTCACCCAACTCAACGCCGATCGCGCAACCTGGAGCGCGCCACCGCTCGTGTTTGATGAGATTCTGGTCGAGGGTGCGCGGCATTGGGCTAGTTACATGGCGGCTAACGGCTGGTACTCGCAAACCTGCCCGGCTTCGGATACAACCTGTCAGAACGCCGTCGGATTCGAGACCGCTGCGGGCGGAACGTATACCGCAACCGGTAGCAATATTGACGGTGAAGCGCCGCCGAGTACCTGGCTCACTGCCGAACAGCGATTTATGGCCGAAGCCGCGCGTTGTCCGGGTCCCGTCAACCCGGCGACCTGTCCAATCTCCGCCGCACCCGATTTTCTGAACATCGTCAATCCGAACTTCATCTGGACTGGCCTCGCCGAAGCACCCCATGGGAAGGGCTACACCATTATTAATCCATTCGTGGATTATTACGACCAAGAGTTCGCGACCCCGATTCACCAATGAGAAAGTTCCCAAACTCGAACATGCTCGCAGCCGTAACCGCCGGTCTTCTTGCCGGCGCATATATCGGCACGCGCCATCGCGCTGCACCGCCGAGCCGCGCACTCGTTGCGTTGGAAACCCCCGTGCAACTGGCGCCCGCGATGCTCGAAGCTACCGCGCCGCTGCCCGTGATCTACGATGCGTACTTTGAAGAGGCGCAAAGGCGCCCGTGGCTGCCGTGGTGCACCGCGGCGATCGTCTGCCTGGCACTGATTGCTGCTCTTGCGTTTGCGGCGCGTCCGCGCTTTACCGCACTGGCCGCGCCTGCAACGGTGCTCGCGGGTTCCAGCGCAAACATTTCATACGCGACCGCTGGATACGGCACGGCCCACTTCACGATCGAAGACGGGCAGACACATCGTTCGGGAAGCCTGCATCGCGGCGACGGCACATTTGCATTTCAGACAACGGCAAAAAGCGGCGACCTCATCGGATCGCTTGTAATGCAAAGTCCCCTGGGGACGGATGCGCGCATCGTGCATGTTCACGTTATGCCGGTGCCGGCCCCCGTTATTCGCACACTGGCTTCAACTGCGCCGGTCATTCGAAACTTCCATCTTTCCAGCTCCTCCGCGAAGGGCGGCGAGACGATCGCCGCGTCGTTCCAAACGAATGCGTCAGCCGGAAATCTGCGTCTCGTCGATGCATCCGGCGCCGTGTGGCTCAGCCGGCCGATCCGCTCAAACGGAACGGTGCAGTTTGCGGCTCCGCTCATGCATCGCGACACCCCCTTTATCGTCGTCCTCCACGCCGAGCGCAACAACCAATCCCTTGAGGCGAGCGCCGGTTTTATCGCGCAAGCCAGGGTGACCGCGCCCAAGGAGTCACACCCAATGCCGCAATTCTTCCGCCAGCCATCATTTACTATTCCGGCAGTCGTCCACGGCGGCACCGCCTTTTCGATTCTGGTGCCGCAGGCGATCACAGGTGTCACCGTTGCGCTAAGTTCCAAAGACGGGACCGATCTCGCCGGACCGGCATCGCAAAACGGCGACCGCGTACGCGTCTATGCACCGCGTGTTAGCGCTGCGCAGCAATCATTCGCGAGCGTCTCATTTCAAAACGGCAAGCAAAAAGAGACGGTCATCCGCCGGATCTTGATCGTCCCGTAACGCACCGCAAGGCAGATCGAGGGCGAAAAGCGCATTACACGTTCCTGGTGAGAGCGTCTATGACTACCTGTATTCTTGAGATCCCGTTCGGCCGTTGCTTTGAGATCGTTGCGCACGGCGGCCGGATTGTGGGCGCGACTTTTCGATCGCGCCGCACACCCACCAAGCGCATTGCAGATCCGCTCCTACGCGAAGCCGCTGCGCAAACCGGTGCCTATTTTGCGCGCGAACTCGCCATTTTTGACCTGCCCCTGCATTTTAGCGGCACACCTCTCCAGTGCGAAGCATGGCGCGCGGTCTCCACGCTAGGTTTCGGGCACTTTGTCT
>JBHEMH010000006.1:2013-104052 GCA_046262675.1 Vulcanimicrobiaceae bacterium
TCGTATGCCGATGTCGCACGTGCAATCGGTCACCCGGGCTCGCATCGCGGGGTCGCGGCAGCGATGGGGAAAACCGCAATCGATCTGTTCGTTCCCGCGCACCGGGTTCTCGGTGCGGACGGCCGGCTAAAGGGATGCGCGCCGAAATCCATGCGTGCGCGGCTGGCCGCCTTCGAGCGGGCAAACGTGCATCTGCTCAGCGGGACAAATAGCGGCGCCACTCGAGAATAATGCCCGCGCCGTTGTTGCGATCCGCCGCCAATCCCGTCTTCGTAAACACGGCAGAAAAATTAAGCGAACGCAACCCGACTAGCCATTCGGAATTTGCGTGTTGCACGCCGTAAGCGACGGAAAAATCTTCTTCCGCAGCACGTTCGGGCTTATCAACTGCCGGCGTTACGCCGTCGCTATAGAAGAAATGATCGGCGCCGAAGAGAGACGGCGTGACTGCCGCTTGCGCTTGTAAAAAACGGTTGCCGCGTAGTGGCTGGTGCATAAAGAGCTCGTACCGTACGCCGGCTAGGCGCGAGGATGCGACTTGCCCGATATTCGGCAGCGGCGTGCGCTGATTGATGATCGTCGTACCGATGCCGCCCCAGTAGCGCGACCGTGGATCAAACGCAAAGCGTGCCGAGGCGATAAAGATGCCGAGCGCAGGGGTAGCCTGGCCGTAAAACGCACTCGCTTTTTGGCGCGGAATACTCACAACCGGAATGCCCTCGATGTGGACCGCTAAGCGTCTTGAGGGGACGTACAGAAATTGAAGGAGCGGGCCGCCCCCGATTCCGTACTGACGGCCGGCAATGTCGCTGTGAACGCCGATTGCAAGCAGGCCTTGGATGCCGGCGTAGCTATGCAGTTTGGGAGGCGGCTTGCGATCCTGGCCTTGCGCCAGTGTCGTACACCCTAGAAAGGCCGCGCACGTGGCAAGGATTATGCGAAGTCTGGCGGCCCTTCGGGCAAAGGTTGCAGCGGCCACATAGAAACTGAAGTGCCTTCCGCGCGATGGGTGCGCACGATCAGTGTAGTGGGGAGCTCGCGCACAAGAGGCCGTTCGGCCTCGCCTAACATTTCCCGGATAAAGACCATTGCTTTGGCGATGACGTCTTTCTCGCTCTCGGCGACCGCATGAACAACCGGATACTCGCATTGTGCCCGAAAGACCGGACCTTCCTCAAAAACGTCGAGCGTTATTGCGTTTGACATGGAACTTACTGTTTTTGCGCGTTCACCAATATGATTGCGCGCTGATCGCTATGTGAAAATTGGCCGAGCGAATCGAGGGCAGTCGCCAGTGGACTCTCAGGCTGCAAGGCCTCGGATACCGAAAAACCCGTTTGTGCCTTGACCTGATCGTCGATCGGCTTTTTCGCGAAGTCGGGGAGACTGCGGTAGCGTGTTATCAGGTTAAGGGCCGGCCCCAGACTTTTTGTCACGTGCCCGGGATCCATCACCAGTACGAGGAGGCCCGTCGGCTGCTTTGCCGGTCCCGCTTTCTGAAAAATCGCGAAGTCCATTCCATACCGTTGCAAGGTGGCGCGCGCATCCGCGGTGCTGGCCACTTGCACGTTCGTGTATCCGGGCGGGGTTTTCGCGCTCATGACGTGCAGCCACGCGCGAATGCGATCGAACGAAGCGGGCGAGGCGGCGATAACCTCATTCCCTTTATACTGTCCGTTGCCACCCATTAGGATACCGCCCGCGGGCGCCCCGGTGGTATTGACGACCTGCGTGTAATCCTTTGAGACGAGTACACGGCTCCCCGCAAAGAGGGGGAAATCGATTGAACTCGGGATCGATGGCTGCGCGGTCGGTTCGCGCGTCGCGCTCGATCCGCCGCCTCCGCATCCGGCGAGCAACAGCGCGGCGAGCCCCAAAGATCCTAAGATTTTCGTCATGCAACGGAAATCCGTGCGCGGGCCGTGAAATCCTGGTTATGCAAAGTCTCGCGACCTCCAAACGTCCGGTGGCGGCATTGTTTTTCGCCGCTTCGCTCGGCGGCGTAGCCGCGGCTGCCCTCAATCCTACAGTTTTTACCAAACCGGGTCCGATTGCGGTAAAGCACGGCGACGATTTCTTAATTGCCGCTCCCGCAAATCCCACCACCGGCTATAGCTGGACCGTACGGGTGTCCGATCCGTATATCGTCTCCGCCGAAGGTTCGGCGTACCAAGGGACGGCAACCGTGGTGCCTGGAGCGGGCGGCGAGCAAGTTTTTTCGTTCGGAGCGCAGCACTCGGGGCATGCAACGATTTCGCTCGCGTATTCGCGCCCTTGGGAGAAAAACCTCAAACCGGCAAAAGTGTTGCTCTTTACGGTAGATGTCGGTAAGTGAGCGAACGTCTTTCTTACGGTTCGTACTTGCAAGTGCCGGCATTGCTCGAACTGCAGAGCCCGCTGTCCACACCGCCGCACCACGATGAGATGCTCTTCATCATCATCCATCAAGTATACGAGCTGTGGTTCAAGCAGATCAAACACGAGCTCGACGCAATCATGCGCCATTTGCAAAGCGAAGGCGGCCTGCTTAAGGTGGGCAGGGCGCTGCGCCGTATTCATACCATTCAACGCGTGCTCGAACAACAAGTCGACATTCTGGAAACGATGACGCCTCAAGAATTCAATGAGTTCCGCGAGCATCTCAATCCGGCAAGCGGCTTTCAATCGATGCAGTTTCGGGAGATCGAGTTTCTCGGGGGGCTCAAAAAGACCGATGCGCTCAAACACCTCGAGATGACCGGCGCTCAGCGAGAAACGCTCGAGCGCCGGCTTTCCGAGCCAACACTATACGATGCGGTGTTCGCGTTGCTGCAGAAGCGCGGCTTCAAAGTGAGCACGCACGGCGAAAAGATCGCCACGCTCAAAACGATCTACGAGGAATCGGCTCAATACTACGATTTGTACCTGTTTATGGAAGATCTGATCGAATTCGACGAGCGGCTGCTGCTCTGGCGCGGGCGCCACGTGCGCATGGTCGAGCGCATGATCGGCTCAAAAATGGGTACCGGTGGATCTCCGGGGGTTGCGTATCTCGCGACGACCCTGGATAAGAAAATGTTCCCGGAACTTTGGGAAGTACGCACGCACTTAGGTGGGGGAAACTACGGTGGCTGACATGCTGGAAAAGGCTAAAACACACGCGCGTTTTCGGGAGCGTTTTCCGGTTTTGGAGAACTCTACGTACTTAGTCAGTCACTCGATGGGCGCCGCTCCATTTGCCGCCAAAGACGCGCTCGAAGCCTATTGGCACGATTGGGCAACGGACGGACCCGAAGCGTGGGAGCGGTGGCTACCGGAAATCGGCGCCATCGCTGATACCATCGGCACCATCGTGGGCGCGCCACCGGGAACGATGTTTCTCGGTCCTAATGTGTCCGTGCTGCAGGCCGCGCTTGGAAGCGCCCTCCAGTTTACACCGTCGCGAAACGAAGTCGTGTACGAGGCGTTGCAATTTCCTTCGCTCACCTATATCTGGACGGAATTCGCACGCTACGGTGCGCAGGTTCGTATCGTGCCTTCGGATGACGGGCAAACGATTCCAACGGAGCGCATCACGGGCGCCATCACGGAGCGAACTGTTATCGCCGTACTCTCACACGCGTACTACGTTTCAGGGGCGCTCTGCGATATCCGCGCAATTCAACAACATTGTCGTAAAACGGGCACGCTCCTCATGGTCGACGCCTATCAGACCACGGGCGTCTATCCCTACAACGTCGTGGATTGGGATCTGGACATCGTCACCGGCGGCAGTCATAAGTGGCTGTGCGGCGGTCCGGGTTGCGGATGGATCTACGTTCGTCCGGAGTTACATGCCAAACTCGAGCCACTCGTCACCGGCTGGATGGCGCACGCGCGTCCGTTCTCATTCGAGCCGGCACCGATTACGTATGCGGACTCGATGTACCGCTGGGGCACCGGCACGCCGACAATTCCAGGCTATGTGGTTGCCAAGCCCGGACATGAGATCATCAAGGAAGCGCGCGTGCCGGCAATCCGCGAACACAACGTGCGGCTGACAACGAAGATCGCGGAACTGGCTTTGGAACGGGACTTGACGGTAAATACGCCCTTAGAACCGGAGAAACGTACCGGTTGGATCGGGATCGATTTTGGCGACTCCGCGGCAGTCTACAAAAAGCTCATCGAAGAGCGGGTGTTCGTAGATTACCGGCCCGGATGCGGCATTCGGGTGAGCCCGCACTTCTACACGAGCGATAGCGACATCGACGCATTTTTTGAGGCGCTCGATCGAATCCGAAAGGCGTGAGTCCGCCGGGCCCCAGATGCTCGTCGACCATACCAATGTAGGCGCCGCATTCCGGCGCCTTTCGCTTCCAATAGCGTATGCGATGCTCGGGGATCAACTGCTGGGGATTGTCGATACGATCGTTATCGGTTCGATCGGAACGGTCGCCCTTGCGGGCGTCACCGGTGCTTTTGCCGTCTTTATTGCGATGTTGTTTGCACTGATTGGCTTTGGCAGCGGGGTATCCATTGTGGCCGCGCAACGCGTGGGTGCAGGCGATCTCGAGGGTTTCGGCCGGACGGTCCGGGCGGGGTTCCTCGCGCCCGCAATCGGTTCGTTGATCTGCATTGCGGCGAGTCTGTTTTTCGCCGAACCGCTTCTTCACGTGATGCTTGGAACGTTGCCTTCAGTTCATGCGAGCAGTCACTATCTCATCTGGCGGTGCATTTCGCTCTTGCCGATGATGATCTCGGTTATTTTGATCAGCGGTCTCGGGGCGGCCGGGAACCGGCGCGTCGCGATTGGGCTCCTTTTGGTCATCAATACGGTGCACATTCCGCTCGTCTTTGTGCTTGCGCTCGGGTGGATCACGCATCATCCACTCGGCGTCGCCGGCGCGGGTATCTCTTCGCTGCTAGCCGAGATCATCGGCGCGGGCTACATGATTGCATACGTGTTGCGCCATCCGGAATACCGGATATTCTCAGCGCCGCAAATTGATGTGCGATTGGCGTGGCAAACGGCCAGGCTCTCTTTTCCGGAAGTCGTCTTTCTGCTCGCGGTCCTCGCACCCGATGCCTTTATCGTAACGATGCTTGCGCCGCTCGGAACAATGACCGTTGCGGGTTTCCGCGCCCTCAACATCGTTTCTGATTTTACATTTGTGGCGCCGATTCCACTTCAGGAAGCAACGCAAACGGTCATCGGGCAACGGCTGGGAGCGAGCGACCCGCGGGGAGCGGTCGATTTTTTTCGAAATGCAATCCGTTTTTCCGTTCGATTTACGGCGCTCGTAGCGCTAGCCGTCGCGTTTTTAGCGTGGCCTCTTGCGTACGTTTTCACATTGAACGCCACCGTTGCATCGCTCGCTGCGATTCCCCTCGCCTTGCACATGCTCACGCTTCCGCTCAAGGGCTATTCGATGGTGGCGATGGCACCTTTGCGCGCAGCGGGCGACACGCGCTTTTCAATGTTCGCCGGACTGCTCTCAAGCATGGTCGCGCTTCCGATGGTCTGGACCGGCGTGCGCGTCTTGCATATTGGGCTCTACGCCGTTCCACTCGCGTGGGTCAGCGCATGGGCGGCGCGCGCAGTCCTCACTCACATTCGATTGCGAACTGAGGACTGGACGCGCCGGACCTTGTCAATCCGGTAGGCTTAAAATTGGAGGATGGCCCGCATCTCCTCGTCCACGTGCACATTTGTGGCAAGAATCGATCGGCCATGCACCGAGAACGCGCCGCCATCGATCGCGCTGACTGTTCCTCCGGACTCGCGTATGAGTACGGTACCAGCTGCAACGTCCCATGGGCTCAAGTCGAATTCCCAAAAACCATCGAAACGCCCGGCCGCCACAGCGGCTAAGTCCAATGCGGCCGAGCCGTCACGCCGTACGGCTTGAGCTTTGTTGGACATGATTTTGAAATATTCGCCATTGCGCTCATAGTCCGCGGGATGAAAACCCGTACACACGAGTGCGTCCGCAACTTGCGAAATGCTGGAGCACGACATTGGCTCGCCGTTGAGGGTTGCGCCCGCGCCCTTCTGCGCAACGTAAAGCTCGCCAAAATGCGGCGCATAGACAACGCCGCAGACCAATTCTCCCGCGCGCTCGAAACCGATCGAGACGCAGAACATCGGATAGCCGTGCGCAAAATTGGTGGTACCGTCTAGCGGGTCCACGTACCACACGTCGTGCGAAGTTCCCGTATGCGTGCCGCTTTCTTCACCGACGATCGTGCTTGTGGGAAACTCCAAGCGTAAACGATGCAGAATAAGTTTCTCTGCGGCACGGTCCGCATCGGTTACGAGATCGGCGCGGCGCGACTTCTGCGTGATATGCAGCGGGCGGCGCAGGTAATCCATGAGCAGCGAACCGGCTTCGCGCGCCACCTCGACGGCAATGTGGAGTGGGTCCGCCGCCACCTTACGTGTAAGATTCCCGAGTCATGAACATCTTTGGTACCACCTTGGTTATCGTGCGCGCCATCTCCATGGCGCTTTGGGTTGGCGGCATGGTGGGCTTTGCCTTCATCTTTGCACCCGCCGCATTCCACAGCATGGGACCCACGCCCTCATTTGCAGCGTTGATAGCGCAAATACTTCGCAACCTCACCGTAGCCGGTGTTATCTGCGCCGTCCTCGCCGTGGCTGCAACGCTTCTGCTTCGTAATGAGCGCAGGCGTTTTACGATCATCTTTGTTGCAATGGTCCTTGCGATGTCGGCCTTGAGCTTGTATGAACGCGCGAGCATCATTCCGCGGATGGAACAGACCGCAGTACAGACTCCGGCATACGCGGCACTCCATCGGGCCTCAAGCGACGTTTACGGGATCGTACTGCTCATTGGCGTCGCGGCAATCGCGCTTCTGTCAGTTCGCGATGTAGGTAAAGGTTAAGACCGAAGTCTGCGGCGTGATCGCTTCTCCACCGATTGCGATGGTAAAATCCTCGAGGATATCGAAGGGCGCGCGCTGTGGATTATTCCCGCTGGCAACGTGCACCAGCTGCAGCGAACCGCTCGTCGGGACGACGGCGAGGCTGGACTGATCAACTGTCACAGAAGCCGGTAGATGCGAATTTGCCGCGTCAACGCCCATCTCTAACTCTTTGGCGGGCGCACCTGTACTGTTTGTAGGATTATTATTTGTGGCCACCGTCAGGTTCCACGTATTCGAAGTTCCCGCATTCGTATAGAAACTCACGCGCATCGGATCGACGTAGTTATCCGAGGTGTTGTTGGGGATATTGCGGAATTGAATTTCGTTCAGCGTCGTATCGAAGGCGCAACTTGGGCAGACGATGCTCGGAGTCGAGCCGCCGGGGCCGGGCGACGAGGGATCAACAGTCACTACAATTTGCCCGCTGAGTACGATCTTGAGTTGCGTATCGGCAAACCAAGCTTCGCTCGCATTGATTGATGAATTAACGACCGTCGAGAACTTGAAAGTCGAGTTAACGTCGTATGGCGACTTCATCGAGACTTTCACATCGAGTACTTGCGACGGCCCGATGTTGCAGCCGGTTATGCTAATCGACCCGGGATTTCCGCTCGTATCCGCACTTGTGTACGAAGCCACCGTGCATCCGGCGGAACCGCTTCCGCTTAAGGTCGGAGCGGCGGTTATTGTCCAGTTCGTATTCGGATTTCCGTTATCGGCACCGTTGTTTCCACCCGTAGTCGTCCCCGGAATCGTTATGGTAGCGCTCGTGACGGCTTGGGACCCCGTACTTTTAATCTCGTAAATGAAGGAGCTGCCATAGGTTGGATCGCTGTCCGCGCCAACCGTGGGCTGTGTTGGACTCGTGAGATTGGCGACGGGCGAGGCACTGTATGCACCGGCGTACGTAAAGCCCGCGACTGCGGAGACCGGGGTCACGGTCAGCGAAAAGGCCCGCGCGTTCGACCATCCGCCTCCATTTGCCCCATGAGCGTATTCCGTGGCCGTGATCGTGCCCGCCGACGATCCGGTTTGAATCTTCGCGGTGAAGCTGAATGTCGCACCGGGAGCAAGTGCGTTTTGCTCGGTCGTGCTTCCGCACGAAACGACGCCGTCGTTGGGTGGGTTAACGATGGTCGTAAACTGATTGGTACACAGACCGAACCAGTAGCGCGTATTGGACCCCGCTGTGGTCGAACCAAGATAGGAAAAGCCCGTAGAAACGTTGGCGATGTTCGTAAGTGGATTCGCCGTTGGAACATCGATGGCAAACAAGTCGAGGTAATCCGGATAAGGCGACGACCCGGTCGATGCGTTCTGCACGGAAATCGTCACCTGGTTGTTGGTGCTCGTCCCTTCCGAGGTCGGGGCGAAGAGCGGCGTGATGAGGGTCGAGTCTAGCGAGTACGATGCGATTGCCAGGGTATCGACGGAACTTGTCGAGGGCACGAACGGAAAGACGGTCCCGTCCGCAGCCGCCGAAAAAGCCTGCGGTGAAACGGACTGGACACTTGTAGCGCTGTACGAAAATGCGTTTGCCGGCGGGGGGTTGATATCAAAGTAGATGGTTTGCGCAGTGCCCGCTGCGATTCCGGCATTGCTTCCGGACTTGATCATACAAAATGCCGCCCCCGGTGAGCCGCTCGGACACGCCGTGACGGCCCATGTCGTCGGGCTTGACGGGTCGACTTGCACGAAATTGGTGGAACTCGAGGGACTGAATGCCGTGGGGAACGTCACCATGACCTCGGAGACCGAGCCCCCCGATGACGTGTTCGTAAACGTTAGCGCGAAAACGTCACTCTGCCCCGTGGGAGAACTGAAGGGCTGACTTGCTGCATACATCGCTTGATTGAAACGCGGCGTGTACCCATGCGCTTCTTTGCCGACGGTAAGCGTCCCACTGTTACCGGCACGCTCGCCGTAGAGAGTCAAGTGGCTCGTGGCGGAGTACGTCGTGCCGAAACCGTTCGTAAAATAGACCGGGTTAGAAGAGTTTGAAACGCCTTCGTTTGACCACGTAAGACCGTCTGCCGGTAGCTCGAATGTCGATGCCGTGCAATTGCTCGAACAGTGACTTCCGACGGCATTATAAAACTGAATCGACGGCACGCTAACCGATGCGCCCACGGCAAGCGCGTTCGTGGAAGTCACCGGAACCAGCGTCAGCTTGCAATACGTGTTGGAACCGGAGCCGCCGCATTGATTGGTCGCGGTCCACGACTGACTATTCGTGTCGGTTACCGTCTGCGTTTGGCAGCTCGTTCCGCAACTGGAACTCGAGGATCCGAGGGTAATCGTGACACCGTTTTGATTTCCATTCGAATAGGTGTCCCACTCGATTTCACGGATCGCATCGCCGTTACCGGCTCCAAATGTGGTAGCGCTATTATTGGTGAACTGCAAACCGCTCGTTGTCGAAGCTCCCGATGAAAGGATTAAGGAGGTCCCGAGCGGACTCGTAAACTGTGTAAGGACATTGTAACCAAGTATTTTGTACGATTGCGTTGCAGCCATAAGTCCGGACACGCTGTCCAGTAGGCCAAACGTATACGTATTGCCGACGTAATTACCGGGCGAGCGCGCCTGACCCATCGTATACGCTACGCTGAGCGTTCCCGTTGAAGTCGCTGCTAAGCTTGCAAACGTCGTGACGTGCCCCTCGGGGTCGCTGACTGCGGCGGTGTAGGTTCTGTTATTGGTCAGTCCGGAAGCCGATGCGGTATATCCCGAGTCCGAAGAATCAGTGCTGCCGTCAAAAGCGAACGTCGTTGAGGGGGTCCCGGCCGGTGCCGGATTGGGCGAGGCATTTCCACCCGATGGCGTAAGCGAAATTGCAGTGCTCCCGCCATTCTTCACAATCACCACTTGCCGCTGCGCGATGCGCTTACTGGAAGTCTTATCGTAGATGACGATGGAGTACGTTCCCGCCGCGTACGTGGTTGAAAGCGGCCAGGTGACATCAAGCACGCCCCCGGCAGCATTCTGGCCCGCAGAGTTCGCCGGGTTGCAGAGGGTGTTCGCGGCGGGTGCAGGCGACTCTAGCGGCGACTCGTAGACGCACGTCGCCTTGTAGGACGTGAACTCGACGTACAGTTCGTACAAATCCGTCGGCGTGAGCCCGGCCGCGTGAACGTAGACGTTGCTCGAATTGAGCGCCGTGAACTGCGTACTCGGAACGTTATGCGACGGATCGGAATACGTGCTAAAAGTCGTTCCACCCCCGACATCGATGTAGGTGACCGCATCCCATGTGCCGTTGACCGTATCATAGGCCGCGAGTACGTACGTGCCCGCATGCGAGAGCGTAATGGTTTGCCCTGGATCGCTATTTGCACCGTTATACGTGCCGCCCACGGAGGTTGCGGTCGAAGCATTGGCGTCGATGTAGTAATCCTGGTAAGCATGCGTTGTCGGCAAACTGCTCGATGCTATGCCTACATCGCATCCCGTGTCATAAATGCCGCCCACCGTCGTGCTGCACGAACCATTGAAAAGCGGATCGACCGAAACGTTCATGGTCGCGCCGTTGGCCGCCAGAACATGGCGCAGGCCACCGAAGGCAAGGGGCGGCTTGGGCGGCAAGTGCGGAAAACGCGAGAGCGGAACGGCCGGTCCGAGAATGCCCCGTTGAAAGTTTCTTAGACCGGGAGCGGACGGCAAGGTCGGAACCGGCGCCGGTTCAAAGGTCGGCGCGCTGATTGGTTTTGGCAGGGTGCGCCCAGGATGCGGATTGACTTGCGCGACGATCGGCGAGGCGAGCGCAACCGTCATCGCCAGAATCGAGACCGTCCAGGTGAGAGCGCGGCCAATCCTCATGTTAATAGAACAACGTGTAGATGGCGTTGGTCTGATAGGCTCCGCTCAACACGGTAACCGGCACCGTGATCGTAAGATCCACGCAATAGGTTTTTGTAAGCGTGTTCTTATCCATGATCGTCCACGCGTTGTTGTTATCCGGATACACCACAAAAGGGGTCGGGCTTGGATGCGGCGTGCTCAGGTAACTATTGTTTGCCAGATTATTTCCATTAAACGAAGCACTGAAGTCGTTCGAGAGGCCCTCGTCCACCGTCCACGACGTCACCGTCGTCTGTACTTTGACCGTGTAAGCGCACGTGATGGTAACCGGCGGTCCGCCGGCTTGTGCCCCAATGCCGACGCTGGATGGAACGATCGCGAATGCGGTTGCAAGCGGATTCGGTGTCACGTTCGCCTCGACGGGAACTGAGCGCTGAGTGGCCTGCGCGATAATTTGTGGTTCCATCGCCGAACCGCGGCCGAGCCGGCGCGCGAGCGCGATCGCGCTCCCGCTCGACGGAGCGTAGCCGTAGGGACCGGGCGCGACATTGATGGTGATGTTGACCGCTTGCTGCGCGCGTTGTTGCTGAATAAAACCCGCTTGCGAGCCCGAGTTCATTGAGAAATACAGCGCAAAAAATGCAAAGACCAAGAGTCCTGCGCGCAGCCCGCATCGCGCGATCACGTCGGCACGACCGTGTAAGCAATGTACACGTAGTAGGTTCCGAGCACGGCACTCCCCGGCAACTTCAACTGATAGTCGACGTAATAATCAGCGTTGCCGGTGCTTGCAACGTATGCGGGGGCGGGATAGGTTCCGTACGTAATCGCCGGATTGTTATAACTCGTACCGGCCTGCGAGGTTTTTTGAAAGGGAGTAGAGGGCGAGAAGCCCGTATTGGGATCGCCGCCGCCGGCAGTTGAGCTCAAATAATAAATCGTTTGCGCAAGCGGCAGCGTGCTGCCCGTGTTGCCCGCGCCGGTTCCCGTAAAATCGGCGGTCCCTTCCGCATAAATATTGAGGCCCGGTGCGTTCGAAGTAATATTGAGATGGGCTGCATACCTGTAGAGATAATTGTCGCCTTGCATCACGTTGCCGAAGTCAACCGAGCCCCCGCCGAGATTCGCATGCGGACCGGGTGCCGGTGTGCCGGGGGTTCCGAGCGTGGCTAGGATGGTGCCGAAGCCGGAAGCGTAGTTGGGCGTGAGCGTAAAGGTAACGACATAGGCGCCAAACCAGCGAACGTTCGTATTGCCGCTTGCAACGGTTTGCGCGCACGCCGGTGAGAGCGATGCGATCGCAAACGCGATAACCATCCATAGCGCAACGCCAGTCCGCATCCCACAATCCTTTGTTTCTATTGCGCGTCGAAGCTGATCTCGCCACCGGTCATCGTTTTGCCGCCGTAATCGACGAGCGCAATCGCTGAGTAGTGGCCCGGATCCAACTTTCGACCGGTAACTTCTATGAGCCGCTCCCCGCCACGCTCAACCAGCACTTCGGAGGGCATCGTTATGCGCTCCACCGTGCTCCCATTTCGCTTTATCTCGAGCGTCCCGCGCAGGTACACATGCGCGTTCCCCATATTTTTAAAGAGTATTCGATACGCTTGGCCAGAGCTGCCGCGAAGCGCGGTCATTTTAGAAATCGCACCTTCACGCTTTTCCGTATTGGGCACGACATCGTAAATTTTAGTTGCGATCCGCGCTGAGAAGGCTACGCCGCCGGCTCGCCGCTCAGGTCTGGTTTGGAAGAATACGATCCCCGCGTATTCGCCGGCGATCCCCCCGGGCGGAGCCGTAATAGAAAGCCGGACTTGCTGTGTCGTGCCCGCCGCGATATCGAACTCGCGCGGGTTGATCGAGGCCCATTTCATCAAAGAATATGGGCGCGTCCCAATACGTGCGAATTGATAATCGCCGTTCTGCGCTACTCCAAAATCCACCATCGTTGCCTGAACGTGCGTGCTGCTCGTACTTGAGTTGTGGATGGTGATCGGAACATTGTAGGTGACGCCGGCGGGAATGGAAACGTCCAGTTTTGCCGGAGCCACGTCGATGCCCAGATTTGCGGGCGCCGCCGATGGCGCTAGAGCGATGACCACAAGCATCAGTGGAAGTAGGAATGCACGCATTTGGTTCATATGAAGGACTTTTCGTTGCGGGCTCCCCGCACCCCGCAACGCAAGCGCATGTTTCTAGTTCGCGGTCAGCGTGTACGTGACCGTATACTGCTGAGTACCCCCGGTGGCACCGGGCGTCAAAATCAGCTCGAGGTCGTGCCCGATGTTGGCGGCAGTCGATGGATAGCTGGTGGTGCTGCTTACCATCGTGGTTGCTGAAGCCGTACCGATGGGCGCCTGCGTGCAAGCGCCGGCGGTGCTGGCGGCGAGCCGGGAGGACTGCGTCACCGGAGCGGCGGCGGAGAGTGCAGCAACCGGGAAGGTCAGCCCGTTGCCCATTGCGCACAGCGAGGTACCGGCAACTGCAGCGCTGGTGATCTGCGCGGCGAGCGACCAGTTGACGCTGTTGGTTTTGACGACAGCGTTGACGGCATTAAGATACGTGCAGTTTTCGTTATTCGCTGGGTCGGGAGTGATGGTACCGAACGTCACGTTCGCGCCGACTTCGGCGGAGGCGCTCGCGGCGCAGGTTCCGGTCGTACCGGAGTTGTTGTTGGTCAGCACCGACGGAGCGGAGGCTGACTGCGTTCCGGTAGCGGTGTAACTGGTCGTCAGCGCCAGCGTGGCGGCCAAGGCGGTATTCCAGTGAACCGTAACCGGTGCGGTTGCCGTAACTGCTGCGGCCGGCAATGTTGCGCCGAATAGCAACGCAGCCACGGTCGCAAGGGATACTAACTTTTTCACGTCTAGAGTCCTTTCACAAATGCATTTGTAACGGCAGCCATCCATGGCGTCCAATTGTCGCTACCTCAAGATTATCGGCAGCTTGCTTGAGCCAATTAGTATCTGGCCGCGAAACGGATATAAACTTATCTTAACGGTGAATTCGTAGATGCGCCCGGAGATCGGACGCCCAAGACGCGTACGACTTCCGTCCGCCCACAGGATCACATCGCCGGCAAGCACGTTGGCCAGAATTCGGGCGCGCACGCGAACGTACTGGCCGGGCTGAGGGCGCGACGGTTCGATATTGACGCTCACCAAGGCCATTTTCGCATCGACGCCGAGCGAGGCAGAGGCCTCGAAGTGGTGGCGTCCCGTGGCCTCGGCGGAGATGTCAACCGAGCGCGCGGGCGCGTCGGGCGGCACCACAACGACGCCCGTCCACACGCGGTGTGTGCCATCCGGCACGAGCGGCGAGTTGCGTCCGAACGCACTCAGGGTTACGGCCTCGGCCGGCGAGGGAATGCTTACCCGCACAGGCGTCGCCCCGCCGGGCGGCAAGACCGGCTGAGCGAGGACCATTTGAGCGGGCTCGACATCTTGATGAAGGCTAAAGACGACCGGCTTGTTTTTGCGGCCGATCGTGAAGAGCACGCCTTTGCTGTGCTCGCTGCCCTTGAGTTCGATTACGGCGCCACCGCCCGCGGTGACCCCGGTGTCCTCCGGCAAGGTCTCGGGATCGACGTCCAAGGTGTACGTTCCCGCAGGCAAGTTGTCTAAGATGAAGGAGCCGTCTTCATTTGTAATGGCGGCGTGGTCGCCGGGATTGGCCACGACGTACGCGTTGTTGACGCCGCCCTTCATCCCATTGCCCAACGCACGATCGAAGGTGACGATTCCTTCTATTGAAGCCAGCGGGTCGGCGGTAAAGTCAAGGACGGTGACTTCGCCCGTCTTGACCACGACGCTTTTCTGCGCGTTTCCGGTGAAGGCCAGATTAGCCGGCAAACTTTCAGGAACGAGCCGCACGGTATGCGTTCCGGCCGCCAGACGTCCGAACCCGAACGTACCGCTGCTGTCGGTCAGCCCGTTTGCACCGGTCGTATCTATTTGAAGGGCGACATTGCCGATGGGGGAGAGCGAGCCGTTTTCGTCGCGCCCATACACGTGTCCCTGAACGGCACCAAATGCGCCGACCCGAAAATACAGCTGCGCATCCTGTCCGCCTTGGATATCAACCGATTCGAAGGGTTGGTCAACCGTAACGCCGCGCGGCAGACTGGAATTTTCAATCCGTACCTGATGCGCTCCGGGCTTAACGAATTGAAATTGAAAGTGCCCCGAGAGATCCGTGCGTTGCACATCCCGGTTATCTAAAATGACGACGACGTCTCCAAGGCCGCCCGAGAGCGCGGTCCCAGACGAAAACGTATCACCGAAATCTTTGACGACCGCGCCGCTGATGGTCGCAGGGAGTCTTGGGTTGGATCTTCCGCTCACAACGCCGCTGCCGAACGCGAACGGCGCCGACAAAGTCACGTTGAAAACGCGCGATTTCGCATTGGAACTTGGATTGAGCGGATCGTATGTCCGCGTTTGACCCAGCGACAGGTCCGCCGTTGCAATCGGCGAGAGACGCCGCGAGATGGAGACGATCGGCGAGAAAACTCGCTGGTCGTCACCGGGCTGAACCGTTCGAACGTAGCCGGCGCCAAACGTAAGGGCCGTCTTGCCGAAGAACTTCGCGATAGCCACGTGCATTTGCATTGCGCCACTTAGCGCACTCGGCGTACTTTGACGCGTAAATTGATAAGCGGTTCGTAAAATCATCGAACCGATGGGTCGTTGCACTTGCAGTCCATACGTCATCGTTGCGATGGGATCGGCAAACGTTCCAACCGTCCGTTGACCGAGGACCGTGAGCAACCCGGAACTGCGCCGCAAGTTGAACCCGAAATTGAGCCCCAGTCCGCCGCTCCACGTAGCTCCGGAAATGCTTGCTGCCCTTTGCTCGATGGCAGAGAATTGAGCGATGTCGCCATTGACGAATTGGTGACTAAAGGTATATGTGCCGCGGCGAATCGCTTGTGCAAGATCACCGCTTCCTTGCCGCCCCACGCTCTCTTCGATGCCGTAATTGTTTGCAGGGCCCGACCGGCGCAAACCGACGCTCACGAAATCTTCGCTCTGAACGAAACCGCCGCCGATCGAGGTGAAGGCATCGGCGATGTGGCGCACGCTCAGCGTACCGTATGAATCGCCTCCGCCGTAATCGGTTCGCAAAGCGTAGCTCAACCGAACGGGTTGAGGCGCCATTCCTGCGACCGAAGCCTTTTGCAGCGCGCCCTCAAAGAGCGTGTTGGTGCGCCCGGCGCTTGAGGCGACACCGAAAATGAGTGACCGGACCGTGTCTCCGCTCGCCGGCGCAAGAGCCGTGGAATAACCGAGTTCGACGAGTTGTCCTCGAACGAGCACGCGGGCACGCACACCGCTCACGCGGAGCAACTCGCCGTCGAAGCCGAAGGCAGGACCGCCATAAAAAGCAACGTCGCCGTTGCGCACCGGAAGGGTGAGGCTCACTCCACGTACCGTCCCCCCGAGGGTGAGGCCGGCAAGGGCAGACAGGTTTTGGGGCGCGTATTGGAGCGCGTACCGCGGCGTGGAATACTCCGCCTGAGGTTGTCCGAAACTCGTCAGGCTTCCGGAAACACCGGCAGGAAGGCTTAAACTAAGCGACGTTTGCGCTGTGCGGCGCCCCAGGCGCGCGAGCATTCCCGCATTGCCCGTCGCCTGATTCTGATTGATCGTGCGGTCGCTCTGAGCGAGCCGCTCCCCGAGCGTCAGACTTCCGGAAACCGAGAGGGTAACCGGTCCTCCGTGGTGAGTTTCGGGATGCGCGCTCGGATCCGGCGACGGAGTGGGTTGGACGATTCCGCCCAGCGTGAGCGCAGCAAAGTTCATCCGGGGCCAAGGCAGCGCAACGGCGCCCGAAGCACCAAGAAAGAGACCGCCCGTGGCGGCGCCCGTCATCAGAAGGAGGCCCGCGGCGCGTGTTACCCGGCCGGCGAGGATAATGAAGCGTGGGTCCATGACCTATTTAAGGTAATCGTCCAAGAGGTACGCCGCGCACATGAAGAGCGTATGAAGATGACGCAAAGAACACAGTTTTGCCCGCACATTGTCCGATAACCATAAAGATGACCTACCAGGGAACGGACTAGCAAATGGATTTGCTCGCTCGCGTCGGTCCTTTGCTCAACCATTTGAGCAAGACTCGGCTCGATGAACAGACGAACATTCAGCGCCTCTCAAGCGGACTGCGGATCAATTCTGCAGCGGATGATCCGAGCGGACTTGCTATTTCCGAGGGACTGGGGACTCAAATCACAGGCCTTCAACGAGGGCAAGAGAACGCGCAGACCGCGCACAACATGCTCTCCGTTGCAGAAGGCAGCTTGACGACTATTACCTCCGTGCTGCAGCGCATTCGCCAACTCGTCGTCGAAGGCGCCTCGGACTTCAAGACCCCGAGCGACCTAGTCGACTTGCAAAAAGAGATCGACTCCCTCAAACAAGAGATAAACACGATCTCGGAACACACAGATTTCAACGGATTGCAGCTCTTGGATGGCTCGTTCGATAATTCTCAGGCCAAGAACTCGAGAATTGTAGCGACTCCCGCCAATCCCAACATCTACGGCGCCATCGGCCCCACGAGCGCTACAAATGCGGACGGATTGGGTAATCCTGGGCCACTTATTTCAAACGCTAACGTGGGCAAGGGCATCAATCCATGCACGGTTGAATTCCAAATCATCGGCTTTGATATGAATGCGGTCGATCCAACCACGGGTCCCATCGGCGGTCCCGGCTTGTACATCCAAGTAAAAGCATACAGCTCCGATCCCTCGTTCGGAGCCGGCCAGGAAGTCAACCAAATTCAGGCGATTCCGGAAAATGCCGGGCCGATCGTCGGTGCTCAGATCGCGCCGCCCAACGGTCCAAACCCGATCATGAGCTTCGATCTTGCGAATCTCACGCGTAGCGATGTCGGCGTCGCGATGGCGTTTACAACCTATCGTGACACACCGGCGCAATCGGGACAGCAACTCGCTGTGAACGATCGGGGCAACGAAGGCACTGACGTCGGACTGACGATCCCTCAAGTTTCAACACAAGCTCTCGGGATATCGGACATCACTGTCGCGCAGCCCACCACCGTCGATCCGGCGCTCAACGTGCCGACGGGAACCGATTCAAATTCGGTCGGCACCAAAGATGCGATGTCTCGCGTCGATGATGCTCTCCAGACCGTCGTCGCAGCCCGTGCGGTGGTCGGCGCCCAGCAAGTTGCTCTCGGAAGTGCGATTGAGGACGCCGGCATCCAGACCGTCCTAACGCAATCCTCGCAGAGCAGCATCCGCGATGCCGACATCGGCGCCGAAACAACGAAGCAAGCCAAGAACACAATTCTTGATAACATTACGACGGATGCTCTCGCTTCGGTGCAAAGCAGCACGAAAGCGATGGGCACCGCTTTTTCGGACATGATCAGCACAGGACCCAAGCGCTAGCTTCGCGGTTGACCCCTAGGCTATACTTACAAGTAGAGACCTCGCTAGGTGAGGCGTCTACGCAATACATAGGCCGCTGCCCCGAAACGTCGAGAGACGCCAAGCGGGTAGACCAGTCTCCGCCGATTCAAGGCGGCGTCTAATGCGGCTAAAAGCCGAAATCCGGCATTTTTACGATGCGTAGTGCCAAAGCTCAAGTGCGACTGAGGTACTACGCGAATTTCCTGACGTTCGCTTTTGCAGTACACCGGCCGCACCCGCGTCCGGTTTTTTATTTGCGTGGACAAGAAAAAACTTTTTCAGAGCGCCCACGGGGCATCGTGACCTTCCAGGTTTGGTGACGCGCTCTGTATTTTTGGGGGCCCCGTCGCTTGCGATGGGGGGCGCGGAGGCTCGGCCGCAGCGCCTTTTAAACTGAGGGGAGGTGACGATCCATGTTTACCGAGGGCTTTATTTCCGAGATCGTGGGCCGGCGCACGCTGGTCAACGATTTGCCCTTTGGGAAAGTCACGGACTTTCTGGTGAACAACCCCGAGGACACGTTCCCCAAGATTGACGGGCTCATCGTTAAGACCAGCCGTGGTTTTCGCTTTGCTCCAATCGACACCATCGCCGATGTCGACGACCACGGCGATATCAACCTGACCGTTGCGCCCGCTGAGGCTGCACCACCCGAATCGCAAGCGCTTTATCTCATTTCGGATCTGCTCGATAAGCAGATTGTCGATGTCGACGGCCGCAAAGTCGTGCGTATCAACGATTTGGAAATTGCAAACACCGGCGGCATCCTGCGTGTGGTGGCTGCGGACATTGGCGTGAGCGGCCTCTTGCGGCGGCTCGGACTCAAATCAACCGGCAAATTTCTTGGCTCCGCAATCTATAAACGCATTCCGCGAGCGATGATCGCCTGGGACAGCGTTGCACCGATTCGCGACGTGAACCCCTCACAGATTCAACTGGTCAAGGAAAGCAAGCTCGCTCGCCTTCATCCTTCAGAACTCGCAGAAATCATTAGCGACCTCTCCGCGCGCGAAGCAGCTGCGGTTATCCATCAGCTCGATGACGAGACTGCTGCCGATGCTCTGGAACATTTAGACTCCGACACGCAAAAATCGATCATTCGCGATATCGGTACCGAGCGAGCCGCCGACATCATCGAAGAGATGGATAGCGACGATGCTGCCGATCTCTTAGGGGACCTGCCCGAGGAACATCAATCAGAGCTCCTTGCCGAGATGAACGAGTATACGGCGGGCGAGCTGCGCGAACTCGTGAAATACGAAGACGATACCGCGGGCGGCCTCATGACGACGGATTATTTGTGGATCTATCCGCATCGCACCACGGAATCGACAATCAAGAAAATCCGGGAGATCGGACCGGAATTTGAGTTTATCTACTACCTGTACGTCGTCGATAAGGATGACAGGTTGCTAGGCGTGCTCTCCTTACGGACCCTTCTTCTCGCCTTACCGAGCTCATTGATCGAGAAAGTCATGGACACGGACATCGTAAGCGTGCATCCCGATGCATCCTCCCAAGACGTGGCGGCTACGATCGCGCGCTATGATCTTCTGGCGTGTCCGGTCGTGAATGATGCCGGAAAGATGCTTGGGATCGTTACCGTGGACGACGCAATCGATGCAATTGTGCCGGAAGGATTCGCCAAAAAACTTCCGCGCTTCATGGCCCGCCATCACCGGGCGACGGCGAACCGTTAGCACATGGTAACCGGCGTCGCTCGCAAGCGAAACCTCTTTCGGTCCCTGATATTCATCTTTGCGATTTTGGGACCCGGCTTCGTAACGGCCTCCGCAGGCAACGATGTCGGCGGCATTGCAACCTATTCGATTGCCGGTGCCAATTTCGGGTACAGCCTGCTTTGGGTCCTCATTCCGCTTGCGATTGCACTGATCGTCGTGCAGGAGATGGCGACGAGAATGGGCACCGTTACCGGCAAGGGTCTCGCGTCTCTGATTCGCGAGACCTTCGGCGTACGCGTCTCTTTTTTCGCGATGGCCGGATTATTTTTTGTCAATGTCGTCATTACCGCGAGCGAGTTCGCGGGCATCGCGACCGCCTCGGAAATCTTCAACGTCTCCCGATACATCGCCGTTCCGGTCGCCGTCGTAGCCGTTTTCCTTTTCATTTTGCGGTTTAACAACAAAATCGTCGAACGCGTCTTTGTCGGGCTTTCGCTCGTTTATCTGGCCTACATCGTCTCCGCGGTCCTCGCGCGGCCCAACTGGCACGATGTGGCAGTGGGCACCTTCATGCCCAAACTCGATTTCACGAAGAGTTTATACTTAGTAACGATTGTTGGACTTATCGGCACGACGATTTCGCCGTACATGCAATTCTTTCTCCAATCAGCGGTCGTCGAGAAAGGCACGCGGGTCGCGCAGCTCACGCTCGCGCGAATCGACGTCATTGCGGGCTCCATCCTTGCAATAGCACTAGCCGGATTTATGATCATCGCCAACGGCGCGACAATCTTCGTCGCCCAGCAGCACGGTGCAACATTTGATCTTTCGCAGGCCGCAGATTTCGCTCAGGCTCTCAAGCCGCTAGCCGGTCAACTTGCGGCAACGATCTTTGCATTCGGCATACTCAATGCGGGACTGTTTACCGCAACGGTCTTACCGCTCTCAACGAGTTATGTTATCTGCGAGGCGCTTGGTTTTGAAGCGGCCGTGGACCGCCGGTTTAAAGAGGCTCCGGTATTCTTTTCGCTGTTCGGCTTCGGACTCGTCGTCGGCGCGGCGATGGTGCTCGTTCCCGGCATTCCACTGCTTAAGTTCATCTTTTACTCGCAAGTCGTTCAAGGCATCTTGCTGCCGCCCGAGCTCGTTCTCATGCTGATCATCGTGAACAAGACCAGCGTCATGGGTAACTATACAAATTCGAGATTCGCAAATGTCATCGGATGGGCTACGGTCCTCATCATCGGCAGTCTGGCGATCGGGTATACCGTTCAACTGATCTTTTTCCCGAGCTAACGCCGCCACTCGCGGCGCTGCTCTTCTTCGTTAAAGAACACCCAACGGTTGCGCCCCGTGCGCTTCGCGCGGTACAGCGCTTTATCCGCGTTATCCATGAGCGCTGCAATTTCGGTGCCATCGGCCGGAAAGAGCGAAATGCCGATGCTCGTATGAATCGTACGGGGCACGCCACTCAGATCAAAGGGCATTTGCATGGCATCGACGATCTTGCGTGCCATCTCAGAGGTATCCGTCGCCCCGTTAACGAGCGGTTGCAGCACGACGAATTCGTCTCCACCGAAGCGTGCCACGGTGTCGCTCTCGCGCAAGGTTTGCCGCAGCCGGTCCGCGACTAGCCGCAAGAGCAAGTCACCCGACGGATGTCCGAGATCGTCGTTTACCTTTTTGAAATTATCGAGGTCGAGATACATCACTGCAAAACCGCGATCGTACCGGCGCGCGGTCGCAAGCGTTTGGCGGGCGCGGTCATCGAAGAGCACACGGTTCGGCAGCCCCGTGAGCGAATCGTGGAACGCCAACTGTTCGACGCGTTTTTCGTGTTCGGAACGCTCGATTGCGGCTGCGATGAAAACGCCCATGAGTTGCGCAAGATCGCGATCCGAATCGGCAAGGCTGCCGGCACGAGCACAACGATCCGCAAAAACGATGGAGCCAAACGGCTTGTTACCAACGCGCAGGAGCAGTGCAAAATAGGATTTCCATGGATGACCGAGCCGCTCGATCGTATCCTTCCACGGCGGTAAATCGAGATTCGGAATAAAAATGGTTTCTTGGTCCGCACCTAGATGCGTCGAAATGACCATACCGCGCGGGAAAACCATTCCGGGCTGGATTGTATGCTTGGGACCGACCACGTTGAGCAAGGTCAGTGCATCCTCATCGATGCGCGTGAGATAGCCGAACTCAAAACCGAAGGCGGCGCATCCTAATTCCAGCGTGCGGTCGATCTGCGCGGCCGCACTGCCCCCACCCGCAGCAACCATGTACAGCGACCGGATGCGCTCCGTCTGATCGACGATTGCTCTTTCCGCAGCGCGCTGCGCTTCGATATTTTTTGCGATGACATAAGCACCTTCGATCTGCGAACCAACCAAGAGCGGAACCAACTTGATTTGCATATCGATGCGGTTGCCGAGCCGATCGAGAAACAGACAATCGACCTCGCTGGATTCGCCCCGCATCGCCGCAAAAAACGCCTCTTCGGCCACCGCATAGTTTTCCGGGGCCACGATTTGCGTCCAAGGCTTACCGACAATTTTCTCATTCAAAAAGCCGGTGGTACTTTCGAGCGCGAGGTTTACACGCGAGACCTTGCCATCGGCCTTGATGGCCAAGATCGAATCGGGATGAAATTCAAAGAGGGACCGGAAGCGTTCTTGATTTTGCCCGAGCGAAAGCTCTGCGGATTTTAGGGCGGCCAGGTCGCGCACGATGACAAAGACGCAAGTTACGCCGCTTTTTCCGGTCGTTGCCGGGAAGATGAAGCATTCGACCGGTATGACTTCGCCCGTTTTGCGCTTAATCGTGGTTTCGAAGTGGTCGGTCTTGCCCGCAAGGGCCGCCCGCGCGGCAATCTCGATACGTTCCTTGTCCTTGGGATTGCCATGAGTGACGACATGCGATCCACGACTCTCCGCGATCGTGAATCCGGTTAGCTCAAGTGCGGCCGGGTTGGCATCAATGAGCCCTCCGTCCGGATCGTAAAGCACGATCGGATCGGGGTTTCGCGCGAAGAGCGCCGCTAAGACGCCATCCTGTTCGATAACATTCATAAGGCAGACTTCCTAGATGACTTCGCCGAAAGGGCCGTGATGACTCCCGAGCGTCTTGTCGCCTACGCCGAAGGACTCTCGCGCATAGCGGCAGCGGGCGGCGGCCCAAAGGCCTTTGCCGGAGCGCTCGCGCGAGAACTGGGAGCCACAGTTCTCGTAGAAGATGCCGACGCAAAGCACTTGGCAGCCGCAGGCAGCACCGCTGCAGTGCCCGGCGCAATTCGCGATGTCGTGGATACCACTAACTTCGCGGCGCAAACACTTCTACGGATGCGCAACGGAACAGCGGGCGCCGCGCTTCCAATATTCATTGGCGAATTGCATCTCGGGTGGCTTGCGGTTTTCGGAGACCGGACTGCAGAACGCGAACATTTCATGCGCCTGACGGCATCCGCAATAGGGGTTGAACTTGCGCGCGAAGCGGGCGGAATGCGCGGACGGCGAAGCACATTCTGGGAGCAGCTCATCGGTAGCGGGTATCACGATGCAGCCGCCGCCCGAGACGACGCCGCAACCCGCGGCATAACACTCGCAAACTACTACGTCGCTGTGGCCTTGGAACTCGAGGTCTCCGACGAAGTGCATGGCGCGCTCGAGCACGGCGAGCTACGGCGTATCGCGAGCGAGGCGCTACGTGGGACCGAGGGTGACGTTGCAATCTTGGAATCCGGCGGCTTGCTTACGTTCTTGATTCCAACGCCGCGCGAAGTGGACGTCGCCAATATTCGCACTGCCGCCTCGCTCTTACCGCACGCTGTCGCAAAGAAGATTCCGGGCGCCCGCATCGCGGGCGGCGTCGGCGGACGGGCGTCGCTGCTCTCAGCAGGCACCTCCGTGCGTCAAGCAACAAATGCCATGATCATTGCGCGGCGCATGTTCGGAACGGGTCGCGTCGCGGTCTACGACGACCTCGGTATTTACCCGCTGCTCTTTGAAGGAAGCGGTACGCGTGAGTGGCAGGCGTTCTCGGGGCAGACGCTTGCGCCGCTCCGTGCGTATGACGAAAAACATCAAACCGAGTTGGAGCGCACGCTCGCACTTTATTTCTCGCTCGGCGAAAATGTTAAAACGGCCGCCGCCGAACTCAACGTGCACAGGCATACGGTATTCTACCGTCTGCGTCAAATCGCCGAGATTTGCGGATGCAAACTCGAGAATCCCCACGACCAGCTCACACTGAGATTGGCAATTGCAATCGATGCACTCATCAAGTAACGAGTACAAGCAGCCGGCGAATAAACGCGACGTGCTGCGCCTTGCTAAAGAGCACGACGTGCGGTTCGTCCGAATGGTCTTCGCAGATATTCTGGGGATCAGCAAGACGGTTTCAATTCCGGTTGCGGAACTCGGCCGCGCACTTGAGGGCCGCGTCACCTTCGACGGCGGATCGATCGACGGGTTCGTTCGAGGCGAAGAACTCGATATGGTGCTCTTGCCGGATCCAACGAGTTTTGCGGTTTATCCTTGGATTTCGGGAGAGGCCCGCGAGGCGAGGCTCATTTGCGACATCGCCACGCCGGACGGCGCCGCATTCGAAGGCTGCCCGCGCACAACACTCAAACGCGTCATCGAAGCCGCAAATGAGATTCTTCCCGGGGCGCAAGCCGCCCTCGAGATTGAGTTCTACCTTTTCGATAAAGATGACGTCGCGAACTCCACGCGCACATCCGATGTCGGATCGTACTTTGATTTCGCGCCGAACGACCGCGGCGAAGAAGCCCGGAGTGCCATTGTTAGCGCGCTCGAGAGCATGGGCATACTTGTGAGCGGCTCGCATCACGAACATGGACATGGGCAACATGAAATCGATCTGCCGCACGGCTCTGCGCTCGCGGCTGCGGATCAACTCTTTACGCTCCGCGGCGTCGCAAAACATGTTGCCGCGCGATTCGGCCTGGACGCAACGTTCATGCCAAAACCGCTCGAACATCAGGCCGGAAGCGGCCTGCACGTTGATTTCCGGCTGGCAGAAGATGATCAATCCGCGCGGCTCTATTTTATCGGGGGCCTCCTGGGGCACGCGCCCGCGACGACCGCAGTCTGCAACTCGACGGTGAACAGTTATAAGCGACTCGTTGCCGCCTGGGATGCTCCCATTTACACCGTATGGTCCGAGCGCAGCGCGAACGCACTGGTTCGTGTACCGCCGGGCCAGCATCCGGCGCGCATCGAAATGCGCAGTCCTGATGCTGCGGGCAATCCGTATCTCGTGCTCGCCGCGCTTTTAGGAGCGGGTTGCGATGGCATCGCGCAAACGATTTTGCCGGGTGAGCCGCTCATCGGATCGACGTACGATCTGACCGAGCGCGACCGCCGCGAGCGTGGAATAGGAACCTTGCCGAAGTCGCTCCGCCAAGCGATCGTGGAGCTCGATGCCGATGCCGTTGTACGAAAGTCGCTCGGGGATCACATTTATCATGCCTTCCGCGATGCGAAGCTCGCCGAATACGAACGCTACCGGCGCGCAGTGCACCCCTGGGAACGCGAAGCGTACTTGCGGATTTACTAGGAGCCTATACCGCGGTCTGCGCCGCGGCTTCTTTCAATAATTTCCACGCAAGCGCAACGTCTTCGCGCGTGGTGCCCTCATTGCCGATCGCAATCCGCAAGACCGTCTTCCCATCGATTTTCGTCGAGGAAAGGAATGCTTTTCCGGTAGCATTCACCTGATCCATAATGGTCGTATTGCGTGCGTCCAATTCTGCCGAAAAGAGTTCGGGCGGAGCGTAACGGAAACAGACGACCGAAAACGGGTGCGGCGCACTTACCTCCCAATCCGGTTCTTGTTCGATCCACTGCGCCAGCTCTTGCGCAAAGCCGATTTGCGCGCGAATACGGTCGCGCACGCCTTGCGCTCCGTACGTGCGCAAGACGAACCACAGTTTGAGTGCGCGAAAGCGGCGGCCCAGCTGTAATCCATAATCCATATAGTTGTGCACGCCCGTCTCGGGCGTAACCAAATAGTCGGCAACTAAACTGAACGCCTTACGAACGGCTTCGGGTTTGCGGACGAACAAGACCGAGAGATCCATCGGTACAAAGAGCCACTTGTGCGGATTTACGACGAGGGAATCCGCGTGTTCTGTTCCCGCAAAGAGTTCGCGATGTTCCGGCAACATGGCGGCAACGCCGGCGTAGGCCGCATCCACGTGAAGCCATACCTGATATTCTTTGGCAATCCGTGCAAGCTCCGCAATAGGATCGACGGACGTCATCGACGTGGTGCCGATCGTGCCGGCGATACACATCGGCCGCAAGCCATGAGCAACGTCGTGACGGATCTGGCGTTCGAGCGCGGCTGCATCCATCCGATAGTGATCGTCCGATTGAATCACAACGACATTTTTCCGGCCGATGCCGAGCGCAATCGCCGCCTTTTCAATGTGCGAGTGCGTGTGTTGCGTGATGTAGACACGAGGTACGGCTATGTCGCGTCCTGCCATGCCGCGCTCGCGAATTTCAAGCCCTAGGCAGTCGCGGGCTGCTGCAAGTGCGGTAAATCCGGCTATGGAGGCCGTATCATAAATAATTCCGTGGAAGGCCGGCGGTAAGCCAAGCAATTGGCGAAACCACGCGAGCACGACGTCCTCGAGTTCCGTTGCGGCGGGAGACGTGCGCCACAGCATTGCGTTGACGTTGAGGGTCGCGCACAGCGCCTCGGCCAGGACCGCAACGGGCACCGATGAGTTCGAGAAATAGGCAAAGAAGCGCGGATGATTCCAGTGCGTGATCCCCGGCATGATGATCTTCTCAAAGTCGGCAAAGATCTGCTCGAAGGCCTCGGCTTGCTCGGGCGCCTCGCTTGGCAACGCGCCGGCGATCTCGCCCGGTTTGACCTGCGAGAGGACCGGATAAGCACGAGGATCAGACAAATATCGCTCGATCCAGGCGATAACGGCTTGCGACTGGCTGCGGAAATCTTCCAAGATGGTAAGAGAGATTGGCGAAACGGAGAACTTTTCCGGTTATGAAGTACCGTACGTATCCAAATACCGATTTAACCGTAAGTGAAATCGGGTTCGGCCTTTGGACGACCGCCACGGGATGGTGGGGAGAGATGTCCGATGCGCAAGCCGTCACGCTCTTACATGAGGCACTCGACGCCGGCATCACGCTTTTCGATGCGGCGGACACCTACGGCAACGGCCGCAGCGAAGAACAGCTTGCCGCCGCCTTTGCAGACCGGCGCGATAAAGTGGTCTATGCGACCAAGTTCGGTTACGACTTCTACAATTTCACTGGCGAGCGCAAAGGGCAGCAAGAAATTCCGGCGGACTTCTCGCCGACGTTTGTGCGGTTTGCCCTCGAGCAATCGCTCAAACGGCTGCGGACCGACACGATCGACGTCTATCAAATTCACAACGCGCACCTGCAGCAAATCGCCGACGACGAGTTGTGGACCTTGCTTGAGTCTCTCAAACAAGAAGGCAAGATCCGCTATTACGGCGTTGCGCTCGGGCCGGCCATCGGCTGGTTGATGGAAGGCATCGAATCGGCGCGCCTTCGCAATACGACAAGCGTGCAGATGATTTGGAACATGCTCGAACAATTTCCGGGCAACGAGATGATTCGCGCCGCCTACGATGCCGCGGCCGATACCGGCTACATGGTGCGCGTTCCGCACTCAAGCGGGATGCTTGAAGGCAAGTACACCGCCGATACGGTCTTCCCGGCCGGCGATCATCGCCGCCACCGCCCCAAGAGCTGGCTCACGGGCGGCGTGCGAAAAGTCGAACACCTTCGCTTTTTGGAAACCCCGAAGCGCACGCTCGGCCAAGCCGCCCTGCAATGGCTGCTTGCCGAACCGCGCATCATGACGGTACTCCCGAACATCTACGATCGCGAACAGCTGCTCGAATTCGCAAAAGCAAGCGACGTGGACCCGCTCAGCGCGGACGAACTCGCGCGCATAAGCGAGTTGCATGCAACCAACTTCGGGCTCGAAGAGACTCCCATGAAATACAAAGGCACAATGAGCCGCGAAAGTGCAGGCGTCTAATTCCGAAAAATATTTACACGAACGCCGCGCCGGAACCGATCGGCCCATACAGCCAGGCCGTTGCGAGCGAACACCTGATCTTCTGCAGCGGACAAACGCCGATCGATCCCGCGCAGGGCAAACTCATTGAGGGCGATGTAACGGCGCAGGCGGAGCAAGCCCTAAAGAATCTCGGCGAAGTGCTCAAAGCCGCCGGCGTCAGCTACGCCGACGTGGTGAAAACAACCGTCTTCCTGATCGATATGTCAGACTTTCCCGCGGTCAACGCAATCTACGCAAAGTTCTTCGGCGAGAACAAACCTGCGCGTAGCACCGTCGCTGTCGCCGGCTTGCCGATGGGCTGCCGCGTAGAAATCGACGCCATCGCCCTCTCTCCTTGATTCTTCCGCCAATCTGCTTCAGACAATTTCGAACGAAGACACTCAAAACCGCACATCGTGTGCGGTTTTTGTTTCGCCGCATTTTGAATACAGCGAAGCTTTGAAGATCACATCCTGTGAAGTTCAAAATGACGGCAGACTTCGATCGAAACCGTCCGAAGCAGACTGTCGTATCCTCAACTCGCTCGCTTGTGAATGCGGGAAAGAGACAATGGATCGCTATCGCGTAGCAACTCGCTAGCCTCGATTCGGGCTTAGGCTTTCCCTTCAAAGTCTCTCGACATTTTTGCAATTGACAGGATGTCATTTTCATTTGAACCTTGCAAAAATGCGAGGAAACAGAAAAACCACACGATGTGGTTTTTCTAGTGTCTTTGGAGGGAACGCCTAAGGTCGAATCGAGCTTAGCGAAGTTGCGGAGCCGCCTCCCCAAGTTGCGATATCCGAACTTTGGCAAGCGTCGCCGCCGCAGGATCATCCGAACGGAACGCTGCTTGGAATTGCTCGACTGCAAGGTCGTGCTTCTTCTGATCCTGGTAGGTGCGCCCGAGAAGGTAGTGGAGCGCGCCGTCTGTGGGAACGACGGAGAGACCCTTGAGCAGCGCGGATTCCGCCAGATCGTAGAGGTGATGTTGCTCGTATTCGACGCCGAGATTCAGATACGCATCGCGTGCATAGGGCGAAATCTGGAGCGCCTTCACGTAATACGAAATGGCCAGTTTCCAGTTCCCTTGGGCATTCGCGAGGTAGCCATAGTTGACGTTGATTTCCGGGTGCTCGGGCTCCAGTTGTTCTGCGCGATCGAGTAAGACTTTACCCTCGTCGTACTGTCCCATTTCAAGTTCGGCGGCGGCGAGATTCAATGTACATGAATATTCGTACCGGTACTTTGCACGACAGCGATTGAGCATATCAACCGCTTTGTCATACATGCCGAGGTCCATATAGGCAATTGCGGCATGGTCGAGTCCTAAGATCGAGTTTGGCGAGAGGTCAAGCTCCCGCAAGAAGTAGAGCAGAGCTTGCGAATAATCATGCAGGGCAAGATAGACCGATCCGACCTCGTCTTGCAACGAAGAGTTTGGCATGGCTTCGGCATCTCGTTCGACGCTCGCGCGATAAGCCGCGAGATCACCTTTGCGTTGGTGTAGCGCCACGAGATCGGCAATCGAGTCTACCCCCGGAAGGCTCTTCGTGTATTCCGCAATTGCATCGTCGATGCGGTTTTCGGTCGCATACACGGCGCCCAAACGATTATGGGTCTCGCGATCGTCAACCACGTTGAGCAGAATGGCGCGGTAAACGCGCTCCGCGGCCGCTAGGTCTCCCTGACGATAATACAGGTCCCCGAGCAACCGGGCGGGTGTTCTTTCTTTTGGATGCGCAAGTACGTATATTGAAAGTTCGCCTAACGCGCCTTTGAAATCCCCGGCAGCCACGCGAGCGCGCGCCTGCTCCATCGCCTCTGCCGAAGTAAACTCGACGCGCGGGGCATCGACCGGCTTTTGGCCGGCCGTTTGTGCGTGCGCAGCGCATGGCGCAAGAAAGAAAGCCAACGCGATAAAAAGTAGCGGGAGGGGCGAATGCTTCATGAACGGCGTCCTAGCGCTCCTGGTATTTCTAGTATAGATAGGACGCGCGAGCTTCACAAGCTGTGACTCTGCGTCCCGGCAGGTAGCCGCCCTGCCAGAGCAATAAAGCCCTCGGGTGTCTGGAAGGGGTAAAATCTTGCCCTCCTAACCGTAAAGTACGCTGTTGCCCCTTGTAAAAAGAGACCCTAGTCGCTATGCTTGCGGCGCCGGGTGAACGTATACGCGACCTATGCGTTCGTTCGCCGACACTACGGATCCTGAAAGGACCAAGACGTGAATACCCGCCTCTCGCCGTCAGTAATTGGCAGTGCCGCTTTGGCTTTCTGCTTTGCTCTAACGGCAGCACCCAGCCTGGCTGTGATACAGAACACGACACTTACGGTGACGGTGACGAAGAACGCGACCGCGAATATCAGCCTCTCCGGCGCTGCTTTTACCTGGAGCAGCGTACAGAACAATACAAACCAGTTCTTGGCCTCGGATGGTGGTAACATCACCGTTACCGGCACGCTAATAACGAAGATCAGTTCGGGCTCCGGCTCGATTGCCATCGCGGCCCCGCCAAACATCGCGGGCAGCGGCGGCGGTACGCTTCCGATCAGCGCTCTTTCGATCACGTGCGCAGGAACCGCAAATGCGGGACAAACCTTCGCAACCGCGCAAACGGCCCTCGTCGCAAGCTCGAGTACCAACTGCGCGACCTACGGTGCCAACTACAACACCGCGATCAACTTTACGATGGGCATGTTCCTGGATGACCGCACCATTCCGGCAGATTCATATCCGGCAACAGCCTTTACGGTTGTCGCCACTGCAACCTAAGCGAACTCTTCGCTTAGGTCCGGTCCTCGTCGCAGTCGCTGCACTTCTTGCGTCGCCCCGCCCGGCGCAAGCCGTGACGGCGCTTGCAGGCATTACGGTCTCCAGCTCTGCACTGACCTACACCGTCGTCGACTTCAGGCAACAATACATGACGCCCAACCCTCCCGGCGCGCCAATTACGGTCGGGGGCCAAATTCGAACCAAGAGCACCGGAAGCGGGTCGATCGTTTTACTTTCGCCCGCGGATATCTCGGGCGGCAGCGGCGGCGTTCTCAAAATCTCCTATTTTTCGATGACGTGCGCGGGAACGGCGCAAGCGGGGCAAACGTTCATCGCAAACAAAACCCCGCTCGTTGCATCCTCGAGCGTTACATGTGCGACGTATGCAGCAAACTTCGATTCGTCAACGCTTCCGGGTGCCCAGCTGAATTTCGCGATGACGATCTTCTTGGACGAACGGACCCTCGACAACGACGCCTATCCCGCGACGAACTTTACCGTGGTGGCAACCGCAACGTGAGTCTATGAAAAAACTGTTCTTCGTACCATGTGCGTTTTTAGCCCTGTTGCTGCCGGCACGTGCCGGGCTCAATATTGCCGTCGATCCGCTCGTGATCGAGATGCGAGCACTCCCCGGCCAGGTCGTCAAGGCCGACGTCAATGTTTCAAACAATAGCGACACGCCGGAGCGCATCATCATCGCGCCGATGGATTGGATCACTCGGGTGGACGGATCGGTTGCCATCGAGAAGCCCGGCCACGAACCGCGCTCCATCACGCGCTATCTCAAGGCCTCTGCGAGTCAGTTCACGCTCGCTCCCAATGAGAAGCGCATTGTAACCGTTACCCTCGCTTTGCCGGCTACCTTCAGCGCTGCCGCCGCCTCATATTGGGGCGGCTATTTCACACGCGCGACGCTCGGAACCGGCCGGGTCAACGGCTTCGGGCCCGGTGCAACGATCGTCGTGTACGCCGATGTAGGAAATCCGCACCGGTCGGTAACCTTGCAGACCTTGCGCGCAAGCGCGTCGGGTCACAACGTGCACGTCATCGGCCGGATCAAAGACACCTCAAACGCTTACGTGCGGGCGGGCGCGACCTTGTTGTTCGAGCAAGGCGGGCGCGTCCTGCAAAAATTGCCAGTAACGATCGGCGCGATCTTTCCGGGACGCTTTCACACGGTCGACGAGACGGCACATGGCTTAGGGCCTGGCAAATATCGAGTCGAACTGTCCATCGACTACGGTGGAGACGAGATTGAGGATGGCGAGACGACCGTCACCGTTCCGTAGCATAAGCGCCGCGGCGCTTATCTGCGCATTGATGGGCGGGCTGGTTGTACCCGCTGCCGCGGATGCCCCCGTGCGTCCATACTCGCTGTTTGTCGACGGTTTCGAGATGCGCGCGGCTTCCGGTTTCTTCGACGGATTTCACCTGATGCTCGCCATTGAAGACATCGCGCACGATCTGCACTACGGAGTTACGCGCGACGGAGCAGCGCGAGTGCTCCACGTTGATTCAGACAACTACGCCTTTACCCCCGGCGACTCCGACATCTCGCAAGGAGGCACATCTATTGCAGAGGCTGCGGCGCTTCCGGTGGAACGCGGAGGTCATCTGTATGTCGCGCTCACCGATTTGCAGGCCGTTCTTTCGCAGGAGATGAGCGTGAGCGGGACGCGGCTCGACATCGCGTCGATTCGACCGGCGACAGACGTACGAACGATACCCCTTGCGCATCCGCGCGTCTCAACCTACACCCTGAGCACTGAGCCGGAAAACGGCGCGCCGCAACAAGCGCGAGCACCCACGCAACGATTTAGTCCGGATGCAACAAACGCGCTGATCATTCACGCTTCAACCTCAGACTACGGCGGCTCGAAGAGCCGCGACCTTTCTTTTACGACCGATGGCACACGTTTGCGCGGGGGTCTCGATCTCTCGGCGTTCGATAATTCCTCGCCGGCGCTTAGCGGTCAGGTTACCGTTGGAACACGCGAGCGTTACGTGCAAGGTGGATACGAGCCCAACCCGCTCAACGGACTCCTCTTTAGCGCGCCCGGCGGGAGCGGCGTGAGCGTGCGGCGCGATTCGATCACCTATGGAAGCGAACACGACAGTATGGGAAGAACCCTCATTGCGCTTCGCCGCGATCGGGAGAACGGTGCGGGCTTTATCGGTGTGATTCGTCAGAACGCAGCGATCACCCCGATTATAGGCGACCGCGCAAGTAGCGACGGCATCGTAAAAGTCACGCGCGAAGTCTGGATGACCGACCGCGCTGCTGCCGCGAGCATCGGCATCGCAACTCAGGGACGTCTTTTTGGCGAAGCCGTCGCAAGTGGCGTCCTTGGACCATTTCCTCTGATGATAGGCGAGGCGCCGGAGCGTCTCAATCTCGGCTTTCGTGCGAACAAGCGCATCACCGTGCGCGCCGGATTGACCTCCGGGTATCATCTAGGCGCATCGCCATTTTTCGGTCTCTCCATGTTCGGCAATCATGGACTCACAGGCTCCGTGCAATTCGCGGGTGGCGATCGCTCCGCCAACATCTCCTATGCGACGTTGCAATCGGCAATCTCCGGCGCGTACTCAGTCTCGCCCGACGGCGGCGCAAGCTGGGCAATGAACGGTTCCGTGACCGCCCGCCACAGGCTCTTTGAAGTTACCGCTTTTCATAGTGCGACAAGTGAAGACGATGTGATCCGCACGCATGCCCTAAGCGGCCCCGGCGTGATCCTTGGAATCGAGCGGATCGTCAACGGCGCACGCTCGCGCATTGGCCCGATTATCGGCCTGACCGTTCCGATCGGGCATCAGAGTGCGTTTGAGATGACCGATCACCCAACCGGCACTGGACGCACGCTTGGATTTGGATTCAGCCAACGCATTTCATTTGCGCCTCGCGTTCACATGCGTACGATCCGCATTCAGAATGCCTCATCCGCGCAACTTTATATTGACGACCGCCTCGCGCGCCGCATCGACGCCGGTGTTTCCAGCATCGCGATCGAGCCGGGTCCCCATCAGATTCAGGCGCGTACCCCGGACGGCACGTTCATGTCATTGCCGGCGACAATCGGAGACGACGCCACCTCCGTCGACCTTGCCATGGTCGCCGTACGCACCATTGCAGGGCGCGTCGTTCAATCAGATGCCGATCCGGCCGGACGTAAGATTTCGCTCGAAAACATTCAAATACGACTTGAGCCCGGCGGGATTCTTGCGGAAACGGCCGCGGATGGCTCGTTCGAGATTCCAGCAGGACCGGTTGCGCCAAATGCGCGCATCAGCATCGATAAAGACAGCTTGCCGGAGGGCTTGAGTGTCGGCGATGATGTTGCGGCCGATGCCCTGCCGCTCGTGCTGAGCGTCAAAACGCGCGTCAAGGTTCACCGCAAGAAGTTCCAGGGCGGGCGCCCTACTTGACGAGCGGTAGGATATTGCTCGGCGCGATCGGATAGAACGTCAGCACGATCGTTGCGATCGCGCACACGCCGACGCTAATCCACGCGAGGGGCGCATTGCCGTTGACCACCGCGGTGTGTTTGTGACGTCCAGGTTCGTACATGAGCCGGATAATCTTGAAATAAACGTAGAGCGAGATCGCGGTTCCTGCGATGAGCACCCCGGCCAGCCACGCGTAGCCCGCGCCGACGGCGCTTGCGAGAATTAGAATCTTTCCCACAAAGCCGGCCGTCGGTGGAAAGCCCGCGAGCGCCAACAAGAAGAACGTCATCGCCGCTGCAAGGAGCGGTCGCCGGCGTGCAAGGCCATGGAACGCCACGATGTTCGAGCCTTCTTCATTCTCTGTTGAAAGCAGCGCGACAACCGCGAAGGCACCGATGTTCATGAAGAGATAGGCGGCTAGATAAAACACCGCGTAGCGCAATCCAAGTGCAGTCGCACCCGCCAGCGCCGTCACGATGTATCCCATTTGCGCAATCCCCGAATAGGCCAGCAGCCGCTTCATATCGGTCTGTGCGAGCGCGGCAAAATTTCCAAAGAGCATCGAAATCGCGCCGACCACCAAGATTGGTAGGAAAATGGCATGCGCATGCGGCCCGGAAAGCGACGCGTACGCGAACCGCATGAGAACCGCTAGGGCCGCAGCTTTGGTAGCAACGCTCATGAACGCCGTGACCGGTAGTGGCGCGCCTTGGAAGACGTCTGGGACCCAGGCGTGAAACGGCACCAGGCTCAGTTTAAAAGCGATACCAATTAAAAAGAGTCCCGCACCGATAAGAAATAATGGGCTGCTTGCAATGACGGGACTGGCCAATGCCGCGAGCGCAACACTGCCGGTCGCACCGAAAAACAGTGCCATACCATAGAGCATGAAACCGGAGGCGGTGGATGAGAGGATCAGATACTTGAGCGCCGACTCGCGTGCCAAGGCCCGCTTTGACATTCCACAAAGGCAGTAAAGCGCAAGCGACAGCAGCTCGAGACCAAGGAAAATCGTCATGAGATTGCCGGCGCCTGCCATAAGCATCGCGCCGCTCGTTCCCCACAGCGTGAGGGCAAGCGAGCTTGCAATCCGGTCTTCTTCTCCGATGGCCGCATACAGCGCGACCGAAAAAATCGCCGTTAAGATAATGAGCTCTTCAAAAACGATCGCGAAACCACCGACCATAAAGCCGCCGCCGAACGCGCTATACGTGAAGCGGTACAATCTCGCACAGATATACCCCGAACCGATTAAGCCGGCAAGCGCGATGGCCACCGACACGTAACGCTTGGATCCGCCGGGAGCAATGAGGTCTGCCAACAAGACGATCAACGCGGTCGCCGCCACTAGAAAGAGCGGGATGACTGCGTTCCAATCGAGCGAAGAGTATGGATTGAGAATCATTTCGTCACCGCGGACGCGCTAAGCGAATACGGTGCGGTATCGAACGTGGTTAGCATATGCGGGTTTACTCCGAGCACGACGATCGCAGCAACCAGAGGCACGAGCGACAACCCTTCAAGCAGCGTAAGGTCTCGACGCACCGGAAGGTCCGCAATTTCCGGACCGTTCGCGATGCCTTGGAAGAGCCGCAGCATGTATGCCGCGGCCACCAGAATCGGGATTAACGCGAAGATCGCGGGCCAAATATTTCCCGACTGGTAAAGGCCGGTAAGGATCACGAGCTCACCGGCAAACCCCGCCAGGCCGGGCAAGCCGAGGGCCGCCAGCGCCGCAATACAAAACGCACCGGCCAGACGCGGATTCTCACGCCCTAGCCCGCCAAGACGTAACAGAGAACGCGTTTCTTCGCGCTCTTCAACATAGCCGATAAGAAGAAAGAGCGCGGCACTAAAGAGACCGTGCGCGATGATGTAAATGAGTGCTCCACGCAGCGCAAGGGGATTGAAACTGAAAATTGCAAGGACGATCAATCCTAAATGCGAGAGTGAGGAGTACGCGACGATGCGCTTGGCGTCACTTTGCACGAGTGCGGTAAAGGCGCCATACAGCAGCGCAATAACGCCCAGCCACATCATGAGCCAGGCGGAGGCACGCATGGACTCGGGTAAGAGCGCGAGGCCAATCACGATAAATCCATACAAGCCGGCTTTGGATTGGACAGCAGCAACCACGGAGACCATCGGCGAGGGCGTCGAAGCATACGTTGGCGGCATCCAGGTGTGGAACGGCCATACCGGCGTTTTCACTAAGAATGCGAAGGCGAAGCCGGCAAAAATCCACGGTTGCCAAATATTCCCCAGATGCGTGATGCCCGCAACACCGATGACGTCGGTGGATCCGTAGCCCACGCCGAACGCGGCCGTGGCAAGCAAAAGCGTCAACCCGGCGGTGAAGTTGTAGATGAGGTAGCGCCAAGCAACGGCGGGATGTTCGCCCCAGCCGGTCAACCCGAAGAACACGGGCAGCAGCATCAAATCCCAGAAGAGCGCAAAGACAAGCAGATCACGCGCCAAGAACACACCCATCATCGTGCCCTCGAGCAACAAGATGAGCGCAAGGAAGCTGCGCAGGTTAGGAACGTTGCTTGCAAGCACGGCGCAGAACGTACAGAGCGCGAGCAAGAGTACGAGCCAAAACGATAGGCCGTTATCCGCAAAGTGGAATGCGGCGGTAAACGGACGTGAAAGCCAGTGCGCCGTGACACCGGGACCATTTGCAAAAATCGCAATGCCGAAAATGGTTGCAGCAATAATCGAGGAGACGGCTTTGCAAACCATCCGCTCGTCCTTCGGTAAAACAAAGAGCGCGAGACCGCTAAAAATGGGAAGCAGGATGAGCGCCAAGACCATCATTATCGCAACCCTCCCGCAAACGCGTAGTACGCGATAAAGCACGCGACTCCAAAAACCATAATGAGCGCGTACCCGCGAAGGAGACCGGTTTGTAAACTGCGCAAGAAATGCCCAAGAAAGCGGCTGGTAATGACGGTTTCGCGTACCGCTCCATCGATCACGTGCGGATCAACCGTGCGCCCAAAGACAATGCCGAGCGCAATCGCGGGTTTAACAAACAGCAGATCGAGCGCGGTATCAAAATAGAACGCCTGGCTCAGAGCAGCGGGCATGTGCACGGATTCCCGCTGGATATTTGCGTTTGCGCTTGCGAGCGCGTTTGCACGCCCGTAACGAAGATACGCTATGCCAGTTCCGGCCAGCACAAAGACCAGCACGACCAGCGACGTCAAGGTCTCATTGACCGGCGAGCTAAAATGCTCGGGCCGGAATTGCGCGGCGAAGAAACGGTGCCAAGGCGAGTTCTCGCCGCCGTAAAGCAGCCAGCCGGCCAGCACCGTTGGCACCATTAAGAGCGCTACGGGCGCCTTCATTAGCCAAGCCGGTGCATGAGGATCGTCGCCGTGATGGGTGTCGTGCGCATCGTGCACGTCTTCCATCATCGGCGTACCGGCAAGTTCCGGATGGCGCAAGCCGAGCGCCGAGGGATCGACGTCTCCGCGGTACTCCCCGAAGAACGCGAGGAAAAGCATGCGGAACATATAGTACGCGGTGAGCCCGGCCGTAAGGATACCTAACCCGTACAGCCACGGATGCCCGTGTTCGAGCGCGCCTTGAATGACGGCATCTTTACTGAAGAATCCGGAAAGTCCCGGAACGCCGCAGATGGCAAGCACGCCCACCAGCATCGCGGTAAAGGCAAACGGTAAACGCGTGCGCAAGCCGCCCATGCGCCGCACGTCTTGTTCGTTTGCAAGCGCGTGAATGATGAGTCCTGAACCCAGAAACAGTTGGGCTTTGAAAAACGCGTGCGTGAAAAAGTGCGCGACGCCACCTTCGTATGCGCCGACCCCGACACCCATGACCATGTAGCCGATTTGCGACATGGTCGAATACGCGAGGATACGCTTGATATCCCATTGTGCCATGCCGAGAATCGCACCGATCAATGCAGTCAGTCCACCGACGGTTCCGACCAACATTTGCGCATCCGGCGAGGCGCTCCAAAGCGGCCAGCAACGCGCGATCAAATACACGCCGGCCGTTACCATCGTTGCGGCGTGAATCAGGGCGGACACCGGGGTCGGGCCTTCCATTGCATCGGGAAGCCAGGTATGCAGTGGCACTTGAGCCGATTTTGCAGCGGCGCCGATAAAGAGACAGACGCAGACCAGGAAGAGTGAGCCGCCCAAGGCTCCAACGTTGCCGAACACGTCGCCGTACGTCGTCGAGCCCACGCGCGCAAACAGGATGAGGATCGCCAGCAACATCCCGAGGTCGCCGAAGACGTTGATCACGAATGCCTTGCGCGCGGCGGCGACGGCCGTGGGGCGTTCGAACCAGAAACCGATCAAGAAGTACGAAGCAAGACCAACAAGACCCCAGCCGACGAGCAAGCCGACGAAGTTATCGGAGAGTACGAGCGTAAGCATCGAGAAGACGAAGAAGTTCATGTAGGCAAAGAAGCGCGCGAAGGCGCGATCGCCGCTCATGTAGCCGACTGAGTACAGGTGAATGAGGAATCCGACGCCGGTAATGATCAGCGTCCAAAGAAGCGAGAGCGGATCGAGCAGCAGTCCGAAATCGAACCCTGGAAACCAGGAGAGCACACTTTGATGCGCGCCAAGCGCTCCGTGCACTCCCCCGTTCTGCGTTGCATTTCCCCAGGACAGAAGCGTTGCCACAAAGGCGGCCCCGATGGTCGCGCTGCCGAGCGCGCCAGCGAGTGCTTTCAGTTGTGGCCCGAACGCCCAACAGAGAATGGCGCCCGCCAGCGGCAAGAGCCAAATCGCATACAGTAACGGGTAAGAGCCCTCGTTGCCCATCACGTGATTACTCAAACGCCTATCCCTTCAACTTCGTCGATATATCGACGTCCACGAATTCCGATGAACGGAAGACGACGACCACAATAGCGAGACCGATCGCCGCCTCTGCCGCCGCAACCGTAATGACCAAGAATGCAAAAATGTGTCCAGCGTTGTTCATCCACGCTTTAGCGAATGCAAGAAAAAGCAGGTTCGCCGCGTTCCACATGAGTTCGATGGACATTAACATAATGAGCGGGTTGCGGCGCAACATGACTCCGGCAACGCCGATGAAGAAAATGATCGCCGAGAGACCAATGTAGTTTTCGATTGCTACCGGCAGCATGGGGTTCATTGCTGCTCTCCCGCGCGCAGGATCGCCTCACGCATGTCGCTCTCAACCAAGCGCGCTCGCTTGCGCGAGGGCACAAATGGCGTCGCGTCGCCCGCGAGCGCAACCACGCCGATCACTGCAACCATCAAAATAAAGGCGGTAATTTCAAAGGGCAACAAGTGCGTCGTGAAGAGGGCCTTCCCGAAGTCGGCAACACTGCCGAAAACGTTCGCTGCACCCACCGGGCCGGCGATGGACGACGTCCCCGCCGCCACGCCATGACCGACAAGCGGCGTTCGCGCAATTCCATACACGACGAGTCCAAGAGCCGCGAGCGCAAGCAACCACGCAGGAATGGCGGCCTTCGGCATCCGGTTTGGACCCATGGCAAAAGGCGCCGTACCACTTGAGAGCAGCGCGATGACGAACACGAACAGAATCAAAATCGCGCCGCTATACACGACGATCTGAATGACCGCTAAGAATTCCGCATTAAGGGTCATATAAAAGATAGCGAGCACCGCGAAATGCAAGAGCAGGCCGACGACGCTGTACACCGGTTTCTTCTGCGTCACCACAAAGACGGCGCTCGCAATAAGCAAAATGCCGAGAATCCAGAAGACCGTCACGGCGCGAGTCCTCGCGTTTCGGTCTTCAGAATTTCCCCGCGGTGGGTCGCGGAATAACCCGTCGCGACGTCGGTCGTCGATTTAACTTCAGCGACGACGCCCAAGTCGGAGGGAATCCCGTTTGGACGCTCGTCGGGAGCGGTTCCAACGCCGGCCTCCGGGGGCACGAGCAGCCGGTCTTTGGCGTAAATGAATGAGCCCCGGCGGTAATCGCTCATCTCAAACCGTGGCGTGAGCACGATTGCATCGGTCGGACATGCTTCTTCGCACATTCCGCAAAAGATGCAACGCAGCTCGTCAATCTCGTATCGCGCGGCGTTGCGTTCGCCCGGCGACTTGCGGTCATCCGGCGTATTCTCGGCACCGACAACTGTGATCGCATTAGCGGGACAGGCGACGGCGCACAGCTCACAGCCGATGCAGCGCTCTTTTCCATCGGCATACCGCCGGAGTTCGTGCAATCCGTGAAAACGCGGTGCGTGCTGTTTCTTGACGGACGGGTATTGAATCGTCGGCTTTTTCTTGAACATGAAGCCGAAGGTCGTCGCCATGCCTTGCATCAGCGCCCCGACGTTGAAGAGGTTTTTCTTATAACGTTTCACTAGGCTAACCCCAGACCGCGATGACGACTGCCGTCAACACCAGATTGATGGTTGCCGCCGGCAAGAGCACTTTCCAGCCGAACGCCATGAGACGGTCGTACCGGAAACGCGGGAGCGTCGCGCGCAACCAGATGTAAAAGAAGATAAAAAGGCTGACCTTGAGCAAGAACCACACGAGGCCGGGAATGAAGGTCAGGCCGAACGGCGCATTCCACCCGCCGAAAAACAGCAAAGTCGCGATACAAGAAACCGTAAGCATGTTCACGTACTCGGCAATGAAAAACAGGCCGAAGCGCAGGCCGGAGTATTCGGTGTGGAAACCCGCGACAAGTTCCGCGTCGGCCTCGACAAGATCGAACGGCGCGCGATTGGTTTCTGCAACGGCCGTAATGATGTAGATTAAGAAGCCGAAGATCTGCGGGATGAAAAACCACAGGCGGTTCTGCGCGTGAACGATGCCGGCCAGCGACGTGGTTCCCGCAACGATCAGCACGCCGATGACGGACATGGTCATCGCAAGCTCATAGCTGATCATCTGCGCCGTCGAACGCACGGACCCGAGGAGCGGATACTTCGAGCCCGACGCCCACCCGCCAAGCGAAATACCATAGACGCCCATTGCGGTGAGGGCAAACACGAAGAGAATTCCCGCGTTGACGTTGCCGATCGCCCAGAGGCTGCCCGGAGTCGGCTCGGCAAACGGAATAATTGCATACACGCTAAAGGCTGTGAGCAACGAGATGAACGGCGCGAGTTTATAAATGAGCGGATCGGCCGTATTCGGCGTCAGATCTTCCTTAAAGAACATCTTGACCGCGTCCGCCGCCGGCTGGAGCATGCCCCAGGGCCCTACGCGGTTCGGACCCGGACGTAACTGCATCCAGCCCATGATCTTGCGCTCAAAGAGCATCGCGTACGCGAAAGTCGTGATGACGACGAATAACAGCAGGATCGATTTCACGAGAACGATCAGCCACAGCGGCGCGGCATTAATTGTATCCAGCACACCGCTCATCGGCCGGCTCCAGCAGGTTCGAGCTCGGCGGCTCTGCGCACGTTGGTGAGGGACGCCACCGCGTCATCGCCAAGGGTGTTGGCCGGATCATCCGCGAGTCCGGCAATTAAGACCACCGCATCGTCGGGAAGATTCGGCCGCACTTCAACTAGCAAATCGTGCATCGTGCGACCATTGCCTTCGAGATCTACGCAATCGCCCGTTTGGATTCCAAGACGCTTTGCGGTCGAGGGCGAGATGGCGGCTTCCGGGAGCGGACGCAAGCCCTCGATCGCGCGGTCGTGCGCGACGGTTCCACCGCCGGAGAAAATCCGCGCATGGACGTACACGTGTAATCCCTCAGGACCGCGATCTTTTTGCGCTTGGGGCGCCTGCGGCGCGCCGCAGACGGAATCATCGCCAAGGGAGAATTCTAGATTCGCGTTTGCGACCGTCTTGATAACGGCGTCTTCGAGTTCTGCCGCACTCGGAAGCGTAACGCCCAAGGCTTCAGCCAAACCGGCGATCATTTCCAAATCGCTCAGCGCGCCGTTTGGACGCTCCATCGCGGCGTGAACGGGCAAGAGATCACCACACACATTCATGATGGTGCCACTCTTCTCAAAGCCACCCGCCGCCGGCAAGAGGAGCGTGGCGAGCTCTGCGGTTTGCGTCATGAACAAATCGCTGACCACAACGAAGCCCGTCTTCTCCAGCGCCTCGCGCGCCGCCACGGCGTCCGGATAATGCAGGACCGGATTCGCTCCGAGAATCGAGAGCACGCGCAGCTTGCCTTGGCGCGCATCCTCGATCATGCCGGCGAAATCGCGCCCGGCGGTAGTCGGTGCAAAACCCGCGCCCGAGAGCGGATGCATGCCCATCGTTTCCGCGCCGCGCGAATTGTTTTGTTCGCCCGGAATAAACATTGAAATGGACGCGTCCGCCGGTAATGCCGCGGCCAATTCCTTGCCGCGCTGCGCATCCACACCGTCCCAGATGAGCGCAATACGTTGCGTCCCGGCCGGAATTGCCTTCACCACATCGGCAATGGAGTCGCATCCCGTAGCCGGTATTTGCGAATGCGCTTCGTACGCGCCGATCGTCAACAGTTTTGCCCCGTGCTTGGACACGGCTTTGCGGATGCGCAGATCCATGACGGGCGCAATTTCCGAAGGCGATTGTCCGGCGACGATAACGACCTGAGCGTTTTCTAAATCGGCAAACGATCCGCCGGCCCGCCCCGGCGTTGCCTGACGCTGGCGTCCCGCCCGCCAGTCGAGGTTCTTGACCCCCGCTGCGCGGAACACATGTGCGAGCAGATACGCTTCTTCATTCAATAAGCGGGCGCCACCGAGCACGCCCGTCGCATCCGGACCGGCTTTCTTAATTGCACCGCTCCAGAGTTCAAGCGCTTCCTCCCACGTGATCTGCATCCACCGGCCGTCTTGCTTGTACAGGGGCGTCGTTATCCGCCGGTCGTCATTGAGGTAGCCGATGTTGTACCGGCCGCGATCGCACAGCCAGCCATCCGAGATGGCATCGTCATCCGGCACCGACATCGTGCGCAGCACGTTGCCGTGGCGCTGATCCACGTTAAGTTGGCAGCCCACGCTGCACTGCGTGCAGGTCGTCTTCGTACGGCGCAAGTCCCATGGCCGCGATTTAAAACGGTAGGTCTTTGACGTGAGCGCGCCGACCGGGCACAGCTCCGTAACGTTTCCGCTGAAGTTCGAACGGTACGGCTCATCGGTTGCCGTCGCAATGATGTCTTTGACGCCACGGTCTTTGACGATCAGCGAACGTTCGCGCGTGATGATGTCATCGAAACGTACGCAACGCTGGCAAACAATGCAGCGTTCTTCATCGAGCACGATCGTGGGCCCTAAATCCGCGGCCTTGGGTTTGGAATTCTTCGGATCCGCAAGCCGGGATGCCCCCTGTCCGTAGGCCATGGAGTAATCTTGCAGATCGCACTCGCCGCCTTTATCGCAAATCGGGCAGTCCAGGGGGTGATTGAGTAACAAGAATTCGAGCACGGCGCGCCTGCCATCGTCGACCTTCTCGTTGTAGGTATGCACGACCATGCCGTCCGCGACTGGCGTATTGCACGCAATCTGCAACTTGGGCATGCCTTCGATCTGCACCAGACAAATGCGGCAAAGGCCGGCCGGTCCAAGCTTCGTATGATAGCAATAGACCGGAATCTCTTTTTGAATTTGCTTCGAAGCTTCAACCAGCAACGTCCCCTTCGGAACGGTCACCTTCACGCCATCGATGGTTACGGTAACGTTTTGCACTGCTTGCTCAGTCATGTTTATAGCAACTCACTCGCCGAAAAATGTTGAAGATTCAATGCACGTCCCACGCGGGAACCTTTGAAGCAACGTCCATGTTGGCGCGCAAATGTCGCACATTGCCCCGTGGAACGTGCATTGAGTCGCCACCATTATCCGGCCCTCAAGACGCGCGCTTCGAACTGTTCCGGGAAGCGTTTGACCACTGAAGCCAAGAACGGCTCGATGGAATCGCCCAGCGCGCAAAGATTGATGCCCGTTAATTGGCCGGAGACTTTTTTGAGCATCTCGATGTCCGACTGCAGCGCTTGCCCGTGCACGAAACGTTCCAGCGTTTGCTCAAGCCAGTGTCCGCCTTCGCGGCACGGCGTACATTGACCGCAGGATTCGTGTGCGAAGAAACGCACCAGCGAATGTGCGGCCTTTACGAAATCGGTTGTGTCGTCGAAAACAACCATTGCGCCGGATCCAAGCATCGTGCCTGCCTTCGCCATACTCTCGTAATCGTACGGCAAATCGAGATTCTCATCAAAGATTGCAGCAGACGAACCGCCGCCCGGCTGTACTGCGATAACAGTGCGGCCCTCGCGTGGACCGCCCGCAATTTCAATGAGTTCGCGCACGGTGGTTCCAAGCGCAACTTCGTAGTTGCCGGGCTTCTTCACATGTCCGCTGATGGAGACGATCTTGTACCCCTTTGATTTCTCTGTGCCCACAGACGCAAACCAGTCCGCGCCTTTTTCCAGAATCGGAACCAGATAAGCCAGTGTCTCGACGTTATTCACAACGGTCGGCATCTTGTACAGGCCTTCGATCGCCGGGAACGGCGGTTTGAGCCGCGGCTCCCCGCGCTTGCCTTCAAGTGAATTGAGCAGTGCGGTTTCTTCGCCGCAAATATATGCGCCCGCGCCCCGGTGAATGGTGAATTCCAAATCGTAGCCGGTGCCAAAGAGATTCTTTCCGATGAAGCCCGCTGCACGCGCGTCTTCCACCGCTTTGCTCATGATTTCAAAACCGCGCTTGAACTCGCCGCGAATATAGATGAACGCGTGTTTGCACCCGATTGCGTATGCGCCGATCAAAATGCCCTCGAGCACCAAGTGCGGCGCCTCTTCGAGCAGCATGTGATCCTTAAACGTACCGGGCTCGGCCTCGTCGCAATTGCAGACCAGGTAGCGCGGCTTATCATTCACCGGCAGAAAGCCCCACTTCATTCCGGTCGGAAATCCCGCGCCGCCACGGCCGCGCAGACCGGACGCCTTTGCGATATCCAACAGTTGCGCACCGCTGAATTGTTTAAAGGCGCGTTCGAGCTGCTTGTAGCCGCCGCGCTGCCGGTAGACGTTGATATCGCGCAGATCGGCTTCGCCGATCCCCGCCATGAGCACGGGCGTTACGACGGCTGCCATGTCTCGTGCTCTTCTTCCCGGACGACGTCCCGGACGACGCTTGGCTCGCTAGCCATGCGCTCGCGTGTGCGGCCCGCAAATCGCTCGCGTTCTAAAATAATGCGGTCGAGCATGATCACGCCACTTGGATCGCCGATGCCGCCGGGATTGTTCGGATGGCTTACGCCTTCTCCACCCGGCGATTTCTCACCACGCGAAACTTGCAAGTCTTGATTCATGATCCACGTCTTTTGCGGCGAGCCGGTTTGCGCCAAGGGCGCAACGGGATAGGCTCCGCCTCTAATTGCGGCGAGAATATCATCGACCATCTTCGGAGTGAGATCGTAAACGAATTCGAGGTTGATTTGCATACAGGGCGCGCGGTCGCATGCAGCCAGACACTCAACTTCCTCATACGAGAAGAGTCCATCGTCCGTCGTCTGGAGATGCCCAATGCCCAGCTGCCCGCGGAAGTACGCCATGATATCTTCTGCCCCGTTCATACTGCATGAGAGGTTCCGGCAGACCTGCAGCATGTATTTGCCGACGCGCTTGCGGAAAAACAGCGTGTAAAAGGAAATGGTCGATTCGACGGTGGCGGGCGTGAGATTGAGCATCTCCGCAATTGCGCGCATCCCTTCTTGCGATGCATAGCCTTCCTCTGCCTGAAAGAGGTGCATCATAGGAATGAGTGCGGAACGCGTGTCAGGATAGAGAGCGATCAGACGTTCGCATTCGGGGCGCAACCGTGCGTACAGCTTTGCAAAGTATTCTTCGCGCTGCGGCAAAGCGGAACGGTCCTCGGCGCCCGAACCTTGCCGGGAACCGCTGCCGGCGGAAAGGTTTTGTGAGGCCAACTTCTGCGAGTTGTTATCGCCCATGGGTGGATTGGGTGAAGTGTGCACTACCGATCGACCTCGCCGAAAACCGGATCGAGCGAACCGATCATCACGACCAAATCGGCAATCAAGTTGCCCGGCGCGATGCCTTTAAGCGCTTGCAGGTTGTACATCGAGGGCGGGCGCGTGCGAACGCGGTACGGCTTGTTGTTTCCGTTCGAAACGATGTAGTAGCCGAGCTCCCCGCGGGGGCCTTCAACGGCCTGGTAGACATCGCCCGGGGGAACGCGGAAGCCTTCGCTGACGATCTTGAAGTGGTGGATGAGGGCCTCCATTGAAATCGCAATCGTCTCTTTTGGTGGCGCCGCTACTTTGGAATCGTCAATCATCACCGGGCCCGGCACCTCCAACCGTTTGCGAACCTGTTGAAGAATCCGCAACGACTGATCGATTTCGTCGAGGCGAACGAGGAAGCGCGCATAGGCATCGCCCTCAAGTCGCGTCGGCACCTCGAAATCGTATTGCTCGTATCCGCTATACGGGAAAGCCTTGCGCACGTCATAAGCAATCCCGCTCGCGCGCAGCGGAGGACCCGTTAGACTCCACTGCACCGCTTCTTCCGGCGAAATTATCCCCACGTCGATGGTGCGGTCTTGGAAAATCGGATTCTTCTGCAAGAGCCCACGCAACTCGCGCATGCGCCCCGGAACCTTCTCGATAAACGCATCGAGATGCCCCAGGAAACCATTGGGAAGATCGCCGTTGACGCCACCAATGCGCAAATAATTCGGATGCATGCGCGCGCCGCCCGTCATCTCGCCCATATCCAAAATGTTCTCGCGGATATCGAAGCAATAGAAGAATATCGAAAGCGCGCCGAGATCGATGCCGTGTGTGCCAAGCCATACCATGTGCGAGGCGATGCGCGTCAGCTCGGCAATCAGCACGCGAATATGCACGGCACGCTGCGGGATCTTCTCCGTGATGCCGAGCAATTTTTCAACTGCAAGAATGTAGCAGAGTGCGTTTGACTCCGGCGCAAGATAATCCATGCGCTCGACGTTGGTCTGCCCTTGCGTCCAAAAGAGATTTTCGAGGTTTTTCTCGATGCCCGTATGCAGATAGCCGATTTCAGGCTCGGCCTTCGTAACGCTTTCGCCCTCAATTTCGAGCATGATTTGCAGCACGCCGTGCGTGGACGGATGCTGGGGACCCATGGAGAGAACCATCGCGTTTCCGTCTTGCGATACGACATCGGCACTCAGCGGAATGGAACTAAGGGAACTCATGCTTGACCACGCGCCTTAGCAATTTGCTCTTGCAGCGCTTCGGCGGTGCGCCCAGTCGGCGGCGTTCCGGAAACGACGTTGCTTTTGAGGGCAAACTCCGGACGCGGCGATTGCTCCCGGGCCGGTCCGCGTAGCGGATAATCCTTGCGAAGCGGATGGCCTTGCCACTCTTGCGGCATTTGAATGCGCCGCAGATCCGGATGGCCGGAAAACGTGATCCCGAAGAGATCCCAAATTTCGCGCTCCGCCCAATCCGCGCTCAGCCACAGATCGGTTACCGTAGGCACTTCTGGATTCTCCGCGGGTACGCCACATAATAGCCGCAAACGCTGGGGCGTTCCGAGCACGGAAACCGCCGTTGCCGCTGTGGGCATTTTCAAAAGATGATACACCACATCGAAACGGGGCGTGCGCTCGGGATAATCGACGCCGCCGATATCCAGCAGCATCGTATAGCCTTCGGCCTTGAGAGATTGCAAACGCGCGTGCACGCCGGCCGGGTCGACGCGCTCGATACTTGCGTCGTCAATCGGTGGGCGCACACTCGTGGGGTCAATGGCATTATCTGCCATCGGCGGCGATTGCGTACTGGGCATTTTCTTTACCTTACAAACTTAAGCGCGAGCGAAGATTCCGCCGCGGCCGCCTTCGCGGATCTGCTGTTGAATCAGATTCACCGCGTAGAGCAGACCATCCGGCGTCGGCGGACATCCCGGAACGTAGACATCGACCGGAATGACGGTGTCAACGCCTTGAACGATTGCATAGTTATCAAACACGCCTCCCGATGATGCGCAGGCACCCATCGAGATAACCCATTTGGGGTCGGCCATTTGATCGTAGAGCCGTTTAACGACGGGCGCCATTTTTTGCGCAACCCGTCCTGAGACGATCATCAGATCGGCCTGCCGGGGCGACGCCCGGAAAACTTCGGAGCCCAAGCGCGCGATATCGTATTCAGCCGAAGTGACGGTCATCATCTCGATGGCACAGCACGCGAGACCCATGGTCAGGGGCCAAACGGACGAGCTTTGCGCCCAGCGCGCCACATCGTCGAGTTTGGCAAGAAAAAATTGGCCTGGTCCTATCTCCACATGAACCCGCCCTTCTTCCACACGTACGCGTAACCGATGCCGAGCACGATGACAAACGCAATCATTTCAAGCAAACCAAAAACGCGAAGCGCGTGCATTTGTACGGCCCATGGATAGAATGAAGCAGCTTCGACATCGAAGATCACAAACAGCATCGCTATCAGATAGAAGCGAACCGGAAAGCGCCCGGAGACGCTCGAAGTCGGCTCGACGCCGCACTCGTACGCTTCTGCTTTTTCCGGATTGGGTTTCTTCTGGCCAAGCAGTCCGGGAACGACGGAAAATAAGAGGGCGGCTGCCACGGCCACGCCTAGGAAGATTGCAACAGGACCATAGGGATTCATTCGCTTGTGAAATTTTTCACAAAGTCGAAAATACCCTCATTGAGCAGCACAAGGAGGCCCCTTCCCCGTACGGCCAAAAAAGGGACGCATGAAAATTTGGGTTTGGGCCGCTCTGGCCTCTGTCTTACTGCTCGGGGCCAACGGGGGCGGCTGCGGAGCCGACCCCAACCATATCGGCGTGCAAGATTACGGCGCGGTAACCGGCCGGGTGATCGACGCGAAGACCAGTCAGCCCGTTAACTCAGCGTTGGTAGCCATCGGCACGCTCGTAACGGCTACCACCGATTCGCAGGGAGCCTTCACCCTGCTGCACGTACCGGTTGGAACCGAAACCGTGACGGTGAGTGCGGCCGGCTATACAACGTCTAGTCTCGACACGAAGGTCAAGAAAGATCAGACGACCCAGCTCGACTATATCAAGCTGACGTCGATCCAGTAGCGGAGCAAGGTTTTGCTCCGGATCGTCGCGGGCTCTTGCGGCGCCTTCCTTATATGGATTGCGCTACGCGACGTTTTTCAATCGGTTATCGTCCCCCGCGCTGCGGACCGGAGGCTGCGGCTCAGTTATTACATGTCCTCGATGTTGTGGTCTATCTGGCCTCGGATCGGATGGCGTATTGCGGACGAGGACAAGCGCGAGGACTTCTTCGGAACCTACGCGCCGTTTGCCATGGTCGCGACCCTCATCACTTGGGTGGTCGTGCTGATTATCGGCTACGGGCTTATCTTCTACGCGATCTCCGATCAGTTACGCCCCCAGCCCGTCAACCTGTGGAAGGCGCTGTACTTCGCGGGGACCACCATGCTCACGATCGGCTTTGGCGACTATGTCGGAAACACTGGAATTGCTCGCGGGATTTCCCTTGCAGCCGGCGCATCGGGCCTCAGCGTCGTCGCGGTTGTGACGGCCTATCTGTTCGCCGTCTTCGGGTCGTTTCAACGTCGCGAAGTCTTCGTAACGTTTCTCGGTTCGCGTTCCGGCTCGCCGCCCAGCGGCATAGGCCTCATAACGGTCCATGCATTCAATGGCATACTCGATGATTTGCCCGCCCTGTTCGTGCAAGGCCAACAGTGGACATCGGAAGTCATGGAAAGCCACCTTGCCTATCCGATTCTCTCGTATTTTCGCTCGAGCCATGACTACGAGTCCTGGGTCGGAGCACTTGGGACGCTGCTCGACGCTGCGACACTGTTGCTCACAACGGCGGATGGCAGCAGGCAGCATGGACAAGCGCGCATCATGTACTGGACCGGCCGGCATCTCGTTCACGATTTCGTAAAGTATTTCGGACTGCGCACGACCGAAGGTGCCGGAATCGAACGCTACGAGTTCTTGCAGGCGCGTTTGAGGCTTGCGGAACTTGGACTGAAACTTACGGACGAAGAAACGTCGTGGACGGCTTTCTCGAACTTGCGCGGGACCTACGCGCCGGGCCTGAGCGCCATGGCAAACTTTTGGAGAATCCCGCCGCTGCAATGGATCGGTGACCGTTCGCTCGTTACGGTCAAACACATTCGCGAGCAAATGGCGGAAAAACTCGATACGGAGAGAGTTCCCTAGCTACAGGCCGTGCGCGTGTTGGTGAAGGAACGCGCGCGTCTCATTGATCGGCAACGCAAAACCGATCGAACGTTCCTCGTCGAAGCGCGATTCCGCGAGGCCGATCACGCTACCGTCATTGGTGAAAACGGGTCCACCGCTTTCGCCCGGTACGATAGGAAGATTTAATTCAAGCGCATGCTTGCGAAAACTCGAAATGCGTCCCGAGTCGACGGAAGTTGCAAGTCCGAGGCCTTCTTCTTCAAATGCGTCGGGAATTGGATACCCGATCACGCCGATTTCCTCGCCGGCTACAAGCGCGGACGAATCGCCGAGTTTTGCGACAGGCAAGAGCGCTTTGGTCGTCACCATTGCGATATCGAGCTGGCTGTTCAGAGAGGTGACATGGCCCGCAACGCGGCGCTTGTTCTCGATGGTCACGTGCAGGTTTCTCGCGCGATCGACAGCATGTTGCACGGTAAGAATATCGCTGCCCCACGTTCCGCTCGCGACGACGACCCCGGTTGCATATGCATCGTCCCAGCTCTTCTTGTTTTCGCTCGGAACTTGCATTGTCAGCAATACGACGGATGGCCGCACGTCTTTGACCGCGGAGACGAACGGATCACCTGCCTTTGCGGCGCAACTGGCAAGAACAATGAGCAGCGTAAACGCGAGGGCATATTTTATCATGGAAAGCGTTCGCGCAGTTCGCCGCGGAGCGTATCGATGCCCGCACCGGTCTTAGCGGAGACGCAGAGATACTTTCCGGCGTCGGCGGGCTCGCTCGCCGCAGCGTCACACTTGTTGAAAACGGTCAGGCGCGGCTTGGCATCGAGCTGCAATTCGCCGAGAATTGCATCGACGCTCGCTTGCTGCCGGGGCCAATCCGAGTTGGAGGCGTCGAGTACGTGCAGCAAGAGATCGGCTTGCTCGAGTTCCTCCAGAGTAGCGCGAAACGCGGCGATCAAATCGGCGGGCAGTTCGCTAATAAATCCGACGGTATCCACGACCCGGATGTACTTCTGCGGTCCGAGATAGACTTTGCGGATTGTCGGATCGAGGGTTGCAAACGGCTGGTCCGCAACGAGTGCATCGCTGCGTGCCAAACGGTTGAGCAGCGACGACTTTCCAACATTGGTGTATCCGACAAGCGCGACGAGCGGTTCGCTGCGTTCGCCTGCGCGACGCGTAGCGCGCGAGCGGCGCACGTCCTCGAGCGAATGCGAGAGCACCTTGATTCGCAGCGCAATTTTGCGGCGGTCTGTTTCAAGTTTCGTTTCGCCGGGACCGCGCGTGCCGATGCCGCCGCCCAGGCGAGAGAGCTCCGTTCCGATCCCAATGAGATTTGACTGCCGGAATTTGAGTTGCGCAAGTTCGACTTGTAACTTGCCTTCGCGCGTACGGGCGTGCTGCGCGAAGACATCCAAAATCAGCATGGTGCGATCGATTATGGGAACATCAATGATTTTCGCAAGATTGCGGCGCTGTCGCGGACGCAAATCGTTGAGTACAAAGAGCATCTCCGCGCCCAGTTCTTTGATGCGCCCGGCAAGTTCGGCCGCTTTTCCGCTTCCGGTTAAGTAAGCGGGGTCGACGCGGTCGCGCTTCTGCACGATGCGGTCGAGGATTCGCGCACCGGCAGCATCGATGAGCGCTTCGAATTCTGCAAGCTCGGCGTCGATTGGATGCTTGCGGTCGTGCAAATCCACCGCAAGAACAACCGCGTGAACTTTTATTTCGCGAGTGGTGCCAAGCGTGCGATTAGCCAAGCCAATCCTTCATTGTAGCGGGGACCCGGGCGTTCCAGAATGGCGGCGGGGTCCACGATGTAGACGTGATGCTGCGAGACGGCGTGCAGCGATCTCCAAGGTTCGTTTGCCAGCACGGCTCCTAAATGGGTGCTCGGATCGGAGATGATTGCATCCGGCTGCAAACGCAAAAGCGCTTCGGCGCTGTACGAAGCATAAGCCGAAGCAAGGTTCTCCGCCGCGTTGCGCCCTCCGGCCAAACGAATCAACGTCGAGATGTACGACCGAGGGCCGGCCGTATAGATGGGAGTCGTATCAAGAACGACAAAGACGCTTGGCACGCGCTTGAAGTGAAGGCTGCGCGTAAGTTGCCTCGTTCGCGCCCGCAATTGCTCCTCAAGTACCTGCGCCCTCTGGATGTGGCCCGTGAGCGCACCCAAGCGCTCGAGATCCGAGAAGATATCTTCAAACGAATCGTCGCGCAGGAGTGTGTGCGCGATACCGGCTCGTGCAAGCGGTTGCAGCAGGCGATCCTGCGACGGTATCCCCGCAACGATATCGGGGTGAAGTTCGATGATCCGCTCCGTGTTGATGCTCGAGAAGTTTCCAACGATGGGAAGGTTGCGTGCAGGCGGAAGTTGCGCGCTTATTTGGTCGACCGCTACGACTTGCGGTCCGGCGCCGATTGCGAAAAGGTCTTCCGTTAGGGACGGCATGAGCGAGACAACATGCCGCTGTTGCGGTGGAACGCGGCTTGGCACACCGGTGGTGCTTCGCGCAGCGCATCCCCACAACGCAAACAGTGTAAAAACAGCAAGAAAACCGAATTTTTGCACGGCAGGCGCATTCGAGAACCAGGAGACTGCGCCTGCGCTTGCGTAATGAGTGCGGTTCGCATTTGCGCGTGGGAAGCCGGTTTGATGCCGGCACGGTCGCGCCACTGTATGCGGGGAGCCGCTCCCAGTCACTACCGGATAACAACATCGGGTGGGAAGGCTTGGGGCACGAAGGCTACGATCCGCGAGTCAGGATACTAGCGCAAATGCTGCTTCTACATTCCTCGCATTTAGGAAGGAAAGCATGTCATTTCGCATTTTCTTGCGCGCACTCGGCGCAGCAAGCCTCCTCGGCGCAATTACCGCGGCTCCCCTCGCGGCGCAATCCATAAAAAGTCCCTCACCTTCGCCTTCACCGGTGAGCGAAATCGGTCACGTTCAAACGAGCGATCGTTCAAACGAAACACTTGAGAACTCCGCACGCACGACATATGTCGTCACAAAGAAAGAGATCGTTCGAAAAGGGTATCGCACCGTCGCCGACGCGATTGAAAATCTGCCGGGCGTCAACCTCAATCGTTATGGAGCGGTCGGATCGCTCGCAACTGCGTCTATGCGTGGGTCGACCTCCGAACAAGTCCTCATTCTCGCGGACGGCATACCGGTCGGCGCACAGAGCGGCTCGCCCGATTTGGACTCCATCCCCCTAACAGGTGTCGATCGTATTGAAATTGTTGAGGGCGGCGGGTCGGCGCTCTACGGCGCCGGCTCCATCGGCGGTATCATCAATATTATCACGAAACCGCTGGCGGGCAGCCCGAACATCGCCGTGCAAAGCGGCTCGTTCGGCGACCGGCTCGTCCGATTCGAAACCAAGAATTTTTCTTTCGAACGCGCGGTTGCAACGAATACCTATCCATATTCAGCCGGCAACGGCATCGCCGCGGGAACGCAAACCGGCTCGGATTCGGAAGTAACGGCGGCCCGTTTTATCTTCCAGAAAACCCTCGGAACGATCGATGCCGACTTCTCGGGTGGAATCAATGCCCATCATCTCGGCGTCCCGGGTTCCGTTCCGGATACGTTTACAACACCGGGAAGGCAAAGCACCGTCGATAGAGACCTGCATCTTGGAGTGACAAAGAATCGCGCGCATTCCGCAACGACGCTCGAATTTGGAGCTTCAGCGCACCAACTCTTAGCGACATGCGACGATCCATCGAATGCCAACTGCAGTACGCCTCTGCAGTCGCTAGCGACGGAGAGCCGCGTGCAAGTAAGCGTGCGCAATAGTGTTACGCACGCAAATAGCAAGACGCTCTACGGGGCGGATTTCGCGCGCGACGTAGCACGCATTGACGATGGCGGCAGCACCAGTGCTTTTGCCTTCCCGCCGTTGCCGCCAGCGTTGCTCGTTACGACCAATGCGTTTTCACAAAGCGCAATCTACGCTCAACAAAACTGGTTGACCGCTTCCGGCTCGCGCTACTATGCCGGCCTGCGGGCCGAACGGGACGGCTCCCTGGGGGGCATCGTTGCTCCTGCGCTCGGATTCTTGCAGCACCTTTCGTCCAACGTCACGCTGCGCGGAAATTACGCGACTTCATTCCGGGCACCCAATTCCTTTGAATTGTACTACCCCAATTATGGCAATCCACAATTGCAACCGGAGCGCGCTCGTGTTGCCGATCTTAAACTGAGCGAGAACGCCTTGCTCGGGGGTGCATCGCTCACTTGGTTCGGTTCTTGGAGCACGAACTTTATAACGACCTACGTCGACCCGGTTACCTTTGCATTTAGCGCACGTAACATCGGGCGCACCAGTACGGCGGGTCTTATCGGCGAGGTGCGCACGAAACCATTTCACCATGTGGTAGCAAATCTGAGCATCACCGATCTCTACCGCGCCCTCGATCTGACCCCGGGTTCCTTCACGGAAAATTCGAGGCTAGGCTCTGCCGGCCCGGTGTTCACCGTGCAAAACGAACTTGCGTATGAAGGTGATGCCGGCGCAGTAATTGAGAGCGCGGGCATCGGCGCCCGTAATCATGGCGGACAAACTTCCTTCGGTACAACAGCCGCCTATACGCGCATCGACGGGTTCGTGCGAATCCGGCTCGGTCAACATGCGCTCCTGAGTTTGCGTGGTTACAATCTGGGTAACGATGCCATCCAGGACCAACCCGGCTATCCGCAGCCCGGACGCTCCTACATTCTGGAACTCTCAACGCACTAGTCGCCGTGCGTACGATCGTGGTCGCGCTGCTGACCCTCTTAGCGCTCCTCGTGAGCCTATCGGTCGGCGCGACCGCGATCTCGCCGCGCGAGGTTTGGTTCGCACTTTTTCATCCGCAGGTGCATTCCGACGTCAACACCATTGTTTGGTTGCTGCGGTTGCCCCGCGTTTGCATCGCCGCGCTTGTGGGCGCGGCGCTCGGCGTTTCCGGCGCACTGCTGCAGGGGATGTTGCGTAACCCGCTGGTCGATCCATACCTTACAGGCGTGAGCGCAGGAGCCGCAGCGGCGATTGCGGTCGCCGTCGTACTGGGCGTCGCGGCACCGTTTATTCCCGCGCTTGGATTCGTTGCCGGCCTCGCTACGGCAGTCTTCGTTGCGGTGCTCGCGCGCCGCGGAACGGGAATCGATTCCATCCGGCTCATGCTGGCCGGCATATCCCTCTCGGCCTTGTTTGCGGCACTCGTCACGATGATTCTAACGCGCATCGAGCAAGGTTCCGCGGCGCAGACAATTCTCTCGTGGCTTGCCGGCTCACTTGCCGGTCGCGGCTGGCACGAGGTACTCTGGACGCTGCCCTACCTGCTTGTTGGATTCGGTCTCGCAATTCTGTGTATTCCGGCACTCAACGTTCTTCGTCTAGGTGACGTGCGCGCGAGAGCAGCCGGTGTCGATGTCGACCGCGCGCAGTGGCTCATCGTTGCCTCCGCGTCACTGCTCACTGCGGCCTCCGTTGCACTCGGCGGCATCATCGGCTTTGCGGGACTCATCGTTCCGCACATGGCTCGTCGCATTGTCGGGACGGACGCCCGCTCGCTCATTGTCCTTTGTGCAATTCTCGGCGCGGGATTTATAGCGCTTGCCGACGCGGCCGCCCGGACGCTCTTTGCCCCAACTGAAGTGCCGATTGGGGTGTTGCTTGCGTGCATCGGCGTTCCATCATTTCTGTATCTCTATTTGCATCAGGCTCGGGCAAGGCCGTGATTTCCGCTTCGAAGCTGATCTTGCGCATCGGAAGTCGTGTTCTGCTCCAGAACATGAATTTCTCCGTAGCCTCAGGCGAATTCATCGCCGTGCTCGGTCCCAACGGTGTCGGAAAAACGACTTTCCTGCGAGCGGTTGCCGGAATGCATGATACTGCGGGGGGATCGCTTCGCATCGAAGGACGAGCGATTGGATCCCTGACAGCGTCGCAGCGTGCGCGCACAATGGCATTTATGGCTAGCGACGACTCGCCGGTGGAGGCAATGCCGGTACGCGCGGCGGTTGCGAGTGGACGCTACGCCTATCACCGATGGTGGGAATGGCGCGAAACCGAGAACGACGCGACCGTGATCGCGCAAGCCCTGGCCGACGTCCACATGAGCGAGTTCGCGGCGCGACGATTTGACACGCTTTCGAGCGGAGAACGGCAGCGCGTGTGGCTAGCGCTCGGCCTTGCGCAAGGAGCGCCGTTGCTACTGCTCGATGAGCCCACAAGCCATTTGGATGTGCGCGTTGCGCACGAAATCCTGCAGCTTTTGCATCAGCAAGCTCGTTGCGGGAAAACCGTCGTCTGCGTCTTGCACGATATGAATGAAGCCCTAGAATTCGCAGACCGTCTGATGATTCTGGGCGAAGGCTCGATGCTGGCCTTGGACACGCCCGCCGGCATCGTTGGAAGCGGCGTTCTAGACCGTGCTTACGGTATCGCACTGGAGTCGGTGCGCTCCGCCACCGGCACCCTACGCGTGTTTCCCAGTTTGAAAGGCGCTGCGCCTAGGCGCGCTCTCTAAACCAAACCACTTTTGGATTCCCCGTGGGCGCGCCCAAAAGACATTGCCTTATACACAAGACATCCGATGAATCAAATGCCTTGCCGTTTTACCGCTTGTCGAACGGGCCTTGCGGCTTTAGCCGGAAGGTAGCCCCTTAGCAATCAGCGCTTTGCGGAGGGGCCAGCGATGAACGACCTACAGAGAAATGACGTGACGGGGGCCGGCTTAAGAGACTTTCTGATGCTTCCATACGCCGAGCTTGAAGAGCTCAATTTGCGTGCCAAGGAACAGCGCAAGGATCGCGCGACGGCGCAACAAGTCGGCGAAGAGCGCCTCAGATATTTAACGGACGAGAAACGCATCAAAGCCGTCACGGTCCTCTTCAGCGATCTCGAGGGCCGTCTGCACATGCTCGACTACGACAAGAAATTCTTGCTCAAGAATAGCGACAATCTCACCTTCGACGGATCATCAATTCGCGGATTTACGCCGCAGCGTGAAAGCGATCTTCGCTTGATCTTGGATTGGAGCGCGTTCTATTGGGCACCCGGCGACATCTTTGGCCCGGGCAAGGTGCTGGTGTTTGCGAACGTAATCGATCGCGACGGGTCTCCATTTGCGGGCGATATTCGCGGCATGCTCAAGAAACTCTCAACGGACGCTTATTCCAAACTTGGATATACGCTCAATGCAGCCAATGAGATCGAAGGCTTTCTCTTCCAGGGGCTCGACGCGGAGCGCCGGTATCACGAAACGGGTAAGTTCGACTACGTTCACACGGGCGGGTACTACCACTCCCTGCCGGGCGACCCGCTGCGCACGTTCATCGATACGGTTGCCGAAGTGCAGCGAGCGATGGGCTTTGAGAATGAGAAAGATCATCCCGAAGTCGCCCCCTCGCAGTTTGAAATCAACTACAGCTACGGCGAAGTCGTAGCGGCGGCCGATCAAATTCAACTCTACAAACTGATCTGCCGGCAAGTTGCGACGCGTCTCGGGATGACGGCAAGTTTCATTCCAAAACCAGTAGTAGGGGTCAATGGCAGCGGCATGCATACGAACGTGTCGATCAGCAAGAACGGCAAGAATCTTTTTTGGGATTCCAAGGGCGAAGAGAAGATCAGCAAGTTTGCATGGGACTTCGTGGACCGCATCCTCACGCACGGGAACGACATTTGCCTCATGCTCAACGCATCGGTGAATGCCTACCGCCGTCTCGATCCGCATTTCGAAGCGCCGAACCAAATCAAGGCCTCGGCGGTCGACCGTGGGTCGATGATCCGCATCCCGATCGGCAACGAACGCAGCGCACGCGTTGAGGTCCGCTCGGTCGCACCAGACGCAAATCCCTACATGGTGATGCTCGCCGTTTTCAAGACCGGTCTGGAAGGCAGCGTTTCCAAAACCAAAAACCTGCGCCAAGCCGACCGGTTTTTACCCGATAACATCTACGACGCGATGACCAACTTCCGCGAAGCCTCGTGGACGTCTAAACTCCTCGGCGATGACGTCAAGCGCCGCTACGCGGATCTCAAGCAGGCAAGTGCCGATCGCTGCCCGCGCCTCTTAGGATCTATCGTGAAGGCGCAAGAGGTGCAGTTCCACCACGAAGTCTACAACCAATATCTCTGGAACCAGTTTTAAACAATCGGCGCTGCGGGTACCATGACCCGCAGCGCCTTCTTTACAACCCGGAAGGTCGCGGGCGTATGCCCGCCATAGTCGCCGTCAATTGAAACGAGATGCTTATGGCGTGTCTGGATTTTGATTTTCTTTGCCGAGAAATAGTGCGCATCGGGAAGTTCCGTCTGAGTGCCTGCAACAACCGCCAGATACATGCGCACCAGCTCAAAGTGACTGAGTCCGGTCGTCGTAAAGAATGAGAGTTTCCCATCGGTGATCGTCGCATCGGGCAGCAGCGGTTTGTTCCCGAAGTAGCGGCCGCTCGCGATCACGATTTGAAAGGTCTTCAGCTTCTTTTTTTTCTTGCCTACGGTGACCGTACACTTAAACGGGCGTTCTGAAACAAGCGGTTTAATTGCGGTGATCGCATACGCAAACGAGCCGGCGAAATGTTTGAGCCAATGCGGCGTGCTGGCGCCCACTTTCGCCGTAAGCCCGATCGTGGAGAAGTTCGCAAAATATTTCCGGTTCACACAGCCCAAATCGACGCGCGCGACTTTGCCGTTGACGATGACATCAACGCCTGCCTCAACGGTGGGCGCAATACCGAGGGTCTGCGCAAAACTGTTCCCAGTGCCGCCGGGGATAACGCCCAGCACCGCATCTTTATGCGCGAGCGGGCCGACTGCAGTTGTTTGCGCGCCATCTCCGCCCGAAACGATGATGAGTTTGTGGCCGGACCTTACGGCTTGCTTGACGCGTTTACCGAGCGCAATCCGGTCCGCAACGATGTGCGATTCAACAATACGAATGCCGCGTGCTGTGAGCAACTTGGACGCGGCGGCAACATCCTGCGCACCATGGCGAGATTCATGACCACCGAGAATGACGGCTTCGCGCATTACTGCGCAATTGTAACCGGAGGATGGATCAAGCGCAAGACGCCGGGGCCGGCATCGCCTGTGTATCGTGGGCTGAAAACAATTTCCGAAATAGGATTGGCATTCGTCGGCTGCGGTACGCTTGAAACGATGTAGCGCACCGTCGGACCATCCGCCGGCTCATAAACGTCCAGGCTTAGGCGTTTGCCGGTAGCATCAAACGGAAAGCGTGCGCCGATGCTGGTGTGGCTGCCGTCGGAAAAGACCACCGCAATATCCGGAGCCGGCAGATGATCGCTCGCGGTACCGTCATTTTTCAACACAACGGTAAGCACCAGAGCGCCAGTGCCCGAGGGGTCCGGTTGGCCGAGGGGGACGAGATAACCGGTTGCGCGCATCCATTCGATCTTTATAATCCGCACGTTGAAGTTGCCGAACCGAAACGGACGATTGAAGCGGATCACGCCGCTAGAGGTATCGGCGGCGCGTAGCGGCGTTGCCATGGACAACGTCCACAGAATCATTCCCAGGGCCGCGATTCGTCTCATCAACATCCAGTTATGCAACGCATTTGCGGACCGCCGTGTTATCCCGGCATGAGTACATTATTCTTCAAAGGCATGCCCACGGCCATTGCAGACCAAGCGCGGGCGACCAAAACCGACGCCCACGGCCACGCGCTCCACGTTCAGGACGATCAAGCTGCGCCGTGCCGCCACTGCTTGCGCATCACCAAGCGAGGGGAGCCCGTCCTCTTGCTCTCCTACAACCCGTTCGGCGCCGACCATGGGCCGTACAGCGAAGTGGGGCCGGTTTTTGTCCATGCCGACAGCTGTCCAGCCTACACACAAACCGGCGTTCTTCCCTCGGATTTTCGTGAACGCGAGCTCGTTATGCGCGCTTACAATCGGGACCATGCGATCGAAGATAGCGTGATCTCAAAACCGGGCGAAGGCGAAGACATCGCACGCCGGCTTTTTGAAAACGAGAACGTTGCCTACATCCACGTGCGCCACACGACGTACGGCTGTTTTGATTTCGTGATCGAGCGCGGTTAGCGCCTTTGGGAAGATTGACTCGACAGAGAATCGCAACCACGGAAATAGTGCAGCGTCGAACGTTTCGGTCGCCTGGTTCTTGCTCATCCTATCACGCTCGGCGTTCAAGCGGCAATGAGTGCAGCGGGTTCGTACGGCGTCGCGGTTAAGAAAGACCCTCGCGACCATGCGGTGAGTCCAGATCCTGAAGCGGTCCAATCGGCACGATACGTGTCGGGTTGATGTCGTCGTGCGTATAATAGTAGTGGCGCTTAATATGATCGAAATTCACGGTTTCGCCGACGCCTCTAAATTGGTAGAGATCGCGCAGGTAACCCGACAAGTTCGGCGTGTCCATAATCAGGCGCAAGTTGCACTTGAAATGGCCATAGTACACGGCATCAAAGCGAATCAGCGTCACAAATAACCGCCAATCCGTTTCGACGGGTTGCGAGCCAAAAAGGTAGCGGTTCCTCGCGAGGCGGCCTTCGAGTGAGTCCAGCGTTTCAAAGAGTTTGCGCGCCGCCTGCTCGTAGGCCGCCTGCGAGGTGGCAAAGCCCGCTCTATAGACGCCGTCATTGACCGTTTCGTAGATCAGTTTGTTGAGCTCGTCGATCCCGGCGCGGTGTTCGCTTGGATAGTAGTCGATATCGTTGACTTTGGCAATTGCATCAAATTCCGTCTCGAACATGCGCAGAATGTGATCGTCGTTATTGCTCACAATCTGCTTGGTCTTCTTATCCCAGAGAACCGGCACCGTGATGCGGCCGCGGTAGTCGGGATTGCTCGCCGTGTACGCTTCACTTAAATAGTGAAACCCGTTGACGGGATCTTCTGAAGTACCTGGCCCCGTGCAAAAGCTCCAGCCGCGCTCGTCGCGAACCGGATCGACCACCGTCATACCGACCGCGTCTTGCAGACCCTTAAGCTTGCGCATAATGACCGTGCGGTGCGCCCACGGGCACGCAAGCGAAACATACAAATGATACCGTCCGGCTTCCGGCCCCTCTACCCACGAATCAAATGCATCTCCTTGGCGCTTGAATTCCCCGCTTTCGGATTGTTCGTCGGGAAATTGCGCCTTGATCGTCATTCTGCGGTATTAGCGGCCGTTAACATACTTCCGTGTTTGCGTCTCGCGGCGCGGCGTGCAGCTTCTTTAATGGCGCTCGTTCCCATTCCGTAATGCTCGATGAGCTCCATGGGGTCGCCCGATTGCCCGAACGCGTCCTGAACCCCGATAAATTCGATTGGAACCGGATGTTTCTGTGCCAAAATCTCAGAAACCCGCGATCCCATACCTGCGTGCACCTGATGCTCTTCGACCGTTACAACAGCTCCGCAACGCTGGGCGGCTGCGACGACTGCCGGCTCGTCCATCGGTTTCACGGTGTGATTGTTGATCACCATGCAATTGATGCCGTCATCGTTTGCCAGTTCTTCGGCCGCAATAAGCGCGTTGTAGACGAGAATGCCGCAGGCGATAATCGCGACGTCGGCGCCCTCGCGAAAGATTTGCGCTTTTCCGATTTCAAACGGCGTCTGCTCGGTGGTAATGACTGCGGATTTCTCGCGGCCGAAACGCAGGTATGTAGGTCCCCATTTTGCTGAAAGTGCGAGTGTGGCTTTCTTGGTTTGCACGGAATCGCAGGGCACGACAACCATCATATGCGGAATGACGCGCATGATTGCGATGTCTTCGATCGCCTGATGCGTCGCACCGTCCGGACCGACCGAGACGCCTGCATGGGCGCCTGCAATTTTCACATTCGTTTCGTTGAGCGCCATGGTGGTGCGAACTTGCTCCCAGGATCGTCCCGGGTTAAACATCGCGTAACTTGCAATCCACGGAATTTTTCCGGCGCTCGCAAGGCCGGCTGCCATTGCAACAAGCAACTGCTCCGCAACGCCGATTTCAATATATTGATCGGGATGGGCTTTCTTAAAGCCCTCCATACGGGTAGATTCTGCCAAATCTGCGCAGATAGCCAGGACGTTTTTATCCTTGGCGCCGGCCTCGATTATGCCTTCGCCAAATCCGTTGCGAGTCGGAACCTGTTTGATCGCGTCCGTGTTGCGATAGTCAACGAGATGCATCAAGCGATAATCCTCATCCGCGCAGCTTCGAGTTCACGCAATGCCGCCTCGGCTTGCTCTTTGTTGGGGGGCTTGCCGTGCCACGTGTAATCGCCTTCCATGTAGGAGACGCCCTTGCCCGGAACGGTGTTTGCGATAATAACCTGCGGCCGGCCCTTGACCGCCTTCGCCTTCTCAGCAGTCTCGATGAATGCGGAGATATCGTTGCCGTCGCACTCGAAGACTTCCCAATTGAACGCACGGTATTTATCGGCCAGCGGTTCGAGAGGCATGATCTCTTCGGTGCTGCCGTCGATTTGAATGAAATTGCGGTCGATGATGCAGGTGAGATTGTCGAGTTTGAATTTGGGGGCTGTCATCATCGCTTCCATATGCAAACCGCATTGATGTTCCGCATCCGAGGTGACGACGTAGACGCGCCAGTCTTTCTTGTCCAATTTCGCAGCCAGCGCCATGCCGGTTCCTTGCGCGAGTCCTTCACCGAGCGGTCCGGAGGTTGTTTCGAGCGCATTCATGCGCACGCGTTCGGGATGACCTTGCAAACGCGTTCCGAATTTGCGCAGCGTGAGCAACTCATCGACCGCAAAGTAATCCGCATATGCCATCGCGCTGTACCGCACCGGCGCAATGTGTCCGCACGAAAGTAAGAGACGATCGCGATCTGCCCATGCTGGATTTTTCGGATCGTGCCGCATCACGTGATGGTAGAGGGCGGTGAAAATGTCGGCCATATCCAGCGAACCGGCAGAGTGGCCCGAACCCGCGGAAACGAGCGAGCGGATGATGCCCTGGCGCACCAAATTGGCGCGCTCAGCAAGAAAAGTCAGGCGCTCGGTTGAGGGAGCTTGCATGCCACCCGTTATACCCGCCGGGCCGGGCTTTGCCCTATCGGTGCGCGTGCAAATCGGCGGCCATGACCCAGCCGTAGCGACCTTTGTAGGGTCCACTCGTGAGTTTGATTCCGGCCGCATCGGCGGGCGCAAGCTGATACTTCGGATGAACGATGTTGAGCTGGCACGATTGCACGACGGCCTTTGTGCCTGCGCGCGCGAGGAGCGCGTGCGGCAAAAGCATTTTCGCAACGCTCCAGCCTCCGGCTTGATAGTCCAACAGACGTTGCTTGGAATCCCAGACGAGCACGTCTGGATCGTAGCTGTTCGAAACGAGCACAACGTGCGTTCCCGGCCGGCCCGCACACTCCGCACGCGCAGACACCGGAGCAAAGAACAGCCCCATCACAAGCGTGGCGAATACGGCGCGCCTCACGGGGCACCCTTGATCTTAATGACGAGCAAGGCTACGTCGTCGGAAAGCCTGCGGCGCGTATATGCGTGCAGACCGGCAATGATCGCATCGACCATAGCCTGCGCTGTCCCCGTCGCCCGGGCGATAAGTTTCATAGCATCATCCTGCAATTGCACCGCCTTTAAATTGCGCGCTTCCGTAAGCCCATCCGTTGCGAGCACGATCGCATCACCGTGATCGAGGCGGACAAGGCGGTCGGCAAACGTCTCCTCCATCACGCCGAGAATCGGCCCCGTCACCTCGAGTTGCTCGACGCTCGATCCGGCTCGACGAATGTATGCCGAATCGTGTCCGCCGCTTGCATAGGCGAGGGTCATTTTATCGAAGTCCAAAAGACCCACCAACATTGAGACAAATATGTGCGGATTTGAGACGGCGCGCGGAAAGGCGGTATTAAATTCCGCCAAGATGGCGGCCGGATCGCGCCGGCGCAAGGCAATTCCGCGAATCGTGAATTTTATGAATGCGGTGATCACTGCAGCATCGATGCCTTTTCCGCTAACATCCGCAATGAGCACAAGGGCGAGTTCATCCGAGAGCTTGTACACATCGAAAACGTCGCCGCCGACCGCGGCATGGCGCGCGGCGGAGATATACGCGCTTGCAATCTCACAATTCGGAAGCGTCTCGAACCCGCTGGTAAAGGCGCGCTGCAACGTCTCCGTCGTTGTCTTCTCTTCTTCTAACTCCCGGTTGAGGCGCCCGCGGTAGGCATTGAACAGAATTGCCAGCAATCCGAAAATAACCAGCCACCCGGCGCGAATGTATAACGTTTGATTAATCCGGTCTTGCGTGTCCGCCTCGAGCTGGTGGTTGCGCGCCGCCAGCATTTGTTCGAGCGCCACTGCGTCGGATCGCTCTTGGTCGGTGAGCACTTTGCCGCGCTTTTCGATCTCGACGGCGATGCGCCCGGTTGGATTTTGAATCAGCGGATCCGCAACATACCGGTGCCAATCGTCGTGAACGCGACCGAATTCGGCAAGCGCGTCGAGGCCTTGTTGCAAATGTTCGTCCTCCAGCGTCGCATGCAGTTGCCGCTCGAGCGGAGTATACCGGGAGATCGCGGCGTAGTAGGGGTCCAGGAAGGTTGTATCGTGCGTGATTGCATAGCCGCGCACGCCCGTTTCTTCGTCGAGTTGCACGCGCAGGAGTTCTTCCAAAGCAAGTTGCGCGCTTTGAATGCTCTTCTCGCGGTCGAAGGAGGCACGGATCTGGGCGCGCGTCGTGAAGGCACCGCTCACTCCAATGAGCAGTGCAAAAATAAGAATCGCTGTAGCGGTTAAGGTCCCGGCGGACCGAGACACAGGGTTGGCCAGGAGAGCCTCCGAAATTTTCCAGCCATGCAAACGCAACTGAATCCGGCGATTTTTAAGAGCTACGACGTTCGTGGAATATATCCGGCTGAGCTCACAGATGACGTGGCCTATGAAATCGGGCGGGCTTTCGTTGCATTACTTGGTGCAAAGACAATCGTCGTCGGTCGCGACATGCGACCTTCGGGCGAGACGCTCTTCGAATCGTTCGCGCGCGGCGCGACCGAGGGGGGCGCGAATGTTGTGTACATTGGCATGGTCTCCACGGATGCCTTGTATTTCGCGGTCGGAAAGTACGGCTACGACGGTGGCGTTATGATTACCGCCTCGCATAATCCGGCGCAATACAATGGAATGAAGTTCACAAAATCGCAAGCGCAGGCCCTGTCGCTCGACACGGGTCTCTCGGAAATCCGCGACCAAATCCTAGCAGGCAAGCTTCCGCCCAAGGCTGGGACGCCCGGAAAGATCACCAAACGCGACATTCTGGACGACTTCGCAGCGCACTGCCTTTCGTTCATCGATCCAAAAAAAATCAAGCCATACAAGGTTGCTATCGATGCGGGCAACGGGATGGCGGGCGAAACGGTGCCTCACGTCTTCAAACATCTTCCGTGCGAAGTCATTCCGCTGTACTTTGAACTCGACGGAAGCTTTCCCAATCATCCCGCAAGTCCAATCGAACCGGAGAACATGCGCGATCTGCAAGCGGCCGTTCTTAAGTACGGATGCGATCTGGGGGTGGCGTTTGATGGCGATGCCGACCGTATGTTTATTGTCGATGAAAAGGGCGATCTGATCGGCGGCGACATCGTCACCGCGCTTGTTGGACTGAGCACGCTCAAAAAACATCCCGGCGCCACGATTCTCTACAACCTGATCTGCAGCCGCAGCGTCCCGGAGGTCATCGAAAAAGCCGGCGGCAAACCGCTGCGCTCTCAGGTGGGCCACTCCATTATCAAGAAAGTGATGCGCGACAACGACGTGCTCTTCGGGGGAGAACATTCCGGACATTTCTACTTTAAAGACAACTGGTTTGCGGATTCCGGAATGATCGCGCTCATGGAGTGTCTCGAACTTTTCAGCGACGCGGGCAGGAAAGTCAGCGAAGTGATTGCGCCCATCGACACGCGCTTGCGCTCGGGCGAAATCAACAGCACGGTCAAAGATATTCCACGCAAACTGCAAGAGCTTCAAGACCACTACAAAGATGCCAAGATCGATCACCTGGACGGCCTCACCATCTCGTATCCAAGCTGGTGGATGAACGTCCGCCCCTCTAATACAGAGCCGCTTCTGCGCCTCAACGTTGAAGGCGACACGCTCGCTCTCATGGAGCAACACCGCGACGAAGCCCTTGGAATTATAAGAGAGTAGCATAGATAAGAAAATGGCTTTTTCCAGTTTAAAAGGCGCTGCGCCCGGCTCCGCGCCCCCCATCGCGAGCGATGGGGCCCCCAAAGCCAGCACTCCCTCGCGATAGTAGCGCAATCGCGATTCCCCTTGGGGTCGTGAAACATTCATGACTCTTGACACAACGGCTATGCGCCGGTACGAAACCGCGCGTGAGACAGTCGCCGCCGTTCTTGAGGGGATAGAGCCCATCTTACCGCCCGCGCAGCGGGAAATTCTGATTGCGGCGCGCGAGCGCTTGCAACGCGCGCGTTTCGTCCTTGCCGTAGTTGGCGAATTTTCAAGCGGCAAATCCTTTTTACTCAACGCTTTGCTTGGGAAATTCCGTTATGAAACGGTGGCGAACACGCAACAAATTGCCGGTTTGCTTGCGACGGACATCAACCCATCTACCGCAACAATCACCGAACTCGAGTGGGGTAGCGCCGAAGAAGCCAATGCCTATTACGTCGATGGGCGAACGGAACGCATCCCGCTCGACCGTCTCTCCAAATTCGTTGCCGTCGGCAGAAGCGGCGACGAAGGTAAGATGCACGATGCAACGGCGGATGAAAACCGCGCACCGGCGCGCGTGCTTGTGTCGGTTGACTCTCCATTTCTTCAGCGCGGTTTTACCGTAGCGGACACCCCGGGTCTTGCATCGATCAATCCGGCGCACCGCCGCGCAACCCTTCAATTTTTGCCATCCGCGGACGCCGTGCTCTATCTCATCGACACGCAGCAGCCCTTTAGCGAAGGCGATGCGGCGTTTCTGGGCATCATCCGCCAGCATATCGATTCAATTTTCATAGTCCAAACAAAGATCGACCTTTGGGAGCAAAACCAGAGCGACGGGCGAGAAGCGTGGCGTAGCGCGTACGACCGCATCGCCTCGCTCGCAGCCATTCACGCTCCGGGCACATACGTTTACGCGCTCTCGGCGCGGCAGTACGCCGAGGGCACACTCGAGCGGTCGTCCGAACTCGTAGCTCGCAGCCGTTTTCAAACGTTTCTCGATGCGCTCGATGCTTCGCTGATTGCAACGACGGGACGGGCACGCTTGCGCCGCGCCGCACAGCAGGCCGCGCGTGCGATCTCAGGTGCAATTGCGTTGTTGGAACAAAACGCGGCGATGCTCGCCCTCGATCCAGGCGAATTGAAAAAGCGTCAAGCCCACCTGGTTCCGCAATTCGATACGCTAGCCCGCACTGTCGAGATCGAGCGCAAGTCGATTCTCGCGCGTGCGGCCGTACGGCGCACTGTGACACAAGAGCAAGCCGCGATCTTAGCCGAGCAAGCCGAGATCGCTCTCACACAAGCCTTCGATACTGCGGATGTTGCGCGCCTGCGCGACCGGGCACGGCTCCATATTCTCGTAGATCGCACGTTTGCGGATGTCGTCAGCGCTTTCGCTGATGAAATCGCGGCCAAGACAATCGCAGATATCGAAACGGCGCTCGCGGCTGCGCAAGCCCATACCCGGCTTGAGTTTTCACTCAGCGACGCGGCGGCGCGCGCCTTTGGCGCAGAGCCCGGAACCGGTATCTGGGCCGCAGAGCTGTCTGCGGCAATCTCTGCAACCATCGTACTAGCCGCGATCGGTGGACCCGCGATCGCACTTGTTAGCGATATCGCAGCCCGCTTCGGCGCCGCTGCACCGGGCGCATATATGAAACGAGAACTAACGGCGGATCTGCGCGCGCGCACCTTTCCGCGGCTCCGCGCTGAGCTGAGCGACTTCTCGCAAACGATCGAAAAAAAACTGGAGACGCTGTACGACTGCCTCGCCGCAGAACTCGCCCACGGCCTGCAAGTGCAGCGCGAAGCCGAACTCGGCAGTATCGAGCGCGCGCTTGCGATGCATGCCGCCAACGAAGAGATCAGCCGACGGCGCGCGCAATACGAGCGTGAGGTGCTGACGCTGCAAGATTCCGCGCGCGCGGTGGATTCCGCGGTCGAGAATTTTCTCGCTAGGGAGCCGGAAATCGCGCCGGCCGACCCCGGCCACGAAGTGGTGCGACGCGCGCACGAAGCGCCGTTCGATCAGGCTGCCTACGGCCTTGGGTTGCGCCCGCAACGCTGGCGGGTGGCGGTTCTGGGAGCCTTGCGCCGCGGCAAATCGAGCCTCATTAATGCCATTGCCGGAACGCGTGTGCTGGCCGACGAGGCAGCGGGCACCATTGCTTATCCCGTCCACGTGCGGTATGGTCCGCTTGAACGCGCGTACGTACTCGCATCGGGCGGACAGTGGCATGAAGTCGAGATCGAATCCGCCTTGGAGGAAGCAACGCGCAATCCCGTGCTGATCGAGGAGCCGTGGTCGTTACCGCGCGAACTCGTGCTGGTGCACGTGCCGGCGTTTGATTCCGGCGGCGAGCACGTCGAAGAGATTGCCGTGCTTGCCGCATCCCAGGCAAGTCAAGTCGTTGCGCTCTTTTCGCGGCAACTTTCCGACCGCGAGTTGGATGTCTACGAGCGCGTCGCAGAACTCGGCAAACCGATGCTCTTCGTTCATACGATCGCGGACAACGAAACGGCCTCCGAACGCAAGCAGGTGGTGGAACTGGCGAAGACCTACCTTGCGGAGCGCAACATCCTCACAAACCGGATCTTTACAATTTCAACCATGGATTACGCCGCCGCCAAGCGGGAATCGCGCGCGCCCTCGGCCTGGAACGAACTCGACGCGCTCATCTCGACCTTGACCGCGGACGCGGAAGCCCACATGGAGCGCCTAACGCGTCTCGAGCGCCTTTCGAAAGTGCAAACACCGGCAGCAGCCTCTGCACCAAAGGACCGGCCCGCCGGCTTGCGCCGGGCCCTCGCACGCTTGCTGGGTAAGAAGGACGGTTAGGGATCTCGCAACGATGGGAATAGTCGCCAAGTCGCGAAACCCAATGCCATAAATTACCAGGAGGCGCGTTTCTTACGTCTGACCGCTTTTCGATAGGTCCCGCCAAACTCGCGTTTGGTGATGGGACCGTCGCCCATGGCCGCCTCGCCGTTGCGAATGGCCGGATCGCTGAAATCTTACCCCCGGGCGGCCCCTCGGACTGTCCGCTCCCCGCGGGAACAACGCTAGCCCCCGGCCTCATCGACGTTCACACCAACGGTGCGCGCGAGTTCCTTTTTAATCGCGATCAAGGCAATGCCGTTCCGGTTGCGGCGCTGGAATACGCGCGTCAAGGTGCGAGCGGATTTGTCGCCGGCATTATGACGGCGCCGTGGGAATCGATGCTGCATGCGGCGAGCGAAATCGTCGAAGCAGCGCACACCCTCGAAGAAGACGTGCCCATCGGCGCACGCTGTTTGGGCATCCATTTCGAGGGCCCATTTCTCAATTCGAAATTCAGACGCGTGCATCGCGCAGAGTGGGTGGTTACGGCCTCCGCCGAACGGGCGCGCGCAATGCGCGATGCGTGCCGAGGAGCATTGTTGATGGTTACCTTAGCGCCGGAGGTTGAAGGCGCAACGGACGCCGCCCGGATATTTTTGGATAATGGGATCGTATGCTCTGCCGGCCACACCTCGGCGCGCTATCGCGAAGGCATGCTGGCCATAGGGCTCGGATATCGCTCTCTCACGCATGCCTTCAACGCTATGCCGCCGCTCGATCATCGCGACCCTTCCATTCTTGCGGCCTTCATTCAGGATCGCAGAACGATGGTGCAAGTGATCTGCGACGGTCATCACGTCGCCCCCGCGATGGTGGACCTCCTCTACCGGACGCTCGGCGATCGCGTCGTGCTCGCAACCGATAACATGCCACCATCAGGCCCCGGATACCGGGTTGAAGACGGGCTCGTACGCGCCGAAGATGGAACGATCGCGGGCAGCGCGCTGCGCATCGACCAGGCCGTACGGAACTACATGGAATACACGGAGTTGCCGTTCGAGCGCGCGATCTGCGCCGCCACGCGCGCGCCCGCGCAATTGCTGGGATTGCAACGCGATATGGGTTCGATTGCGAAAGGTATGCGCGCGGATCTCTCCGTCTGGGATGAGAACTACGACGTCATCGGCACGATTGTCGGGGGCCATGTCGTGCACGGCGATTTCGCCAAGGCAATACCGGCTCAGGCGAGCTAGTTGCGGGCGTTCAAGCGAGCTAGCGCCCGTTCGCCCTTAACGAGAAAATTGTAAGAAAGGCGCAACAAAGTTGCTGTAGCGTTTCGTTAGGTGCTATACGGAGGTACCGCGAATGCATGAACCCTCAGCGCACCTGTCCGGCTCAATTCATCTCTGTTTTCCAAACCAACGCACAAAGCAAATTGCACTCGAGGCATGCGCAGACCACGTTTGGAAACTTCAGGACGACGATCGTCCACTCTGCGCCACATCCACCGTGATTTCGGTCCGCGAAATCTGCAAATTTGCCTCCGCCGTCCCCAAAGATCAACGCAAGCAAACAAAAGTTACCTTCATCCCGGTGACCAATGAAATCACGGAATTTCTCGACTACTTCAACGTCAATAACCTCGAACTCTTACATTCACGTTGCGAGCAAATGACGCTTTCCTCGAATGCTACCGTAAGCGGTGTTCCAGCCAGTTGTTGAAATCGATTGCGGTCATCGGATGCGCAACCCCATACCCTTGGAGAGCATCGACACTTCTGGCTTCTAACCAGCGGCGTTGTTTGTCGGTCTCGACACCTTCCGCGATGACTTCCCAACCGAACGCTTTAGCCAACGCAATTGTCGCATCAAGGATGGTCGCTCCCTGTTCGCTCCGGAACAGCCCGCCAACCAGATCACGATCGAGTTTGACAAAATCGATCGGAAGCGAGGTTAGACGTTTGAGAGCGATTCCGGCTGAGCCAAAGCCGTCCAGCCCGACCCGAAGGCCGCGCTCACGCAATCCAGTTGCGATGGCCAGCGCCAACTCCCAGTCGTGTGCGACGGCCGCTTCTCCCATTTCGACGCAAAGAAACGAGGGGTCGACCTGCCGTTGCGCAATGCATTCCGCAATGGCATCGAGCACCGACCACGTGGGACGAGCAATATTTATATGCACGCGCGGCGGACGCTCACCTAAAGCCCAGCGTTGCGACTGCGTGAATGCCTCAGCGACTACCCAGGAGTCGATCAGCGTCGTGAGACGGTTCGTCTGAGCCAACTCCAAAAACGATTTCGGGGAGAGCAGGCCTTGTGATGGGTGAAGCCAGCGTAAGAGGGCCTCGACCGCAATCAGCTTACCGCTGGCGGCATCCACGATGGGTTGGTAGCACAGCAGAAACTCATTCTCAAGATTGCTATGTTGCAGCCGCGCTTGCAGCTCTTGGCGGCTCGCATGTTCTCCGGCCAGTGCATCGTTGTACCAACAGTATCTGAACTCGGTTTGCGACTTGGCGCGATACATGGCAGCATCGGCGTGCGCAAGTAATTCTTCGCGCGATGATGCGTCGTCAGGAAAAATTGCGATCCCAATGCTAGCGGAAAGACGTTCAGGTAGTTGCTGAAGCTTGAGCGGTTTCTCCACCGCATCAATCAGGCGCTGGGCAACTTCCACAAGATCGGGCTCTTGCTCAAAAGTGGGAAAGAGGATGGCAAACTCGTCTCCTCCCACGCGCCCAATAAATTCGTTCTGCCGCAGCGTCTCGCGCATGCGCCGGGCGATTTCGACGAGCACCGCGTCGCCGGAGGAGTGTCCGTAAGTATCATTGACATGCTTGAACCCGTCGACATCCAGATAGAACAGGGCGGCGCGTTCGTTCGTACGCCGTGCGGACGAAAGCGCCTCACTAATACGTGCAATCGTTGCCGAGCGGTTCGGAAGATCCGTAAGCGGGTCGTAAAACGCGAGGTGAGAGAGATGTTCTTCTTGTTGAGCACGCTCGAGCAGCCGCGTGAAGACATCCGAGAGCAACTTCAGGTAGGCCGATTCTTCGGTTCGCAACGGCTGAGGGCGCGGTTCGCGCGAAGAGAGCGAGAGGATCCAGGTCTGTCCCCGTGCGCGAAATGAGGCGGTCACAAAGGAACGGAGTCCGAACCGCTTGACCATCTCGTTTCGAGAAGCTTTCTTGTCCGTCGCGACATCTTGAATTTCGAACGGCATGCCACGGTTCAAGCCGTGGGCTCCTAGACTCGCATCTAAAGGCACTCGAGCTCCGGTATGGAGTTCACCGAGGATATATTGAACTACGATTGTTTCGTCTTCAACAAATCCGAGCGCGCCATATTCCATGCCCAGAGCGCTTGTCGCTTCGTGCAGAATTGCATCGGCTAATTCGCTTGCGCTGCGCCCACGCTCAACGACCAACTGCCACAGCGTTTCCAAACGTGCATATCGCGTCCCAGGCATGGACGGCCTGTCTGGTCTGGGCGGCCAGAAATGCAGCGTCTGCAAGTCCGGCATGCGCGCATCCACGTTACTGAGGCTTTCCGTCTGAGCAAAAATGGGGATTTCGTGTCCGTCGCTATGGCGAGCTACCGCTGGGCGGGGAGAAACTTCGATGCGCAGAGCATCGGGAATGACGCGCTCGATCGCACACTCACGCAGGGCCGCAAGGTCGAACTCCAACAGTTCGCAAGCCGCCTCGTTAGCGTGGCGAATTTTATTTGTGTGCCGGTCGTAGGTGACGATTGCTTGCCGCAAAGCATTGTATTATGCACGCATCAGCCTCGCTTCAAACAGTTGGCTGCTAAGCAGGTGAGGAGGCGGCCGTACCGGCTTGCAATCGGCCGGTTGGTCGCTCTAAGGGAGGACCGGTGCGAGGGGCCTAGGATCGCGCCGGCCAAGCGCGGAGCGAAGCATCACGATTGCGGCGTAGAGCACGACGACGACCACCAACCACCGCACCCAGAACAGCGGCAGCGACTTTACAATAAAGGCCGCGATCAAAACTCCCGGTATCCCGCCAAGGGTCAGGCCGAGCGCGGTTCGCAGTTCGTACCGGTTGAATTTGATGAATCGCTGGCCCGCGACCGGCATCAGGAATGCGCAAGAGCCCATCATGATGGGAAAGGCGGCGAGCGGATTCATGCCGAGCAAACTAATCGAAATTAAAGAAGGCGCGTAAAGCCCGATCCCAAGCGTCATGAAGGCGCCTAGAGCAAAATTGACGATGATTCCCACCGCGAGCAAGGCCCCTTCGAGGCCAAGCGCAACGCCGCCGCCCGGAATCAAGCTGAGATTCTTCATGATAAACAACGTTGCCGCAACGAGCAGTGCGCCGCCCATTCCAATTTGGACCGCGCGACGAGACAATTTCGAGACAATACCGGCGCCGAGCCACGCGCCTGCGATCGCTGCCAGGATAAGTAAGATCAGCGTTTTTACGTCGACTTGCACGATCGCGATAAAAATGAACGCTTCGGCGATGGTTGGTAAAGCATCGCCGACGTTGAGCGTGCCAGGAATGCGTTCATCGGGCACGAGCCGCCAAAACTTGAACATTGCCGTCGTCGGCGCGAACGACCCGATTCCCAGGGTGTCGAAAAAGTTCGTAACAAAGCCGATCGCAATTTCAAGGGGCTTGGGGAGCCTCATTCCCTGATCGCGCGCCGCAATCGTCCACAAAACAACGTAGACGGTCGTAACGAGGCCTAAGGCAATAAAGATGGCAGTCTTTGCATCCATGAAGGCTGCGCATTAGTCGGGTTCGGGGCGAGTCCTTCCGCGATCAGCGAACGGTGATGGCCCCGAAACGGACGCGCGCGTCTTCACAATAGAGGCCGACGGAACCGCTCAAATACGGACGCTCGGTATCCGTAATCGCAGTAAGCGCTGAGCCGTTTACCGCAATGGAGATCGTCGCGCCGCGCTGGACGATCTCAACCTGGTTCGTGGATCCGATTGCAAACGTGCGATCCGTTCCGGTATCCAAGAAGCGTTGCGCATCAGGATAGAGCGGATCTTCCTTTCCCACTTCCCACCCGTTCGGCTTGAGAATTAAATAGTAAAAATGTTTGTCGTCTTGGTAATGCCAAAGAAACCACGCCGTCTCCCATGGGTTTGGCGCGGACGCCCGCAATTGCGCGACGGTTTGTACTTCTGCAGTCGCCTGGAGATCGGTGAACGTTTGGGTGGAGAGCACGAGCGCTGCATGCGTTTCCGAGGCCACTACGGAAGGCCGCGGCGAGAGCTCGAGCATTTTGCCGCCGCTCGCACCTTGCACGACTTGCGTGGTCCCAAAACCGTTGTAGCGCGCAAGCCAATTGCCCACCACGCTGGAATCGATCCAGGCGATGGCGAGCGGCAGGTTCGACCAATCCTCTATGAAGGGGCCACGCGAGAGGGCACTCACCTGACCGGATGCGGGAAGTGCCGATGTCCCGCCGCCGCCGCCGCCGCAACCGGCGAGCAATACGAATGCCGCCGTGAAAAGAAAACTTTGAATTCGCATGCGCTCGTCCTTGAGCAAAAATTTCGGAGACCGCCACGCAGCCGTCCGATATTCTTAATATCGGCCAAACGCAAATAAAACAAAACTTGCTTGCCTTGGGGGACTAAGTGACTGCGGCAAAGAGCCCCGCGCGCTCAAGGAGCATGCGGCGGGCCGCGAGCACGGCGGACTTTCTGGCTAAGACTTGGGTAAGGGGCTGCCCGAAGCCGGCGCTCAGTCGCTCCACGATGCCAGGCGCCAGGGGAAATGCCGATGCGGCAAAGAGCTTATCGCCCCGACGGATGATCGTGATTTCGTTCTCGGAAAGAATATCCGTGGGTAAATGCCGGAAGTCTTCATCAGAAAGATTCACGTCGGTGCTGATATCCATGGTCGCAACGCCAAAATAATCTTGGAGGACGTCGTACAGTTTGATCTCGTCCAGGGTGCCGGTCTCGCTCAGCAGTTGCAAGAGCGGTTTGTCCGTCGCTCGTTGCAAATCCAACATCTCCAGCAGGCTTGCGCGAGTTAGGAAACCGCGATCCACGAGCCACTTGCCGATCGGCTTACGGCGTTCGTCGTTAAATTGATACGAGCGATCGATCGCATGGCAGAGCCGCACCTTCTCAGCAACGCGCAGCGTGAAAGGACGGGCAAGAACGCGCCGCAACTCTGCATCATCTTCCGCCCCGGGCGGCTGCGCAACGGCAAGCACCACGGCACCGTGTTCCAGCCGTAAAGGTAAGGCCACAAGTCGACGCGAGACTTCCTCGGGAATGAGTAAGAGCATGTCAACTTCGGGCACCAAATCATCGTGTAACGCCGTGCTCGTGCCCGTTTGCTCGGCAAACGCTTCAACCACATCTCGTTCTTGCACGAAGCCCAATCGTACGAGCGTCTCGCCAAGAGCTTCTCGCGAGTGCTGCTGCTCCTCCAGCGCCAGATGCAACTGGTCAGCAGAGAGTTTGTTCTGATCTATTAAGATCTGGCCAATTTGCCGGCGGAACTCCGAGAGCGCCGTTTCGGTCGGAAAGAAATGAGCGGTTTTGCTCCACTTCATTGCTTGTCCGGTGCGGCGGGATTGATACCACGCGTAGCCTGCGCGCAAGGTCGCGATTCCATTGATGAAACCGGCTAGCGGTGGCCGAAAGATTGAGAGAATGCCCTGGAGCGGGCCATACACCCAAGCGACGAACCATGCGCTTTGCAAGAGCTCGATCAGCGTCATGATAAGAACGAAATCAAGCATTGCCCAAATGACGTGGTTTGTCCCTATGCTCGGAAGGTAGACGTTCGGGTCAAACGCGTGCCACACCATCATGAGAGCGATTAGAATCAGCACAATGTAGCCCAAAAGAACCAGCGTATTTGCGAGGATGCTTTTTCGGTCCCGATAAAGCCCATAGCGCGTGGCAAAGTTCCCGGTCCAGCCGGTCATGTGCCATGCTTGAAAACAAATGCCAGCCACCCAGCGCGACTTTTGTTTTATTGCGTCCCTTACCGTATCAGGAAAATACGCGCGCGTGGCGACGTACGCCGCGGCCGTGGCGGGATGTCGTTTTCCCGTGGCGGCAAGCTGCTGATGCACGAAGATCGTCTTAAGCCCTTTGGTATGCAACCGCAGTGCAATTTGGTAATCTTCCGTGAGCGTTCCGCTGGGGAAAAGATCCTCAGACGTCGCATGCACGATTTCGAGCGCGGGGCGGCTAAACGCGCAGCCGACCCCCGCCGAAGGAACAAACCCGCCGATCTGCTCGCGGAAGATGACGTCTTTTAGATGGTTTTGCGCGAATTCATCGGCGTACGTCCAGGCAGTCCACTTTGTCCACGGCCGCTCGAGCGGAAAAACCGGAAGCTGAACCATTTCCTTAGCCGGCATCAAATAGTTATACATCAGCAGAGAAAGCGGATGAATGATGTCTTCGGTGTCGTGCAAAACGATGATTTGAAACTGGTCGGCGCCTTCTTCATCCGTCATCGCACGAAACATTGAATTGAGATTCTGAGCCTTGGTTGTAGGCCCGTCAATTGGATTAATGACCGGACGTACTTGGGGATGCGTCTGCGAAACATAATTGACGCGGTCGATCGTCTCTTGGTCGTTTGGATAGACGCCAACGAATATTTCGTAGTTGCGGTACTCAAGTGAGCGGCAAGCGAAGTCTAACATGCGGTCGACGACTTCATACTCTTTCCAACACGGGATAAAGATCGCGACACGCTGCTCAGGCTTCTCACGCAGCTTTCCAACCGTGAGCTTTCCATATTTGCGCAGCTCACGGGAGCGTTTAATGGCGTTTGCCCAGAACAGAAGATCGAAAATTAAGTCATCTAGCCTGAATATAAAAAAAACGAACCCAATTCCAAGTACGAGCCCGCTTAGGATCGCGGCAAAATGATAACTAAAATTAATGAATATCACTTGAAACTAATTCCGAACAGCAGTTCGGCCCGAGTGCTTTCGTAACTCCGCTGGGGAGGCAAGATGCCGCGCTCCCAGTACGTTCCATAGACATGCACAAGACGTAAGGTGGCGGCGCTTCCTAGGCCGAGCTGCAGACCGGCAAATGCCTCGCCGAAATTGTTATAGTACAGTCGCTGCGCATCAACCGCGGTGTTGATTCCGGCAACGCCACGCAAGGTCCCTGCAACCGGAAAGTCATGCGTTAGGCTTGCGTACGAGATCATGTTTGCATAGCGGGAATATTCCACGGCACTGGCATCGATTGTGGTATGGCCGCGCGGTAGGGCGCCGAATTCAGCGTAGTACGTAAGCCCGTAACGAAGCTCTGCAAAGCTCTCCTTACCGCGCAAGCCTGTGCTCCAGCCACCCTCTGCAAAGAGTGTTAAACGCTTGCTCAGCGCGGTTCGTGCACCGGCTGAGAGCACGAGCGCATCATCGTTGAACACTTCCGAGGCACCCGGGGCGCCCGAACTCGTGTCGTTCGAGAGATGCGCGACGATATACGGTACAATCTTCGAACTACCGAGGTCGTACTTGAGATCCGCGCCATAAAAGGTGTCGGCAAAACGGCTGTCATGCATCACATAGCCGTAAACGGAACCGCGCGGAGCACTGTATGCCGTCGTGGGAGCGACCTCGAGATTCGCGAGAGCCGCTGTAGCCTTTGCGGCAATTTCAGGCTTCGATGATTTTGCGAGTGTAGCAAATTCCGCACGCGCTTCAGCGTTACGTCCGGCCGACGTGTATTCGTAACCGAGTTGCAAGCGCGCTTGCTCGTCACCGGGCACAAGTCCGAGATATTCTTGCAAGTCCAGTATGGCGCCCGAATGGTCGCCCTTAGCAGAGAGGTCATACGATCGCTGCAGCAGCTGCTGCGCGAGCTCTTTGGCCGCTGGTGTTGCGATAGCAGCATTCTTGGAAGAACTTAAGCGGCGAAAGGCGCCTATTGCTTCGGGGATGCGCCCGGCATCCAGCAGCGCGTATGCATCATCGAGGGCAAAGACTTCATCATTTGGATTTGCCGCTAAGTACCGTTGCCCGATTAGCACGGCTTCGGGATACGCCTTGCGACGGACGGCATCGTAGAAGGCGGCCTTCAGATTCGCGCCGCCGGCCGCCGGTTGCACAGGACTGGCCCCAAGAAGTCCCAGGCAACACAGGAGCGCGCCAATTGCTCTTCTCATTGGACAAACTGCTTGGGATCGGCAAAGTGATAGCCCAAAGCGCGGAGACCGGAGACGTATTGCCGCACATCTTCGAGCGGAACAGTCGATGGATGAAGGAAACCGGCAGCGATGCACCCACGGCACATGAGAAGCAACTTGGCAATCGCCAGTTGGTCGGCGACGGTAGTGCTACCGTCGTTTGCGACGTATCCGAGATTTTCCGGCAACAGTTGCGCGCCAAATGCATCGCGCTGGAGCGGCCACGGAAGCCAACCATTGGGGTCGCGTTCTTCCCAGGCGGTCTTAAAGAATTTGCTCACTTCTCCGTAGTCCACCCTGGACGCACTGTAATGGGGGGTTTCCCACATCTTTGGCTGCAGGCCCGCGTCCCGCTCGAGTTGGAGACCCTGCGAGATTTTTGCATCCATCCACGCGGGCGAATCTTGCGGTAAGGGACGATGATGCGCCTGATCCCAAAATTCGAAGTCTTCGGGCGAATTAAAACTGTGATGCAGTCCGTGTAGAATGATCGTCGCGCCGTTGCTTTGCGCAAATCTCAGAACCGAAACAAGTTCCGGATCCTGCTTGAGCGTGCTCAGATTTTGGCCTTTGATGAGTTGATCGGGAATGACGCCAATGCCGTAGGGAACCCCTTGGCTCGCTAGGTACTCGACAATGGCCTTGAGGCGTAGCGCTTGCGTTTGGACGGAAACGTCTTCAAGCCGCAGCATCGCAAAATGGGCGGTTGGTAAGGGCGAGGCATCGAATGCGTCATTGAGCGCATCGGAAATCACGATTGCCGCTCCAAAATCTCCCGGCCGCGACTCAAGGTTGTCGTAGTCGATCGTGCCGTTAATGAACGTCGCATTTCCATCGCGCAGAATAAACGGCGTTTGGATTGCGCCTTGATGCAGCAGCGCTACGGTTCGAGCTGGAGCTTGCAATGAAAGCGTCACGTAGTCGGCCTGCCGCACCGGGGCGCTGTTATCACGATAAGACACGCTAAGTGGGCCGGTGACGTTCGTGTCTTGGCCTTCGGCGACATTCGTGAAAGCGAGTCAAAACAAACACCTTCGCCTTTCGCAAGGCCTCCATGGAACGCGCAGGAACCGGCGTCAGCCCGTTGTCGCCAAGGTACACCACGGCGCCGGCAGACGCAACTTGTGCCGGCGTCAACTGATCGATGTATACCCAGGAAGTGTGCGGCGTGAAGTGGCGCAAGGCATTCGCGACTTGTCGCGCGTGCGTCGGTGCAAAACGCGCATTTGCAACCCGGTCGGTGACAATCAAAATTGAGCTTGGCTGCACCGGCTGCTGATAGATCGCATGTGAGCGCGCGGCGGACGCTTGCGTACTCGCGAGGTGCGCGCAACCAGCAAGGGCAACCAGCGCAAAGATCAGGCCAGAACGAAGGCTCATCGTTCTACGAAACGTTGCGAGCGCGGCGCGCGGTGAAGATAACGAGCGCGAGCAGAGCGAGCGCAAAAACTCCCAAGATCGGCAGCATGGCCTTGCGAAGGGCATCGCCCTTTGGGATACTGTGCGCGCGGGGAACGGTCGTACTATAGGTGGCGGTTTCTTCATTGTAAATAAAAATGTTGTCCGTTTGCGAAGATAATTCGGCGGGCGACACCCGCCCGAGCCCCCGCGTGACACTGGAACTTTTCCAGTAAGTGGCAACGAGCGCCGGAGTGCTGCTCTTTGCAACTTCGAGTACGCCGAAAGGCTGCGAGTAGTGGGCCCGGTATACAGCGTTACCGCCGCCTGCGGCCTGGGCGTTCGAAGCGATGGAGAAAGTACTCCCGTTCGGATTGAGCGGCAGGCTGAGGTCACTGAGCTTGGCCGGTTGCGCGACGATGACCGCGTAGTCGTATCCGTCCGGGATGCTGCCATCATACTGTTTGACGTCGAGTTGCTTAATGGAAGAGTTGATCGTTCCAAGAGAGTCGAGCACCTTGAATGCGTAGGGAACGAGCGAAACATCCCCAACGAGCGCCACAACGCGGCCGGCGGCCATGTTGTAGAAGTCCCCAACACTTGGCGCCGTGCGCGTTGTCCCGTCCCACGAAAACGAAGAGGAGTTCAGCAGACTCACCGTCATCTGCGGCGTGCTGCCTTTGCACCCGCCCCGCTTGTTAAAGAAGCTGGGCACGATTCGCAAGTCATTCGTGGAGCGCAACACGTCGTCGGCCAGCGGAACGTCGAAATCTTCTTCGCCGCCGTCCCGCCGGAACTCAAAAGATCGCACGAGGGTGTTGTTCATAACGACCTTAAGGAATGCACGGTCTTCGGGCACTAATGGCGTGTGGGTAAGCGCAACGTGCAACCGGAGATTGGACGGAAGCCCGCCGAGCTGGCTTAAATCCAAGGGAATTAAGAACGGCAGGTCGCCGACTCCCGCCTCCGTCTGCGTGACCATGCCTAAGTCGTCAAACGTTTTCTTGAGGACGGGAGTGGAAGCTGTTTGATCGTACTGCGTGTTCTGGACCGAATCCGTTATGAACAGTTCGTCAAGTTGATGCTGCAGCGCTACGACGCCGTCTTGATTGGCATACAGATTGTCACCGCGGACTTCCAGTGCTTTGGAAAAGTTCCCGAAAACAACGTTGCGAAAGCCCCGTCGTATTCTGCGCGAAAGCGTCACGGAAGTGTGGCGCCAACGATTTACCTGGTGCAAGTAGTAGGCTAAGCGCAAGACGGAGTATTGTTTATCGGTGGCCATCTTTGAAGAGACGACGACGGCAATTCGCCCGTTATAGTCGCGCAAAAAATCGCGGATGAGTGGCTTGTGCCGCACCCGGTTGGTCACGGCGGTGAGCGTGCCGGCATGCCCTATACTTAGCCAAAGATCATTTACGTTCAAGTCGTAACAGCTATCGCCAGGCCGAAAAAAGTGCCCCGTCAGGGCGATATCCATTGGCGCGCGCGGACCGTTTGGGACCGCGATCACATGGGAGATAACCGGATTTTTGCCAAGTGCGCCAACGGAGGTCGTGAAGACGGGACGCTCGTTAACGGTAAGTGTTAGCGTAGAACGCCGGTCGATCAAAGGGGAAAGCGTGAGGGGGATGCGCAGCTTGAGGCTCTTGAGCTGGGGATAAACGGGAACGTACAAGCTGAATTTCGGATTGGGTCCGGTCAGCGAGATGTCGTTTGCATAGCCGAGCTCGGAAAATGGTATTTGTACCCTGGCGGCCTGAGCCACCGAGCACGCAGAAGCGATTGCGAAACATACGAACGCGAGAATACGAACCACGAAAAAGAGCCTTCTATGTAAAGTACACCCGTAGTACAGCCAGACTAGCTTGCCCGCTAACTGTCGTATTCAAACAATTACCCAAATGTAACCAAGGTTAACAGGCTGCCGGCTGTGCGTCTGGACAGCGCTTGCTTGCTTGCTCTAGGCCGGCGTCAATTCGCGGGTGGCCGCCGCGTTGAAGTAGGCAGCCTTGGGATGGTGTAAAACGATCGCCGCGGTCGACTGCTCGGGCGTGATCTGGAACGACTCCGTGAGGGCGGTGCCGATTGCGTCCTCGGCTGCGAGCAGCCGGAACACGTCCGCGTGCTGGGAGAGGTCGGGGCACGCACCGTACCCCCACGAATACCGTTTTCCGCGGCCTTCGGGCAATCCGAGCTCTGCCCGAATGCGCCGGTGCGAATGTTCCGCGAGCGCCTCGGCAGCCTGCACCGAAAAGCCATGCAAGAAGTATGATTCGCTGAATTCACCCGCATTGTAGAGCCGCTCGATTTCCTTGGAGACTTCCGGCCCAACGGTCACAACCTGCAACGCGACAACGTCAACCGGCTTGCCGTTCTCCAATTTCCGCACGTAGTCGGCGAGGCACAGATGTTCTCCGCCGGCCTGGCGCGCAAATGGAAAACGCGCGATCTCCTTGGTTTCCTCGCCCGGGTCGTAAAGAATGACGTCATCACCTTCGCCCGCCGCGCGGAAATAGCCGTAGACGACTTTCGGTGCGACGATGTGCCGATCGACCGTGAGTTGCTGGTAACGGTGCAAACGCGGTTCGAACTCTTCACGAACCAGCTTTTCCCATTGCTCGCCTTTGGCATTGGCGGCGCCCCAAGAGAGACGGTACAAGCTCTTAAGATCGAAGCACGGCCACAACTGTGCCGGATCCACATCACTGAGCGTACGCGCTCCGAAGAAAGGCACTCCGGGGACGTCTGCGATCTGGGATTTTACCGCCGAGACTGCGCCATTTTTTGTGAGGGCCGCGGGCGTCGCCTTCGGCGCATCCTTATAGGCAAGGATCGCGTTTTTCATCTGCTCGACAAACTTCTCTCGAACGCCGGGTTCACTGGTAAGTTTGTCCATGATGTCGAGGCCTTCGAAGGCGTCTTTGGCATAAAACAATCCTGGAGCGAAAATGCGCGATCCTTCATCTAGCAACGCGATTCTTTTTCCGAAATCACGGTTAATGGCCGCGCCTCCCACAACGACAGGAAAGGTGAGTCCGCGCGCATCTTGCTCCTGCACGCAAATCGGCATCTGTTTGCTTGTCGAAACGAGCAGCGCTGAGAGGCCGATCGCATCCGCATTGACTTCAACGGCCTTCTCTAAAATGGTATTCATCGGAACTTGTTTTCCGAGATCGAAGACTGTATAGCCGTTGTTGCTCAGAATCGTGTTAACGAGGTTCTTGCCGATATCGTGCACGTCTCCGAACACGGTCGCAAGCACGACCTTGCCCTTGCTGGTGCCCTCCTTCTTTTCAAGGAACTGCTCCAGATGTGCGACAGCCTTCTTCATCACTTCGGCCGACTGCAAGACAAAGGGCAAAATCAATTCCCCAGCGCCAAAGCGGTCGCCGACATCTTTCATCGCAGGCAGCAAGACGTTGTTCAAAACATCGACGGGACTGTGTTTAAGCAGGGCTTCATCGATTTTCGCTTCGATGCCGTCCTTGCGGCGGCGTAGGATGGCGTTATGGATGCGCACCTCAACGGGCTCATCGGCGTCGTCATCGAGAGCGGCTGCCGCTCCGCCGGCCTCAACTTTCTTTGCTTCCCAGTGCTCGATGACGCGTTGTAAGGCATCCGGCCTGCGGTTGAAAACGAGATCGTCGCACAGCTCGCGTTCCGTTGCGTCGATTTCAGTGTACGGTTGAATTTCTTTTGCGTGTACGAGGGCAAGATCAAGTCCCGCCTCGACGCAGTGATGCAAAAACACCGAGTTGAGGGCCGCGCGCGCATGCGGCTTGAGCCCAAAGGAAACATTTGAGACGCCGAGCGAGGTCAATACGCCCGGCAGTTCCGATTTGATCAGTCGGATGCCGTCGATCGTTTCTTTTGCCGAGTCGATGTATTCCGCATCTCCGGTGGCGAGCGTAAATGTTAGGTCATCGAAAATCAATGCACCGGGCGGCAAGTTGTATTCATCCACGCAGATATCATAGATGCGCCTGGCGACATCGGCTTTCGCGCGCGCCGTCTTGGCCATCCCATCCTCGTCGATGGTGAGAGCTACTACCGCCGACCCACTCATCATCACCATCGGCATCACGGAATCAACTTTGGTGCGGCCGTTCTCCAAATGAATGGAGTTGACGATCGGACGGCCGGCATACATTTTGAGCGCAGCTTCCAAAACTTTTGGTTCCGTCGAGTCGATCATGAGCGGTGCCTCGGTCGACTGCGCCAGTTTCTTGACGAGAATACGCATCTGCTCGTCTTCGTCCGTGCGTTCGGTTAAGGCGCAACAAATATCGAGCATGTGGGCACCACCCTCGACTTGCTCGCGCGCGACCAGCATGATGTCATCGTAATTCTCTTCGAGTAAGAGCCGCTTGATTTTGCGAGATCCTTGCGCGTTGATACGTTCGCCCACGATGAGCGGACGCGGCTCTTGTTCCAGTGCAATCGCGGTCATGGCCGAAGCGGCGAGTTGATGCGGTTTTGGTTCTGGAACGCGCGGGCGTAGATCTCGAATGGCATCCGCAAACGCGGTAATATGAGCCGGAGTCGTGCCGCAACATCCGCCGATGACGTTCACCCCGAAGTCGCGCACAAAAGCAGCGAGTTCCGCGGCCATCTCTTCGGGTGACTCGGGATAGATCGTTTCACCCTTGGGACCCATGAGCGGGAGTCCGGCATTCGGAATCACGGAGACGAACTTGCTCGAATTCTCACAGAGGTAACGGATCGGTTCGCGCATATGCGTCGGACCGGTCGAGCAATTCAAACCAATAACGTCAATCGGAAGCGCTTCGAGCGTTGCGCGCACTGCACTGATATCCGTGCCGAGCAACATGCGGCCCGTGACGTCGAGCGTTGCTTGCGCCTGAATCGGAACGCGGCGCACACCCTTATTGAACCCGCGAACGATGCCCGCAATCGCGGCTTTCATCTCAAGTAGATCTTGCGAGGTTTCGAGCAAGAGCAGATCGACGCCGCCCTCGATGAGATAGCGCGCTTGTTCGCCGTATTGATCCATCAGTTCATCGAAGGTAATCTTCGAGAGCGCCGGATCAGAGGACGAGATCAGCATACCGGTCGGTCCCAGGGCACCGGCAACAAAGCGCGGACGCTCGGGGGTGCTGTACTTATCTGCGGCGGCGCGGGCAAGCTGCGCGGAGGTCCGGTTGATCTCTGCGGTGTGCTCGCCTAAGCCGTATTCATCTAATTTTAAACGAGAAGCGGTGAAACTATCCGTCTCGACGACGTCTGCGCCGGCTTCGAAATAGCTTTCGTGAATCTGTTGGATCAGCTCGGGGCGATGGCGGACAATGGCTTCGTTACAGCCGTGATAAGCCGCCCCGCCAAAATCGGCATCGGCAAGCTCCAAGGCCATGAGCTGTGTGCCCATCGCGCCGTCGAAAAGCAACACCCGCCGCGCGAGCTCATCTAAATACCTAGACATGCGAGCCTACGTTGTTCGGGCTCCAGCTAAAATCGCCCGCCGGGCACGTATTTCGCCGACAACCCGCCCCGCGCGGTTTGTGAGCTGCGGTTGCACGAAGTGTTTTAATAGGGTAAGCGCCGCTGGGGAGAGCGCACCGAGTTGATCGAGGCACGCTAAGGCCGCCGGCGCTACGGCCCGTTTGGCACCATCGATGACCTTTAGCACGAGGCCCGTGCCGGACTCGATCATCGCATCGCCATGCACGCCTTCCGCCCCGCCCTTGCAAGCGATCGAGCCTGCAGCCGCATCCAGGAGCGCTGCGTCAAACTGCCCCGTCCCCGAGGTATGCCAAGGGTTAGCCGTCATCGCATCGCGCACGGTCCGCAACGCGCGCGCATCGCCCGCATCGATTCCGTCCAAGGTTGCGAAGCGCATAAAGGCGAGCGCACCCTGATGCAGCGATGTTGCAAAGACGGGAATGCCGCATCCGTCGACGGCGAGCGGCATCACTTCTAGGTCATCATTGGTCAGGCGCGCACACAGTTTCAAAATCTCTTGCTGCGCGGGGTTGCGGAGCTCCATATACGTAGCGGGATCCGAACCGAGCGCGACGCAGAGGGCGAGAATGCCGGCGTGTTTTCCCGAACAGTTATTGTGCAGCGCGGTAGATGCGTGGCCACTGCGTTCGAGTTGCGCAGCCGCAGCGTCGTTATACGGTGGATGCGCCCCGCATTGCAACGCACTCTCAGGGAGTCCGATCTTCTGCAAGATCGAGCGCACACCATCGACGTGGAATTTCTCACCGCTGTGCGAAGCGGCCATCAGCGCAATCTCATGGTCTTCCAGTCCAAATCGCTGCGCGACGCCATATTTGATCGCGGTGGCTGCAATAAATGGCTTGGCCGCCGAGCGTAAAAACACCGGGACGTCGATATCGCCCACTGCGAGGATAACCTCACCGCTGCGGTTGATTGCGCACGCGGCGACGTTGTGAACGGATTCCACAAGATCGCCGCGAGTAACTTCGATGAATGGCTCGCCGGTAAGTTGGTGCACGCCCCTAATTTCTAAACGAGTGAGGCTTCGATGACGTTCGCGTCCTGTTCGGAAAAAACGGGATTCGAGAGATAGCGTTCGCCAGTGTCGCAGCCGATGGTGACAATGGTTTTGCCTTTCGATTCAGGACGCGCCGCTACTTGCAATGCAGCCCAAATATTTGCACCGGCGGAGATTCCGACAAGCATGCCTTCTTCGCGCGCAGCGCGGCGAGCGGTCTCGATTGCGTCTTCATTCGTGACGCGAATAACTTCGTCGTAGATCGACACGTTGAGCACATCGGGTACAAATCCGCCGCCTGTTCCTTGAATCTTATGCGGCCCGGGCGCGCCGCCCGAAAGCACCGGAGAGGCGTCCGGCTCAACGGCAATCGCTCGAAATCCTGGACGGCGCTCTTTGAGCACCTCCGCTACGCCCGTGATCGTGCCGCCCGTCCCGACGGCGGCAATAAAAATGTCGATGTTGCCGTCGGTATCGCGCCAAATTTCTTCCGCAGTCGTGCGACGATGGATCTCGGGATTGGCAGGGTTCTCAAACTGTGAGGGCATGAAGAATTTTGCGGGATTGCTTTCGCGAATTGCGCTCGCTTTTGCAATCGCGCCTTTCATTCCGTCGGCGCCCGGTGTCAAAACGACTTGCGCTCCGTACGCTTTGAGTAAGTTGCGGCGCTCGATCGTCATCGTATCCGGCATCGTAAGAATGCACCGGTAGCCTTTAGCGGCAGCCACGAACGCAAGCGCAATCCCCGTATTGCCGCTGGTCGGCTCGATGATGACGGTATCAGGACGCAGCCGGCCCTCGCGCTCTGCCGCTTCAATCATGGAGACTCCAATGCGGTCTTTGACGGAACCGGCGGGATTGAACGATTCCATTTTCACCAGAATCGTTGCATGCAGCCCACGCGAGAGTCGCGGGATCTTGACCAGGGGCGTGTTGCCGAAGGTATCGGCGATGTTTTCATAGATGCGTGCCATGGCAGCCATAACAACCAAGCGGAGCCCAAAGGTTGCCCACGAACGGGAGGCGGGGTCCCCATGTTTAGTCTGGCAGAAAAGTCGCTGTACGTCCGCTCGCTCGATCTTTGGATCGATTCAATGCGTCCGCGCGAACGGTGCTATGTCTCGCATGGTCATTCGGATCACGCTCGCGAACACAGCACCGTCATCACCTCCGTGAACAACGCCAAGGTATGCCGCCTTCGTTTTGCGCGGCGCGCGCAACGACCGCGCCAGACCACCTTGCTTGACCTCACGCCCAAACGACCGCCGTCCAGCTTTGACGAACACGAGTTCAACGCGCCCTGGATGCTCGGCGACCATCGGTTAACGCTCTTCTCCGCCGGACACGTTCTGGGCAGCGCGCAGCTTATGATCGAAGGCGAGGGCGGTTCTTTCGTTTATACCGGCGACTTTAAACTAGAGCCGTCCTATACGGCTGAGCCGCCGGAGGTCAAGAAGTGCGATGTCGTCCTGATGGAGTGCACCTACGGACGGCCACAGTACCGTTTTCCGCCGCGCGCCGAAACTGCCGGTGAAATGGTCGAATTCGCAAAGACGGCGCTCGAGGACGGAGCTGTGCCGGTCTTCTTTGCGTATTCGCTCGGAAAAGCACAGGAGGCAATTGCGATCCTCGGCAACGGGGGCATTCCGGTCGCAGCGCACGGCGCAATTTATTCGATGACCAAAGTCTACGAAGAAGCCGGCGTCCAAATGCCCTATTATGTCCGCTATGACGCGGAGGCATTCGATTGTTCGCACGCGCTCGTGTGGCCACCGTCGGGAAAGACCCTTCCAAAGGCCCTTAAAGACAAGCCTACGCGTACGGCAATGCTGACCGGATGGTCTCTCGATAAGGGCATGATGTGGCGCTACGGAGCCGACCGCGGTTTTCCGCTCTCCGATCACGCGGACTATCCCTCGCTATTGCGGTACATCGAACTCGCACAACCGAAAAAAGTCTTGCTCAACCACGGCTGGCGGGACTTTGTCTACCGCCTGCGCGCCCTGGGTATCGACGCCGAGTATTTAGAGGAAAACACGCAGCTTTCGCTGTTTTAGTCGGGATGAAACTCACGCGGCTTTTTATCTCGTTGCTTGCGGTTGTATGTGCGGCCGATGGGCACCGCGCCAATGCGTTTACGATGGACGATGTCTTGAGCGCACCGTACGTGTCCGAGTTGAGCGCGTCTCCCGACGGGCATGCGATCGTATGGGTGCAACATGTGCGCGCTTCGCGCAATCTCTGGGTGAACATCGGCGGAAAAACTTCCCAGATCACCTCGTACTCCCAAGATGACGGCCAAGAGATTTACAACCCGCAGTTTCTTGCCGACAACAGCGGGGTTGTTTACCAGCGCGGTGCTTCCGAAGATAACGGCGGCGACGCGAACCCGAACCCGCTCTCCCTGATCGTTGCGCCTGAACGCACGATTTATGTTGCAAGGTTGCACGGCGGTGAACCGGTGCCCATTGGTACCGGTTTATATCCGGCGGTCTCGCCGCGCGGCAATGTTGTCGCGTGGCTCAAGTCCGGCGCCCTAATGCTCTCAACGCTGCAAAATGTGGGCGGCACCTACAAAGCCGGGACAGTTGTGGCGCCGCCCGACCGGGGGCAAATTACGAGTATGGTGTGGGCTCCGGACGGAACGCGGCTGGCGCTTGTAAATAGCCGCGGCGATCATTCGTTTGTGGAGTTCTACAGCTTGGGCGACAACCGTTTGACGTATGCAACGCCGGACTTCACAAACGACGGCTTTCCTGCATGGTCGCGCGATTCAAAAGTTGTCGCCTTCATTCGCGCGCCGGGGCAACGTGAAGGTGAGACCCCCTATTCGTGGCCGTCACGCGAGCCCTGGTCGATCTGGATTGCTGATGCGCAGACAGGCTCTGCCAAAAAACTCTGGCAAGCGCGCCGCGGTATGGGCAGTGTCTTTTATCCCGTCGACGGTGCCGCGCAGCTCTGGTGGCTCGCGGACGATCGCATCGCGTTTGCGTGGGAAGGCAACGGCTGGCGCAATCTTTACAGCGTTGGCGTAAGGGGCGGCGCGGCCGCAAAGCTCGCCTCCGGACCCTTCGAAGCCGAGATGGTAAGCGCGAAGTTCGACGGCAGCGGGCTGTATTATGCGACAAACGAGAATGACATCGACCGCCGGCACATCTGGGAAGTCAACGATCAAAGCGCACCGCGCGAGGTAACGCGCGGCCCGCACAATCAGTGGTTTCCGACTGCGATGGCGGGCGCCCTCGCGTATGCCGACGCCGGCTATAAAGACACATCCGTTGTCATGATGAAAGGCGCCGCAGCATCCGCCACGCTTTCGGCTCCTGCCGCTACGGCCTTTCCCACCTCAGACGTGGTCGAGCCCAAACTGGTGACATTCCGCGCGCCCGACGGATTGCTCATCCACGGCGAGCTCTTCATGCCCAAAGACGGTAAACGAACTCACGCGGGCCTGATCTTCACGCATGGCGGCTCGCAGCGCCAAATGTTGGCCGGCTTTCACTACATGGAAGCCTACACGAAGTTGTATGAGTCCAATCAATACTATGCCAACCACGGATTTGTGGTGCTCTCAATTAACTATCGTAGCGGCATCATGTACGGACACGATTTCCGCGAAGCGAAAAACTATGGCTGGCGGGGCGGGAGCGAGTATCAAGACCTGCTAGCAGGGGCGCACTTTCTGATGCACCAGCCGACCGTTGATAAAAAGCGCATTGGCCTCTACGGTCTCTCCTATGGTGGATACTTGACCGCGATGGGACTTGCGCGCAATTCGAATATCTTCAAAGCGGGGGCGGATTTCGCCGGCGTGCATAATTGGGCGACGATCTTCGATCAAAACGGCATTCAAACCGGCACGGCAGCGCAGCGGCGCATCGCGTTCCTTGCATCGCCCGAAGCCTCACTCAATACATGGCGCTCGCCGGTCTTTCTTGAGCAAGGCGACGACGACCGCAACGTGCCCTTCTCCCAAGGCGTTGATCTCGCCACCCGGCTGCGCGACCGTGGCGTTGAAGTGCAAACCATGGTCTTGCCAAATGAGACGCACGAGCCGCTCACGTTCGCGGACACCGTGCGCCTCTTGGACGCCGCCGCGGCGTTTTTAATCAGTCATTTGGTCAGGTAACAAGGACAACAGGCGGAAAAAGCGCGAGGTTTTAATCGACGCCGATGTCCCAGAGCAGCCCGAGATCTTTTTTGCTGAAAGACCGGAACGCGATGAGGGTTTCGGTGTCTTCGACGCCCTCGAGCGCCGAGACGCCCTCGGTGACGAGGTCGTTGAGCATCTCGTGTTGGGCAACCCTCACGATGGCGACCAAATCGTAAGGACCCGCAACGCTGTAAACTTCCGCGATGCCCTCGACCGCGAGCAACTCCTCGGCCACGCTCTTGAGGCGGGGCCGTTCGACCTTCATCAGGATAAATGCCGTAACCATCGCCAGTTCTTTCGAGCCCCGAGCGGGTATTATCTTCCGGAATGATTCGATTTTCCGAAACCGCCGAGGCCATCGGCGCAACGGCTTCAAAGCTCGAAAAGATTCAGCTACTGGGCGAGTATTTGAGGACGCTCGGCGGCGGGGATCTCGCGGCTGCAGCGCGCTACTTTACGGGAAATCCGTTTGCGGCTCGCGACCAACGCACCCTTGCAATCGGCGGCCGCACGATCATTGCCGCCGCGCAAGCCGTTTGGGGCTTTACCGATGCGCAGCTTAGTGGCTCGTATCGCGAGCACGGTGACCTCGGCGCAGCTCTCGCACCATTTGTGCGGCCAGCTCCCACTCTCGCGCTTTTCTCCGAAAGACTGACACCGGCGCTTTTTAAAACAATCCTCGATGAAATTGCGGCCGCGAGCGGCAAATCATCCGGGCGAAAGCGCCAGCTCTTGCTTGAGCGCACGCTCGGCGCGTGCACCACGCCCTTCGAAGCGAAGTACGTCATCAAAATCATCACCGGGGATTTGCGCATCGGCCTGCGCGAGGGGCTGGTAATCGACGGCGTTGCCGCGGCGTTTGGACGCACGCCACACGCCGTTCGACGGGCAAACATGGCGGCGGGTGATGTTGGGACGGTGGCACTTGCAGCCAAGAACGACGCGCTCGAAGATATCGCGGTCAGTTATGGGACGCCCATCGGCTTTATGCTCGCTTCACCGATTCTCTTCGGATCGAGCTATAAAGAACTCACAGGCGGCCGCTTCATCGTTGAAGATAAATTCGACGGCATCCGAGCACAGATACACAAGGACGGCGAGAACGTTCGCATTTTCTCGCGCACCCTCAATGACGTTTCGCACTCTTACCCTGAGGTTGTGGCGGCTATCCGCGAAATCGACGCCTCGGTGATTCTCGACGGCGAACTTATCGCGCAAAAGGAAGGCCGCGTACTGCCCTTCCGCTATCTGCAAGCTCGTTTGCAACGTAAGGACGTTGGCGAAGATTTACTACGAGAAGTACCGGTGGCGTATGCGTGCTTCGATATTCTTGCTAAAAATGAGGCGTTCTTGCTTGACGAACCGCTCGTCCAGCGACGTGCGCATCTCTCGGCTACCGTTTTTCCGAACGAACATCTGTTGCTTGCGAACTGGAAGCATCTCGATGAAAACGAGAGTCCTGAGGTACTGCACGAACATTTCGAAGGCGCACGCGCCGCCGGGCACGAGGGCTTGATCCTCAAGCGAACCGACTCACCTTACTTTCCAGGTCGCCGCGGAAAGTGGTGGCTCAAACTCAAGCGCGAACTCTCCACCCTCGACGTGGTCGTCGTCGCGGTTGAATGGGGGCACGGAAAACGCGCGAAGGTGCTCTCGGACTACACCTTTGCGGTGCGGAGGGGGGACGGCGAACTTCTTACCATCGGGAAGGCGTACTCGGGCCTCACGGATGCCGAGATCGCCGAGTATACGCATTGGTTCAAAGGCCACACGACGGGGGCCCTTGGTTATGCGATGGCCGTCGAGCCTAAAGTGGTCCTCGAAGTGGCATTTGACATTATCCAAAAGAGTGCGTTACACGAAAGCGGATATGCATTGCGCTTTCCGCGCATCGTGCGCATTCGCGACGACAAGCCGGCATCCGAAATCGATACCATCGAGCGAGTGGACGAGATCTACGCTCAGATGCTCGAGCGCGAAGGTGTCAGCTCGGAACGCAACAGGATCTGAACTTTTGCCTTCACCACGTCACGGATTTCGCGAAGTCTCTCGGCCGGTTGCCCTTTTGGGTCGGGAAGTCCCCAATCTTCATCGATACGCGATGGGCCTTCGACCTCGCAACCCATGGTAATAACCCGGTCGGCGCGGCTTACCACCTCGGGCGTTAGCAGTTTTGGACGAGCGTTCGAGATGTCGATGCCATCCTCGGCCATAATTGAGACGACACCCGGATCCGGCGCGTCCGCCGCGATGGTCCCTGCGCTTGCAACCTCGAGCGCGTCGCCCGCAAAGTGACGCAGATACGCTTCCGCCATTTGGCTCCGACCCGTGTTGTGCCGGCATACGAATAAAATGAACGGCCTAGCCATGGGGCACCATCATTGCCTGCGCTTCTTTCTTTTGAATCGGCGAGAGCCAAGCGAATACGACGGTTGCGGCAAGTGCGCCTACGATTTGCATCACGATGAACATTGGTGTATCGACCGGCCGAATCCCCGCAAAGGTATCGCTGAGCGACCGCGCTACCGTTACGGCGGGGTTCGCAAATGACGTCGAGCTCGTGAACCAATACGCTGCAGTGATGTATGCTCCAACCGCAAAGGGAACAAATTCCGAGCGGTAACGAACGCATCCCCAAATAACGGTAAGCAAACCAAACGTTGCAATCAACTCGGCGAACCACTGTGCGGGGCCTGTTCGCGCATGCGTGGAAAACGACACGGCCGATAAACCGAACATCAGGTTGGCGGCGATCGCGCCGCCGATGGCGCCAAGGACCTGGGCGAATACGTATGCCGGCACTTCGCGCCACGGCAGGCCGCCTTGTGTGGCATCGGCAAGCGTCACAGCAGGATTAAAATGCGCGCCCGAGATCGAACCGAAGGTGCCGATCAGGGCGACGAGCGCTGCGCCGGTCGCAAGCGTGTTGGCCATCAGCGCGATCGCAACATTCCCGCCCGCAAGACGCTCGCCCATAATGCCCGATCCGACCACGGTAGCGAGCAGCAACGTGCTGCCAAGCGCTTCAGCGACACAACGTTTGGCTAAGCTGGGCAACACGCAGCATCCGTCTTCTGAGTGCTCACACAACACGCGGTCTCTTCATTGTCGCGCTCTTGCGTTTCTTCGAGAACGGTGTAGACTTCCCAACGGCGGCCGTCAGGATCGGTTGCCCACGCTTTGCTTTGCTTTGCATAGCAGCATGTTTCTTCGATTTCGATATCCAGGTTGAGTCCCGCGCCTTGTAACCGCAAAATTGCAGCATCTACATCCTGCGGCGTCTCAACGACGATCCCGTAGTGCGCAGACTCCCCCAGATGCATTTCGGGATCGCGGTCCAGCGCGAGTTCTAAACCAGGTTCTTCGGTTAAAAAAAGCGCGTAGTCGGCGTAGTGCTTGGCCGGTTTAGAATCGAGCAGAAGTTCGTAGAATGCGACGCTCTTATTGAGATCGCTTGCGCGTAAGTTGAGATGGGTTTTCATGCGGCTACCTTTTTCGGAACGATTGTGTGAATGACGTCAACGATGCGAGCTCGAAAACGCGGCGCGAGCGTATAGTACACCCATGTTCCGCGGCGTTGGCATTGAACGAGCCCGGCCTCACGTAAGATTTTAAGATGGTGTGAAACCGCGGGTTGCCCGAGCGGCAATCCGGCGGTAAAGTCGCACACGCAAACATCGTCTTTGGAGCGCGCGAGAGTCGCTAGAATTGCGAGGCGATGCGGGTCACCGAGAGCCTTAAAAAGCTCGGCTTCCTGCGTGAAGTCGCCCTCCACCATCGTGGCCGGAGGACAGCATCGTTGTATCGACATAATTCGATATTAGCACTATATCGAAAAAAGTCAATATAGACAGTCTAGTACTTTCGCATGCGCCGTTCGCGTTCTTCACGAATCTTCTCCGCGCGCTCGTACGGATCGAAGGCCGGCCCCTTGGGTTTCTGCTTCGCGCGCCCTAAGAGCGAAATGCCGACCGCAAGGATGAGAGCGACGGCAATGGCGATCATCATGACGGTTGTCTTTGGATTGTCCGCCATTGTTGCAAGGCTTGCGATGATAACCGCTAGGAGCGCAACATAGGTTTCCCAGCGGCGTAACCCCACGGACATCTCTAGTGGCCGTGCCCCAAATGCTGCGCAACATCGATGAGGGCTGCGGGCGAGATGCCCGTGGAACCGCAGAAAACGTGATCGAGCCGAACGGCCAGAAAGAATATGGTGCCGATGGCCGTTGCAAAGAATGCCGTCATCAAAGATTGAAGTCGGGCGTTCTCGGTGTTAAAAAAGAACGGCGAAATCAAGACGAGAGCGCTAAGAAAGAGCAGCGCCATCCAAACCTCCGAGATGAATACGGGCTGTGCGGCGGTTAGTCGCCCACGCCGAGCGTACTCAAGCTGGCCCATTTTTCCCAATACGGCGCCGCGCAAGGCGCTATCGTTTGTGGGAATCTTCTTTGCGAAAACGCGTTGCTCGAGATCGGCGAGTTCTGTCGTAGCGCGCGCAGAGGCCTGGCCTTCACAGAGGCCCGGCCATTCCACGAACGCGACGGCGTTTGCGTATCGATGCAGTCCCCCGCGAAAACCTTCCGCTTCAGCCGTGCTAAAGCCCGACGCATCCTCCCATAGCTGCGAGATCACCGTCGCCTCGTTGTTCACATCTGCTTGGACCGCACGAAAATTGCTCCACAACGTTACAACAACCAATGCCAGTAGGAGGGCATTCAGACCATTGACGGCGCCGAAGATGGAACCGGCAATTGGCTCGTTTCTCGGGACCTCCAGGCGTGCAAAAAGGCGCCGCAACACCAAAAGCATTGCGGCGCCGTAGAGATTGAACGCGAGGAGCACCACCACAAACGCCACCGCAAGCGGCAGCTCCGTGAGGGTGCGAATCACCTAGAGCAGTTTCCCGTCATCGGACGATCCCAGCAGTTCCTTACGCGTAATAAATATCGGCGGATCGCCGTGCGCGAGGTACGCGTCGTGGAACCTCTCAAGCGTGTATGCCGCTCCCATCTTCTTCTTGTAGTCGCTGCGCAGCTTGAGCAGTTCGAGCTTGCCCAGCGTGTAGTACCCGTAGAGCGGATCCTGCGTTCCGCGCAGCGCTTCCCGGTGCGCGGGCTCCACGCCGGCAAAAGCGTTGTCTTCAAAGAATTGCGTTGCTTGATCGACGGTCATGCCTTGTGTATGCTCGCGCAAGCCTACGACATAGCGGGACGCCCGCAAGAGCGCACTCTGGAGCTGCGCGAGGCGAACCTTGGGATTGCCGCCACCCCAGCCTTCGTCGACGATCATTTGCTCGTCGTAGTGCGCCCAGCCCTCGGCAAATGAAGCGCTCCCCGAGAGGCGGCGGATATTCGAGAGTTTCTCTTTTTTCGCGATGACGAAATTGACGTAGTGGCCGGGCATAACTTCATGCGCGCTGATCAGGGGCAGGTTGTAGTTGTTGAGAAAACCGAGATGCGATTCGACGCGGGCTTTGGACCAGCTGGGCTCGACCGGCGTGACATTGTAGTAAGCTTGCGTGGCGTTCTTCTCAAGCGGCCCCGGGGAGTCCATTGAAGCAAATGTTGTCTGCCGTGCGAACACCGGCGTCGGTACTACTTTGATGTTAAAATCCGGCGGCAGTGTGACGATGTGATGCGAAACGACAAATGTGCGAAGTTCCGCGAGAACATTCTGCGCATCGGGAAGCAATTGATCGGAAGTGGCGTGCTCCGCGGCAATTTCATTCATCACTTCCTGCGGCGTCTTGGCCGGGTCAATCTTCTTGGCAGTCGCGATAAACTGCGCTTTGTAGGTGTTCAGAGCGTTTACACCCACACGCTCGTACTCCGCGAGCGAAATCGGCGTAAGTTCTTGTAATGCTAAGCGCGTGGCATATTCTTTGGCCCCAATCGCGTAGGTACCTGAGGGATGGGCAAAGGGCCCCGCGTCCATCGCAGCGCTAAAGGTTGCGATTGCAGCAATCACCGCGGCATTGACGGTAGAGAGCTCTGCTTGCAATGCCGGATCTTTGACCGATGCGAAAGCCTGCGGAACAGTCTCTTTAAAGAATTCCGACGAGCCTTTTACGTCCGCGGACTCAATTTGTGCCGTGATGGGATCGACCGTGGTGATGTTGGCACGTGCGTCTTGCAACATTTTGGGAATTTGCTGCTCCCGTGCGATTGCATACCGCATGCGCACCGCAAGCGGTGCATAATCGCGCTTGATGAGGGAGAAAATTGCGCCCGCCGCGGTTCCCGTATACTGGCTGGGATGATGCCGCCAACTCTGATCTGTTGAGAGGTCCAGCAGCGCTGCCTTGAGGTTGCTCTGGAAAATCAGGTAGTCGTAGCCGGCTTCGGTCGAAAGATTCTTCTTTTCGAGCCCATGCAACGCATCGAGATACCGCAAGTCCAGCGCCGTACGAGCGCGGTACGACTGAGCATCATAGAAGCCCAGTTTTGCATCATAGGTATGGACGCCCGTGTCCGTCGCGCCCGGCGGATCCATCGACCAGCCCTCCTTGTAGTATGCCTCGGCGAGCGCGTACAGTTTGGCGTCTGATGCGCCTGCGGCCGAAGCCGGCCGCGCGAACGACCCAATCGCGAACAGGGACACAAGGATCAGCATGCAAATCGAGCGGCGCATCTTCAACGTTTCTCTCCGTTTTAGGTCACACAACTAAGAAGCACCTCACGCAGACGCGCGAAGTGCTTCTCCAGTTACAAAGTAAAATTCACGCAGGCGCTATTTATTTTTAAAATGGGCCATCCGCTTTTCGTTGTAAGCGGCGATCCCTTCCTTTGCGTCATCGCTCTTAAAGAGCAGCGATTGTAATTCACGTTCCAGCGCCAAAGCATCGTTAAGCGGAAGTTCCATGCCCGTTTGCACACTCCGCTTGATATGCCCGACGGCCATCGGGGCCTTGTTCGGCGACGTAAACTGCTTGGCATACGTGAGCATCTGCTCCCGGAACGAGGCGGCATCGCCCTCGAGGATGTCGCTAATCATCCCGTAATCCAGGGCTTGCTCGAAGCTGAACGTCCTCCCCGTCGCCATAAGTTCGATCGCGCGTGACTTGCCGACGAGGCGGGCCAAACGCTGCGTTCCACCCGTTCCGGGCAACACGCCGAGGGCAACTTCCGGTAAGCCGATCTTGCCCGCGTCCTGCCGCGCGATACGAATGTCGGCGGCCATGGCGATCTCGAGACCGCCGCCCACGCAGTGCCCGTTGAGGCCGGCGATGATGAGCTTAGGCGTCTGCTCGAATTTGGCGAGCGTTTCGTTTGCGTGCAGGCAGAAGTTGTATTTGAATTCCGGCGTGACTGAATTGAGCATGCCGATATTCGCACCCGCCGAGAAGAATTTCTCTCCTGCACCGGTGAGCAGAATCACTTCGACATCTTGATCGAAACGGGCGTCGAGAATGGCTTCATCGATCTGGCGCATCATCTCGTGTGTGTAAGTGTTCGCAGGCGGATCGTTCATGACAATGAGCGCAACGTGTCCGTCTTTGCTGTAATCGATGACGCGTTTGCCCTCAAATGCGCGCTGCTCGCGCCCGAAGGGCGTCGCTTGGGCCGTGGTGCCGTTCGTACTCATGAGTTTTTCCCTTTCGGTGCAATCCAGGCTGGATTCTTAAAAAGTTCGTTCAGAACCGTATCGTCCGCCGGTGTTGGCAGAACAGCGGGTGCGTACCCCTGCCACTCTTCTTCGTTCAAACGCCGTCCGTCCGCGGTCCAACGTTCGTCTTTGTGCGCGCCGATCGCGCGGTTGAATTTGATGTCCGGCACGTACAGTCTGGTGTGCGACGGATTGACTTTATTGACCATCTCGACGGTCTTGGAGACTTCGTCGTAGAACTGTCCGCGTGCGCGTTCATTGAGATGTTCGCGATCCGCGGCTTCATCGGTTTTATCTTCATCGACCCGGCCTTTGATGCCGTATGCGTACGCCCATTGCGCCGAACCCGAATGATCCGTACCGAACAGATCGAGCGAGCCGGAGATCCACTTGTTGTAATACTTCTGCTGCATTTCGACCGGAATTACGCCGGCTTGCGCAATCCGTTTGAGTCCTGAAATGCCCGTGCCCATGTGGAACGATTCTTCTTTGAGCATCGGTCCCATCGACTGCGCGAGCGGTGCGAAGCCCGAGTGCGAGAGCATCGTCAATTGAAATTTTCCGTCGCGGTCCATGAAATTCGTGTACGCAAAAAAATCGAGCCAATGCGTAACATCGTCATTAAATGCGTTGAGTAATCGGTTCTTCTTGCCGAATGCGCGGCGCTCGAGCATCTTTTGCGCTTCGATTTTTCCGTCGCTTCCGAAATGCTTGACAAGCAGGTGGCACATCTGATAGCCGTGGCGCGTTTCTTCCACCATAATACGCACGAGAGAGGCCAGATCGTATTCCGATGGCGCGTTGTTGACGAGAAAGCGTTGCTGCTCGTTTGAGGCAAACTCCGTGTCACCCTGATAGATGACCATGTTCAGCACGGCGTCGCGCATGCGTTGATCCGGGAGCTCCATGATCCTCTCCCACTTGCGGTCGCCCTTGAATTCACCGAACGTGATTTCGTTGGTCGGCAGTTCGCCGTATTTTGCTTGGAACTCATAGCCGGGCATGTAGCGGTCCATCAGCTCTTTGTTGAGGCCGATGTCGTCTTGCCATTGCTTGAGCAAGTCGACCCAGTCGTCGAAGGTGGAAATTCTGGCCATTCTATCCTCGTGTGACGAAAATTGCGTCGGTCGTGGGAATAGCGTTATACTACCACCATGCAACGGGAAGGTGTCAAGATCCCGCCCCGCCCGGTCAAAAGGCCGAATTCGATCATATTCACCCTGTACGGCGATTTCGTGCATAAATATGGGGACAGGCTTTGGATCGGAAGCCTCGTCCGGCTGATGGCGGAGTTCCGGCTCACGGAGGCGGCAGTCCGTCAGGCTGTGTCGCGGATGTCCCGCCAAGGCTGGCTCATCCCGGTCAAGCAGGGCAACCGGGCCTCCTATGCGCTGACGGAGCGCGGCATACGGCGCGTCGATGCCATCGCACCGCGCATTTACGAGCCGGCCCTCGAGTGGGATGGCCGCTGGCGCTTGCTCTCCTACGCAATTCCAGAGAAGAATCGCGAGCGCCGCGACCGCCTGCGCAAGGATTTGGTTTTGCTCGGGCTTGCACAACTCTCGCCCTCGACGTGGATCTCACCGCGCGATATCGCGGGTACCATCCGCGAGACCACCCACGCCCACGGCGTCTCCGAACACGTGCACGTCTTTCTCGCCGATTACGCCGGTCCGTTAACCGATTCGGAATTATTGCAGCGGTTCTGGGATTTGGAACTCATCGCTATCGCCTATCGCGAATTCATCGAGTACTATGCGCCCCGGATCGAAATCGAACGCGCTCGCGGCGCCGTCTCACCTGCAGAAGCGTTCGTCGAGCGGGTATGGCTCGTGCAAGACTTCCGCCGCTTTTTGTATTTGGATCCAGGGCTGCCCAGTGCACTGTTGCCCGCGCATTGGCCGGGAAGTGTGGCATCGGCACTCTTTCGCGAGTACTATCGCCTTCTATCATCGAAAGCGACGAACTTCTTCGAATCCATTCTGCCCGCCGGGTAACAGGAGCATCCATGAAACGCGGCGCCGTCGCACTTCTCACACTCTCTCTTCTTTTTTCGGGTTGCAAAGGCAAGAGCATTCCGGTCGTTCCGGCTACCCCCACGCCGTCGCCGTTCGCGACGACAGTAAACGTGGTGCTCACCTTCCAGGGCGTATACCAACCGGGCGTGCTGGTTACAGAATCGGCGGGTTATACGTATGCCACCGGAACGCCCAGCACGGCGTTGCAATCCGGAACGACAAACGCAAGCGGAGCCGTAACGCTTTCGGTCGGCGCCCCGAACGTCCAATATTGCTTTAGTGCAAACTACACGCCGGCCGGCCAAGCCTCGCCTATCAAAGTCGTGGACTGCCAGCCGTCGATTTCGATCGGGCAAACGATCACCCTCGGAAATTAAAATCTCCGGCGTTTATTCTTCGCCTTCGTGCAAATGCAAATGACAGCCGTCTTCAGCATCGCTGAGTACTTCACGCGCTTCGGCGAGTACCGAAGCGGAAATGCTTTGCGCGGGTTCTACGGTGCCTTCTTCGGCTACGAAATCCGTCTCGGTCCAGTCTTCCCACGTCTCAAGTGGCTCCCCGTCCATCTCGGCCGGAAAGCGCACGCAGAAACCTTGGTCGAGGTGCAACCCGACCACGAGCACTTTCGTGCCGCGGGGGAAATAGGTGCCATCCTTCCAGAGCGTTCCGTAGGCGGTATCGTACGTTGAACCGATCTTTAGCTGTTCGATAACTGACTTATACCCCAAAAGGGTTGATGGGTTTCTCTCCGACGTACGTGATCACGCTCTTGATCTCCGAATACAGACGCAGGGTCTCAAAGCCAAGCTCGCGGCCGTAACCCGACTGCTTGTACCCGCCGAAGGGGATGCCCGGAAAGACTGCGTACGGCGTGTTGATCGCAACCGTCCCAGAACGTAACGCTTTCGTGACGCGGTTAGCGCGCCCGATGTTCTGCGTCCACACGCTGGCGGAAAGTCCGTAGTCGGAATCGTTGGCAATTTTTATTGCATCGGTTTCATTTGCAAACTTCAAGAAGGTCGCGACCGGACCAAAGACTTCTTCGCGTGAGATCCGATGCGTAGGCGAGGCTTCGTAAGCAGTTGCGGCCCAGAAGCTCCCCTCCTGGTTGGCACCTTCGATTTCGGCGCGCATCCCGCCGAACAGCCGCGTTGCACCCTCTTGTTCGGCAATGTCGCAATACGAAGCGATCTTCTCGAACTGCTCTTGCATGGTAATCGCACCGATCTGCGTTTGCGCATCTTCGGGATTTCCGATGCGCAGGGTTTTGGCTTTCTCGCTGAATTTGGCAACAAACTCATCGTAAATCACTTCATGCACGAGTACGCGCGAGCGCGCCTCGCACGTTTGCCCCGCATTGTAAAAGATGCCGTACAGTGCGCCGGCGACGGCTGCATCGATGTCGGCATCATCGAAAATCAGCGACGGCGATTTTCCACCGAGCTCAAGGGTGACCCGCTTGAGTGTTTGCGCCGCCGTTGCAGCTACACGCTTGCCGGTTGCGGTGCTTCCGGTGAAAGCGATCTTGTCGATGCCCGGATGTTCGACCAGAGCCTGCCCGAGTTCGCGTCCCGGCCCGGTTAAAATGTTGAGCACGCCTTCGGGCAAACCGGCTTCAAGGGCGATCTTGCCGAGTTCTATTGCCGACAGCGGCGTCGAGGGCGCGGGCTTAAGAACAATGGTGCAGCCTGCGGCAAGCGCCGGCGCAACTTTCCAACTCGTGAGCAAGAGGGGAAAATTCCACGGCACGATTGCACCGACGACTCCGGCCGGTTCTGGAACCGTGTACGCGAGATAGTTCGGCATCGGGCCCGGCAACGTCGAACCGTAATTTTTCGTAGCGGCACCCGCATAAAATTCAAACGTATCGACAATTGCACCGAGTTCGCCCTTTGCGGTCGAAATCGGTTTGCCGTTATCGCGAACTTCCAAGAGTGCAAGGT
>JBHEMH010000007.1:0-57811 GCA_046262675.1 Vulcanimicrobiaceae bacterium
ACGAGATTCTGGTCGCCGCCGATTTCGAGGGCGCCGCTGGGGAGCACATTCGTCACCGTTGCCATCATGGCGGTGACGAACGTGTTCGTGCCGGTGTTGGAATTGGCGCTCTGCGTGCCCGTGCTGCCACCCATTCCGGTGGCGAAACGCAAGAAGCTCAAAGCCGCATTCCCGGTGGCAGGCGCGAGCGCAAGGCTGTAGCCTTTGGTATTCGTAATGTTTTGCGTGCTTGAGTTTTGAACCGAGAAATTAAACTGCACGCCGAGGAGGTCGCCAACCTGTTGGGCGCGGTGATCGGGGCCTAAGCGTAGGGGATGTCCGGCGGCTGCGGGCGGCGGCCCGGCAACATACAAGGAATCTGCGGCCGCAATGCCCGCCGTCATCGCAAAAACAAAAAGTAGCGCAAGCAGTTTTTTCACTGCGTATCTCCTCCAGGTAACTCGAGTTCTACCCTTCCTGGGCCCGTGACGGTGCCTGAGAGCTGTTTATTCGTCAACGGGTTATACACGGTGACTTGGTCGCCAAGTCCACCGCTCGTCCTTGCAATAACATCGGCAGTTAGCGCGACGCCCCCGTCGCGCACGGTCATAATAACACTCGCACCGGCCTTCACGATCTGATCCACGCTCGTGGAGTCGATAAAAATTGACTGGCCCTTTACGAACGCGGCGATGACGCGGCGTCCGATAAGCACATCGGTACTGTTCGGCTGCCGGCCGACAAATGCGACGCGCGCCATCTTCACATCTTCTTCTGCGATAATCGTTCCGGGCGCGATGTCGCGCGCGGCGACCGCTTGCTTGGAGTATTGTTGCATGCGGTAGCCTACGTAAACAAAGCGGGATGCCTTGCCGTCGATGGAGAGTGTCACGGGAACATTTATATAACTCGGATTCACGAGCGGCGTGCCGGCTTGCATTACAAGCCGGCCGGCGGGCATGATTTGATCCGGCACCGAGAATGCCGGCAAGATCGAATGATCTTTGTCGACCTTGAGCGCGCGGATCATGCCGTCGGCGAGACCCGCGATAGTGCGCCCGCTGATCGTTTGCGACTGAACGCGCTGCGCCGCCGGAGCTGCCGATGGCAGCCCCGAGAGTGCAATTATGATCAGTGCAACGAGCGTGCGCATCATCATCCTTAGCGTTTCGTATTTACGGCAGTCTCGAGCATCTGATCGGATGTCTGAATCGCCTTAGAGTTCGCTTCAAAGGCGCGCTGGGCGACGATCATGTTGACGATTTCTTCAACGACGGCGACGTTTGATTGTTCCAGGTAGCCGCCTTGAAGCGTTCCGGTACCGTTGAGGCCGGGGGTGGAAACGATAGGCGCACCGGAGGCCGCGGTCTGCGTGTAGAGATTGTGGCCGCCGATCGGCGAGAGTCCGGCGTTATTCGTGAAGCGCACGAGTTGGATTTGACCAAGCTGCTGCGGAACGCTCGAACCGGGAATCTGCGCGCTCACCGTGCCGTCTTGGCCGATGGCAACGCTCGAGGCGTTGGCGGGAATCGTAATTTGCGGCGAGAGAAACAAGCCGTCGGCCGTAACCATCGACCCGTTGGCATCGCGCTTGAATGAGCCGTCCCGCGAATAAGCGGTGGTGCCGTCGGCCTGCGTTATCTGAAAGAATCCATCACCTTCGATTGCGACGTCGAGGTTGTTGTCGGTTTGGATCAGCGTGCCTTGGCTAAAGACTTTTTGCGACGCGCCGACTTTTACGCCGAGACCGACGTCCTGGCCTACGGGAATTTGGCTTGCGCCGACCGGTGATCCGGGGGCGCGCAATTCTTGATACACCAGATCCTGAAAACGCGCTTGGTTCTTACGAAACCCTGTCGTATTGACGTTCGCAAGATTGTTCGAAATCGTATCGATGTTGAATTGTTGGGCAATCATGCCGCTCGCAGCGGTGTAAAGTGCTCGCATCATAGTTAGTTCAATTGCTCCTTAACGGGTGTGCCCAACGTTTGATATAACGTTGTTCGTCATGTCGTCTTCTGATTGGATAACTTTTTCATTTGCTTGGAACCAACGCTCGGCGTTGATCAAATCAACCATCGAACGCACGACGTTCGCGTTGCTCTTTTCAACGAAACCTTGATTGACTGAAGTTGTTGCCGCAGCCACGGGACCCGCAGCGCCGGTGTTGACGAAGCGGTTATCGCCTTCGGGGCGCAGCGCGGTCAAATTGGTAAATTCCGTGAGCCGCATTTGATCGGTCGTTTGGCCGTTCACGCTCACTGCGCCATTGGTGCCGACTTCGAATTTCGCCGCCGGCGGCACGGTAATCGCGCCGGCTTTGCCGAGCACGAGGTCGCCTTGCTGCGTCGTCAGCAGGCCCTGATTGTTACGCACGAACGAGCCGTCGCGCGTATAGCGCACGCCTTGCGGCGTTTGGATCGCGAAAAACCCGGGCCCCGAAAGTGCTACATCAAGCGTGTTGCCGGTTTGAGCGAACGCGCCTTCTTCAAAATTTGTGGGAGTATCCATCACGAGCGAGCCGGTGCCGAGCTGTCCTACGTACTGCATGACATGCTGGCCGGGAACGGTCGTGCCCGGCGTTTTGCCCGGATCCGTTTGGATACGGTAGATGTTGAAAGGCGTTGCCGCTTCAATTTGCAGCAGCGTTTGCTTGAAGCCGCTCGTGTTGACGTTCGCAAGGTTATTTGCGATGACATCAGCTTTTGCTTGAGCCGTTAGCGCCCCAGCCGCCGCCGTATAAAGGCCACGTACCAATTTAAAAAACCTCCGCACAAACTTGGTGGACCTTTGCAGGGTCCCTCGAAACCGTCAATCAGTCGGGTTCCGATGCGGCCCCCACCTTGTGCGAAGGTAGTCCAGCCGCTTACTTATAGGATATCGGAAGGCGAACCGGGCGACTTTAGCGCCCGTGCCCCGCCGGCGGCGTCACTAGGTTAAGAATGCTAGTCGCCCCCGTCGCCTCCGCCGCCCGAATAGATGATGCTCGGTGAGGGACCGGTTGAAATTACGAACAGGGCGTGACTATATGCGCGCACCCGTGATCCGGCCGCGGGGATCTCTTGGATGACGGTGTTGGCGGGCGCATTGGTGATACGCGCCGCGAAGGTCGTCCGCAACTTCATGCGTTTGAGCACGTTGCCGGCCTCAAGCAACGAGTGCCCAAGGAGATCTGGAATGGCAACAAGCGGAGGACCGCTGCTCACCGCGAGGCGTACCGTGTCGCCCGGATGCAGGACGGTGCCGGCGGCCGGGGTCTGGTCGATGACCGTTCCCGACGGTGCCGTTTGACTTGTTCTTTTGATCGAGGTGGTGGCAAGGCCGGCCGTGCGCAGGTGCGATTCTGCGGCGGCGAGTTGCAGATGCCTCACATTCGATACGGTAACGGTCGAGGGACGCGCCAAGGACGCAATCGCCCCGAGTATCAGTAAAAGGAACAGCGCGCCGACCGCTACGTAGGGAGAGTGTTCGCCCCGCAGCCGGGCCACTTCAATCCGCGGCAGGCGGCTTTCAATCGTTTTCGATCGTTCTTGCGACCACGTCCAAAAGCGATCCAGCACATTCTCTGGAGCGGCAAATTGCGCTGCCGGTGCGGTTCTTACGATTGTCGGCGACTCAAAAGCAATGTTGGTTTGCACGAGCGAATCGTCCAGCACTGCAAGCGCCGCATCGAGCTCGGGCGCAGACGCAAACCGCTTCCCGGGGTCCTTCTGCAGCAGCCGCTGGACGATTGCCGCGAGCGGCGCCGACATCATTGTCTCCAGTCGGCGGCGCGAAGGCGCGGGCTGCGTCACATGGGCCACGGCCGTCGAGACCGGCGAATCCGACGTAAAGGGAACATCACCGGAGATCATTTGATAGGCAACCACGCCGGCGCTGTACAGATCCGAGGCCGGGGTGAGCGCTTTTCCCTGTGCTTGTTCGGGGGAGAAATACTGGACGCTTCCGAGGAGAGTTCCCGGTTGCGTGAGCGAGAGGTCGGCTCCTTCGGCGGCTTTTGCGAGACCGAAATCCGCGACCTTAAGCGTTTTCTGCGCATCGACGAGCAGATTTGAGGGCTTGATATCGCGATGCAATATGCCTTGGGTATGTGCGGCGCCGAGTGCCTGGGCGATCTGCCGCAGGTACGCAACCGCTTGATGCTCGGAAAGCGGGCCTTCTGCGAGGATCGTCGCAAGCGATCGGCCCTCCACGTATTCCAAGATAATCGCGTGTGCTTTTCCGTCGGTAAGCACATCGTAAACACAAACGACGTTCGGATGAACGATCTTTGCGGCAGAGCGCGCCTCGTTGTAGAACCGCTCCACGAAATCGTCATCCGATGCATACAGTGGTTTGAGCAGCTTGATGGCGACCGGGCGCTGGAGCAACTCGTCGGCTCCGCGAGAGACCGTGCTCATCGCGCCTTCACCGAGAAGGCTCGCGACGCGGTAACGGCCACCCAAGAGCCGGCTCGCAGTGCGGGGCATGCCCAGCTTATTCCCGGTTTGGAGGCAGTTAAAAAGAGCCCGGCTGCGTGCCGGGCTCTTTTATCGATCGTCGCGTGTGAGCGCTAGACGCTCATGCGTGAAATTTCTTGGTACGATTCCATGAGCTTATTACGCATCGAAAGCGTGAACTGCATAGCCAGATTGGCTTCCTCAACCGAAGTAACGACCTTGGTCATGTCTGTCGTTTTGCCCGATGCCAAATCGCGCGTATTCTGGTCGGAGGTATTGACCTTATCGTTGACCTCGCTCAGCATTCCCTTAAGGGTATCCGAAAAGGACTGCGTGGGAGCCGCGCCGGTAACACCGCCGGCAGCGCCATCGGGCAGCGGCGTCGTATTTGGTGCGTTGCTTGAGCCGATATCCGGAACGAATGTGCCCGGAACGACTTTGCTCATCGAACTACCGAACGAAGGGATGTCCATATTCTCTCTCTCTAACCTTTACTAGCTTTTCAATAATTGCAGTGCGGCGTTGCCCATGTTGCGGGCCTCTTGGATCGCGGTGACATTTGCTTCGTAGGCGCGCGATGCGGCCATCATGTCGACCATTTCTTTAACGACTTCGACGTTAGGCATGTGCACGTAGCCGCGCGCATCAGCATCCGGATTGGACGGGTCGAAGACCAGCTTATCCGGGCTCGGATCGCTAATGACGCCAAGCGATTGCACGCCGGCTTGGCCATAGCTTTGATCTTGGGAGTCAAGCGAATCTGTTTTATTCTCAGGCGTATCTGCTTTTTGGGAGAATACCACGAGCTGCCGCTTGAAAGCGCCGCCCCCGGGGCCGCCATGCGTCGAATTGACGTTCGCAATATTATTCGCGATGACGTCCATTGCCAGACGTTCGGCCGAAAGCCCCGAGGCACTAATCTCGACTGAACTGTAAAAGCCCATTTAAGGATTCCCCGTAATGGATTCACGCAGTCGCATAAACTGGACTTGCAACAGTTGCTCCATTGTTCCGCTGTAGCCTGAGTTGATCGAAAGCTGTGCCATCTCTTGATCGATGTCGACATTGCTCTTATCGACCCGCATTTGGGTGGTGTCGTCAACCTGTGGTTTGGGCGATTCAAATGGGACAGGCGCGGAGCTGCCGTCGGTTGTGATCTGCCGCTCGCTGTTGGTGACCATAGCCAGGGTATCCGGATCCGGCGGCGTCCCCTCGGTTGCGGCGAGCGCTTCCTTAAAAGAGACGGTCGAGCGCCGGAAATTCGGCGTATTGACGTTGGCAATATTATTTGCCAACGCTTGGTGCGTCGTACCGGCGCCATCCATCGCGTTTTTGAGCATGTCGACAGTGGTGCCGAAGTTCAGATCGCTCATGTAGTAAAACTATCGGCCGCGGAGGAGGCCGCCTTTAATTTGTACGGTTAAGAGTAGCGCCGAACTGGCTCGCGTGAAGGCGGGCGTACGCTCCCCCTAAAGCAAGCAGGCTCTCGTGAGTGCCCATCTCACGAACCGAGCCCGCCTCAATGTACAGGATTTTGTGCGCTCGCCGGATTGTGGAGAGCCGATGGGCGATGATCAGGGTGGTACGACCGGGTAGCAAGCGGTCCAGGGCTTGCTCGATCAGCGCTTCCGAATGGCTATCCAGAGCACTTGTGGCTTCATCTAAGATGAGGATACGCGGATCGCGCAAAATCGCGCGGGCGATCGAGATGCGTTGCCGCTGGCCGCCGGAGAGCCGGTTGCCTCGCTCCCCGACTTGGGTTTCATACCCTTCAGGGAAGGCTCGAACAAATTCATCGGCATTCGCCTCGGAGGCCGCGGCCTGGACCTCTTCATCGGTCGCCCCAAGTTTTCCGTAGCGAATGTTCTCGGCTATGGAGCCCCGGAAAAGTAGCGGCTCTTGGGGAACGATCGCGATCGAGTTGCGCAGATCGCGCAGACGGATCGTGGCAAGATCAAGGCCGTCCAGCGTAATGCGCCCGCCTTGCGGCTCGTAAAAACGTGGGACCAAATTCACAATAGTTGTCTTGCCGGCCCCCGAGGGACCCACGAGCGCAACGATCTCGCCCGCTTCGATCCCGGCGGAAAATCCCGAGAGCACTGGCGTCTCCTTGCCGGCATACGCGAACTGGACGTTCTCGAAGTCGATGCGCCCCTTGATGCTGCTCGTTGAGACTGCGTTGCTTCCATCTTCACGCTCGACGGGCAGGTCGATGATTTCATACACGCGGCCCGCTCCCACAATTGCTTTGTTGATGTCCGAAACAAAGGCCGCAAAGCGGTTCATGGGATTGACGAGAAACACGATGAGCGTCAGGAACTCGATTGCTGCATCGCCCTTGATACGGCCCACCAAGACTTCACGCGAAATTGCGAACACGATCGCGAGGATGCCGACGAGCAAGACCAGCGAGAGCACGAGCGGCTGGGTGTTGATGAACTGCGTGAGTTTCATGTAGGTGCCGAAATAGTCGGCATTGCGAGCCCGGAAACGCTGGACTTCGTACTCTTCGCGCCCAAAAGCCTTGACGATGCGCTGACCTTGGAGTACTTCGGTGAGGTTTGAAGAGAGATCCGCAATGCGTTCTTGAGAGCGCATCGAGCCCGTCGCAATGAGCGTGCTAAAGCGTCCCACGGCAAGCGAGATGATTGGTGCCAGGACAAACAGTGAGAGCGTCAGCAACCAATCGATCATGAACATGCGCACGATCGTGCCGATAAACTGCGCCGTGTTTTGGACAAGTTGGGGCAGCGAGACCGTGACCGCATCGGTCATCAGTTGCATGTCCGAATTGAATCTTGAAATGAGTTCCCCCGGCCGCCACCGGTCGAATTGCGCGAGCGGTAAGTGGAGAATGCGGTCGAACAGGCGCACGCGCATCTTTGCGATGATGTGCTGGCCGCACCACGCATTGAGATAGGTTTGCGAATAGGTCGCAAAAGCCGCGATAAACTGACTGATAAAGATCAGGGCCATCGCGCGGTACAGCGGCTGCGCATTCGGATTCTTCGCCTGGAAGATCTCGCCCTGAACGATCGCAAAGGCGTGCGGGATGACCAGCACTGAGACGCCTGCGAGGATCCCGAGCAGCAGAGCAACGGCTAGGCGTGGGTAGTAGGGGCGGGCATCCTGAGCGAGGCGCCGGAGCGTTTGAGATCGGGTCACGGTTGTTTGCGGTTGCCGCATCCCGTGGGTGAAACCTCTTGGCCCTTGGCCCGGTACGTGGATTTGAGGATCTTACTTCACAGGGAGCTTTGCCAATCGTGGATTGCTATTTTCACACCAACGTACCGTCCGTCTCCAGTTGCGTGGACTGCCGCAAACCCATCTGCGCGACGTGCCGCATGGACGACGGCATGTGCCCCGGCTGCCGCCTAGCTGCCAAGATCGATGCTGCCGCGGCAACGCAAAAACCGCTACCGGGCCAGGTTCCGAACTACGGCCGGTCGCCCCGCGCGCGTAGCGCGGCCGTCGCTACGATGAACGACTCGGTGGAGTCCCGAGCGATCGCCGCACTCGGATATCCGCTTCCTCCGCTTGCGCTCTTAGCGCTGCTGGACCGCAAGCAGTCTCCGGCCCTGCGGCGGCAGGTCTATCAGTCGCTTGCATTTACCGGCGGGATGGCGGCATTCGGCTTCATCTGCTCGATGATGCTCGGCATTCCGTTCCTGCAGATCAGCGCCGGAATTCTGCTCGCGATTCTTTTTCCGGTGTGGCTGGTCGGCAGCATTGTCTACGGCATCAAGACGTATAACGGAGAAGATGTTCGCATCCCGATCATCACCGACTGGATTGACGAACGGATGCCCCTCGGTCAGTAGCCGTCCACACATTGTAGCGCGTCAGAAAATCGCGCGCTGCCTTTTCATGGTCGACGACCGGATCCGGATACGTGTTTGGGCCAAAGAGCGGTAACTCGAGCGCTGTGCGGGTCCCGCGCGGTTGCACAACGTTAAACCGGTCGGCGAGCTCGGGTATGTAGCGACGCACATAGGTTCCCTGTGCATCGAAACGACGCGCCTGCTTTATGGGATTATAAATGCGCGGATACGCGGCGAGATCAGCGCCGACGCCGGCAATCCATTGCCAGTTTCCGTTTGAAAGTGCGGGATCGTCTTCGATGAAATGACGATCCCACTCCGCGAGGCCGACCTTCCAATCGACGCCCAAATCGAAACATAAGAACGACGCCGCAATGGACCGCACGCGCGGATGCATCCACCCAGTCGCACGAAGCTGGCGAATGCCTGCATCGACAATCGGGTAGCCGGTGCGTCCGGCCTTCCACGCATCGAGCGCGGGGTGCGTCTTCGCAAAGGGAAACGCGCGCATTTTTTCCTGAAGCGGTTCTTGCGCCGTTTGGGGATTGAACCACATGAGCTGCAGAAAAAAGTCCCGCTGCGCGAGCCCCCTCAAATATCTTTTCAGTGAAGCCTTCTCTTCGGTGAGTAAAAATGGGTCGTCGAGACGCCGCTTGGTTTCACGCACGACGGTACGGGCGGCAATCGTTCCAACGGAAAGATGAGCCGAGAGGTGCGAGGTGCGATCGTCCGCGGGAACGTTGGCCGCGACGGAATATTGCAGCGCGTCCACTGCAAGAAATTGCGCCAACTGATCTGCGGCGCTCCGCGGTGTTGCTCCAAGTTCCATCCGCGAGGACCCGAACTCCTCAGGCGCCGGTAGCGCTTGGTTTTGCGGGGCGAGCGAATCCAGAGGCGCAAACCGCATAAAGAGCGGCGCTTCAAAACTGCCGACTTCCAAAGCGCGCCATTTCTCCACGTAAGGAACGAGCGCCCGGTATCCCTCACCCGCCGATGATTTTTCCATTGCCGTTTCCTCCGGCGGAATCGCGGGCGAATCGTGCACGATGAGGGCTCGCAGCCCACGTTCTTCTAAGCGCGACTGCAGGTCGCGCTCCACTTCCATCGCGCGGGCATCATAGGAGGCGCCCCAAACCACTGCAGACGCGCCGGTATCTTTTGCGAGCGTAAGCAACGTTGCAATGAGTGGACCGTGGCGCACAAGAAGTTGCGTTCCGCGGGCGCGCAGCGCTTGATCGAGTGCTGCAACCGCTTCGCAATAGAAAGCTGCGCGCCGCGGGGAGCGTGAAATGTGTTCGCGCAGCGCCTCGTCGAGGACCAATACGGGCAGAATTTCACCGTGTTCGGCCGCGGCTGCCAAACCCGCGTGGTCGTCGAGACGGAGATCGCGGGAAAATCGATACAGCACACGCACTGCCTACAGAATTCGGAATAAGCAGTGATGAACTCCCGCCCCGTCGTACTCTCCAGCCGTGGCTGGACGAAAAATTTTTATTCGATACGGGCAGGACGCGGATGCGGCTCGCCTGATTTCCGAAGGGCTCGTCGGTGGAAAACCGCCGCCGAACGAAACTTGGGAGAAACGCATCGGCACCTGGTTCTCAGAACAGAAGGCCGGGCGGCGGCTCATCCTCGTCGCCGAAGACGGCAGCGGAATCCTAGGACTAGTCCAGATCGTCTTTTCTTTTCCGGTCGGGTACAACGATCCGGAAGCCGCAAACGGCCGCGATATTGCAATGATGGAAGGCCTGCGCATCAAGCCCGGCGCTCCCGCGGAAGTTGGCAACGAACTCGTGCACGAAGTGCAAGGTATCGCGCGCAAGAAAAACGTCAAGACATTGACGTTTTGCCTACCGATGAATCAAAACAAAGCGCTCGCGCAGGCAAAACGCTGGGGCTTCGAAGAGTTCCGGATCATGGCGGAAAAGACCAAGATGCTCTGCTTCTTCCGCAAAAACGTCGACTAAGACAAACGTTCTTTAGTACTGCGAGTTCGGCGGCCGGAAGGTGAACGCGTCGCGAAACACCCCGGGTACGGCTTTTCCATTGAGTGTCTTGGGCTTGTACTTCACGGACATTGCGGCATTGCATACGGTTTCATCGAGCACGACATAGCCGGCCGGCTTGGTAATAATGCACTTGGTCGCATTGCCCTGCTCGTCGATGAGCACCTCAAAGGCAGTCGTGCCCTCCGCGCCTTCTTGCACTGCAATCGCGGGAGGCTGCGGGTTGATTGCCGTCTCGCCCGCCTCCGGAACGGCTTCCCGCGTGCTGTAGCTCACCGCAATCGTCAACGATTCCGCACGCGCACTTCCAGCGGTTGTGGTTGGGCCGGTATACGCAGGCGCGCGTTTCCTAAGCGCGCTCTCCCACGGCGGAACATTGGCCGGACTCGCATTGTACGTCGAGGGCGCCTGCGCTTGGGGAGCCGCATCGTGTGCAACGGCCGGGGCAGCCATTGCAACTTCGTGGTGCGTCAGCATTGGTTTTGCCTTCGTAATACCAGCAGGCGCGGCCATATGCACGATGTTGTGTTCCACCACCGTCGTACGGGGCGGGGCGGGCACTGGAGTTTTTTCATCGCGCACCGAGCGTCGCTCAAGTACGACCTTGTTGCCTTCGTAGCTGATAACGAGTGGATCGGCGAAGGGCCGTGCAAAAGTCGATCCGACGACAAAGTGTCCGATCAGTGAGATGCACAGGCACATCCCGAGAATTCCTAAGCCGTAACGAGCAACGCGCCGCGGGGTAAGGTTAACACGATCCAGGAGTGGGCCGCGTACGTCGGGCTCCCAGATTTCGCTTGCGTGCGCTTCTTGAACGACGCTATTTAAGCGTTCGAGTTCGTGCTCGCCACCAAGGGATTGCAAACACTTCGCACAGCCGGCAAGATGCCTGCGATATTCGAGAAGTTCTTCATCCGTGGCTTCGCCGAGTGTGATGGCTCCGGCCAGCACCTCTGCACGGTCGTGCGGGGAAAGTCTCACACACGCTCCGTCATAACCGTTCGCAGCGTGCGCATCGCCCGGCACACCCGCTGACGAACGGCGTCGGCGCTAGTTCCAAGTATCGATGCAGCTTCTTGCGACGAATAGCCCGCGTAACTGGTTAACATGATGGCCGCGGCCTGGTCGCCCGGTAATTTTTGCATGGCATTCTGAAGATCGATCGAGGCCGAGCTGCGCTCATCAATGCGCAAACCGCGAACTTCCCAGTCCCGGTCCAGCGGCGTAAAGCGAACGATTTTCTTTCTCCTTAAAAACGAGATCGCGTTGTTGGTGGCGGTTTTGTACAACCAGCCGGCAGTCAGTGGGCGCTCCGGATCGGACTGCAAGGTCCGGTACGCAGCGAAGAACACGTCCTGTGCGATGTCGAGCGCAACATCGGGGTCACCAACCATGCGGCGCACGTACCGAGAGAGCTTCGTCTGGTGCTCCCGGACGAGGCTTTCTATGCGGGCGTGGGCCACCGGCGCTTCGGTGGCGTTGAGGTAGACCTGCTCCATCTTGGGGCCCCCCTTTGTCAGCTAACGCTAACCTTCGCCGCTTCGTGACTGCCGTCTTTTACGAGGGGGCGGCCCTCGGAGGGCGCTATCCGCCGATTTCGGAGAATGCGCGCATGCGGCTGGAGCTCTCGCCCAATTTGAGATGGTGCCGCTCGGGCTTAATGGCCATCGAGCCTTGTAAGAGTGCTACAAGGTCTTCTTCGCTCGCGCCCGCTCGCAACGGACGGCGCAAGTCCACATGCTGATCGCCGAAAAGGCACAGACGCAAGCGCCCGTCGGCGGTGAGTCGAACGCGATTGCAACGATCGCAATAGTCGTGCGATAGGGGGCTGATCACGCCGATTGCACCGGAGGCTCCATCGAATGCGAAATACCTCGCCGGACCGTTGCCACCCGGACCGGACACAGCACGGAGCTTCCCTGCAGTTGCCGCTAATTCCAAAATCTCATCGGACGATATGTAGCCCGCCGCCTGCATCTGCAAGTTTTCGGTAACAGGCATCACTTCGATGAAGCGTAGGAATACGGGTCGATGGATGGTCAGCCGCGCAAGGTCCGCAACCTCGTCTTCATTGTGGCCACGGATCACAACGCAATTTATTTTCAGCGGCACAAGACCGGCTGCAACGGTAGCGTCGATGCCCGCGAGCACGCGGTCGAGTCCGGGCCGGCGTGCGATCTCTAAAAAGCGGTCTTCGCGCAAGGTGTCAAGTGAGATATTGACGCGCGTTAGGCCCGCATCGCGCAAGCCTTCGATTTGATCGGCGAGCAATAATCCGTTCGTCGAGAGCGCGATATCGTCTATTCCGGGAGTGGCAGCGATCGCTTGGACGAGCTTCCACAGATCGCGCCGTACGAGCGGCTCGCCGCCCGTGAGTCGAATGCTGCGCACTCCCACTCGAGCCGCGGCACGCACGATTTGCACGATCTCCTCATAGGAAAGCACGTCGCTCTTGACCAGCCACGGCAAGCCTTCGGAAGGCATGCAATACACGCACCGCAGGTTGCATTTATCCGTGACGGAGATGCGCAGGTACGTGATCGGGCGGTTGAACTGATCGGCCAGCGGCGGCGCAATCAGGTCGATGAGCTCGAGGGCCATTGCGGGCTCCTTCGACCTGGAGCCGGTTTAGTTCTGCCTGAAGACGGAGTCCGGAATCGGCGGATTGATCTTAAAATTTGAGAATGACGAGGTGACGTCGGCCTTGTAGTTGGGAAACTCCACATGGCCGGTCTGCGAATTAGCGATGTAATTCCCTCTGACTTGCGTGAAGGTCTGGTTGAGGGTCGCGAAGCCCCCATCGTTGTAGTTCCACGTCATTTGCGGGATGGTCGCAGTCTTGTCGTCGACTTTCACGGTGATGTGGTCGATGCGTCCGCGAACGCGCGGGACCAGCTTGAACGTCGTTCGCGATCCGTCGTCACCTTGATTCGTTACAACGAAGACCGACTTCCAGCGCGACGGGCTCTCGACGTGCGGATAGATTTTATTGAATTGTGCGGCAATTGCCGGAACCGTATTAAATGCAATTTTATCTTTGCTCGGCTCTTTGTGGTAGTACATCCCGTCGAGGCTGGGGCTGATGTACGGGAAGGTATGCAGGGCAATATCGACATGGATGGCCGCTTGATAGGAGCGCAAATGCGGGTTGAGCCCCGACATTCGCGCAAGCATGTCGCCGCTCGCCCAAACGGGCTGGCGCGCGCCGCAGAAGGCCTCGCCGAGCAGTAGAAAAAGAATGGCGCAGAATCGCAGTTGTTTCATACTATGAGTTAAAACGCCCCGCCGTACCGAAGGGTTCCAGACTAGAGTCGATCTCCAAGCGCACGGCATGATTTTCTTCACGTTCCAAGCGTGTCCGAAGCGCCGCGAGGGCGGCAGGCGAGGCGATACGCCCGAGCGCCCAAGCTACGTGCTCGCGCACCATCGGGTGCGGATCGTGCGACAGGGCATCCGAGAGGGCGGGAACGGCCGAGCGGTCGAGCGCATTTCCGAGCGCAACCGCCGCGTTGCGTCGCAGCACGGCCGCACCGCGCCAGCCGACCGCGGAGTTGCGGTACAACCGTTTGAACTCGCTGCTGCGCAGCCGCAAGAGCTTTTGCAGCGAGGGCGCCGCAAGCTCCGGCACCGCATCGTTTGCACGATCAGCATGCGGTCGCGCCTGCATCGTCGGCGGACACACCAACTGGCAGATATCACAGCCCCACACCCAGTCACCGATCTGCGCACGCATCTCGCGCGGAATGGAGTCCGTTCGCTGCGTTAAATCGGCGATACAGCGTGTCGCATCGATGGTGTAGTCGCCGCGTAACGCGCCGGTTGGACAAGCCTGAACGCAGCGCACGCAAGAGCCGCACGTCTTCTTCAGAGGTGCATCTTCTCCAAAGTCGACGCTTGTAAGAATCTCGCCGAGAAAAATAAACGAGCCGAGTTCGGGATGAATCAGATTGGTGTGTTTTCCGATCCAGCCTAAACCGGCACGGGCGGCGAAGGCGCGTTCGGCAAGTGGCGCCGTGTCGCAGACAATTGCAACGTCGCCTGGGACGCTCCGCGCAAGCTCGCTGAGTAACGCGCGCATACGGCGGTGGTAGTCGGTTGACCACGCATAATTTGAGACGCGCCCCGTGAGCGGAGGGCGTGCGGGAGCGTCCGTTGCGTACGGAACGGCGATGCAAATAACGGTGCGCGCTGCCGGCAACAGTGCTTGGGGCGAAGACGCGGTGCGTGCATAGCGCTCGTCATAGCTCCACGTGGCCAGGTCTCCGCGTTCGAAAGATTTGGCGAGCCGTTCGTGCGTCGGCTCGTCGGTGCCCGCGCGCGTGAAACGCACGGCGATTGCGCCCAGTTCGTGCGCGCGCCGCACGAGTTCAGAGCGTAGCGAGTCGTCCATCACTTCGCGCCGGAAAGGCGTCATCGATCTGCACGATCTCTTCAGGGGAGAGCTCGAAGCCGGTAGCCGCGGCATTCTCCTCCGTATGCTTGAGCGTCGACGCTTTTGGAATTGTGAAGACGTCTTCATCGCGGGTCAAAAAGCGCAGCACGATCTGACGCACCGTCTTTTTATACTTTGCGGCGATCTCATGAAGTACTTCACCACCGCGCATGTCCGCCGCGAACTTCCCACGGCCGAATGGCGTGTAGGCAACGATTGCGATCTGTTCCTGCTTGCAATACGGCAAGAGCCGCGTCTCGATTCCACGTTCCTTGAGATGGTACAGCACTTGGTTGCATGCCAAACGCTCGCGCCGCAATGCAGCCTGCGCGTCCTTGAGCTCTTGCACATCAAAGTTGCTCACGCCGATGAAGCGCGTCTTGCCGTCCGCGACCAATTGCTCGAGCGCGCTCATGGTTTGCTCAATCGGAAAAGAGCTCGGCCAATGCAGCAGGTACAGATCGAGATACGAGGCCCGAAGTCGCTTTAAGGAGCGCTCGCAAGCCGCAATCGTTCCCTTGAAGGACGCATTACTCGGAAGAACTTTGCTCGTAAGAAAAAGCTGCTCTCGCGGAAATCCGCGAATGGCTTGCGCAAGGATTTCCTCTGCGCGGCCGCCGCCGTACATCTCCGCCGTATCCACATGGGTCATACCAAGTTCCAGACCACGGCGCATTGCCCGAACCGCTTCTTCTAGTCTCGCGCCGTGCTCGGGAACATCCCACGTGCCCTGGCCAATGACCGGAAGCGCAGCCTTCGTCCAGGCGAAAGGGCGGGTTTGCATGAGGCTAGAGCGCGGCATCTTTAGAGGAGAGAACCGGCTGCTCACCGCCAAGGGGCCATTCGATGTTGACTGAAGGATCGCGCCAGCTAATCGCACGTTCTTGCGACGGATCGTAGAGCGCGGTTTGCTTGTACAGTACGATCGCCTTGTCGCTGAGCGTCAAAAAACCGTGCGCAACGCCGGGCGGAACGTACACCTGATAATGATTTTCGGCCGTCAGCTCAAAACCGTCCCACTGCTTGTAGGTCGCAGATCCTTCGCGCATATCGACAACGACATCGTAGACTCGCCCGAAAAGGGCTTGCACAAGCTTTCCCATACGCACGTCGTAATGCATGCCACGCAAAACGTTACGCGACGAGAGCGATACATTGTCTTGCAGAAAGGGACCACGAATGCCGTTCTGCGCGTAGCGCGATTCGTGAAACGCTTCCTTAAAAAAGCCGCGCTCGTCCTTGAAAACGTCGGGCGCAACGAGCTTGACATCCGCGATGCTGGTTTCGAGCACTTTCATAGAGGGAGTCTGGCGTTCTTTTAAAAGAGCGAGAACTCCCCGTCGCGCGCCGCATACGCTAGCAGCCCGCCTCGCAAATGTGAAAGCTTGCCGAATCCCGCATCGCGCAAGCGCCCGAGTGCCCACCGCGAGCGAGCGCCGACCCGGCATGCAAGGACGTATGCTTGCGCCGTGTCGAGCTCATGCATGCGTGCTTCGAGTTCCGAGGCTGGGATGTGAACGGCTCCTTGAACGACACCTAAAACCGCTTCGTGCGGTTCGCGAACGTCCAGCAAAACGGCGCTCCGCAGACATGCGTCGAGCTCGTCACCTTCAATTTCTTTCATTTCGCCGAACGCCGGCTCCGCGAGCTCGATTTCGATCGCATCTCTTATGGTTGCGGCCGGACTACAGAGTCTGCATGCGGGGTCGCGGTCAAAAGCAATCTCGCGCGTGCGGCCTTGCAATGCGTCGATCAAGGCAAGCCGTCCGGCGAGCGGTGCGCCGATGTGCAGAATGAGCTTGAGTGTTTCGTTTGCTTGCAGCGTGCCGACCATGCCCGCAAGAACGCCGAGCACACCTCCCTCCGCACACGTGGGCACCGTATGCGCGAGCGGCGGCTCGGGAAAAAGGCACCGGTAACACGGGGCGCCCGCGATCCCGAAGACGCTCACCTGGCCATCGAAGCGGAAAATGGATCCGTAGACGTCGGGCTTGCCTTCGAGAAAACATGCGTCGTTAATCAGATATCTCGATTCGAACCGGTCTGTGCAATCAACGATCACATCGTACAACCGCACAAGCTCGCGCGCGTTCGTGGCATCGAACCGCAGCGCAATGGGGTCGACTGCGACTTGTGGATTCATCGCATGCAGACGTTCGGCGGCAACCTCGACTTTGTGGCGCCCGATGTCCGCCGTCGTAAAGAGCGTTTGGCGCTGGAGATTTGTGAGATCGACTTCGTCGTCATCCATGATGCCGAGACGTCCGACCCCCGCGGCCACGAGATAGGAAAGCACAGGCGACCCGAGACCGCCGGCACCGATGCACAACACCCGCGCGGCCGCAAGTTTTTCTTGTCCCGGTAGGCCGACCTCGGGAATAAGCAGATGCCGGCTATAGCGCCTTAGCGCGGATGCAGGACGCTCAGCCATGCCAATACCTCGCTACGCGCGTTATCCGCTGCCGTCGTGTGATCGCTTTGGATCGTTGCGAATGTTTTGGGTTCCGGCGCGCGATCGAATAAATCGCGCACGCTCTTTTGGTTGACCATCATGTCGCGCTCCGCTGCGATATAGAGCGCCGGGCGTCCGGCGAGCAGCGGTAAGGCGGCATCCAATGCGGCATCCGCGTTCGCAACCAAGTCGGGCAGCGCAAGTCCATCGACATAGGAAGAGCGGAAATCGTTTTTAGACATGCCCGCGAGGGCAGCCAGGGCGCTCGGCCGCCCGTAGCCCGTTGCAATCGCAATCGTTCCACGCACCTTGCGGTCGGCCGCGGCTGTTCGAAGCGCCGTCATCGCGCCCATGCTGTGTCCCATCGTATAGATCGTATCGTTCGTGTGCTCTCGAGCGTGCTCCACCACCGCGCCCATCGCCTCAACGAGCTGCGCATCCGAGGTAAGCCTTCCGCCGCTCGCACCAAGTTTGTGGCCCGGAAAATCCAGACTGTAGAGATCGAACCCATGGCCCGCAAGAAATCCACACAGAAAATCTAGATTCTGTTTGGAGCTCGAGTAGCCGTGGCCGGCTACGATGGTCACGCTGCGAGGGCGGCGCGCTTCGTACCGGAGCACGGCAAGTTGCGTGCCCGCGCCGGCAAGGCGCAGCAGCTCAACGCTCAGCGCAGTTCTCCCGCCACTCCGCCCCGCCGCTAGCGTAGTGTTCTTTCTTCCAAATGGGAACGCGCTTTTTAAGCTCGTCGATCGCATAGCGGCATGCATCGAAAGCTTGCGCGCGATGCGCCGTCGCGATTGCAACCGCAACGCTCGGTTCGCCAACCTTCAATTCGCCGATACGATGCTGCATGGCAATCTCACATGGACTAAACCGGGAAAGCACTTCTTGGGCGATCACCTTCATTTCGCCCACTGCCAACTCGTGATACGCTTCGTAACTCAGTCCGCTCACGGCGCGATCGTCATCCGAGCGCTGCCGGACGACGCCGACAAAGACGACCACAGCACCGTGCTCGTCCTTACGTACGCGCTCGTAGAGCCGGTGCATGTCAATCGGCCGCTCGACGATCTCGATCATTGGTGGCCTGCCACTAGCCGCCGCTCACGGGCGGTAAAAGCGCCACTTCGTCGCCGTCCTGCAGCGCCGTGTCCGCGTCTACAATTTGTCCGTTGCGTGCGAAACGAATACTCGAAGAAAAATGGGTAAGACCGGGCATCTCAGCCACGAGACCGGCCCACACTTCGTTCACCGTTGCAAGCGCGCCAACGGTACGTTCAAGCTCGGAGGCGCCCGTAATTTCACGCACGCGCGCAAAAGCGAGCACTACAATGCGAATCTCAGTAACCGCCGAGGTCGGTTGAGTAGCCATTTTGTTCCAGCCAGGCGCGCGAGTCATCGTGCAGCCCTAAGGTGTCGAGGCGGTTGCAGGTCAACTTGTGCAGCAAGACTTCCCAGAAATGCTGGTCTTTCTCGTAGATGTCGTCGGGCACTTCGTTTTGCTTGCGCGTAAATTCACGCAGCGCGGACCAGTCGCGCCGCGTGAGAATATCCCGCAGTTCGTTATCGTACTGGGGCGAAGGCGTGCTCTGCATTAGAGGACTGCCACTAAGCGGGTTTCTTTTCCATGCGCCGGGGTTTGGAGAGGACAAATCGATCGATCGCCGCAGCCACGCCGTCTTCATCGTTCGTGCCCGTGACATAGCGTACCGACTCCCGTACTTCGGGAAGTGAGTTGCCCATCGCAACGCCGATCCCGGCCCAGCGAAGCATCGGCAAATCGTTACGCGAATCGCCCACGGCCAGCACGCTCTTGGATTCGATTTGGAAATCCGCGCACAGGCGCGCAAGGGCGTGTTGTTTGCCTGCTTCGCGGCTGGTAACTGCGCACTCGATGAATTCATTCCACGTCTCGTATTTGAAATGCAACGGATAGTCCCCGAACTCGCGGCGCATCGCATCGACCGAAGCTTTTCCCAGGAAGCGGATGAAGGTCGGCGCCGTATGCAAGATCTCGCTGAAGCTCTTGACTTCTTTCCATGCGGGGCCGGTCATATCGGCCATATAGAGATGGGTGCCGTGTAAGCGGTAAAACGTTTCTTCGCTATAGATCGCAAGATCGAGATTGTGATGTTCGGCATACTCGATCATGGGCTTCGCATACTGGAGCGGCACCGGAATGTGACCAAGCGTGCGGTTTGCGCCGAAGTCTTTCGTAAGTGCACCGTGGCAGCAAATGACAGGCAGATTGAGACCAAGCTCGCGCGAGATACGGATCGGCGTATCCACACCGCGGCCCGTCACGAGCACGATGCGTACGCCTAATTCGAGGGCATCCCGAATCGCCTTGCGGTTAGGAGATGAAATTTCTTCTTGTGAATTGAGCAGGGTGCCGTCGAGGTCGAGGGCGATAAGATCGATCATATACTCCGGGTCTTCTGAGCGCACATTCGCACCAGGACGATTGTATACCCAGTGTCAATGCGCACGTGTTCCCAGAGCCATTCGTTGCCCGGGCCTTCAAGTAACGTTCGGAAATCGATGGGGGTATCCCAGTCGATCCACCGGCGCCCGGTCTCTATGAACCCGGCCTTCACATATGCCCTGATGGCGCGTTTATTCCAAGCCGCGACGTCAAGTGTAATGCGTTCGATCCCAAGTGTCTTATAGGCGAAATCGCGCGTGAGCCGCAACAGCCCGGTTCCCAGACCCTGCCCGATGAAGCCCGGGTCGAGGGAGATTCCGAGGTCGGCGGACCCCGATACCGGATCGTGGTCCCGCAGCAGAATATGAGCGATGAGCCGGCCCTCCACCAGGCCCGCCAGGGAGATGGTCGCCGGCTTTTCCGTCCAATAGCGCCAAAACGTCTCTTCCTGATCCCCGGAAAGAACCGGAACGTTGTACGGGACGAAAAGGGGGTCGGTGTGCCGTTGCCAGCTTTGCATCTGCCCGATGTCCGAGCGCTCCAGCGGACGGACTCCGAGAGCCGGACGTGCAACGTTGCTTATCCTATTCACGTTACTGTGATGTGAGGTTCTCCTCTATGAAGCAAATCGCCCTCGCAGCATTTTTGGGTCTGCTCCTTGGCGCTCCGGCCGGAGCGCAGGACGGTCGCTGCACGCGCGAAGTTCTCGCGGTAAAGGGCACACCCGTTACCGTCGCCTACTGCGTGCTTCGCCCTGGGCGCGAGGCCACGCAGGTCTCGGAAAGCTTTAGCTCGCCCAAAGGGTCCTTCACGCAAACCTCGCCGCTGGCGTTTATCCCCGGCGACGATCCCTCGCGCGTCATCGAAGATGTTTCGCTCTCGCAGCTGGGTCTCTCGGGAACGCTGCATCTCACGCTCGTGATGCACGCAGGCGCGGTTCATATCGAGGCAGCCATCCTTACCCCCGGCGCGATCACGATTAAGTAGGAGCATCGCAGCAAGTCCTGGGCTTGCAACTTTTTCCCCAATCAGGGTATTTTAGGGGCTGATGCGGCGCAAATACATTGCCTTTAACTCAGCCAAGCTCCCCGACATCTGTTGTAGAGGCTAGGAGCGTCATGCCCTGTACGGCTTTCCAACCCGATCTCACGGCTCGCGAGCAAGCGCGGTACCTGTACGAGAATATCTCACCCGGACTCTTTCGAGTCGCAGAAGGTGAGGAGTCCAAGGTTCCGTGGCGCGTATCTCCCGAGCCGTTTGCATTAGCCCCTTCGACTCTCGAGCGTATTCTCACGATCGGTAACGATCTTTTCGCCTTCTACAAAGCCCTCAATACACTCTATAATCGCAGCGCGCGCGGCACGGCCCCCGCATTCATTGCGGAATACTTAGATCAAGGTAAACCCGAACATATTATCCGGCTTTCGCGACAAAATCGTTTCAAAAGCGATTTGCCCGGAGTTATTCGTCCGGACTTAATCCTCACCGACGACGGGTTTATTTCATCCGAGCTTGACAGCGTGCCGGGCGGCATGGGCTTTGTGGGCGCAATGTCGGAAGCGTACTGCAAACTGGGGATGGAGAGCATCGGCGGCAGCTTTGGGATTCCGCAAGGCTATGCGGCGATGATGAAGTCTACGACCGGAAAAGAGCATCCGACCGTCGCGATCGTGGTATCCGAGGAATCGAGAGATTACCGCGCCGAGTTGTCATGGATGGCGGAGTACTTACGCGCGCAGCAACTGCTTAAGGCCTATGTGTGTGCGCCGCAGGATATCTACTTCACCGAAGAAGCACTGTTCTTGCGCTTTCCGGACGGGCGTGAAGAAAAACTCGACGCCGTCTACCGCAATTTCGAGCTCTTCGATCTTCTCAACGTGCCCAAGCAAGATCTGCTCCTGTACGCAGCACGCCATGCGCGCGTCAAAATGACGCCCCCGCCGAAGGCACAACTTGAAGAAAAGCTGGCCTTTGCGCTCCTCCATCATCCCGCCCTTACTACACTTTGGAAGAGCGAGCTCGCACCGCAGGTGTACGCGCGGCTTAAGTTACTCTTTCCCGAAACGTGGGTGATCGACCCGCGTCCGATGCCACCGCAGGGTGTGATCGCAGGGCTCTCGATCGGCGAGGAACCCGTAAGCGATTGGATGCGGCTAGCGACGCTCGGCAAAAGTGAGCGCAACTTCGTAGTCAAACCGTCCGGCTTCTCGGAACTCGCTTGGGGTTCAAAGGGTGTCCGCGTTGCAAACGATCTCACCAAAGAAGAGTGGATTGCCACACTACACGAGGCACTGAACGAGTACTACAAAACGCCGCGCATTCTGCAACGCTTTTACAAAGGGAAACGCGTACGTCAATCTTACCTGGACGTGGCCACCGACGATATTAAACACTTCGACGGCCGCGTGCGGCTTTGCCCATATTTCTTCGTCGTCGGCGACGGCGTGGAACTCGGCGGCATTCTAGCGACGGTAGCGCCCTCCGACAAACGGCTGATTCACGGAATGACCGATGCCGTTATGGCGTCATGCATTCTCAAAGAGGACGGGAACTAGGGTCGCAGCGCAGAGGTTTATTGCAAAAGATCGTGATGCATTTTTCGCCGATTCTAGGCGCGAGGAGGGCGCAACGCCGTAGCGTTGTAACCGAGGAGCAACGAAGAAGCGGCGTAAAAGGCGCGCGATATTTTGTAATGGAACCTCTGCGCTGCGGCCCTCAAGCTTTACGCTTGACGATCAGATCCTGACCGGGAATGATGATCTCATCGACGACGAAGGTTTGGGGATCGTACCATTCGACAAATGGTGAGGTCCCGGCAAATGAAATACTCACGTCAGCAGCCGGCACATTCGGTGGACGAGCAATCTTATTATCAGGAATCACCTCGATGAATGACGACTCGCCGGTCCCCGGTACGAGAACGGTCGCATCAGCATTTCCCAGGGCGTGCATCTGCGCCGGCAGCATCACGAAGCCCGCGACCATCGCGGCATCGAGAACGATAAAGCCCTTACTCGTTCCCCCGAGCAGCGCGGTCTTGACATCCTTGCCCGCCGTCACGGTGGCGGAGCGATCCGCAAGCGTAACATTTGCGTCCATCGTCTGCTCGGCCATTTCGTAGTGGCCGTGGTAACCTTCGAGCAATAGCTTCTCATCCAAGAGCATCGAGGTTTGCGCACGCGAATCTCCCGCGCTCAAGCTCACGCTCGAGCGTTCGTCAATTTTGATGCCGGCCGCCGTGCGCACGATGGTGATGGTATTGTTACCAACCTCTTTGTTCTTCAAATAGGCGCTATAATGGTACGTGCCGGGTCCGGGTGCAGCGAGGCCTGCCACAGCGGAATGAGGCGCGGCGTCTAAGGCCGCGATCAGAATTAGGGCTAACATAGTCTGGCCTTTCTACGCCGAAGTAAGGGTCGGGACCGCTTGCGAAGTCACTTCGAGCAAGTGGTCGATCTCCTCGACGGTATTATAACCATGGGGAGCAACGCGGATGCCGTTAGAACGGTACGTGGTGACGATCCGTTCCTGCTGCAAGATCTTCCCGAGCGCAACCGGGTCGCACCCTGGAATCGAAAACGTCACGATGCCCGAAGAGACACCGCCGCCGCGCTGCGTGGCAATACGCGCGCGCAGACTGCTAAGCCCTTCAAAGAGCCGGTCAGTTAAACCGATGATGTGCGTTTCGATGGCAGAGCCGGGCCGTTCTAAAACGTCGATCGACTCCGTGAGCGAGAGCCCGCCGATTATGTTCGGTGTGCCGCCTTCGAACCGCGCGGCATCGGCAGTCACGGGCTGGTCGTAGTTGAGAAAATCCCACATGTCGGCCGCGGAGCGCCAGCCGGGAGCAGCTAAGCGGAGCCGTTCACCAAGTGTACGGCGCACGTACAAAAAGCTCACACCTTGCAAAGACATCAACCATTTGGCGCCGCCGCCATACGCTGCATCGATGTTGCAGGCGTCCACGTCGAGTGCAAACGCACCGAGTCCCTGAATGACGTCCACGCAGAAAATCGCCCCGGCTTTATGCGCGACCTGAGCAAGGCCGGCCAGATCGTGCCGGTAGCCGTCATCAAAGCCAACCCAAGAGACGGCGACGACGCGCGTGCGCGACGAAATGTGTTTGCGCAGGACATCCGGGGTCATGCGTTCGCGCTTCGTATCGACGAACGTGACCGTCGCACCAAAATGTTTGCATGCGAGCCACGGATAGGCGTTGGAGGGAAATTCGTTGTCGTTCGTGATGATTTCGTCGCCAGATTTCCAATCGATGCCCGCAGCGATGACGTTCGCGCCGTCGCCCGTATTGCGCAGCAAGGCTATCTCGCCGGCTTGGGCATTGATATATTTTCCAACGGCCGCGCGGTACGCCGGCAACTGCGCTTCGTACTTGTAGACGCCCATGACGCCGCCCGATGCATGACCGGTCACGAACGAGGTTAGCGCGTCGCGCGTACGCAAGGGCAGAACGCCAACGGCCGCGTGGTTGAGGTAGTTGAAGTTCCGGGTTACATCAAACTGCGCACGGTCCAGGGGCGGATTCAAGACAGCCCGACCATCGCTTTTGTGTGCCACGCAATATTTTGCGCGCGATCGCCGACGCGTTCGAGTGCGGCGAGCACGAAGAGCATGCGCGTTCCCGCGCGCACGAGCGCCGGATCGGCTTGCATCTCTTCTTGCAACGATTTGATGCCACGCTTGTAGAGTTTATCGACCTCATCATCGCTCTCGATCACGAGATCGGAAAGCTCAGGGTCTTGATCCATATAGGAGCGCATGGCTTCGAGCAACATTGTATGCGCTTTGTCGGCGATACGGTCGATTTCAACGCGCGCCGGCCGCAGCGGCACGTCCGCAAGTTTAATCGCATTCTTCGCAATCTCAACCGCGTAGTCGCCGATGCGCTCCAAGTCGGTAGCAATTTCAAGCATCGCGGCAATTGCACGCAGCTCGCCTGCGACGGGCTGTTGCTTCCAAATGAGTTCGATGCAAGAGGATTCGATTTTGCGGCGCAGATCATCAACCAAGTCGTCGCCGGCAACCACGCGCGCGCCGGCAGATGCATCGCGCGCTTCGAGCGCTTCGACACTAATACGAATTGCGTCACCCGCGAGCGCGCCAAGCCGGACTACATCCAGCCGTGTCGCCTCAAGCGCTTCATGATAAGCGGTGCGCACCTATTGCTCTCCTCTCTACTTCTTTCCCAGCAATTAGAAAAGGGAGCGGCAAGCGCCTCCCATAATGCGTCCCACCGCCTCTACCGGGTGGAGAGCTTCTTACCTTTCCTTCTGCAGAGAGTCCTGGGAGATATTTGGTGTCTGATATTCGTAAGGTTGGCGTGTGTGGCGCCGGATTGATGGGAAACGGGATCGCGCAGACATGTGCCGCTGCCGGTTTCGACGTCGTGCTGATGGAAGTGGCGCCAGAGCCGCTGCAAAAGGGACTTTCGTCGGTTACCAAGTCGCTCGACAAATTTGTCGAGAAGCAAAAACTCTCACAAGCCGAGCGCGACGCGACACTCGGGCGCATCAAAGGGACGACCGACGTTAAGGACCTTAAGGACTGCGATCTTGTTATCGAAGCCATTATCGAAAACATGGACGCAAAGCTTAAACTCTTTAAGACGCTCGATGATCTACTCGGACCGCAAGGCATCATCTGCTCAAACACCTCGAGCCTGTGCGTCATCGAAATGGCTGCCGGCACGAAGCGCGCCGATCGCGTCGCGGGCCTACACTTTTTCAATCCGGTTCCCATCATGAAGCTGGTCGAAGTCGTCAAGACGATCGCCACTTCCGGGGAAACGGTCGATAAACTCTATGCCTTCGCGAAGAAGCTGGGCAAGGAGCCCGTGCTCGCGCAAGATACTCCGGGGTTCATCGTCAACCGCTTGCTCATCCCTTACCTTCTCTACGCAATCCGCGTTTTCGAGGGCGGCCTCGCTTCGCGCGAAGATATCGATAAGGGCATGAAACTGGGATGCGGTTATCCGATGGGGCCGCTTGAATTGCTCGATTTTGTCGGATTGGACACAACGTACTACATTGCAGAAATTATGTTCGATGAATTCAAAGATCCGATGATGGCACCGCCGACGCTGCTCAAGCGCATGGTGCTCGCCGGCCAGTACGGCCGCAAATCTGGAAAGGGGTTCTATGAGTATAACTGACGCGACCTACGAGTCGATCTTGGTTGAGAAACGCGAAGGTGTAGCAACCATTACGCTCAACCGGCCGAAAGTCCTAAACGCGCTCAACGCCGCCTTACTAAATGAGGTCTCGCAAGCGCTCTCCGAATTCGAGAGCGACAACGAGGTGCGCGCAATTATCATCACGGGTTCCGGCGAGAAGGCCTTTGCCGCAGGTGCTGACATTGGCGAACTCAACGCGCTACCGAACGCAGTCGAAGGGGCACGCAAGGCGCGCGCTGGCCAACAGGTCACACTTCAGATTGAACATCTGAGCAAACCCGTAATTATGGCGATCAACGGCTTTGCGCTCGGCGGTGGTTGCGAGCTCGCGATGGCGGGCGACATTCGCATCGCAAGCGAGAACGCAAAATTCGGCCAACCGGAAGTCAATCTCGGCCTCATTCCGGGCTACGGCGGGTCACAACTCGTGGGCCGTGGCATGGCCATGTTTCTGTGCCTGAGCGGCGACATCATCGACGCGCAGCTTGCTCTGCAAATCGGCCTGGTGGAACGCGTGGTCCCACTGGAAGAACTGCTTCCTGCCGCCCAAAAACTCGCGAAAACGATCGCTTCGAAAGCTCCTCTGGCCATTGCCGCATGTAAGCGCGCAATTAACGACGGAGCGCATCTTGGCATCGCTGAAGCATTGGAGCTTGAGGCGCTGGCCTTTGGCACCCTGGTAAACACGCAAGACTTTAAGGAAGGCACATCCGCCTTTCTCGAAAAGCGCAAAGCCGAATGGAAGTCGCAATAGCTGGGAGCCGTCACAAATGGGAGGCAGCCTCATTACCATAGGTGATGCTTCACCTTATTCTCGCAGCGGCGATCGTCTCTAACGGTTGGTCGAACCAGAGCGCCAAGCTACTGCATGCGCTCGACCATGCGATACTGTCCTTCCCAGCGCATCGAGCCGATCTGGAGCGCAAGTTCGGCAAAAGCCAGGCAATCGATCTGGGGGTGCGCCTCGCCGACGATGAAGCGGCATTCTCAGAAACCATACCGGCGGGATACAGCGAGGATGCGTTCCACGAAACGCTCGAGACCATCGCACGGTTAGACCTCGGACTGATTGCACGAGCCGAAACCTGGACCAAGCCGCAACTCTTGAATGAACCCGGGCTTCACGCAGGGTTCGTGCAATCACCTACGGACGGCTTGTGGGAACCGCTAGCGGTGTACGTTCCGCCACATCATGCTGCAAATCCGCCGATTGCGTTCGTGATTCACGGACGGCCGCAGACGGAAACGGAACTGCTTGGCCAATCCTATTTTCGTTCGCTCGCCGATGGTACCGGAACGGTGCTTGTCGCCCCGTGGGGCCGGGGCATTTACGATTTCGAAGGTGTCGCCAAAACGGATGTAGAGGCGCTCGTGCCAATTGCACAAGCCACCTTTGCAACCGATGCGCACAAGAGTTTCCTGGTCGGCTATTCCATGGGTGGATTTACGGTTTTTAAAATCGGAACCACAAAGCCGTGGGCGGGGGTGATGTGCGTCTCGGGATCGATGCTCAACAGCGAAGTGCCTGGGATTCGCTTTGCCTGGCGCGAGACGCCTGTCTACGTTGTCAACGGGTCAAGCGATGCCGTTATTCCACCGCTTTATGGAATGGAAACGGCGGTTTTTCTGGACTCACTCGGAATTCCGACAAGTTTCTACCAGCAACCCGGCGGAAGCCACTCGGTGCGCACGCTTATGCCGCAACTGCAGCGGGCGTGGACCGACATGCATCAGGGCATTACGCGGCCCGCTAGCATTCCGCAAATCCAGTCGCGTAATGGCGTCCTACCCGCCCCGCCGAGGACGCACGACGGTGTATTGAAGCCCTAATTGCGAGACGGCGTTTGCCATATTGAGTTGGATCGCCGGGTTCAAACCCACCCAGGTCGCGCGAATATTTCCCTTCGGATCGATCACCACCATTGTCGGAAAACCCTCGACGTTGAACCAATTTGATGCAAGCCGGTTGGGATCGAGCGCAACGCCGTGCAGTTTGTACTGCGTGGCGAATGCGGCGGCAATGGGCTGCGGTTCTCCAACATCAATTGGTATGACATCCGTTTGGGGATGTGAGCGCGCGAACCGCTCCACTAGCGGCAGCGAAAGTTTACACGGTTCGCACCAGCTCGCGTAAAAGTCCAGGAACACGACCCGTCCACGATGGTCTGCTAGCTTGAACGATTGGCCATCCAGACTCGCGAGTACGAGATGCGGCGCGGGCAGAGCTGCAGATTGATTTAAGGAGCGCGGAGCAATCAGCAGTTTCCAGATGACAAAGACAATAACGATAACGGCCAGCACGTCCCAGACTCGCGCGAGCGTCAGCCAACGTCGTTTAATCGGTGGTAAAGACTGCTGCAATTCCCTGTCCGCCGCCGATGCATGCCGATGCGACGCCGTAGCCGCCGGCGTTTCTGCGCAAATCGTGCAAGGCCGTCAGTGCGAGACGCGCGCCCGAGGCGCCAAGCGGATGACCCAGTGAAATGGCCCCGCCGTGCGGATTGAGCCGCACGCCGCTCGAACCCATTTCTTTGAGACATGCAAGCACTTGCGGTGCGAACGCTTCATTGATTTCCATCACTGCGAGATCTTTTTCCGTGATGCCGGCCTGTTTTAGTGCGCGCGGAATCGACATCGCTGGACCAATGCCCATGATATCGGGGTCGACGCCGACAACGCTTGCGCCGACCAGACGGCCCATCCAGGCAATACCGTCGGCCTTTGCCTGTTTGACCGTTGTGAGGACAACCGCGGCCGCGCCGTCGGTGATGCCGCTCGCGTTTCCGGGTGTCACGACGCCGTCTTTCGTAAAGCGCGCGGGGAGTTTGCCGAGCTTCTCCATCGTCAGACCGGAACGCGGACCTTCATCGCGATCGATGTTCGAAGTAGTGCCTTTTGGGCCCGGCACGGTAAGCGGCGCAATCTCTTCTGCGAAATAACCATCGCCTTGTGCCGCGAGCGCGTGCTCTTGGGAGGCAAGGGCGAACTCATCGCATGCTTCGCGCGCGACGTTATATCTTTTCGCGAGATTTTCCGCCGTAATCGCCATCGGCATGTTGTTGTACGAGTCGGTCAGCGCTTCCCAAAGCGAATCTTCGAGCTTCGGCGCCGCACCGAGTGCAAAGCCCTTTCGCGCGCCACGCACGATATGCGGTGCCTGGCTCATCGATTCACTGCCGCCCGCAAGCGCATAGGTGGTTTGCCCGAGCATCAGCGAGTTGGCCGCCGTCAAGATGGCCTGAAGGCCGCTCCCGCACAGACGATTGAGGGTCAGAGCGGGGGCGCCGACCGGAACGCCGACTCGCAGCCCGACGTGGCGCGCGAGGTAAATTGCATCGGCGCTTGTCTGCATGACGTTGCCGAAGACGACGTCGTCGATCTTCTCCGCCGGGATTGCGCTGCGCTTGAGCGCTGCTTCGGCCGCGTGCACGGCGAGGTCCGTGGCCGACAGGTCCGCCAGCACTCCGTTTAAATTTCCAAAGGGCGTTCGGGCGCCCGCCACGACCACCACGTCGTTCTCACTCATACCGTTTCTCAAGATTGGTCCTCTCGTCTGCAAAATAGGCCCCGCTTAATTCCCGTGCGGGACGGGGCCGCCTGCGCGGCGTACTCTGGGAGCGATGCCGATAGTCACTCGTCCTGCCGCTATTACTCTTGATGCTAGGTCTCTTCAGCCTGCCACGAAGTCCGCTCAGATTCTTGAGGCCTTCGATAAGCTCTCCCTGGGCGCCGTGCTCGAAATTAACGAGGAAACGGATCCCCGGTCCCTCCGTAACGAGATGACCCAGTTGCGCCAAGGAAAGTTTTCATGGGACGCCCGCAACCTGGGATCGAGCCGCTGGACCGTCCGGCTGGAACGCATCGATGAGAACGCCGAAGGCGAGCATTTTTTCGCCCACGTGCCGCCTTTCAATTCGGCAAAGGCGCAAACCATTAAAGAACTTGGCGGCCAAATGAGCGAGCGCTCCTACAAAGCGGGCGAGACAATTTTTGATGAAGGCGAGATCTGGCCGTACCTCGGCGTCGTGAAGACCGGCAAAGTCATTTACACCCTGCTTTCCCCCGACGGCAAAACGCACACCTTGGGCGAGCGCCTGACGCACGACACCCTTAATGAAAGCGGCACGTTCGATGGCGGCGGAGCCACCACACGCGCCGAAGCGTTGACCGATTGCGTCGTCGTTACGGTTTCAAGCGAAGCGGTCTTGCACGCCAACCGCAACGACAGCGAACTCGCCCTCGGCTTTCTCCAACAAGCTTCGCAAGCACGCCGCCGTTCGATTGAAACGGTAGCAGACTTAGCTTTTGCACACGTCTTGCAACGCGTCGCAAAATTTTTGCTTGGGTATGCACCGGCGTCGGTCGGCATGGCCAAAGGGCTGCCGGGCGTTGAGAATCTTTCGCAAGCGCAAATCGCGGCCGCCGCCGGAACGGTTCGCGACATGGCGGCGCGTGCATTGCTGCGTTTGAAGAACGCAAGCGCCGTAGAACTCGACCGCGGACGCGTGAAGGCAATCGATCGCGCACGCCTCGAAGCGTTTGCGCACAATGTCCAAGCCCCGCCCGTCTAACTCTACCGAACACCTCGGGCTCATCGGCGGCCTCGGTACCGCGGCGGGAATTTTCTATTACGAAAAACTCGTCGAGCTGCATAGCCCGCTACGCCTTACGCTCGCGCATGCAGACTTGCCGACCATGATGCGCTATCTCCAAGCGCAAGACTGGGCCGCGATGGCGGACTATCTCGTGGGCATGATCGAATCGCTCGCGGGCGCCGGCGCGACTTTTGCTGCAATCTCGGCGGTGACGCCGCATATCGTCTTCGATCGCATCGCGCCCCGCTGCCACATTCCGCTTATCAGCGTGTTGGACGTGCTTCCGAAAGCAATCGCCGAAGCGGGCCTCACACGCATCGCGCTTTTCGGCACAAAAGCTACTGTTGAATCGAGGGTATTCGGAACATTTCCGCAGGAAAGCGTCGTTGCTCTCGGTGATGCCGACAGCGAGCGCGTCTATCAGATTTACGCCGATGTAGCGCGCGGGAAGCTAACCCAATCGTATCGCGATGAAGTCTCAGAACTCGCTCGCAGAGCACTCGATCGCGGTGCCGAGGCGATTGTGCTCGCTGGTACCGATCTCTCCGCGCTCTTTCGGGATCAAGCCCCGAAGTTTCCGCACGTCGACGCCGCGCACGCACACATTGACGCAATCTCGGACCGTCTTCAAAAAATATCGTAGACGTCCGCGGTTTCGCCGGGGTTCGGTAAGAGACTATGCAGCGACGCCTCGCATCGAGGACCGAGTGTTTCCCGGTCGACCGGATTGTTGGATAACATGATTGTTCCCACGTCTCGCGTTTGATTGGCAAAGACACGATAGAGAGGCAAGCACGTCCACGAGTACCCCATCTTTTCGGGTGTAACGTACGTCAGTCCAGGCCGCACAGATAGGAATACAAAAAAACCGTCAAGCCCGGTTGTTGTCGTTATCTCCTCGCCGTCAATATTCAGTGTCACGGATGCGCCTTCGACTGGTTGGTTTTTCTGGTCATTAACATGACCCCGTACCATACCCGTGTTGCCATCGGCCATAGCTCGGGACCCCGGAGCAAGAAGCATGCAGAGAGCAACCACACAGACAATTTTCATCCATTCACCCCGGCGAGTTTCTTAAGCGCTTCATCAAAGGTATGAACGGGCACGACCTTCATGTCGTGACTGCCGGCAATCTCGCTGTAGTTTTCGCGCGGTACGAAAAACACGGTCGCTCCTGCGCGACGAGCTGCGATGAGCTTTTGCGGCGCGCCTTCGATCGGGCCAACGATCCCGTCGTACGAGATGGTACCCGTGCCGGCAATCTTCGCAACCGGCGACGGTGCGGGCTTGAGCGTGCGATAGATATCCATCGCGAACATCAGCCCACCCGAACTTCCGGATACGCTAAACGGTTTGAACTCCACCGGCACGGCCAAGTGGGGTGCTGCGAAGGATGCGAGCAGATAGACTCCGAGACGCGTTTCACCTTTAATCGCCATCGTTTTTACGCGGGCTCTGTGCATCCGGCCTTTACGCCAATAGGTGACGTTGACCTGATCCCCAGGTTTCAGCTTGAAAAGCGCGTTCTGCACGGTAACGGTGGTAGTAACCGGCTTGCCATTGACCGTACGTAACACGTCACCGGGCTGCAGGTCTCGCTGCGCTTGCGAACTGGGATCGAAGTGGCCGATCGAGACGCTCGACTCCGGAATCCGTACCCCAAGATTTGCGGCGCGTTCCGCAACGACGGCGGCTATTGATTGGCTCTCATTCATCGCGTGTTTCATGAGGTCGTCGAACTGCGCAATGGTGACGCCCTTGGGCAGGACTTCTTCCGTGTGCACGATCCGCGCCCCGGGCATCAACCCTTGCAGTAGCATGAGCGGACTCACCCGCTCTTGCAGCGTCACATCCGTCATGTAGTAGTGTTGAGCCGGCGGCTTGTGCCCGGCAACGGTTAGGACGTCGCGCACGTCGATCGCGCTTCCCGGCAAGATCAGCGAGTACGGCGTCGGGGCAAACGAAATCGCGGCCGCCATAAAGGCGGCCACGATATAGGTGAGGACTCGATTGCGCGGAGGCGTCCGCATTCGATACGTTATTTCTTGACGAGCTCTATCGACTGGAGCGCTGCAGTCTCATCCGCAGATTGCGCATCAAAGGCGACACGTTTGCTCTTAGCGGCAGCTTCGGCGAGCGGTGAGGCAGAACCGGAGGATGGTTTTTGTCCGGTGAGCGCCTCGCGGCCCTTGCGCACGGATCCGAGTGCCCCCGAAAGCCGGTTTTCAAGTTCGCCTAAGAGCTGTGCGGCGTACTGATCCGCGCCTTCGCGAATTTTCTGTGCGCGGGCTTCGGCTTCGCGCAAGACCGTTTCGGCGGTGGTGCGTGCGCGCTGCACGATTTCATTTTGATCGACCAATTGTTCGTGCGTAACGCTTGCTTCGCTAACGATGGACTGCGCTTTCTCTTGCGCAGCGCGAATCATGCGGTCCTGATCCTTGGCGATGATTTTTGCGCGGCCCACTTCTTCGGGCAACGTCGAGCGGATTTTTTCGACAAACTCAATGAGACGCTCTTCGCTAAGAACGCGATAACCCGCGGGCAGCCACGTACCTTCGTGCACGTAGGCTTCAAGTTTATCCAGGACGCGATAGACCGACATTCGAGTACCTCCGTTAGGTTGAGCTGCGTAGAAGCTCGCGTTTGCGCGACATGAAACGCATGACGGGATCGGGCACGAGTGCTCCGACGTCGCCGCCAAGAAAAAACACTTCTTTGACCATGCTTGAACTGACAAATGAATATTTTTGGTCCGACATCAGAAACATCGTATCGACGTCGGAGAGCGAGCGGTTCATCAGGGCGGTCGACATTTCGCTCTCGAAATCAGAAACGACGCGCAACCCTTTGATAATGACGTCCGCCTTCTTCTCTTTGGCGTAATCGGCGAGCAGTCCGCGAAAGTGCTCGACCGTAACGTTCGGCAAATCCGCGACGCACTCAGAGATCATGCTCTTACGCTCGTCGAGCGTGAACATGGGTTCGCGCTTTTGCGGATTAACCACAACGGCTACGGTGAGCTCTGCGAAAATTTTGGAAGCGCGCACGATGACGTCGAGGTGGCCATTGGTCGGCGGGTCGAACGATCCGGGGTAGATCGCCCGGGGCGCTCGCACGACGCCGTTGTTGTTCAATTAAGAACCCCCCGGCAACGGGGTAAAGAACGCCAGCGCCACATCGCCGTATACTTCTTCACGAGCGGAGCGGTACCCCGGTATTTCGGGAAGAATCGTGCGCGCGCTGTGCTCGAAAATGACGACCGCCTCATCTGTGAGTAAGTTGCGCTCGCGCAGCAGTTCGAACATTTTCAGGGGGAGCTCCGACGCATACGGCGGGTCGGCGAAGACGATATCAAAGGTGCCGTCAAGGCGGTACAGTGCGCGATCGACGGGAGCAGCAACCACGGTGAGCTTCTTACCGACGCCCAAGTCGCCAGCCGCTTCTTGAATCGCATGGGCGGTTTCACGGTGCGCTTCCACGGCGACGACGGCCCGCGCACCGCGGGACACCGCCTCAAGTCCGATCGCTCCAGTGCCGGCAAACAGATCGAGAAAGCGCGAACCTTCAAGATTCGGCGCCAAAATCGAGAACAGCGCCTCTTTGACGCGCCCTGGTGTGGGCCGAACATTTTCGCCCTTTGGCGAACTCAACTTACGGCTTCGCAACTCTCCCCCGGTTATTTTGAACGGCACAGCTAGAATGAAACCGGCTCCAGCGGTAACCGAACTCGATCGCTCCATGATGAATCGCCGAGCCATTCCCAGCGAATCGTTGAATACGGCACCGTGCCGTACGAAAGAAGTTTATCGTGGAAGGCGCGCAGCGAAAACTTCGCTCCTTCGCGATCTTTCACAAGCCCCAAAAGCGTCTCGATCTGCGTCTTGCCGAGAAGGTAATCGATGGCCTGCCCGGGCCCCTGCGCAAAGCGCGTTCCCTCTCCGTATGCGGTGTCGTGATCGATGCCTGCATTCTTGCTAAAATAGTCGATCGCCACGGGCAACGGCATCTCGTCCGTCGCAAGTCCGACATCGACTCCGACACGGGTCGCGCGATGACGCATCAAATGAATGACGGCCCTGCGCCCCGCCGGATCGTTATCGTACAAGCCGCTACGCATGAGCATCTCTTCGCTGTAAAAGGCCCATCCTTCGGCAAAGACACCGTCGCCAGAGGTGTGACGGATGAAATCCGGATTGTGATAGGCGATCGAAAACTGCATGAAGTGACCGGGAATACCTTCGTGTGCAAGCACGGGCAGGACCGACTGCCTTGCTTGCGCGGCAAAGAAGCTGGTGTTGTGCGGATCGTAATCCGGCACGAAGTAGAAGCCTCCCGGATCTTTATCGAAAACGCCCGGTGGATTCATAAACCCACCCGGATTGGTAGCAGCTAAGGCCTTCGGCAGTTCCACGATGTGAAACGCTCCGAGATACTTCGGCACCGTGACGATGTCGTGCGAAGCCAGAAACGCGCGCACCTTGGCCGTTTGGCTTTCATAGTATTTTAGGAAGGCCGCTTTGTTTGCAAACGGGGGCTGTTTTTTGCCCGGCGGTTCGTGCGCCTCGCGGTTCGCCTCCCACTGTTCGAGCGCGCGATCTCGCGCGAGTTCGAAAGTACCGATCTGGCGCACTTCGTCACTTGTGTACGGCAAGAGCAGCACGCGGCGCAGCAAAAAGTCGTACTGATCTTTGCCAACTGCGAACCCGCCGGAGTGCCAGTGCGGCAAGTGCCAATCGACCCACGCTTTGTACGCATGCAGGGCGGAGAGCGCTTGCGTTTGCGCTGCTTTCAAGTCCGCCTTTGTTTTCGGCGAGGCGTTGGTGGCGATTGAATCCAAGCTCGTTGTGAAGAGCGCTTCGCCGGATGCGATATCTTGCGATGCGACCACACCGAACTCACGAACCGGGTCGGTGAGGTTGGCCTTTCCTTGCGCCAAAACGGTAGGACACGCGCGCAAACGGCCGATCGCATCTCTCACTCGCACTTCGGTAGACGCAAATGGTTTCTTGATGAGCGAAAAGATGCCGTTGCTGCACGCGCTTTCATAAAGGCTCGGATCGCGCTCGTACGACTTGATGTAGGTGTCGTACCACCACGCGCCTTCAAGATTTGCGCGCACGAGCAAATAGTTGACCTGATCGTGCACCGGGGTGTCGTTCTCCGGCATAACCTTAAGAAGTTCCGCGCGATAGTCACGCAGCTTCTGCTGATAGTCTGCGTGCGCCGCTGGAGAAAAATCGGGTAGCTTATCGTCGGCGGTGTGCAAGCCCGCGTCCGTAGACCCAACCGGATCAACGCTGTACTCGTACATCACGAAACGATGGGCGACATCTTCGAGCAACCGGCCGTAGTACGGCGGTGAGGCTGCAAGGGATGGAGAGACGGTGAAGACGCAGGCTAAAGAAGCGATGCATATCGCGCGGCGTACACGATGAACCATGGGCGCGATTTCTACGCTGGAGTGGTCGACCCTGGGAGCAAATGCACAAGCTCGTCGAGGCTGTGGATAACTACGTTCGGCTTGGGGAGGCCGCTTGGATACGTCACCGACTCGGCGTCGAGCCAGATTCCGCGCAGGCCCGCCTCGATGCTCCCGGCGACGTCAGTTGCGGGATTATCACCCACGAACCATGCCTCCGAGACTGGAACCTCAAGGGCGGCAACGAGCGCAGTAAAGGCTTCTTTCTGAGGTTTTTGGACGCCGATGCGTTCGCTTACGACAACCGGGCCGTCGAAGCCGACGCGTGCCGCCTTGCGTTCTTGAAGCGGGCTCCAGCCGTTGGTCAAAATTGCCATACGGACGCCGCTGCGCCGCAATTTTTGCAGCAGCGTTCGCACACCGGGTAGCGGCACGACAAAATAGTCGACGCTTTCCAGCGCGAAGTTTTTATACGCTTGAATGTATGGATGCAGATCCGTGTGCGGCAAGCGCGGGCCGCAGAATCGTTCGACCGCTTCGTCGATCGCGAACGCGCCCGAGCGTTGCTGCACAAGCAAATCATCAATATGGACAATTTCTTCATCCAGGGTTCCGATGGATTTACCACCGGCGGAGATCAACCGCTCGAGCAGGCGCAAAAATGCGACCCGCTCGAGCTTGTTGTCGATCCCGAGTGTATGATCGAAATCAAAGCCGATTCCCGGTTGAACAGGCACTACGCCTGGCTCCGTGGGATTTCGGGTTCGAAATCATCCCCCCATGCTGAAGCATGGGGCCCCCAAACCATGGAGTGCATCTCCCTGATTTGCAATGCAACATTCCCCGAGGGCACTCCAAAGAACATTACTTTGGGGGTGGGCCTTGGATAATGCGGACGAAGTCGTTGGGACGGATCCATTTTTCAATCGCGGCGCGGATACTCGAAGGCGTGGTTGCAAGCTCGCGCCGCGCGTCAATTGTTGGCTGATCGAGCGGAAGCCCAAGTTCCGTGAAGTTAATCAACTGCGAGGCTACTGCATCGAAGCTGCTCATGCGAAGTGGAATATCGCCGATGAGCATCGCCTTTCCGCGTGCGAGCTCATTTGAATCAAGCGGCGCGCGCGTTAAGTGCTGGAGGTCGGCCATTGCAAGATGTTGCGCGGGCACGATCTTGTTCGGGTCTGAAGCGAAGTTGATCGAAAACGTGGCGCGGTTCTTATGGGCCTGTAGCGAGGAGTAGACGCTGTAGACATAGCCGTGCTTGTCACGCAGATCGTGAAAGAGCATCGAGCTCCCACCGGCTCCGAGGACCGTGTTCGCAACCTGCAGCGTGGCCCAATCGGGATTACCGCGCTCCAGGGCGCTCACTTGAGCCAGCGTCACTTGCGACTGCGTGCGGCCATTGTCCGGAACGTTGACGTCCGCCGCTCTGTTCGGCGGCACGGTGGGCAGGAAGACATCGGGCTTAGCGCCGGTCGCGCTCCACCCGCCGAAATACTTCTCGACCAAGGCGCGCGCGGCGCCCGGATTGGTATCGCCGATGACTACGATCGTTGTCATATCCGGCCGGTACACGGCCCCGTAGAAGCTCTTTACGTCCTCGAGCGCAACCGCGCCGGCGGTGGTGGGCGTCGCGAAACGCTGCGCCGGATCGCCTGCCGGGAAAAGCGCTTTGCTGAGTGCGATTTGCACCAGGTGATCCGGTGCGGTCATTTGCCCGGTAAGCTGTCCAACTTCTTGACGTTGCACCGTGGTGAACGATGCATCTGGGAAGGCCGGATGGAGCTCTTCATCGGCGAGCAACTGCATGCCCCGGTCGAGCTGATTACTCAGAACATCCAGCGAGAAGTTCGGACCGGCAGTCACGTCGGCTGCGATCTTGTCCAGCTCTTGGCGGAGCGCGATGCGTGTGTAGGTCGTCGTTCCGAATGGGAAGAGACCGGCAGCGATGTCGCCGACCCCAAGTTTAGCGAGGGGGGCTTGAATCGCCTCATTTGAAAGGACCGAGCCGCGCACGACGACCGTGTGTGTAACATGTTCCGGCTGAACGATTAAGCGGATTCCATTCGGTAGTAGGCTAGTAACCGGGTCGATCGTCGGATTCGGAACGCTGATGTGCTTGAAGGCGGCAATCGCCCATGAGGGTAGCGGATCGTGGTGCGTGAGCGTGATCTTGTTGCTCTCCTGAGCGGGGCCCGACGGTGGATGCGTGTTGATCTTGCCCATGTTCTTCGGAATTGCGAACGCCGTGATCGCTTGCTCCGGCACCATGTACGTGCGAAGGACCCGGTTCACGTCCGCTACCGTTACGCGTTTTGTTTGCGCCAAGGAATCGTCGGGCGAGTTGAGCCCTTCCTTTGCAACTGCGTCGCTCCATTCAAAAGCCAGACCATCAATTGAGTTTCCCCGGAATTCCGCATCGGCGATCGCGCGCTGCTTTGCAACGGCCACCAGCTCTTCAGGCACGCCATTTTTGCGATAATCGGCAAGCACGCCGTTGAGGTCGGCCAAACCCGTCTCTGCCTTCGCGGTTACCGGCACGATGGCATATGCAGCCAGCGCCGATGCAAGCGGATGGGATTCGATTTCCTGAACGCCGGCGGCCAGCACCTTACCCGCTGCCTGCAGTCCGAAAAGATTGGCACGCTGGTTGTTGAGGACGGCCTCCAGAATCTGCGTCGCCGCATAATCGGCCGATTTATAGCCCGGCATACGGAAAGAGGTTGCAATGATGTCGTATGGTTGATCGCTGTCGACGTGATACGTCGCAGCTTTGATTGGCCCTAGCTTCACTTGCGGGCGCCTGGGCAGCGTGGCGGCGGGAATCGATCCGAAATACTTTTTGACCGCCTTAACGGTCGCTCCACCATCCACATTGCCGGCAATAACGTACACGGCGTTGTTCGGGTGATACCAGGCGTGATAAAGCGCCAGCAGTTGCGGCGAGTTGATTTTATTCTTAAAGCTGGCGAGCGTGCCGAGCGTATCGTTTGCGTACGGCGTACCTTTAAAGATCGACGGCAAGATGGTGCGTTCAAAGAGTTTAGCAACCGCGATGCTATCGTCTTGCGTGACTTCGTTCATGATCGCGCCACGCTCGATCTTCCAAAGGTCCTGTGGAACCAGCAAGTCTTTGGCACGTGCGGCCTCAAGCCGCAAGGCGACATCCAAATACTGCGAGGGCACGGAAAAGAAATACTGCGTGATCTCGCCTTGCGTATCGGCGTCTTGATTACCGCCCATCAGCTCCGCGACATCGGAGAGCTGCGATTCGCTTACGGTTTTGCTGCCACGGAACATCATATGCTCCAGCGCGTGCGCCTGCCCCGGAAATTGCTGTACGCCCGATCCGGCTTTGTAATTCAGGACAGTCGTGACGACAGGAGCGAGCGGGTCGCGGATAACGACGATCTGCAGACCATTGGCCAGTGTCGCGCGCGTGACGGCAAGAGCGGCAGCGGCCGGCGCGGGTGCTAACCCAATGATCGAAAAAACAACCGCAAACAGAAAGGCGCAGAAAAGACGAAAAGAACGCAAGGTCATACCCCTAAGCAGCAAGTGGATTCCAGCGGTTTCAAACCGCGCGGGGGCGGCCCCTCTAACTTGAGAGCAGCATGGCGCGCGCGCTGGGTTGTGCCTCGATCAGAAGGCGAAGGCCGTTGTGAGTGGGCTTTTCGAGCAAGGGATCGTTGCTGATGATGGATTGCGCACACGCTTTGGCACGCTGGTAGACTTCGACATCGCGTACCAGATCGGCAACCTTGAAGTCTGTAAGGCCCGCTTGTTGCGTGCCGGCAAACTCACCTGGACCGCGCAGGCGCAGATCTTCTTCGGAAATTTCGAAACCGTCGGTGGACTCAGTTAAGATCGTCAGGCGTTCGATCTCGCCTGCTTCATCCGGCGCGATGAGCAGACAGAACGACTTGGCCGCACCGCGGCCGACACGTCCGCGCAGTTGATGGAGTTGAGCAAGGCCGTAGCGCTGGGCATCCAGCACGAGCATGACGCTCGCGTTGGGAACGTCCACGCCGACTTCGATGACGGTCGTTGCAATAAGCACGTCGATCTCGCCGCGCGAAAAACGCTGCATGATCGCTTCTTTTTCACGTGGCACGAGCCGCCCGTGCAAAAGCCCCAGCCGCAAATCGGAGAGAATCGTCGTCCGCAGGCGGTCGTACTCAGCGACGACACTCGTTAAGCCGGCCTCGGACTCATCGATCGCAGGCGCGACGATATAGACTTGCTGACCGGCCGCGACGTTCTTACGCACGAATTCGTACGCTCTCGAGAGACGGCTTGCGCGCAGTGCAAATGTCTCGATCGGGGTGCGCCCCGGCGGCAACTCATCGATCGTTGAGACGTCAAGATCGGCGTAGATCGACTGCGCAAGCGTGCGAGGAATCGGAGTGGCCGTCATGTGCAGGGTGTGCGGCGAGAGTCCTTTCGCGCGCAACTTGGCGCGTTGCTCTACCCCGAAACGATGCTGCTCGTCGATGATCACGAGTCCTAAGTGGGCGAAATCGACGCCTTCGGTGAGCAACGCATGCGTGCCAACCGCGAGACGCGCCTCGCCGCTCGAGATCTTCTGCACCGCAGCCGCACGCGATTTTGCGCCCTGACTTCCGAACACGGCTTCAACCGTGATCCCAAAGGGAAGCAGCAACGGTGCAAGTTTTGCCGCATGCTGCGCCGCAAGAATCTCGGTGGGCGCCATCAGCGCAGACTGCATCCCGTTGCGGGCCGCCATCAGAATCCCGGCGGCGGCAACCAGCGTCTTCCCGCTGCCGACATCCCCTTGCAGCAAGCGGTTCATGGGATGCTCGCGCGTCATGTCGTGCCAGATTTCTTGGATGACTCGATCTTGCGCCTTGGTTAAAGCGAAGGGCATGCCGCCCGAAAACGAATCGAGCAATCCGTCGGGAATCCGCATGGCTTGCGCGCGCTCATGCGTCTCGCGCTTGCTCCGTTTGAGCTGCGCCGCAAGTGCGAGCGCTAGAAACTCGGTAAAGATAAATCGTTCGCGCGCAACGGCCGTCTGTTCCGGATCCTGCGGCGCGTGGATCCTGCGGTACGCATCGTGCGCATCCGGAAATGAAAATCGTTTTGCAAGTGATTTGGGAAGATGATCTTCACAAAGATCAAGGAGCACCGGCATGTTGCGCGCCACAACCTGATGGATCTTGCGCGACGTGAGCATCTTGCTCGCGGAGTAGACCGGAACAACCTCGCCCTGATAGAGTTCACCCTCGTGCAAGATTTTATGTGTCCCGACATTCATGCTGGCACCGGCCAGCGTTCGCGTGACACGCCCCCGCACGAAGATGCGCATGCCGGTCTTGAGAGCGCCGAGAAGATATTTTCGTCCGAACCACTTTGCAACGAACCGGCCGGAGTCATCTTCGATTTCCACTTCGACGATTGCAAGGCGCGCACGCCGTTCGCGCACCGAAGCGATGTGTCCAACGGCATTTTCTTCCACTGAATCGCCGCCGAGTCCAAGCCGCGCCGCAGGGGTCGGATAGCGCAAGTCTTCGTAACGGTATGGAAAGTAGTTCAGCAAATCTTCGGCGGTAAGGAGCCCGAGCTCGGCGAATTTTCCGATGGATTCCTTACCGACGCCCGCAAGTTCACCGAGGAGCATCAGGGGACGGAGAATCCGCTGGAGAGCGCTTTCGTGAGCGCATAGACGGTGTTTATGGTTGGTGCACGCACCGCGAATTCATGGGCCAACTCAACGACGGCACCGACGATCGGATCGAGTTCGAGCGGGCGGCCGGCCTCGGCGTCCTGCAACATCGACGTCTTGACATTTGCCAGGCGTGAAGCATAATTGATTCGCTCCTCGACGCTAATGTCAACGTCGACGCCGGTTGCGGCCGCGACGCGCACCGTCTCTTCCATCAGGGTCGCTATTAACGCGCGAGTGCCCGGATCGCCCACCATCTTGCCAACCGTTAGGCGGGTAAGAGCGCTCACAGGGTTGAGCGAGACATTCCCCAGCAACTTACGCCACACATCGCGCCTGATCGTCGTAACGACGGGAGCGTTAAGGTTTGCGGCAGTGAGCTGGGCCCCCACCGCTTCGGCGCGCGCCGACGGCTGCTCGTCGGGATCGCCCAAAATGTAGTTCATCCCGCCCGACTGCTCGATCGTTCCGGGCGTGGGGATGTTTCCGGAGGCGTGAATAACCGAGCCGACGATTTGATCGCGCGGGATTGCTTTGTGCAGTTGGCCGCCGCGATCGACCGTTGCGAGCCAACGCTCGGAGAAATACCAAAACGGCAAACCGTTCTGCATTGGTACGATTGTGGCGCCCGCCGTGATCGACGGCTGCAGCTGGGGGAGCAAATCGACCAGCTGGTGCGCTTTGACGACAACGAGAACGGCGTCGAAGTTGCCAAGCTCGCGCAGGTCGCTGGATGCCGGAATCTGCAGGGTGAAGTCGCCGGCTTCGCTTCGAACGCAGAGACCATGTGCGCGAATGGCTTCGAGGTGAGCACCGCGCGCGACGAGGGCCGTGTCGGCTCCGCTGCGGGCGAGCATGCCGGCAATAAAGCCGCCGATGCCCCCGGCTCCAACTACTGCTGTTCGCATTGATTATATGAAGAAAATTTGGAGGCGACGCCCAGATTCGAACTGGGGAATGGGGGCTTTGCAGGCTCCTGCCTTACCACTTGGCTACGTCGCCATCTCAAATTCACTTCGGTTCCCAGAAAGCGGGTAGCGAGAATCGAACTCGCGCATCAACCTTGGGAAGGTCGCAGGCTACCATTACATCATACCCGCGCTCCACTGGCGTCCGTCCGGTTCGGTAGACCCCGCTCGGCGTCCTACACCCTAGCGAGAACCCTCGCGGGAGACGGTTGTTTGCAGCCTTTTCTAATGAAGTCTCAAGCATCCGGGTATAGGCTCGCTGTGAGCTTGCCGATCAAACCGCCGTTTCCGCCAATGGAGGCGCAGTCGCAGCGCGAGTTGCCTCCACCGGGCGCGGTCCAATACGAACCAAAGTGGGACGGCTTTCGCTGCGTCGCGTTCCGCGACGGCGATGATATCTATTTGCAATCCAAAGCCGGCGAGGCGCTCGCGCGGTATTTTCCCGAGATAGTGCAAGCCCTTCGCGAACTCAAGCCAAAGGAATTCGTGATCGACGGCGAGCTGGTTGTGCCGGTCGAGGACCGGCTCGACTTTGAACAACTCCAGCAACGCATCCACCCGGCCGCCAGCCGCATCGCGCTGCTCGCAGAGCAATTCCCGGCGACGTTCTTGGTCTTCGACATTCTTGTCGATGCAAACGGCGCGGAGACGTGGAAACTCCCTTTGCGACTACGGCGCCAAGCGCTAGAGACATTCGCACCCGTCTTTTCGCCGGGGGGGCGCCTGCAGCTCTCGCCCGCAACCGCAGATGGCGCAACGGTAAAACACTGGCTTAGCGCAGTCGGCGGCGCACTGGATGGAATCATCGCGAAAAACCTGGACGCGCCCTACGCATCGGGCGAGCGATCCGCCGCGGTTAAGGTCAAGCGCATGCGCACAGCTGATTGCGTAATCGGCGGCTACCGCAAGAGCAAAGACGGCACCTCGATCGGCTCGCTGCTGCTCGGGCTCTATGATAAAAAGGGCGACTTCGACTATGTCGGGTTCTGTTCGGGTTTAAGCGCCAAAGAAAAGCGCAGCCTTCTGGGTGAGTTGAAAACGTTGCACGGGGATTCTGCCTTCACGCTGCGTTCCCCGGGGGGACCAAGCCGATGGAACCGCGGGAAGCCCGAGTCGGAATGGTTTCCCTTGCAACCTAAGCTTGTGCTTGAAGTTGAATTCGACCACGTTTCAAACGGACGGTTCCGGCACGGAACGCGGCCACTGCGTTTTCGACCCGACAAAGCGGCCGCACAATGCACGACCGAGCAGCTGCAACAACCCGAGGGAACCTCGCCCTTCACATTAGCGGTCGCCGACTTTCCTTAGGAGACCGGGCGCCTAATGCTACTTACGCTAAAATTTAATTTTTGGTGAGTTTTGGGGCGCCTGCTACGTTGGTATATATACAAGAGGAAAGCGAGCAACAAAACCCATGATTCCCGAATACGAATGTTGTTCCGTCTGCCGGGCGCACCGGGTGGTCGGCTATTACGAAGACAACGTTTACTCCAGCATACGCTCGACTTGCACGTGTATGAACCAGCTCGGCAAACGTTTCACCACTCCGGGTTTTTGGGACCGCGTCAGGCGGCGAGACCAACGCAACGCCCTACTTGAAGTTCGGTCGGCGATCAACGGCAACGCGAGAATCTAGCGCTTTTTGCGCCTCGGCGGCGCTTCGCTCAACATCGGGGCGAGGTCGAACCGCCCTTTTCTTGCCAGCATAACGCTCCACATGTCGCCCCGTTCGGCGATACGCTCCCGCATATTGTCGATGCGGAAGTCTTCGATCTCGCACCCCGATTCGATCTCTTCCCACGTAACCGGCGCGGACACGCTGGCGGCCGGAGTCGGACGTACCGAGTAGACCGAGGCAAGCGTGCTTCCCCAGCGATTCTGGTTGTAGTCCACCAGCACGCGGCCCTTCGGACGCTTCTCGATGCGGTATTCGGCGGTGGCGAGTTCTGAATAATTGCTGGCGACGGCTTGCGCAAAGGCTTTTGCAAACGTCCAGACTTGTTTCTGCAACGGACCGCGAGCGATTGGGACGTAGACGTGAATACCTTTCGAACCCGATGTCTTTGCATAGGCGGCAATTCCAAGGCCGGATAGTCCGTCACGCACGATCAGTGCAACTTCGCGCACCGTTGAGAACGGCGCACTACCGGGATCGAGATCAAAGTGCAGGTAGTCGGGCCGGTCGATATCATCACAGCGGGCGTACCACTGATTGAGATCGATGCATCCGAGGTTGACGAGCCACAGAAGTGCGGCCGTATCGTTGATCATCGGAAAATCGATGACGTTGCCCGACCCATGCTCGATGCGGCAGGTCAGCAGCCATTCGGGATGGGGGTTCGGCGTGCGCTTCATGAAAAAGAATTCGCCTGCAATGCCGTGGGGGTAGCGTTTCATCACCATCGCCCGATCCGCAAGGTGCGGCACGAGAACGTCCGCGACGTCCGCATAGTACTGCAACAGGTCGCCCTTCGTAACGCCCCGGTCCGCCCAAAACACTTTGCGCAGATTCGTTACGCGCACGTCCTTGTTGGCCGCGCGAACCGTTGCGTCGTTATGATCGGTGGGAATGATGACTTTCGGCATCTTGTCTTCTACCCAGGCAAGCCGGGCTGAACGGGCGAACGCTCTGCCCCGTGGACTGGGTTTATGACATGCCGACTTGGCAGTTTGCCGTGCTGGTTTGTGTCATTTGCATGTGCATAGCCTGCGGCGGCCATATCCTGCTGCGACGGTTTGTCGAGCGCGATCTGCTGGTACGTCACAATAATGTGGCGGGGTTTGTCGCCTCGCTTGTCGGCGTGATTTACGCAGTTCTGCTGTCCTTCGTCGTGGTCGTGGTTTGGCAAGAATACGATGGTGCGAGCAGCGTCGCGCAGAAAGAGGCCAGTGCGGTTGCCGATCTCTATCATCTCTCCTATGGATTCCCAGATAAGCTAGGCGCGCACCTTCGCAAAGACCTTGCGGCCTACATCAAGGTCATGCTCACGGACGAGTGGCCGATGATGCAGCATGGCAAGAGCAGCGAGAAAGCTGAAGTACTCGGGCACCATGTCCTTCGGCATATCATAAGCTTCCGCCCAGCCGATGGAGCGACCGCTCAGATACGCGCCCAGGCGCTTAGCAACGTTCAAACATTCTTTGACGCGCGGCGCGACCGCCTGAACGAAAACCAAACCAGCCTGCCACAAATTCTGTGGTTGACGCTTCTCATCGGTGGGATCGTTACCGTTGGCTTTACGTACTTTTTCGGCATGGAGAGCGCACGGTTGCAAATTTCTATGACGGCGGGGCTGACGATCGTTATCGCCATGATGTTCGTGCTGATCGTTGAGCTTGATTTCCCATTTCGCGGCGATACGAGCGTGCAGCCCGAAATGTGGTCGGAACTGGTGCCGGAAATGGCTTCCGGTCTAACCGAGAATGTTTATCGACCGTGACCACGCCGCGCCTGACTTTTAGGCAATGATGCCGACGGCGCGCGACACGACCACGCCGATGGTGACAAACGATGTAAAGGCCTCGGCCATCATGAGCGCTTTGCCGATGCGCGAGAGCGGAAAGGTATCCGCGGGGCTGAATGCCGATGCATTTGTAAACGCCAAAAAGAGATAGTCCATAAAAAGCGGTTTCCACTCGGGATCGATGAAGCCCAACTTCGCATCCCCGACCGCCATCTGTGGAAACAAAAAAGCCGGATCCTGAAACTCGGCGAAGCTGCGCGCGTGTGCGCGCGCCTCCGGGCCACCCGCATCAAGTTCCCAGTACCACATAGCAAAAACGAGAATGTTTGTAATCCAGATTTGCAGGCCCGCCGTCAACAATTTCGCGCCATTGCTAAACTGCTGGGACTTCGAGGGATGCAAGATCGCAACGATCAGCAGGACCACGGAAATGATGTTGAATAGGTTGAGAACCACAATTGCAGCGATCGATGCCAGGCGCTGCCAGGGACTTTCATGCTTGCGTATCGGGGATACGATCGAAAGCGGAACGAGGATGACCAAGACCAGCAGCGGTACGATCCAGACCGGTCCAAAAGTCACTTTGGGAGGCAGCGTTACATAGAGCGCGAGCGCTGCGAGCGCCGCAAGAGAGGCATGCCACCTCGGCTCATCATTTCCCACATACTCGCGTTGGGCTTCACCAGTCATGCCGGCTCCATTCGCATGAATTCCGGACTTTGCTTGCAAAACTCCGGCATCATGGCGAAAATGCCCCCCCTTGGGGTCGCGGCCGCAGTGGACTATGCGCGCAAATACGATCTTCATGCCATCCTTATAGCTCAAGATGGCAGCGTAGTACATGAAGAGTACGCCGGCGGCTACGATGCGCAAAAATCACACGCCCTTTACAGCGGCACGAAAAGTTTCTGGGGCGCTGCGGCGGCCGCCGCGGTGGACGACGGCTTGCTGAGATTTGATGAGCGAGTGAGCGAGACGATAGCGGAGTGGGGCCAGGACGCAGGCAAATCAATCGTCACGATTCGCGACCTTCTTTCCATGACGGCGGGAGTTCCATTCGGCGGTCTCGGCGCGGGCGTTCCGGCCTATGATGCCGCAATCGCAAAACCCCTTGTAGCCGATCCGGGAACGGTCTTTACCTATGGCGGGATCTCATTGCAAATCTTCGGAGCGCTTCTCGCACGCAAGCTCGCAGCTAAGAAACAAACACCGCTCGCCTATCTGCAAGTGCGCCTGTTTGAACCGATCGGTCTGCAGATCGCAAACTGGCGCACCCTCAAAGACGGCACGCACACCTTGCCGACCGGAGCATTTCTGACCGCACGCAATTGGGCAAAATTCGGCGCCCTTTTAGCGGCACGGGGAAGCTGGAATACACAGCAACTCATCTCGCGCGCACAGCTCGAGGAGTGTTGGAAACCTGGCACAATAAATCCGCGCTACGGAATAGGCTTCTGGCTGCACACACTCAAAAACGGAAGGATGATCGCCTACGGATCCGGAGCCGGCAAACAGGCCCTCTACATTTGCCCGGAGGAACAACTGGCCGTAGTGCACTTTGCCGACAGCAAGAGCTTCAATCACGAGCGTTTTCTGCAGCAGCTTCTAGGCTAGTGCTGGAAAAGCGTCCCCGCCGAAATCGGTGCAGAGCGCAGCGCGCCTTGCTCCAGGCCCCATTTCTGGATAATCCGGTCGTAACTGCCGTCGGCAACCATCTTGAGAAGGGCGTTTTGAATTGCATCACGCAGGGCACGGTTGTTTTTCGAAACGGCGATCCCGTAAGGCACCACCCCGAATTGCTTGCCTACGACGTCGAACCGCTTTCCACCATCGTATGTGCGTGCAATATAGGCAACAACCGGGAAGTCGGAAATATGTGCGACCGACTTTCCCCCCACAATCTGCTTGAACGCTTCTTCATCCGTGCCGAATGAGAGAATCTTGATCGCACCTAAGCCAACGTCGATGCATTCCTCGGACTGGGCTTTGAGCAGTCCTTCCTGTGATGAACCTTTTTGCAAATCCACCGCGCGGCCGCACAAATCGCCTAAGCTGTAAATATGCGCAGGGTTTCCCTTTGCGACTAATATGCCGGAACCCGCCAAAAAATAGTCGATAAAGTCCACTTGCTTTTCGCGCTGGCGCGTATCGGACATTGCAGACATGATCACATCGAAGCCACCCGATCCTAAGGCGGGAATCATGCTGTTGAAGTCATGGTTGCGGTAGCTCAGGCCGACGCTCATATGCGCAGCGAGCGCCTGCGCCATGTCGTAATCCAAGCCCATCACTTCATGCGTATGCGGCTTGTAAAATTCGACGGGGGCGTACGAAATATCGGAGGCAACGCGCAAGGGACCTGAAAAAGCCGCGGCAATAACCATCGCGGCAACGGCAATCGGGTGCATTCGCACGGGATATGCCGCGAAGGCTCAAGAACCTGCTCTTTAAACCAGCGCGGCTAGGGAGAGATTATGAATCAATATGACAATCTTGCGCAGCGGTATCTCGTAGCCTTGACCGATCAGCTCTCCGCGCTCATAAGCGAAAACGACGTCCTGCGTCTGTTGGCCGGCTCCGCCGAAGTCATTGCCGCGACTCCGAATCAGATCGAGCAGACCATGACCTCTAATACGGCGCGCATCAAACAACTTACGGGACAGATTGCCGAGATCAGCCACCACATCGCGGACGTCCGCATCAGCGACTTTTAGGGGCTAGCCGATGGCTCGGCTCCCGGCACAAGGGCGTCGGCGGCCGTCCGTGCATTTTGGTCTTGCGCCGCGCGCGAGTGCGGGCCGATTTTCCAAAGCATGATCGCGGCCTGACCACGCGTGAGCGCCGTTTTCGGTTTGAGCATTGCGATGGCTCCGAATGCCCGCGGAATATTATCAACTCGCCTTGTTGGATCACTACCGCTGCTCTTGTCGTCGTGATATCCGGTCGCAATCGCACCAACGTATTCCGGGGAGATCGTCTGCTTGTCTTTCCAATCCGGCAGACTGTAGTACCCGAAAGTGGCGTCCTTTTTGGAAATCACATAGTCAGCATCGACGCCGCCGCGGTCCAGGGCATCCTTAATTGCAAGTGCTTGTTCGCGCGTTATCGTCTGATCAGGCTTAAAGGTCTTATCCGGAAAACCGACCGAGACACCCGAATCTTGCAATCCTTGAATGTATTGGAAGTCGGCATCGGCGGTCTTTATGTCTTTGAAATTTGAGTCTTCGCCCTGCGCGGGATGCACGAGTTTATTGGTATCACTTGCCCAGATCGAGTTGTTCGCCTTAAAGAGCCATCGAACAAACTCGCGGCGCGAAACCGGCTTGCCCGCATTGAACGCGCCGGTCGCATCTCCGAAAACGCCTAACGCCGCAAGCTGAGTGATCTCTTTCTGTCCGAAGACCCCCGTCAAATCCGTGTAACTCACCGCTTGAGGTGAACTCGAGGATGCCGGCGCCGCAGATGCGGATGTCGCGGGCGAGCTAGACCCGGCCGGAGATGCATTCTCTGCCGGGGAGATCGTTTCTGCGGGACTCGCCGTTGCCGTGTTGTTCGACTGATCTCCCTTGCTGCATCCGGTCAGAAGCAGGGCAATTACCACAAGCGAAAGGGCGGCCTTCTTCAACATCGTTCTCCTAGAAAAAGCTCGGTAGAGCGCCCGTGTTCTGCACGGAATCGACGGGTCCCGGCGGAGGGGCGAAGGCGTCGTCCACTATTTATCTGTGCTCAAGTGCGGACAGGACGCGAAGAACGTGTGTTGAATGCAACGCGGTCGCCGGGATGGCGCCTTTTGCCAAGATAGCTCAGTCGGTAGAGCATACGCCTGAAAAGCGTGGGGTCCCCGGTTCAAATCCGGGTCTTGGCACCAATCTTAACCGCTCGAGTTGATTTTCGGGCGGTTTTTTTATTGGTGATCTTGCACTTTGCCATACACGTGGCACGGTCATGTGCAATACTTTCTCTTATGAAACTGGAACTCATTTGCAGGTCATGCGGAACGGAGAAGATTCGACTACGAAACGGAATCCGGCGTTGTCCGGTTTGTCGTCGAGTCCGTGCTCGTAACTACTACCATGAAAGTGGTAAGCGGCGAGCAAATCAGCGGCGTAACGATATTTTCCGCAAGTACGGTATGACAATCGAAGACCTGGAAAAGCTGTTCACTCGTCAATCCAAGCGGTGCGCGATCTGCCGCCGAGACTGGAAAGAGTGCAAACTTGCAAAGCGCTCACGCTACGAAGAATCATTCCTGCAGTATCTCTACGTCGATCACGATCACGTTACGGGCAAAGTAAGAGGCCTCCTTTGTAACAACTGTAATGCGGGTATTGCTTATCTGAGCGAAGACGAGGTGCGCATGCGAAATGCAATCGCCTACCTTCGCAAGCACAAGCCCACGGCCGCTAAAACCGGCTCAACCGCTACATGCGATGCAGAGATGGTTTCAGCGCCGCCGCGGACTCGGCGATCTGCAAATACGCCGCCCGGTGTGCCGCGTTCGTGGCACGCGGCTTTGGAATGCCGTCCATGAAGAAGTATTGCCCGGTTGCGTCTTCGGCACGGGCGCGCCCCAGGTAGGACAAGCAGCGGCTGGGCGAAGTTTTTGCGCAAGGTTTGTCTTCCACACAACTGAAGATCAGCGCAATGGATAGCTCCCTAGAAGCATTCGAGCTTCTCGACATCCGCGTGGGTACCATCGTCGCTGCTGAGCGGTTTCCCGAGGCGCGCAAGCCGGCTTACAAGCTAACCGTCGATTTCGGCAGCGATATCGGTATTCGCCGTTCGAGCGCGCAAATCACCGGACACTATTCATCCGAAGAGCTTCCCGGCAAACAAGTTCTTGCGGTCCTCAACTTTCCGCCGAAACGCATCGCCGGATTTCCCAGCGAAATTCTCGTGCTCGGCCTCCCAGACGAAAAAGGCGCGGTCGTGCTTATCCGGCCCGATAAACCCGTCCCGAACGGCGGCCGACTGTATTAAGTAGCGAAACCTTCAGAAATCCAACCGGTTCCTAAAATGAAAACACGCGTGAGGAAATTGTTTGAACAACTTCTTTATTAGCAGGCCCGTCTTTGCAACGGTTTGTTCTGCGGTCATCCTGCTGATCGGCCTCGTTTCCATTCCGACGCTGCCGATCGCCGAGTATCCCAAGATTGCGCCGCCCGTCGTAACGGTGAGTGCCTTCTTTACCGGCGCGAACGCAGAGACTGTTGAGTCAGGGGTGACCACGCCGCTGGAACAAGCGATCAACGGCGTGCAAGGTCTGCGTTTTCTCACCTCAAGCAGCGGAAATAACGGACAGTCCACCATCACGTGCACGTTCAACTTGGGCGTCGATCTCGATCAAGCGGCGAACGACGTGCAGAATGCCGTCAACTCCGCGCTCGGGCGTTTGCCGAATGAGGTAAAGCAAACGGGCGTCACCGTCAGCAAAAACTCCGGCTCATTTACGATGGCGGTCGCGCTTACTTCAACCAACCAGAAGTACGACTCACTCTTCCTTAGCAATTATGCCGATCTGCAAATCAGGAACAGTCTTAAACGCGTCGCGGGCGTCGGCGATATTTTGATTTTTGGCGAGCGCAAGTACGCGATGCGCTTGTGGCTGGATCCAATCAAGCTCCAGCAGAATAAAATTGCAGCCTCGGATGTGGTACTCGCGCTTCAAGACCAGAACGTCCAGGTCGCCGCGGGCGCGATTGGTGCAGCCCCTTCGCCGCCAAACCAACCTTACACGCTGAATGTTCGAGCCGTTGGCCGCATGAGCACGCCGCAGGAATTTTCACAAATGATCCTGCGAGCGGATCCCGACGGCGGTTTCGTGCGGCTCTCCGATGTCGGCCGCGTGGAACTCGGAGCCGAAAACTACGCGAGCCAAATTCACTTTTCAGGCAAGACCGCTATCGGTCTTGGCGTGCTGCAACTGTCCACCGCGAATGCGCTTCAACTTTCGCAGGGCATCCGAAGCACGATGGATGAGCTCTCAAAGAAGTTCCCGCCGGGCGTCAGCTACGAAGTTGGTTTCGACACGGCGGATTTCGTGAACGAGTCGATTCGCGAGGTACTCATAACGCTGCTCATCGCAATCGTTCTCGTGGTACTTGTCATCTATTTATTTTTGCAGGATTGGCGTACGACGCTCATTCCATTTATTACGATTCCCATCTCGCTGATCGGGACGTTCGGCTTGCTCAAGGCGTTCGGGTTTTCCATTAACACCCTCACGCTCTTTGGTCTAACGCTTGCCACCGGTCTGGTTGTCGACGACGCAATCGTCGTCATCGAGAATATTGCCCGCTACGTGGAAGACAAGGGTGTCGAGTCCTACGAGGGCGCCGCCGCAGCGATGAAAGAAATTACGGGCGCGGTCATCGCAACCTCACTGGTGCTTCTAGCGGTCTTTGTTCCGGTCGCTTTCTTCCCGGGAACAACGGGACAACTCTACAAACAATTCGCGCTGACGATCGCCTGCGCGATTACAATCTCGGCCTTTAATGCGCTCACGTTGACACCGGCGCTTGCGGCGATGTTCATGTCCAAAGGCGTCAACCGGCCGCATGCCAGATTTTTCGATCGGGTCAATGCGATCATCGGCGGGACGCGCGCCGCGTATCACAACGCCTTACCAAAGGTTCTTTCGCGCACGGGGGCGGTCGTGGGTGTTTTCGTCGTCGGCTTGATTCTTACGGTCGTCCTCTTCCGCACCACGCCTACGGCATTTATTCCCGATGAAGATCAGGGTTTCTTCATCGTGACGGTGCAGACGCCCGAAGGCAGTTCGCTTGATAAAACCCTCGCAGTCATGCGTAAGGTCGAGGCGATGGTGCGCCGGCAACCGGAAGTCAGAGCCGATTTTGCGGTGACCGGCTTTAGCTTTAGCGGATCGGGGCCAAGCCGCGGCATCATGTTCGTGCGCCTCGCACCGTGGGGCGATCGTAAAGGCTCGGACCATACACTTAATGCCGTACTTGGCCGTTTGCGCGGCCCGCTCTTTATGATCCCGAACGCACAAGTCTTTGCCTTTAATCCGCCGCCCGTTCAAGGCATCGGCTCAATCGGGGGTTTTCAGTTTGAACTGGAAGATCGCGGAAACGTCGGCCTTCCAACGCTTATGAGCACGGCGTTCGGTTACATGGGCCTCGGGAATCAAGACCCGGCACTTACAAGCGTCTACACAACCTTTCGTCTAAATAGTCCGCAGCTCGTCCTCAATGTCGATCGCAATAAGGCGCTCGCGTTGCACGTGCCCTTGCAGAACATCTTCAGCACGCTGCAAATTGATCTGGGCTCCGCGTACGTGAACGATTTCGATTACCTGAGCCGTTCATATCGCGTCTACGTGCAAGCGGATGCGCCCTACCGCTCGACCGTTCCCGATTTGAATGAACTGTACGTGCGAAGTCTTGCCGGCAACGTGATGCCGATCACGCAACTCGTCTCCGTTTCAAGGCAATTGACCGCGCCCGTCATCACGCATTACAACCTCTACCGCTCGATTGAAATCAACGGGCAAGCAAGTCCCGGACACGGGTCGGGTCAGGCGATCATCGCCATGCAAGATATTGCACACAAAATTGATCCGCCGGGCGTCAATTATGAATGGTCGGGCCTCTCGCTTGATGAGATTCAATCCGGCGGTCAAACGGCCCTCATCTTCGGTCTCGGCATCGTCTTCGTGTTTCTTGTGCTCGCGGCAAAATATGAGAGCTTCACCGATCCGCTTGTGATCTTGCTCGCGGTGCCGATGGCGATTCTTGGCGCGTTGCTAGCGCTCAAGCTTATGGGCTTGCAGAGCGACGTCTTCGCCCAGGTCGGTTACGTTATGCTCATCGGTCTAGCAAGTAAGAACGGTATTTTGATCGTTGAGTTTGCAAATCAACTGCGAGAGCGGGGAGCGGACATCATCACGGCTGCAAAACAGTCCGCAGAAACCCGGCTTCGTCCTATTTTGATGACATCACTTGCATTCACATTGGGCGTCGTACCGCTCGTTCTAGCATCCGGCGCCGGCAGCGCCTCGCGGCATTCACTCGGTACCGCGGTTTTCGGCGGCATGATTGTCTCGACGTTCTTGAGTCTGTTTATTGTGCCGGTCCTCTACGTATTAATTGAAACCGCAAAGGACCGCGTGCGCCCGCCTGGTCGCCGGTTTGCTCCCCTTACGACTAAGGAGCCGGATTTAACCTAGAATCGAGCCATGCCATGCGGTCGGAGAATGCCTCGGGCACATCCAGACTGTGGTCCGCCTTGTAGACGAACGTTCCGTGCGGTAAAGGGGCAGCGGCACTAAATTTCTGCGCTTCGTCTGCGGTAATGTAGCGGTCTTTGTCGGCGAATTGCAACAGAAATTCTTCGGCTTTGGACTGCGCCAGGTATTGCGGCGGATCGAGTTCCGCCATCTGCGCCGCAAAAGCCGCCGCATCTTTGGGTTTGGCTTCGTACGTGTACCACTTCTCGAAACTGGGATTGCCCGCCATCAGTACGTACCAGCGCGGCCGCGAGTCGATGCCGCTGAGCACCGCTCCGTACATTGCACCAAAATCGTGTCCTACGTACGCGATGCGATGAGCCTCGACTCCGGGCTCCGATAGTAAGAGGTCCAGCGAGCGGCGCAAATCGATAACTTGTTTGACCGAGTTGGCATAGTCGGTTTCCGGCGTACGTCCTTTCTCGTACCAATCTTTCTGCGCCCACATGGCGTCGATCAGCAACGCCACATTTCCGCGTTGCGCTACCGTGAGGGCGTCACGATGGAACTCCGTGAGATTTGTTGTCCTCGGGTCGCCCAGCCAATGCACGAAGAGCACGCCACCGCGATGGAGCTTTGCGCGAGGCAGCATCAACTGCGCTTTGATCGTGCCGCCCTTTGGCGAGGGGAAGGTGAGGTCTTGGATCGTGATCGAGCCCTGGTGACGTTCGCTTACAATTTTGACGTCTAGCGGAGCAGCAGCGTTATACGAAAAAGTTTCTACAGCCAAAGGCGTAGCGTGCGCAGGAATACCGAAAGCAAATAGGGCGATGGCTAAAGCCGCCGCCGCTGCTGAACGTCGTCTCAAACGGTTAATCCTCTTCTTCCTCGAGTGCGCTGATGCGCGGCCGGTTGAATTCACTCATCGGCTCATCGTCGAGCGCGCGATTACCGCGCGAACGCTCTTCATCTTCATGAGGGGTAGTATCGGGCAAATCGCCTGGGTCGTGACCATGCATAGTTCTGTGATTCGCTAGTTGTTTTCAAAATCCACGCGGAAGAGGTAGGCCCCGGGCACGCGATCGCAATCAACGACCTTGGGCGAGTAGCTGGTGCGTTTTGCCGCGTCTATGGCGGCGGCATCCAGAAGGCTACTTCCCGTGGAGGCAAAGATCTTCGCCGCCAGCACCTGACCCGCGGCCGAGAGACTGACCTCAACTTGCGCGCTGCCGGAGAGTCCTTGGTCGCGCGCCATGGCCGGCATTTCGGGTGCGTATTTGTTGATCGTCGATGCTTCAACGTACGGCGCGGAGCAGGCCGGTTTTGGCGTTGGCGAGGGCGTCGGCGGGCTCATCGGGGCAGTGGTCGCCTCACTTTTCGGACCGGCAGATGTCGTTACCCCAGGATCGAGCGGTCCTACTCCTACTCCCGTCTCACGCGGCTGGGGACCAACCGGAGCGTCAGGTTTGCTGACGTTAGCAAGGCGCGGGAGATGCGGTCGCGCGGGTCTGTTTGAGTGGGCGCGTTGCGCGATCATCTTGTGCGGAACCGGTGGTTTGGTCGGCTGCGGTTTCGGAGGCACGATGTGCACGATCCGAATTCGCCCTGGTTTTGGCTCAGGTGCGGCGTCAACAAATTTCACATGCACCAAAGGCCCGAGCAGGACGTGGGCAACGATCGAAATTGCGACCGCAAGATAGATGACCTTGACTCGTGTGCGCTTCATGCACCTCAAAGCGCGCTACCAAACTACAGCGTGACGGAGAAAATCAATGTCACAATTTCCTCCGATGCACTTTGCGTTAGGGCTTTGGTGGACCGATCATTTTCATTGGCTCCTGCGGTTCATGCGGCGCCTGCGCTTGCACAATGTTCTCGCAGTCTTGCTCAGTAAGCGTAATGCCGTACGTCTTGGCAAGGTAGCCGCTAACCGCGCGCAAGTCGGCATACCCCGGTTGCTCATTGGTGAGCCGCTGACGATACCAGTAGCCGACAAGGGCGCCAAGAAGCATCAACGCCACGGCTACAAATAGCACTTCAAGAACCATCGCGATTGCCTACTTGGGGGGCTCCGGCGATGGCGCCGTCCCCACATTTCCTATGCCGAGCAACGAGCCCGAGCCAAGAGCTTGCGGCATGTCCCCGTGCCATTTTGAATCCAGCAGTTCGATCATCCGCATGCGCACGAGCGCGTCGGCTATCCGCGGATCGCTTCCGAACGACTGCCGGATCGCCTCATTTGCACGCGCTTGCCCCTTTGCGGTCTCAACGTTTTGGTCGGCCAATACCTTTTTCGTTTTGAGAACGGTGAGTTCTTTTTGGTATTCTTGTTCGGCGGCGGCTCGCTCTTCCGACGTTTGCTGGTACTTAGCACCAAATGAAATATTGGTGATCGAGACGTACGCAAGGGTGATTCCATATTTTGAAACGTCGTGCTCCAAGTCACGTTGGAGCGCATTAGCCACGTCCGCGCGGTGCGTAAGAAGCGATGCGGCGTCATACTTTGGTTCGATTTGCTTTAGGTAGAACTCCGCGCGAGGTTGAATGAGGCGGCTGGCGATGCTTGTGTCGCGCCCATCGTCGCCCTTGAATTGCGAAGCAATGCTCCGCAAATAGTTATCTTGCAGAGAAAAGTTAATCACAAGATCGTTCTGCGCGTTTTGCTGATCGCGCGTAAACACCGCTGAATCTCGTATCTCAAGCGCGCGCATCTGCATGTTCATTGGGTAAACGCCCTCAATGATCGGGGCCTTGAAGTTTAGTCCCGGCAGCAGCACCCGGTCCGTCAGGGATCCGTTGCGCGTGACCAAATCGTTGGTTCCGAATGGGACGAACACCATGGCCGACGCAACCACGATGCCGATTACGAAGGAAGCGATGAGAGCGGTGGTTCCTTGTGGTGTGGGCCGGATATCAAGGCCTTTGGCGGTTTTGGGGCCGTGCTCGGCGAGGACATAGAATAAAACGCCGCCGATGACAAGACAGAAAAAGACGATGATAAACTGCACGAAAGCTCCTTTTGATTACCCACCCGACCGTACTCTACGGGCTACCGAAAGTTACGAATGCACCCCGCTTCAGCCAAAGATGCATTCGCCCTGCGAGCTGAAGCAAATACGAAGCGGCTTCGAGATTGATTTCGTCCGCAAGAGCGCTCCATCGTAGATTCGCGCTATTGAGAACCTCTGCGGTGCCACGCAAGTCGGCCAGGACTCGAAAAACAGTAGTCGTCGTATTGTCTCAATTCGCCGAGCTCATCGATGAGCCCAACCCGCAGGTGATGCTGCGCCTTAGGCAATGCCACGAACGACAACAGTACTACCGTACTTTTTGAGGACATTAGGGGATGTACTTCCACGACTTGGGCGCCATCCAATTGGTAGCCCAATCCCCAGTCATCTGAAATTGTTAGAGAAGGATCCCGTCGTAAGGAGTCCTCCGAAATTCCAAGATTCAGCCAGGCCGTGAACCGAGTGCCATCGAGTGATGCCTTCTTCATGACCACGTATTCACCAGCGTCGATGTAAATGTGCATCCTATCCTTGCAGTACGGTAGTTGCTGCAGAATATGGTTCGCAGCAAGGACAGGCCGGGCAACGAACAACATGACCATCGCGACAATTAGTGCACTCTTCATATCGACAGATTGCTTTCGATCCTAGTTTGTGACCTCTAGACGACCGCACGATGCAAGAAGCCCCGGAAATTAACCGGGGCTTCTTAAAATGGCGACGTTGAAGGGGCTCG
>JBHEMH010000007.1:57821-103406 GCA_046262675.1 Vulcanimicrobiaceae bacterium
GCGCGGCCACCAGCGTGGCGCGGCTGCCATACTTACCGTCCCACGCCACCCCGTCCCTTTTCGAACGGGGACCCCGCGCGCTTTGAGTATGGGGGCGTGACGGCCCCGAAATGCAAAGCATTTTGGGGAATATGGTGGGCACGGTTGGGATTGAACCAACGACCCCCCGCGTGTGAAGCGGATGCTCTCCCACTGAGCTACGCGCCCGGGAACTACGAACCGGCAGATTATACCCCGGAAGGTCAAGCGCTGTCTAATGGGTTTTAAGCAGCCGCACGAGCGGTAGAACCTGGTGGACGATGGCCATCGCCCCACTCGAACCGATCTCCGATCCGCAGCAGTCCGCGCGCGCGGCGGGGCTACGCTATATAACGGATGAGATGCCGGGCTTTAGGCGCAAGCTTGCCGGCAAGCATTTTGCATTCTTCGATCCGAAGGGCAAGAAGATCAAGGACGAGTCCGAGATCAAGCGTATCCGCGCGCTTGCCATTCCGCCCGCGTACACGGACGTATGGATTTCTCCCATCGCGAACGGTCATTTGCAAGCGACCGGACGCGATGCGCGTGGACGCAAACAATACCGCTATCACAAACGCTGGCGCGAAGTTCGCGACGAGACCAAATACGGTCGCATGATCGCCTTTGCCAAGGCTCTGCCGAACATTCGAAAGACTGTTGAACAGCATATGGCGCTGCCCGGATTACCGCGTGAGAAAGTCCTGGCAACGGTGGTGCAGTTGCTCGAGACGACACTCATCCGCGTCGGCAACGAAGAATACGCCAAGGACAATAAATCGTATGGTCTGACCACGATGAAAGATCAGCACGTACAGATCAAGGGCTCCACGCTGCGGTTTAAGTTCAAAGGCAAGAGCGGCGTACGCCATGCGATTGATTTGCGCGACCGGCGCTTAGCGCGAATCGTGCAGGCTTGTCGCGATATTCCTGGCCAGGATCTTTTTCAATACGAAGATGACGACGGAGCATATCAGTCGATCGATTCGCAAGATGTCAACGACTACATTAAAGAGATTGCGAGTGACGACTTCACCGCCAAAGATTTTCGAACGTGGATCGGCACTGTCACCTGCGCGCTCACTCTTGCCGGTCTACCGGCGGTCGAAAGCGAGGCGGACGCGAAGAAAAATGTGGTTGAAGCGATCAAGCTCGTGGCCGAACGCCTCGGAAACACGCCGTCCGTTTGCCGCAAGTCCTACGTCCATCCCAGCATCATCGACCGGTATCTCGAGAGCGGCCCGCTCAAATCAGTGCGAAGTCGGACCAATGGCCTGCTTCCCGAGGAAAAGGCCGTCGTGCGGCTGCTGGAAAAGTGTGCGAAGGAGTCGGATTCAGATCGGACTGTCAAGCAGCTAAAGCGTTCCCTCCGCAAACAGCAAAAGAAAATGGCATGATTTTTCCGGCCCTTCTCCTGGCAACCGCGGTTTCAATCGGGCCCATTACGTATACACAAGCGCACCACGCAATTTCTACGACGGATTCGCAGTCGCAAGCCTTTTTCGATCGCGGCCTCACGCTCTTCTATGCGTACAACGGCAGCGAGGGCCGTCACGTCTTTGAGGCGCTCCAAGCACGCGAACCAAAATTGGCGATGGCCTATTGGGGTGAGGCGCTCAGCGACGGTCGCGATATCAACACGCCACTTAGCGAAATAAATTTCAACGCAGCTCACACGGCGATCGAAAAAGCAGCGGCCCTTGAAAAGAACGCAAGCGGTTCCGAACGCGCCTACATCGATGCGATGCGCCTTCGATACGGCGGTGCGTGGAGCGATCATGACGAGGCCGAGAATGCGTATCGCGCAGCGATGGCGGCCGCGTTTGCCAAGTTTCCGCAGGACGACGACCTCGGCGCGCTTTACGTCGAGGCGCTGCTCGAAAACAGCGGCGTCGACCACCTTTGGAAAAGCGGCACCAGCTTACCCTTCAATGGCGACACCGCGACCATGGTCTCCGTGCTGGATACCATCCTAGCGCGCAGCCCACAGCACGTGATGGCAAACCATCTCACCATTCATATTTTCGAGCCATCGACCGACCATTCACGGGCTTTGATCTCCGCCGCGCGTCTAGACGCCATGACATTTGCGCCAGAAGACGAGCATCTCGCGCACATGACCGCCCACACGTACGTCGATGTCGGTCAATATGGCAAAGCCGTAACGGCTTCGAATCGCGCGATCGCACTCTTTGATGAATACCTGGAAACGCCCGGTATCGACCCGGCGCACAGAGGTTACATCTGGCACGACCTGCAGGTCGGCTTCGGCGCCTCGATGATGCTGGGGAACTATGCGCAAACGCTGCGCTTTGTGACGCGCTTAGCAACGCGGCCGCACGGCAATGCAAATCTCCCGGCATTTGCGGCGGCGCGGTTCGGTCGCTTGACCGAACTCAAGAATGTGAGAGCGGCGGGGGCTTCAGATCCGACGCACTTTGCGCTTGCTTACGCGAAGTTACTTCAGGCAGACGCATCGGGCGCAAAAGCGGAATTGGTCGACGCGCTCGATACCAAAACCTCGGTGCGCTATTTGCTGTACGCCCTGCGCGGAGCCGCCGAAACCGCGCTCGGAAATCGTTCGGATGCGCAAACTGATTTCACCAAGGCGCAAGCCTTCGAGAAAGAACAGTACGCGGGCGAAGAGTTACCGCTCATCCCGACGGGTGAGATTATGGGTGGGGCCTACTACCGCGCCGGCAACTACGATCTGGCCGAAACGGCGTACCGGAGTACGCTCGACCGTTATCCGAACGATGCGCGTGCGCTGTACGGTCTCTCGCAAACGTTCGCGAAAGAAGGCAAAACGCTTGATGCTCAAAGCGCCGCAAAGGCATTTTCAGCCGTGTGGGCCGGCGAGGACACCATTTTGACGCCGGCCAGCCTCTAGTGCCGAACAGTGCGGCGATCGCCCTCACCGACTTTCACGTCCGCATCGATGACCGAACCGAAATCCGCCCCGTGCATGCACACGACGCCGAAGATCTCTTTGCGCTTGTCACCAAAAACCACGAGCATCTGTATGCATGGATGGATTGGCTGCCGCAAGGCGGCGTCACGCGGGAAAATATTCGCGACTTTGTGCGCCGCTCAGAAAGAGCCGCGCGGGAGCAAACCGAGCACAACGCCGTCATCGTTCAGAACGGCGAGATCATCGGCTGTACCGGTTTTCCCGAAATCGATTGGAACGACAGTTGGGCGCACATCGGGTATTGGCTGGACAAAGAGCACACCGGCAAAGGCGTAGTGACCCGGGCGGTTGGGGCGCTTACCACGTATGCGTTTGAGGCTCTGGAGCTCAACCGTGTGGAAATCCGGTGTGCCGCAACAAACCGCGCAAGCGCGGCCATTCCCGCCCGCTTAGGCTTCGTACACGAAGGAACGCTCAGGAGAATCCGTCTGCTACACGGGCAATACGTCAACGATCTCGTTTTCGCAATGTTACGCGACGATTGGGAACCCGCTACTACCTGATTTTTGGCCGGCCGGACGCCGCGATACATGGCGGGTATCGCAACGCCGGCAGGCCGGTAATGCTACGCGAGAGCGATATGCTTACGCGCGCATAGCTTGGGCGAATTGTGCGAGTAGCGAGCTCAAAATGAGCGCGCCGTCCGCAATGCGGCCGCGAATTATGCTGCGCCGTGCCCGCATCGCCGCGCGTGCTAGACGCACTTGCGAGGCTTCCAAAAGCAACTCATCGCGGCGTTGTGCCGCCGCTGAGATGATCCAGTTGTTCATAACGCCTCCGATTGAGTGAAAGTGCAAGTAAAAAGGCCTCCGTTTTTTTGCGGAGGCCTTGAAGAACCGGGTGAACGTCGCGCTACTACGCTACGTGTCGCCGTCTCCAAGGCAGGCTCCGCCTAGATTTCCGCCCATTTGCAAACTGCAAAGAGTAACAATGGTGCGGGCGAACGCCACTGCCGGTATTTGCTTATTGACGAGAATGTTTTGCTTCATTGTTACTCCTTTCTACGAAAAATGTAAGCGCCAGGCGCCCAAAACGTTTCATTAATCTACCACGCATTGCACGCGGTTGTCAAACGGGTTTAGAACTTCTTAAACCGCGCGCTCTTGATGATGTCCGCCCTTGATTGCGTACATGGATGCGTCGGCACGCTCGAGCAACGTTGCGATGTCGACCGCATCCAGGGGATAGATACTGTAACCGATGCTGATTCCCACGTGCACGGGTTGCCCGTGCAGTTCAATCGGCATAATGAGTCCCGACTTCATCTTCTCGATTACTTTGTTGATTTCAAAACGGTCGTGCAGACGCTCCACAATCATTGCGAACTCATCGCCGCCCATGCGGGCAACCGTGTCCGATGCGCGAACCGCGTCTTGCAAACGATGCGCCACCGCTTTAAGGAGTTCGTCGCCAGCTGCGTGTCCCATCGTGTCGTTGACGGCCTTGAACCCGTCCAGATCGGCATAAAGGATGCCGACAAGCTCGCCAAAGCGATCCGCCCGATGGACCGCCTGCGTCAGCCGGTCGGTGAAGAGTGCCCGGTTGGCAAGACCGGTAAGCACATCGTGGTCCGCCCGGTATTTCGCATGCGCGACCGCATCTTGTAACATCCGGTTGCGTATGGCGACAGCCACGTAGGGCGCGATCGATTCCAAGAGCATCAGATCGTCGGGCGTATACTCGCACAAGCCTTCGCACTCAACCGCCAGCGCGCCAATCGCATCCTCCCCAACGTGCAGGGGAGCGAATATCCCGGCCGGGGCGTCGTTGATGAAGCCACGCTCGCGGTTGACGGCTTTGGTGATGAGCTCTTGCTGGGGCAGGTTCGATGAGATCAGCCTGGTGATTTTGCCCTTGTCGTAACGAAACTCCAGGTAACTGCCATCGGGGTTGCGGAGCACGATGAAGATGACGCTGGCTTCCACAAACGCCGAGAGCAGGTCACACAGTTGAGCGAAGACCACGTCGAGGGACAGCTCTCTTAAAAGTAGAGCTGACATCCGGCGCGCCAATTCCCCCACCCGATTGCGTTCGAGTTGTCCCATAGGCTGCTAGTAGTATGCCAAAGCAAGCGGCCCGAGGACAAGCCCCCCCGGCAAGGAAAGCCGTTGCGGGCTGGGTAGGAAGCTGATATACTCGGCAAGTTTCCACGGGCGATTAGCTCAGGGGTAGAGCACTTGCATGACACGCAAGGGGTCGTTGGTTCGAGACCATCATCGCCCACCAATTTAGAAAACCCGCGAGGACATTTCAGTTCTCGCGGGTTTCCTCTTGGAAGCGGAGCGTAACGTGATTTCCGCCCACTTACTTCGGGCGTGCGAAGCTAATGCTTACCGGATCCGAGCCCGCTGCGAAGGGGGAGCCCGCCACCGGTGTTAGCGCACCGCTAGCCGGGTCGATCGTGTAGCCCGAAACGTTGTTGGAATTGAAATTGGTCACGTATGCGAACTTGCCTGAGGGATCTACGGCCACACCTTGGGGGGCGCTGCCCGCCGCGAAGGGCGAGCCGAGCACCGGCGTGAGCGCGCCGCTTGCGGGGTTGATACTGTAGGCCGAAACGTTGTTGGATACGAAATTGGCGACGTAAGCGAACTTGCCGGATGGATCCACCGTCACGCCGGCGGGACTGTTGCCCGCCGCAAACGGTGAGCCGGCAACCGGGGTGAGCGCCCCGCTGGCTGCATTGATAACGTAGGCCGAAACGTTGTTGGAGCTGAAATTGGGCACGTACACGAACTTGCCGGTCGGATCAACCACCACGCTAAAGGGGCTGTTGCCTGCCGCAAAGGGCGAGCCTGCGACCGAGGTGAGCGCGCCGCTTGCGGCGTTGATGGTGTAGGCAGAAACGCTGTTGGAAAATTCATTGGCCGCGTACACGAATTTGCCGGAGGAATCAACCTTTAGGTTAGTCGCACTGACTGTCGCAAAGGGCGAGCCGGGCACCGGGGTAAGGGCACCGTTCGCGGCACTGATGGTGTAAGCAGAAATGTTGCTGGAAATCCGATTGGCTACGTACGCGAACTTGCCGGAGGGATCCACGGCAACGCCATCGGCGCCGCTGCCAGCCGCGAAAGGCGAGCCGGCTACCGGGGTGAGCGCGCCGCTAGTCGCGTCGATCGTGTAGGCCGAAACATTGTTGGAACCGTCATTGGGCAAGTACGCGAATTTGCCGGACGGATCCACTGCCACGTCATTGGGACTTGTACCCGCGGCAAAGGGTGAGCCCGCCACCGGAGTCAGCACACCGCTAGTCGCGTCGATCGTGTACGCCGAAACGTTGTTGGAGCCGTAATTGGCCGTGTACGCGAACATTTTAAGCTGAACGTTGGGCGGGGGAAGGACGGGAGGTCCAGCGGGAGGCGTTGCAACGCTTCCTCCATCGGAGCAGGCGGCGAGCGCGACGAATGCGAGCGAAGCGAACATGGTGAAAAAGCGATGAAGGTTCATAGAGCGCCCTCTTATCTGCAGAGTGTTGGCCGTCTAGCGACTGTGCCCTAATCCTAGAGCGCAGAGCGTCCACAGGGCGTCCACGCCGCCAAACTTCCCGGATCGAGCGCGCGTCTGGTAAGCGGCGGCGCTATCCGATTGCCGAAAACTCCTCATCCGTTAGCCGTATCGCACCAGCGGCGATGTTTTCTTCCAAATGCGCGATCGATGACGTGCCAGGGATCGGCAGCATCACCGGCGAGCGCATGAGCAGCCATGCAATTGCGATCTGGTACGGCGTAGCGTTTTTCGCTTTTGCGATATCAGAAATTGCATCGTGCTCGTGGATCTCTCCGGCTGCCACCGGGAACCACGGAATGAAGACAATCTTCTCACTTTCGCAGAGCTCGAGCACCGGCTCAGATTCCCGATACGAAGCGTTGTACTGATTTTGCACCGAGACGATTGTGGCGACCGACTGCGCGATGCGCAACTGCTCCACGTTCACGTTCGAAACGCCGATGTGCTTGATCTTGCCTTCATCTTGGAATTGTTTGGCGGCGCCGACTTGCTCCGCATACGGAACGTTTTCATCGACTGCATGCAGTTGCCACAGATCGATGCACTCAAGCCGCAGCCGGCGCAGACTGCCTTCGAGATTTTCGCGCAGTTTTTCCGGACGCCCATCTCGCCCCCACTTGCCGGGGCCACTCCTCGTTGTTCCACCTTTGGTCGCAAGAACAAGGTCTTGGGCATATGGATAAAGCGCCTGCTCGATTTGCTGCTCATTAACGTGCGGACCGTACGCCTCCGCGGTGTCGATAAAGTTGACGCCTAGCTCAAGGGCCCGGCGTAAGACGGCGAGTGCGTTTTCGGGGTCGGCTGGGGCTCCCCACACGCCTTGGCCGGCCAGGCGCATCGCTCCGAAACCGAGGCGGTGCACGGGAAGGTCGCCGCCAATTTGCAGCGTGCCGGAGGCCGAGGCATTTACCGTTGTTTCCATAGAACCCCATAATTCCCAAAATGAGGATTCGTTTGCAGAACCAGGGCAAGAGGCCCGGGGGCCACAAAAGAAGCGCGTTGTGACTTCCGCTACCAAATCAAACGCTACACTGCCCGAACTGCGCCACACTGCCGCGCACGTACTCGCCTATGCCGTTCAAGATCTTTTTCCAGACGCCAAACCAACCATTGGGCCCTCCATCGAGAACGGCTTCTACTACGATTTCGATCGCAGTGAGCCGTTTACGCCCGAAGATCTGGAGCGTTTAGAAAAACGCATGCTCGAGATCATCAAGGCGAACTACGAGATGACGGGGCAAGCCGTCACGCGCGAAGACGCGATCAAGCGCTTCGAGCAAAATCAATACAAGGTCGAACTCGCGCGGGAGATTCCGCAAGGCGAGCCGATTACGCTCTATACAATCGGAGCGTTCACCGATCTCTGCCGCGGCGGCCACGCGCACACGACGGGCGAAATTGGCGCGGTCAAGCTGATGAACGTTGCGGGCGCCTATTGGCGCGGCGACGAGCACAATCCGATGTTGCAGCGCATCTACGGCACGGCGTGGGAGACGCAAGCCGAACTCGATGCGTATCTCCTCTTCTTAGAAGAAGCTGCCAAACGCGATCACCGCAAGCTCGGCGCAGAGCTCGATCTGTACTCAGTCCAGGAAGAAGCGGGCGGCGGGTTGATCTTCTGGCATCCCAAAGGCGCCGCTATGCGCGCGGTTGTGGAGCAGTTCATTCGCGAGGGTTTGGCGGAACGAGGGTATCTGCCCGTCAACACGCCGCACGTCGTAAGCGAAAAACTTTACGAGATTTCCGGGCATTTGGAAAACTTCGCGCACGGGATTTTCGGGCCGCTTGAAGTCGAGGGACAGCGCTTCCGCCTTAAGCCGATGAACTGCCCCGGACATATCCTGATTTACAAGAGCCAAGCGCGATCGTACCGCGATTTACCGCTACGGTACTCGGAATTTGGAACGGTGTACCGCTTCGAGCGCAGTGGAACCTTGCACGGGCTAACCCGCGTGCGTGGTTTCACTCAAGACGATGCGCATCTGTTCTGCACCGCCGAACAATTGCAGGGCGAATTCGAATCCACGGTCGGCGAGGCGATCCGGCTCATGAACGCATTCCGCTTCCAAGACTTCGAATATTTCCTCTCCAGGCGGGAAGAGAAACTGCGCACGGATAGCGACGCCATAGCTGAAGACGCAATCAAACAAGCGCTCGAGAAATATGGGTTACCATACAAAATCGATGAAGCCGGAGGCGCGTTTTACGGGCCCAAACTCGATATCAATCTGCACGACGCGATCGGCCGCACATGGCAGCTCGGCACCGTACAAGTGGACTTTACGCTGCCCGAGCGATTCGAACTCGAGTACCGCGGAAGTGACGGTGCCGAACACCGGCCCGTCATGATTCATCGCGCGCTCGCCGGCTCCATGGAGCGGTTCTTTGGCGTGCTGATCGAACACTTCGGTGGAAACTTCCCGGCGTGGATCGCGCCGGTCCAAGCCATGATTTGCCCGATTTCGGAACACCAAGTCGAGTATGCACTGGAAATTCGCAAGACCTTGCGCGAACACGGGTTCCGAGTCGAAGTCGATGAGTCGAACGAGAAACTTGGCTACAAGATTCGCCACTGGAAAACGCAAAAGCTGCCGTACATATTGGTTGTGGGGAAGAGCGAACTTGCTGAAGGCACGGTTAACGTAAACGAGCGCGGCGTTGAAGAAAAGCGTCCCTCCATCAGTGTTGGCGAGTTCGCGCAAGAATTGCGGACAAAAATTGAGGAGAAAAAATGAAACGGGTGCGCAACGCGGCTGCGGTCGCTTTTGTGATGTTGGCGGCGGCTTGCCAAGGCAGCTTCAGTTCGGGACCGCAGCTTCCGGCGACGATCCAATCGCCCGGCGCCGGGCCATTTGCAGCAACACCGGCCGCGAGCGGAGCGGGATCGCCCACCCCAGCGCCAAGCGGCGCTCCCGGTGGCACGCAAGCATTCCTCATTGCGGACCTGGCCAAAGGTATTGCGTGTCCCGAATCCGCCGGATTCGGTTGCGTGCTGCATTTCAATCTTCCAACGCCGGCGCCATTGCCGTCCGGCGGCGCGAAGACGCCGACACCATCGCCAACGCCGTCTCCTACACCATCTCCGACGCCTTCACCCACGCCGAAAACAAGTGGATCACCGGGTGTAAGCACCGCACCAAGTCCGAGTGCCGCACCGGCCGGGCCAACGCTTTCTTTAACGATGACCGCCCTTCCGGCCGATGCGCCAAAAATGGTCATAACGGGAAAGAATGCGTTGGCGACAACGGCGCTGATGCGAATTGGGCTCGTGCCATCTGAAGATTTCATTCTTAATGGGGCGGCCTCCGCAGTCTTCACGCTACCCAAAGAGCAGATCGCGAACCGCGGGTTTGCGATTCAACTCTTTGAAGAAACGGTCAACAAGAAAAAGAAACACACATTCAGAGCGCTCCTCACCCTTGCGAAATCATCGCTCTCCAAGCAGAAGCTGACGTTTGATTTTACGCCACCGAAGTTAACTTTGCCCAAGGATCACAAATACTTAATCGTTCTGTATGGCGACCAACGCACCGCAACGGCATCTCCGACCGATCAAGAATCGGCTGCGCCGGACAAGCCGTCCCCTGCGCCGGATGCGCCGGCGGCACGGCCGACCCCCTTCTAAATCATGGGAGCATGGGCTGCGGTTCGAGGTTTGACGCATGCGCAGCGAAGCACGTTCATCGCGAGCTTCGCCGGTTGGACCTTGGATGCGTTCGATTTCTTTCTCGTTACGTTTGTCCTCATTCAGCTCTCCAAAGACTTTCACCACAGGGTCCCGCAGGTTGCGTTCGCGATTACGATCACCCTCATGTTGCGGCCGGTCGGCGCGCTCATCTTCGGGTACTTTGCCGACAGGTACGGGCGCCGGGTTCCGCTCATGGTCGACATCGCACTCTTCTCAGTCATCGAGCTTGCAACCGCATTCTCACCGAACCTTGCCGTCTTCATTTTACTGCGGGCGGTGTACGGCATTGCGATGGGCGGCGAGTGGGGACTCGGCTCGGCCCTGGCAATGGAAGTGCTGCCTGCGGAAAAACGCGGTCTGTTCTCGGGAATTCTACAAGAAGGCTACGCGCTGGGTTTCTTGCTTGCCGGCGGCGTCTTTTTTCTGCTCTCGCATTTCTATCCAGAACACACCTGGCGCGCGATGTTCGTCGTGGGCGTGCTGCCGGCGCTCTTGATCTTTTTCATTCGCGCACACGTGCCTGAATCGCCCGCGTGGCTGGCAGAGAAAGCTTCATCCCTTATTGCGAAATCAGGCACTGCGATACACGGCTACGCTTTAACGCTGCTCTGCGCAGGCGCATTGTTTTACCTCACCCTGAGCTTCGCACCCGCCTACACGTGGTATGCGCTGGCCCTTGCGGCGATCGTCGTCGGGGCAGGCATGTTCTTCTTCACCCGGACCGCAGGCGCGCAACGGCCTGATTGGAAACTTTTTCTCTACGCGGTTCTGCTGATGGCGGGATTCAATTTCATGTCGCACGGAACGCAGGATCTGTATCCGACATTCTTGCAGAGCCAGCATGGCCTCAAGCCGCAGGGCGTGTTTTACATCAACACGATCGCGAACCTCGGCGCGATTTGCGGAGGCATTCTCTTTGGAGCACTTTCGCAGCGCCTTGGAAGACGCCGCGCGATCGTGCTCGCGGCATTTTTGGGGATTCTCATGATTCCACTCTGGCTCTTTGCGCCCTCACTTGCGCTGCTCGCAATGGGCGGTTTCATGATGCAGTTTATGGTGCAAGGTGCCTGGGGCGTCGTGCCCGCCCATCTCAACGAACTTTCCCCAGCAGGCGCGCGCGGCACGTTTCCGGGCTTTGTCTATCAGTTCGGAAACTTTTTATCAGCGGGCGCAGCACAGATGGAAGCACAGTTCGCGGCGCGGTATCCCCTTGCAACGGGCGGAGCCGACTATGCGCATGCGATGTCGATTATTGCCGTCATTGTATTTCTTGCGGTGATCGGTCTTACGCTCATTGGGCGCGAAGCGAAAGAAGCGAACTTTACGCCAGCAGCCTAAACAGATCGCTCTAGGCCTTCCATTGCAGCATCGAGGTCGTCGCCTGCAAGGACGTCAAAGGCCAGATTGTACTCGCGGGTTTCGCCGGGCTCTACCATTGGCAAGACTCCGCGCTGCGCCGCACTGATGCGTCCTTCGATCGCATCGCAATTCGCGGGTTCGATCGCGAAGACGTAGGGCTCGATGCCAAGCATCCGCCACGTAAACGCATTTGGAAGCTGGCGCGGATCAAAGCTGATGCGTAGGCCAAGGCCGCCGGCCAGTTCCCGGTTTGCGACGATTCCCACGGCCTTTTCATTCCCACCCGTACGCATCGTGTGAATGAAGACTTCCTCAGCAAAATTCGCCTGGGGATCGGCGCCGCGATTCCATTCCGCCTGCCCCGCCTTGGCCGCGGCGTCGCGCGGACGCATCGATGCGTGTGACAAAGCAACCTGCGTCTGCCGGTCCAGCAATGGGAAGCCGGCATTACAATGATAAAGAATCATGTGCGGCCAGCTCTTTCCGCCCTCGTTCGTCACGCGATCGTCCAACTCGATCCTTGAATCAATTGTGCTGATTTTCCAGCGCCGCTCGAGCCGGAAGTCACATCCGAAGACGCGTGTTTCGCGAATTGTACCGGAAATGCATACAGCCCGCGCGTCCGGCGGACGCGTGACGGCGACGTCTTGCGCGGGCAAGTGATCCACGCGTCCGTGGAGCCCAAACTCCCCCCACCGATCTTTGCCGCCGGGCCCGAAATTCGTAAGTCCGCACGTCGTAAGCATGCCGCCGAAGAATGATTTTAGAAAACCGTTCCCGTGCGGATCATAATAGGACGGGGCTGCGATGCCGTTAGATGACTCCCAACAGAGCGAGATGCCTTTCCATTTCAGCCGGGCAACGTCCAACGCGCGGTCCGCAATACACGTTAACTGCAAACCGGCAGCAGTATCGACTTCGAAGGCACGGACGCCGTCGCTGCGTCCGTTGACAAGGCGCACGGGCTCAACGCGAGTCAACTGCTGCAGGCGAACTCGGGGATCGATTACAATTCCCACAGCGTCGCACGCGTCCATGCGCCACTGCATCCTTGCAATTTGACCGGGAAGGCGACGAAGAGCCGCTCGAGCCCGTCCATCACGGCCTCAGGAAAATTCAGCTCTTCCACGATAAACTTGCCGCTCCCTAACATTGCGCGATGCGCCGGTCCCGCTTTTGCGGGATCCCCGTAACCGCCCAGGCTCACCGCATCGATACCGACGCCTGCGACGTCACGGCTCACAAGATATTCCGCAGCCTCTCCACTTAAGTAGACATACTGGGTTAAAAACTCCGCCGTGTTCGCCCGTTTGTGGCCCCAGCCGGTGTTGAGCAAGACCGCCTCGCCGCCTTCGATAGTGAGATCTTGGATGTCTTGCACTTCGATTGCGCTGCCGGGTTGCTTGTGGCGTAAGTCGGCAAGAATTGCCGGAGCAACATAGTTTTCTAATGGGACCTGGTCGACGGTCTTTCCGTCGTCAAAGAAATGAAACGGTGCATCGCAATGCGTCCCCGTATGCGTGCTGATCTCTACAATCTCTTTATTGACGCCCTGCACTTGCTGCATGTAGAACAGTTTGAGGGAAGCGGGCCGGGGATTGGTATCGGGGTATTGCGGACAATTGCTAAAAACCGGCTGGCTCAAATCGTAGATGCGCTTGGGCAGAATCACGGCGCGCTGCCTTGCCAGATCTTTGCGAATGCCTCGATGTTCTTGCGAAGGAGCGGTCCAAATTCCGTTCGCCATAATGAATCGGGCAACGATTCCCCCGAGAATATCTCCAGCACATAGGGTCCGTCGTAGGCCGTCTGCCGGATGGCGCGGACGATCGGCTCCAGCGGAATTTCGCCGTCGCCGACACTAATCCGGTCATTATGCGAACGGGGAATCCGGTAATCGCTGACCTGCACCAAGAAAATACGTTCGGCAGCGCGCTTGATGAATTCGAGCAAATCGGAGCTCTGCCAGATGTTCCAAAGATCGACGCACAACCCGAACGACGGATGATCGACTGCTTGGACGAGCTGCAAGCCGGCGGCGAGCGACCAAATCGCCGTATCGCTGTTCATCAACATGGGGTTGAGCGGTTCGAATGCTAAACGCATTCCATATCCGTCGGCGACCTCGGCAAGTTCCCGGAATGCCGGCACCGCTGTGTCGACTACGTGTTGCACGTTACCGCGCGGCGCGGCGCCGGTAACCGCAACAAAAGGCGTGTCTAGCGGGAGGTGCGGAGCAATACGTTCGATTGACCGCCGCATGTGCAACGCGCGATCTTTGGGATCGGCCGGTTCGCCTTGGAGCCCGTCGGGGAAGAGCGAATGGACGGTCGCCTGAACTGAACTCACCACCAACCCGGATTCCTGAATCAGCTGGAACTGCCCGGAAAGCCTGGTCCGGTCAAGTTTAAACTCGGTCACTTCGATGCACTGCGCGCCTACGCCGGCGTACAGATCGACATCCTGTTCAAAGGTGTTCGGCCAGGTCGTAAATTCACTAATCCCAAACGCGTACGATTTATCCATGCTTTACACTTCCTGACGCAACTCGAAAAGGCAAAATCCCTTGCGCTCGACCTGCACCGGCACACCCCGCTCCAAATCTCCCGCCGTTATTGCATCCCCGTCAACCCATGCGGCGCGCAAGCTATTAAAAATACGGACCGCGAAAGATCCGCGCAGTTGGTCCTTGATGCTCACGGCTGCGGTCACCGTACGTTCCGTCGTGTTGCCCACAAAGAGAACCACGTTCTGATCTTGGCGCAACGCAATCGAAACGACCGCATCGCTGCTCACGTCGAGCCGGTTCGTAATATCTTTTTCGTACGCCACAAACGGTGACGACTGCTGAAAGTCGTAGTTCGTAAACATTTGCAGTTCCGGAGCGCGAACCACAAACCACGTGAGATTTCTACCGCAGAACGGTACGTCACGCACGCCCAGCCATTTCCAGTCCGGCGAAAGCCGCGGTGTGATGGATGGCGTTGCGCCGGAGAGATTCAAGCCGGCTGCGCCTTCAATAGCCGCCCACAGGTAGCGCGGTGGAAACCAGGGCGAGAGCATCATGCCCCGGTTCGCCAGCGTTTCGCCGTGCAACCACTCGGAGAATTGACCCGGGACCGTGTTATTGCGGCGCGGGTCCTTCGAATAATGTTGGAAGCTCTGCGCGAGAGCATACGCCATGAATTCCGGGTTGAAGCGCGCCGCGGCAAATGCGAACCAAAACGCGACGCCCACCCACACCCCACCAAGCAGCCCGTATCCATGTGTCGGACCGTAGTTGGAAGCGTTACGCGGCACCGTGCGAATGCCGGCCTCGGTCCAGAATTCCTCAGAACTTAGACGGCTAATGATCCCGGCCGCCGTGTCGTCATCGGCGACTCCGAACATAACGGGAAAGACTAAATCCGAGGTGACATCGCTTCTCGGATGCCCGTCCAGATCGATATTGAGATAGTAGAGTCCCCTCTGCCGATCCAACAGGTGCGTGTTGATTGCAGCGCGCAATGCATGCGCTTCGTCTTTGAAGTGCGCGCTCTGCTCGTGGTGTCCCAAGAGACGCGCCATGTGAGAGACTGTTAGCAGTGCCGCATAACATTCCGAATTCAGTTCGGTTGTTGCACCCGAGAGACGATAGTCGGCGATCACGTTGCGCCAGCCGACGATTCCCCAGTCCGCCACGCCCGTCGCGGTGCACCACACGAGTCCTTGCTTATTTCGCTGCGAAAGAATATAGTTTGCGGCCTTGGCCGCAGGCGGGTATACCTTTTCTAAAAAAGCTTTCTTGCCGGTGGTACTGTAGTGGTGCCATAACGCCAGAATAAGCAAGGGCGTATTATCGTTGATATTGAGCTTATAGTCTGCTGTCTTTCCGGTGCGAATATCGTAGTACTCGACACACATTCCTTTGCGTTCGAGGTGCTCCGCATACCACAAAAGCGAAGCCTGGGAAAATTCGGGCGTGACGTAGTCCGAGCCGAACGCAAACCAAGCAGTATCGCGAGCCACGCTATTGTTGGAACGGGCGGGATCGTTGACAAAGCACCATCCCGTCGGCGCGAGCAGTTGCGTGCGCAACATATTGGCTTTGGCCCACAACACGCCACGGTTGACATAAGCATCCGGCGTTAATACTACGGAGCGATTGAGGATATTTGCATAGTGCGAGCGCGTGCGGTGGAGTGCTGCTCGGGGGGTGGGAAGCTTATCGAGGTTTGCGGCCGCGGAGCGCTGCCCGGCTGAAGAAAAGGTCATGGTAAAACAGAAACTCGCACGCGCGCCCGGCTCGAGTTTGTGACGCAAATGCAACACACCCAAAGGATCGGCTGCCGGGGAGGTCACCTCGTAGCCGAGAACGCCCGGCCAATCTTTGGCGATGGCCTTCCCGTGATCCATCGTCGTTTCCCAACTGGTTACGGCCCTCGAGCAAGCGAACATCCTCACGAGCTGGGGGCGACTCTTATTGCACGCGACGATCGCGTGGCGGCGCGCGTCGAAACGGCTGACCACATCGTGAGGTGTGTCACCGCGTAGTTCGGCGAAGCCATAGGTTTCGATGCGAATGCATTCGCTCGTCGGATTGTAGAGCTCCACGGTGTAGTAGACGCCCGGCGGATCGATATGCCTGCCCTTCGGCATCCCGCTTAAAACAAAAATGTCTTCGTGAACTTCAATACCGTTTGAAAGCGCAAAAAAATGCTCTTGATGTTCTGGATGAAACACAAACTTGCCGGGCAGAGGCGTAAGCGCGATGCCCGTAAGCCCATCCCAGTGATGGGCGACGATCGTTCCCATGAGTTTTGATCCACAGTCACTCGAATAGATCTCTTCGATTGCGCCGGTCGCCTTGATGACGCAAACGCAGTTGGGACTTCCGAGCGTACTTCCGGCAGCCACCTCTGTGTCGGAGACGTGGTAACAAGCGCCTTGGTGCCCGGCACCGATGATCTCGGGAACGGGAACTGCGGTCACAGACTGCCCGACTGTTTGGTCATGCCGCCATCGATGAGATAGGTTGCCCCGGTGATGTATGCCGCGGCATCCGAAGCAAGATAACACACGAGATCGGCAATCTCTTCGGGTTTTGCCATGCGGCGTAAGGGAATCTCGGCCAGCAGCGCCTCGTATTTCTTTTTATCTTGCTTTAGGTCGGCGTCCATGGGCGTGTCCACGGCGCCGGGCGCCACGTTGTTCACCGTTATTCCGTGCGGTGCGAGTTCCACGGCAATCGTGCGCATCAGCATGCGAATCGCGCCTTTTGAGGCACAATAGGGTGCGTTTGTCGGCATCGCCAGCTCTTCGTGAACTGAGGAGATGTTGATAATGCGGCCGGCCCGCTTTTGGCGCACCATCTGCTTTGCCGCCGCCTGGCTGCACAGCCACGCACCGGTCAGGTTGGTTTCGATCACCTTGGTATAGACGGCAAAAGGCATGTCGAGGAATGGATGTCTCTCTTCGACGCCGGCATTGTTGACCAGCACGTCAAGCGAACCGTAGGCGTTCACCGCGGCGGCAATCAAGCGTTCGACGTCGGGTTCTTTGGAAACATCGGCTTCGACCGCATGCGCTTGCGAACCAAGCTTTTCGATCTCGTCGACCAAAGCGTCGGCAGGCTCGCGATTGCCGTAGTAGTCGATGAGAACTCGCGCACCTTCACGCGCGAAAGCAAGGGAAATCGCCTTACCGATGCCTGAGTCGCCGCCGGTCACGAGCGCTACTTTATCAGCGAGACGCATGCTACTCCCCGAGCAAAGACACCGCTCATCGTCCAGTCCATCGCCACGCGAATCTTTCGCGGCAACCCCGGAAGGCGGCTTAAATAATAGCTGCGCCATAACAGCCAAGCCGGTAGCCCGGAAAGCATGCGTTTACCCGGCAACTCCGCCACCGCATCCCGATCACCGAGCGAGGCCATCATGCCAAGACGTTGATATTTAAATGGCCGCGTTGGCTTGCCGCGCAAGCTCGCAAGAAGGTTGCGCGCCAAATGGGGTCCCTCACGAACGGCGTTTTGTGCGAGGGGAGCATAGGAGCCGCCGGAGCGTTTGGGAACCTGCGCGCAATCGCCTACGCTCCATATGCCTTCGACGCCCGGTACCGAAAGATCCGGATTGACGATCAAAGCACCCTTCTTGGAAGTCTGCAGACCCAATTCTTTTACGGCCGGAGCAGGCTGCACTCCGGCTGTCCAAACGATGGTTGCGCTTTCTAACCGTTTACCGCTCTGAAGGAACAGACCGTCTGCATCGGCGCTCGCGACACGTTCACCAAACTGTAGCGACACGCCGCGCTTTCGAAGCGAGAGCGCGGCACGTTTACCGAAGCGGTCAGGGAGCTCGCTGAGCAATTGTCTTTCGTCTTCAACGACGATAATTTCAGGCCTTAAGCCATCTAGCGACGGATAGTATCTACGCAGATTCCGTATGAATCCGGTCAGCTCGCCCGCCGTCTCGACGCCGGTAAATCCCCCCCCAACGATCACGAACCGCAAGAAACGGTCCCGCACAACGCGGTCGCTGGCACCTGCCGCGGCCTCAAACGCTCCGACGATGCGCCTTCGCAATTCCGTTGCATCCGCAAGCGTCTTGAGGGGAACGGTATGCTCGTGGATGCCCGGCAGTCCGAAGGTTGATGTTTGGGAACCCAGCGCAATGATTAGATGATCGAAGCGCAGTTGAGATCGCGTCTTCAAGACCGGGTGCTGTAAGGTCACCGTGCGCCCATGCACGTCGATCCCTTGAGCTTCGCCCAACACGAAGCGCGTCCGACGTAGGCCCGCGCGCAGCGGTTGCACGATGTGACGAGCTTCAATAGAGCCGCTTGCCACCTCGGGAAGCATCGGCGTAAAGAGCAGATAGTTCTCCCGGCTAACAAGGGTGAGGTTCACGTTTCGCGGAGCTTTTCGCTCGAGGGCATGAACGGTCGACATCCCCGCGAAGCCGCCGCCGAGCACAAGAATTTCGGCCGACACTATCGGCGCCTCTTTCGCATGATTGCGAGCGTGAGACCCGCGCCGAGGCCCGCAAGAAACAAGAAGCCTTTGATCGCGGCCGCGCGCCCTTGCATGCGCGGGTCGGGCATGTAACGGTATTCCGGAAATGCTCCCGCCGACGCGCCGTGGGCATCGTCCAGCGCCATTTTTATCAGTTGCGCAGGATGCAGCGCGTCGCGCCCGCTCATTTGCGAAATTTGTTCGCGGCAGCTGAATCCGGTCGCGACGATGACCGTATCGTCCGCGGCGGCTTTAACCGCAGGAATCAACTTGCCGTGCCCCAGTTTTGCCGACACATCATAATGTGCGCCGGCTTCAAATCCGAAAGCACCGGCCATCCCGCAACATCCTGAGTCCGGCATCGAATAATCGACACCGAGTTTCTCCAGCAGTTTTTCCTCCGCGCCTTTATCCAGAACGCTCTTCTGGTGGCAGTGCTCCTGCACGATAACCTTGCGGCGGAGCTTGGGAGGCTTATAATCCGGCGCGTGCTTCTCCAGAAACTCGCTCAACAGAAACGTTTGTCCCGCAAAACGCTTTGCGTCCTCATGTCCGGAAAGCAAGTTGGGCATCTCTTCACGGAACACCGAGACGCAACTGGGCTCGAGCCCAACAATGCACACGCCAGCATCGATTTGGGGCTTGAGGGCGGCAATTATTTCGTGCAACATCTTTTTTGCAAGGGTGAGCATACCGTAGTCGTAGAGCGGCCGGCCGCAGCACAGTTGAACGGCCGGTATGCTTACATGAAATCCCGCATCTTCGAGCACTTCGACCGCAGCCTGTGCCGTGGTTGGATGAAAGTGATTGTTCCATGTATCCGGCCACAAAATGACTTCTTGCTTTCCGACATTGCGTTGCGGGCGGCCCCGGAACCATACTCGAAAGGTTCGCGCGGCAAAAACCGGGATTCGCCGCTGCGGTGCCATCGTTGCCGCAGCTTTCGCAAGGTCACGAAGCAAAGGTGCGTGCGTAACAAAGTTCACGAGCGCCGGAGCAAATGCCGCGAGCCTGGCCCACCAGTACATCAGTCCGAAGGCGTAGGCTGCGATCGGCCGGCGCCGCCCCTGATAATAATGCGAGAGAAACTCGGCCTTGTACGTGGCCATGTCGACGTTAACCGGACACTCGCCCTTGCAGCCTTTGCAAGAAAGGCACAGATCCAATGCGTCTTTAACCGCTTCGTCTCTCCACCCATCGCGCAGCGGGTTGCCGTCAAGCATTTCAAAAAGCAGACGTGCGCGACCGCGGGTGGAGTCTTTTTCCTCGCGCGTCGCCATGTAGCTGGGGCACATCACGCCGGAATCGTGTTTGCGGCATTTGCCCGTTCCGACGCAGCGGTTCGCCGCGTACGCAAAGCTGCCGTTGTCCTCCAGAAATCCGAAATGCGTTTGCGGATCCCACGGTGCGTAGTGCGTTCCCCAGCGTAGATTCTCATCGAGCTTGTAAGGGAAAACGACTTTCCCGGGGTTCATTTTGTGTTGGGGATCCCAAGCCGTTTTGAATTCGCCGAATGCCTTAACCAGTTCGTCTCCGAACATGATCGGCAAGAGCTCACCCCGCGCTTGGCCATCTCCGTGCTCGCCGGAAAGCGAGCCTCCGTACTTCACGCAGATGTGCGCGGCCTCCGTTACGAACTTGCGGTACTTGGCAATTCCTTCGGGGGTGTACAAATCGAAATCGATGCTGCAATGCAGGCAACCTTGCCCGAAGTGTCCGTACAGAGAGGCCTGGTATCCATACTCCTTGAGCAGTTTCTCGAAGTCGCGCAGGTACGCTCCCAGCTGCTCGGGACCGACCGCGGAATCTTCCCATCCCGGGTAAAAATCCGGCAGGCCGGGTATCTTCGAGGTAGCGCCCAGCCCATTTTCACGAATCGTCCAAATGAGTTGTTCTTCGGCCTTATCGTCGATGAGCTTCATGGACGGAGCGTCATCGCGCGTCTTAAGAGACTCCATCAAGCCGCGCGCTTTATCGTCAGCCTCTTGCTCGCTATCGGCACCAAACTCGACGATCAGCCATGCTTGGCCTTTCGGCAGGACGTTGCGGCCGCTCGTGGCCATGCCTTTATCGTGCATGTACGTAAACATGCTTTCGTCCAGCCCTTCAAGGGCGATGGGTCCGTGCGTGTTACAAAACGGGACGTGATCCGCAGCAACACCTATTCCGGAAAAACCCAGTACCAAAAGGGTACGGCATGGTGGACTGTGCACTAGCCGCAGTTTTGCTTGCAGTACGGTAACGCAGGTGTTCTCGGTGCCCACGAGTGCACGCGCGACATTGAATCCGTTTTCCGGGAGCAACTGCTGCAGCGCAAAACCGGAAACCAAACGCGGGATTTTGGGAAAGCGTTTGCGGATTTGGTCGCCGTACGTATCGCGTATGTCGCGAAGCTTGGCGTAGATTTCGCCCCGGCGGCCGCCGGCCGCGATGATCTTCTCGAGCTCGTCTTCCGGCGTCGGACCCACCCACATGCGAAGGCCGTCGTAGGTGAGGATCTCCAGCTCATCCGTGTTCTCTTCGACTTTGCCCGCCATCTGGGCGTGCATGCCGCAAGAATTGTTGCCGATCATTCCGCCGAGCGTGTTGCGGTTATGCGTTGCCGGGTCGGGACCGAAGGTTAAACCGCGCTCTTCCGCCGCATCACGCAGATCATCCAGAACGCACCCGGGCTCGACGGTCGCCTGTTTTTTATCCCAGTCGATGTGGACAAGTGCATTCATGTACTTCGAAAAATCGAAGCACACCGCCGCATTGCACGTGCTTCCCGCAAGATCGGTCCCGCCGCCGCGCGCGAAGATGGGACAACGGAAGGCGTGGCAAACGGCGACTGCCGCCTCAACGTCCGAGGCATCAAGCGGCAACACGACGCCCACCGGAACCTGGCGGTAGTTCGAAGCGTCGGTGGAATAAAGGGCTCTGCTGCCATCGTCGAAGCGCACTTCGCCGCGCACGACGGCACGCAAGGCTTTTTCTAAACCGGCTACGTCAACGTCGGCGGTATTGACCGCATCGGGACGCTGCGTGGGCGCCGGCAGCACCTTGATCATAATGAAACCTCATACTGCAGTGCGTCGGCGCACCGGAACTCTAAACCGATTCCGGGCCGATCCAGATCGGGAGCGAGCGTTCCGTTTTTTTGCTCGGGAATGCCGTCGAAGAACATCTTTTCGATGCGTGCGTGATCGAAAAAATATTCCATGTGGCGCAAGCTTTTCAACGCTGCTCCGGCATGAAGATGCAGATAGGGAGCGCAATGCGTGGATAAGGGAATCATCTTTGTTTGACACAAGCCGTCCACGGCGAGTAGTCCGGAGAAGCCTCCGCACCGCGTCGCATCGGCCTGCAGGACGTCCACGGTCTGCGCATCGAGCATGCGGCCGAAGTGGTAGAGCCCGTAACCATATTCGCCGGACGTAATTTCCATGCTCGCGGGAGCCGCGTTCCGAAGCAATGCCAACCCTTGGAAATCTTCGTGGTAAACGGGTTCCTCGTACCAGGCCACCCCATACGCTACGAATGCATGCCCGAACTCGAGCGCCTGCTTTCGCGAATACGCTCCGTTTGCATCGACGAAGAGCTCCGCGTTGCCGATCGCAGCGCGCGCGGCGGCGACCCGCTTAAGGTCTTGCGCGGGTGCGCGACCGATTTTCATCTTGACTCGCGGGATCCCCGCATCGGCCCATCCGCTCAATTGCGCTTGAAGTTTCGGAATATCGTACGACGTGAAGCCACCGCTTCCGTAAATGGGCACTTCCGCGCGCGCCATTCCAAGAAGCGCGCAAACGGGCTGGCCCAGCAACTTGCCCTTTAGATCCCACAACGCGACGTCGACGGCGGAAATAGCCATCGACGTGACGCCGTCGCGCCCAAGGTTCCTCACGCTGGCGGACATCTTTACCCAAAGCTCACCGTTGTACAGCGCGTCCCCGCCCACAACGATATCGCGCAGCGTATCCAAGATCACGCGGGCGCTGGCGACATCAGCGTAGGTGTAGCCAATCCCGGTCACATCGCCTGCGGTCACCTCTACAAGCACCAACGTCGTCGCGTCCCAGACGATGGTGCCGTCGGACTCCGGTCCGCCTTCCGTAGGAACGCGAAACGCGTGAACCTCCAGCCGCTCGATCGGAGCGTTGACCCGAGCCGGAGCCAGGAGGCTCACGCTTTCTCGTGATGCGGCAGTAAGGTCGCCATGACGCTCTTGAGCGTCTCCTTGATGACGCCGCCCTCATCGGGATCGCCTTTGGTCATCGCGGAAAAAAGATTGTGTGCTTGTTCTAGGCTGATGTGCGGCGGCAGTTGGGAAATATTTGCGTCGACCACCGCATCAAAAATGACGGGGCGGTCCGCTGCGAGCGCGCGATCCCATGCGGCTCCGACGTCATCGCCTTTCTCCACGCGAATGCCGAGCAGTCCGATTTGATTTGCGTATTCAGCATAGTTAAAGTGCGGAAGATTTTGCGAGGCTTCGTACTTGGGATTGCCGGATTCCACCCGCATCTCCCACGTGACTTGATTGAGATCCGAATTGTTGAGCACCAAGAAAATCAGGCGCGGATCGGCCCACTGTTTCCAATATTTTTTGACCGTGAGCATTGAGGCGTTCCCGCCCATCTGCATCGCGCCGTCGCCCGTCATCGCAATCGCTACGCGGTTGGGAAATGCGAACTTGCCCGCAATGGCGTACGGGACCGCGCCGCCCATCGTCGCGAGGCTTCCCGAGAGCGACGACTTCATTCCGCGCCGGATGTGGATGTTGCGCGCAAACCAGTTCGTGGAAGTGCCCGCATCGCTGCTTAGAATCGCGTTGTCCGGAAGCCGCTCGTTAAGTTCCCAGAAAACCAACTGCGGGTTGAGCGCGCTTCCCTCGACGTGCGAGCGGTCGTGCTCGTCTTTTTGCCACGCCTCCTTGCCTCTGGCGATTTTTTCACGCCAGTGGCTTTCACCATTTTGACGCAACAGCGGCAGCAATGCGCGCAAGGTCTGGGCACTATCTCCGATCAGATTTACTTCGGTCGGAAAGCGCAAGCCGATGTTGTGCGCATCGATATCGATTTGGACGCCGCGTGCCTGATCGGGCTTTGGCAAAAATTCAGAGTACGGATAACAGGTGCCGACCATCAGCAGCGTGTCGCACTCGGTCATTAAGTCGTAACTCGGGCGAGTCCCGAGCAGACCGAGCGTTCCGGTGACAAACGCCAAATCGTCCGGCAAGACATCTTTACCGAGCAGCGCTTTAGCAACACCGGCACCAAGCTTGTTGGCGACTGCAACAAGTTCATCCGGCGCTTTGACTGCGCCCGCGCCCACCAGCATCGCAACCTTTTTGCCATCGTTGAGCAGATCTGCAGCGCGTTGTAGATCGGCCTGCGCAGGTACGACGATCGGCGCGGAGTACCCGACCCCGCTCGGCACCATGTTGTGTTTGTGCGGCGGCATCGGAACCGCTTTTGCTTCCTGAACGTCCTTAGGGACAATCACGCAGGTGACCGTGCGATAAGCTGCCGCGGTGCGCACGGCGCGATCGATGACATGCCGCATAGCTGCCGGGCTCGAGACCGTATACGTGTATGCGCTCACATCTTGCATGAGCACTTGGAGATCGACTTCTTGCTGATACGACCCGCCGAGCGCCGTAGTCGCTGCCTGCCCGACGATCGCCACCACGGGTGTGTGATCCATCTTTGCATCGTACAAGCCGTTGAGTAAATGGATGGCACCCGGCCCCGAAGTCGCTAAACAAATCCCAACCTCGCCGGTGTATTTCGCATGCGCGCATGCCATGAATGCGGCTTCCTCTTCGTGGCGCACTTGAATAAATTCTAACTTCTCGCCGATTCGGTCAAACGCACCCATGATGCCGTTTATGCCGTCACCGGGGTAGGCGTACACGCGGTAAAATCCCCAATCGACGAGGCGCTGCAGTAAGAAATCGCTCGTTGTCATTACGCTAACCTCAGGAAAGTAACACAAAGTTGCTACCCGTAAAGAGCCCCCGGAAAACAGGACTTGAGTCGCTTACTTCTTAGGCGCTACTTGTCCGTAATTCAAGAGCGACACAAGCAACACGCCTCCGGTCACATTGCCGAAAAGACCGGGATAAGAAAATGGCCAAGATACGAGCCCCAGCTTGCTTGTCCGGCCGCTACCGCGTAAAGCACGTCGACGGAGCCTGCGATGATGTGACTCAAGCCAAGGACCCCAACCAAGTACGTTACGATGATGATCACCCAAAGTTTTTGCGTGTCGGCCGCCGGCAAGAGCCAGACCATGAGTGCGATGAGCCAACCCGCGAAGATGCCCCGAACCAGAATGGCGCTCGCGCTTGGTGCCAAAGCCTCCATTCCGATTTGCGAGACACGAACGAAAATGGGCCACCGTTCTTGCGCATCCAATAGCGGCAGGATGGGCGTCACCGTATTTTCCGTAAACAGTTGTTGGCGCGCGAGAATGACAATAACGAAACCCACCGTGTATCCGCCAGCTTCCACCAGCGGCCGCCATGGCTCGTCCGGAAGGTGTGCGCGCAGCACGCCCATGAAAACGAGCGAAAAACCCATCGACAAACCAGCGGCGAGCCCGGAGAATGCCAATGCCGCCGGGGCGCGTTCGAGCTCGCTGTTCCCCTCGCGCCGAACCGTCTCGAAAACCACTTCGGGGCGCGGCGTCGTGCGCTTGCGTACTTGCTGTTCTTCCGAGGCAGAGAGATCGGCGATGGTATTGCTCGTCTCTGCCTTTTGAGCTCCCTGCCGCCCGGTCGCCTTCGTTTTACTCACTTTCTTTAGAACCGCGTTCTATGAGGCCTTTTGTGAGAAAGACCAATCCCGCCATTTGAATCCACTCTGAAAGCACGTTTCCAACGACTTGACCCCACTTCGATTGCGCGTCGCTGTGCGCGAATGCAAGTGCCCAACCGATGGCCGTTACAAACAAGAAGAGCAGCAGCGAGTGTTGATACAGAAGGCCTGCCCACCCACGTTTAGGAGAGCGTCGTTGTTTGCTCTGCGAGGAGCCCCGCTCCGTAAGGTATTTCGTGCCAAGGACGATTACGGCAGACCCCGACCAGTCGGCGATTGCGTTCCCAAAGAACGATCCGAAGTGCGATTTCGGGTCACTTATCGAATACAACACGAGCCATAAGCAGAGAATGCCTATGACGACGATGCTGAGACCGTGCTCGTGGAAAAAACGCTTGGCTCCAGCGCTACGCATTTGTGCCAAGGCGCCGAATCAACGCGATCAACATACCAAAACCAAAAACCCATGCAACGAAGCCTTCGGCAACCGGTCCAATATTGGAAAGCGCCATGCCGCCGGGATTAGCATTTCCCGTCTGCAAGAAACTAACGTAGCGTGCAAGATCATCAACGTCCTGATCGCTCAGAACGTCCTCACCAAATTTCGGCATGACCCCCGGGCCGGCGCGCACAGCTTCCGCTACTTGGAACACGGTTGCGCGTGCAAGCGAGGGCGCCACGCGGTTGTACCCGTAGCCGACCGCGCCTCCTTCGCCTCCGGCGCCGTGGCAATGTTCGCAATTTTCTGCAAACAACTGCCGCCCCCGGCCAATGTCGCCCGGGCCCACTTCCGGCAACGTGCTTTTTGTGCTCCCCGAGAACGAGACCACGTATTTGGTCAGGTCGTCGATCTGCAACTCCGAGAAAATCGACGCTTTATGCGTCTGCTCGACGTTCGGTACTTCGGCCGGCATGCGCCCGGTATCGAGCATAAAATGAATGTATGGAGCGGAAACCCCGATAAGCGAGGGACCGAGCGCTGAGCCTTTTCCCGTGGAGCCATGGCATGACGCACAATGCACTGCATATGATTGGCGCGCATCGGCGGCATGCACGGCGACCGTAGATTCGCACAGGAGCGTCCAGACCACAAATAGGGTGCGAATCAAGGCCGCTCGGATGTTCATTCGATTCAAAACCCAGGGCCTCGCGAGGCTGTAGCCAGACGCGGAGGCTGTTCGCGTACCGCCCACATGCCCGCGGTCAACATAAAGGCGGTAAAGAAGGTCATGCCTCCGGCGATCCACATGACGGCCCCTCCATTATGCTGGTCGGCCAGCGTCGCCGCGAGCGTTTGCCCATTGGCATAGTGCGCGAACAGCACGTAACGAGTTTGATACAGCGCGAGACCCAAGAATGCACCTTGTGGAATCGCCAGAAACACGAACAGCATTCGTGCCGGAAAGCTCAAGCGGTACGGGATAAATCCGGTCTGCACCACGGCTGACCAAAAGAAGATTGCCGTCCAGAAATAGAGCGCGTGTTCGAAAAGATGAACGCGCCAGTCTTCCAAAGCGGAGTTGTAGAGTGGCGAAAAATGCGATATCCACATGACGGCCACGAACAGCAACCATGCGGTAACGGGCGAAAACACTGTGGTAATCGGCCAGCTGCGCAGCATGCGCGAAAAACTGCGCGCTAGGCGTCGCGGAAGCGTTCCCAAAATATAGAGCAGCGGCGCACCGAGCAGAAGCAGCGGCGGAGCAATCATCGTCAAGCCGATGTGTTGCGTCATGTGGAAAGTGAACGAACGCTCCGAGAGGCTGTCGAGCGGTGGGCCGAGGGCCGCCATCAACACCAAAGAGCCCAACAAGAAAAAGAATACGCGCGCCGGAGGCGCGGCCTTACCGGGAAATTTTCGATGGTACAGCCTGTGGGCCCAAAGATACCATCCCAAGAGTACGGCGATGCATGCGACGGCGATCATGGAATCGTTTCTTCCTCGTAGCCGCCTGCAGCGTTCCGGAAGATTCGAACGCGCGCCGCCGGCTCAATTTCCCGCTTTCGCAGATTCAGCGCGATGGCGTAAGCGATCAGCGTAACCACAAAGGGCACAGTCAGGGCGAGTATCCGGTACACGGTCGTCAACGTGAAGACCGAGAGATACGTGTAGCGCGCCTGAACGTCGTCACTTCCGGCGAAGGTGAGCACGATCGCAAAAGAACACAATCCGCAGCCGATTGCGGTGCGCAGGGCCGCGTCGCGCGGCCGGTCGAGCAAATTGTGTTCCGTGCCGTCGCGAGTAAAGAACCGTTCGATGAACGGCCAGAAAAATAAAATGGCGAAAAGCACTCCAGGCAAGAGGACTGCGGGCCAGAACGGCGGCGGGATCAAATGCCCGAAGATGTGCAACCCCCAGGGCGGACCGATGCGCAGCGCGCCTTCGAGCCATCCCATGTACCAATCAGGCTGTGCCGGCGCGAGCGCTTGCCACGGCAGATAAGGACCGTAGACCCATATAGGATTGATTTGCACGACAGCACCGAGCAACGTCAAGAGAGCCACGACGCCCGCGCCCAATGAAAACGAGCGCATCGCGTAGTTGGGTACGAGCGGCGAGCCCGCGACGTTTTGCTCCGTACGGCCAGGCCCGCGAAATTGCGTGTGTTTTTGCCGCCAAATAATGGCCAGATGAAGGGCGATCAGCGACCCGAGTATCGCCGGAATAATGTACACGTGCGTGACAAAAAGCCGCGGTCCGGCGTTTGCGCTCGGAAACGCTCCCCCCAAAAGTAAAAATGAGGCCCACGTCCCGAGCAAAGGCACGGAGAGCATCACCGAGTCGGCGATACGCAAACCGACGCCGGAGAGCAGATCGTCGGGCAGCGAGTATCCGGCAAAACCCTCGAAGAGCGCGGCTCCCAGCAGAATGACGCCGACCATCCAGTTGATCTCCCGGGGACGCCGGAATGCGCCCGTAAAAAAGATTCGCGCCATATGCACGAAGATTGCGGCGATGAATACGAGCGCCGCCCAGTGATGCACTTGGCGAATGAGCAAACCCGCATTCACATCGAAAGAAAGGTGCAGCGCGGATGCATACGCGGTGGAAACCGTGACGCCCTCAAGCAGTTTATCCGCGCCCCGATAGGTTGTCGGCGCATGCGCGGGATCGAAGAAAAATGCAAGAAATGTCCCTGTCGCAATCAGGACGAGAAAGCAGTAGAGGTTAATTTCGCCGAGCAGGAACGACCAATGGTCGGGAAAGGCTTTGCGTAAGGCGTGACGCACGAAAGCGGCGCCGCCGAAACGGTCATCGAGCCAGCCGACGACGCGCTCCGTCACGCGTGTTCCCAAAATCCGGGGCCGACCGGTTCGGGAAAGTCCCCCTGGGCACGCAGGTAACCGGCAGTATCGAAAACTAGAGGAAGTTGCGGAAGCGCGCGGTCGGCCGGCCCGGAGAGCACGCGCGCGCCGTCAAGGACGTCGAAGAGCGACTGATGACAGGGGCACAACAACTGCCGCTGCGCCGCGCGGTACATCGCAACGGGACAACCGGCATGCGTGCAGATCCTCGAAAATGCCGCGTACCCTTCGGGTGCCCAGTTTGCACTCTGCGGGGCTACAATTTCGCCAGGCTTCAGACGCAAGAGCGTTGCTTGGGACGATGCGTCTCCGATGAATCCTTCCGGAAAAACCGTCACAACCGAATCGACATTGAGATCGCCGCGCTTCACCGGCTCGCCGTTTTCGCGGACGACGCGGGCGCCTCGCATCCATTTGGTTTTAAACAGTGCATTTCCGGGTGCCGGTCCAAGCGAGCGGATGGGGAAAAGCGACGCGAGCCCCAATGCGCCCAACGCCGCCATCAAAAGGCCGAGCAGTCCGGGCCGCGACATTTTACGTTCGTCCGACTCGATTTCGCGCTGCAATTCCCCGCCCTGCGGATCATCGTTGAAGTGCTCGCGCTGGTCGACGACCTGCTCTTGCGGAATCAGCGTGAATCCCCACACCGCAAAAGCGACACACAACCCCGCCGCCGCCAGCACGATGCCCAAGCCCAGAAGTGCTGTAGCCGCGTGGAACCCGTAAGAGAGCGCAAAAATGATGCTTCCTAAAATGGAAACCACGAGCGCTGCGGCAACCGGACGTTCGTTTCTCATCGCAGGAAGTAAATCGTTCCCCAAATCGCCAGCCACACGATGAAGACGAAATGCCAGTAGTACATGATGGCTTCGGCGGCGGCCCGGTAGTTGAGGGTCAGCGCCGGGCTGCGGAGGCCAAAATACAGTACCGTGAGGAGAATGATTCCGGCGATTACGTGCAAGACGTGAAAGCCGGTCATCGCAAAATAGATCGAACCGTACGCGTTGCTGCCGATCGAGAACGTATCGTTTGCCCAGCCGTTCATCGCGATGGCGACAAAACCGATCGCACTCAGAATCCCCGCAAAGAGCCAGGGATACGCCGCACCGGCCCCCGAGCGGTCCAGCGCGCGGGTCATGCCGATCATCGTTGCGCTGGAAATGGCGAGCAGCAACGTGCCGATCGACGACATCAGGACATCTAAATGAATCCCTGGCGGCGGCCACTGCGCGGTGCCGCTGCGTAGGTCAAAATACCCCGCGAAGAGTCCCGCAAAGAACATCAGCTCCGAGGCCAGAAAGAGCGCGACCCCAAAAACCAAAGGATGCGCTCGAAGGGCTAGCGGACGCATTGCGGACTCTTACCCGAAGTGTAAAATTTTATAACGTTGGGAACAGAGCAGAGGATGTCGATTTTGCGCGACGTCGCCACATCGCAGGGCCAAACGATGCTAGGCGACTGGCAAATCTTCTTTTATACGGCGCTCGCGATTGCGGCCATCGTTGTTTTCTTGATCCTTCTACCTTTATGGGTCTGGCGCCGGCGCAGTGCGGACTATCCCCCGCAGTTCAAACAAAACCCGCCCCTAGAAATCACCTACACGATAATCCCGATCCTGATTGTGGGCGTTCTCTTTTACTTCTCGCTGGTCAAGGAGTGGAGCGTTGAAGCGCAGACCGCGCATCCGGATGCGGTCGTCAATGTAACGGCCTACCGCTGGTCGTGGCGCTTTGAGTATCCTCACGATCACGTGACGATCAGCGGCACCCCGCAAACGCCCCCGCAGTTCGCGCTACCGCTCGCGAAAACCACGCGCATCGTGCTGACCTCTGCCGATGTGAACCATGCTTTCTGGATCCCGAACTTTCTCTTTAAGCGAGACGCGATCCCAGGTTTTGTAAACACATTCGATCTTACGCCAACGCGCGCGGGCGTTTACCGTGGCCTTTGTGCCGAATTTTGCGGACTCGATCACACGATGATGACTTTCACGGTGCGCGTGCTACCGTTTGCGCAGTACCGGCAGTGGCTCGAGTCGCACCGGGGAAACCAAACGTGAGTTGGTTCACATCCACCAACCATAAGCGCATCGGCATCCTCTACATGGTTACATCGCTGTTCTTCTTCTTCGTCGCTGGGCTGCTCGCGATGCTGATCCGCTTACAACTCGCGCAGCCCGGACAAACCTTCGTGAGCCCCCATACGTACAACCAGTTGTTCACCCTACACGGCACGGCGATGATTTTCTTCGTCGTCGCACCGTTTGGACTGGGTCTGGCAAATTATTTGGTGCCGCTCCAAATCGGCGCGCCCGATATGGCCTTCCCACGGTTGAATGCTTTTTCGTACTGGATCTTTTTGCTGGGCGGCATAACTGTTTTTACGGGATTGCTCAGTGACGGCGGCGCCGCGGCCAGCGGATGGTTCGCGTATGCGCCTCTCTCAGAGATACAGATCGCGACCGGGGCGGGACAGGATCTGTGGGCCGCGGGTTTATTAATGGCCAGCATCTCGTCGATTGTGACGGCGATCAACCTCCTCACGACGACGTTCATCTATCGCGCCCCCGGAATGACGATGTGGCGCATCCCAATTTTTACCTGGGAAATGGTCGCTACCTCGCTGCTTATTCTGATGGCATTCCCTCCGCTTGCAACCGTCCTTTTCATGTTGCTCATCGACCGCCGCTTGGGCGGGCATTTCTTTGATGCCGCAATGGGCGGAAATCCCATCCTCTACCAGCATCTGTTTTGGTTCTTCGGACATCCCGAAGTGTACGTAATGATTCTGCCCTATTTCGGGGTCGTCACGGAAATTGTGGCAACATTCTCACGAAAACCGGTATTCGGATACGTTGGACTGGTACTCTCCGCACTTGCGATTGCGGGGCTTTCCATGGGCGTGTGGGCGCATCACATGTTCGCGACCGGAGAAGTAACCAACGCCTTCTTTTCCGGCATCTCGTTTCTCATTGCGGTTCCGACAGGTATTAAATTTTTCAATTGGGTGGGCACCATGTGGCGCGGGTCCATCGAGTTGACGACGCCGATGCTTTTTGCGATCGGCTTCATGCTCAACTTTCTGATCGGCGGGATCACCGGCGTGATGGTCGCCTCGCCTCCGATCGATTTCCAAGCTGAGGACAGCTACTTCTTAGTGAGCCATTTCCATTACACGCTTGCCGGCGGGAGTCTGTTTGCCATCTTCGGCGCGCTGTTTTTCTGGTTCCCGAAAATCTTCGGTATCAAGCTTGGCGAACGAAACGGAAAATGGTGTTTCGGCCTGCTCTTTATCGGCTTTAACATGACGTTTTTCCCGATGTACATCATGGGAATGCAAGGCATGTCGCGGCGCGTCTTCACCTACGCAAACACCGGTGACTTGGCAACGCTCAATCTGATCGCGTCCACCGGAGCGGCTATAATGTTTGTCGGCGTGCTTTTTTTCGCGGTAAACATCGTGCTGAGCGCACTGGCGCGCAAACCGGTCGGCGATAACCCGTGGGACGCATATACGCTGGAATGGGCAACAACTTCGCCCCCGCCTGAACTGAACTTTACGGAACTGCCGCCGATCCATTCCGAACGGCCGGTGTTCGACCTTCATCATCCAGAGCTGGCTGCGAAACCCGTGAAATGAAAGCAGGGCGCTCGGTCTTCATTAGCTCGGCGGTTTTCAGCGTGATCATTGCAGCGGTCTATTGGATGAGCTCGCATCATCCCGGCGGCTCGATTTTGCTGGGTTTCATGGGGGCGGCAATGGTTTTTGTTGCCGGCTTCATGTTCGTCGTTCAACGCGAGGCAAATCTGAGCAGCGACCGCAAGAGCGTCGACTACAAAGAAACCGCAGGTATGGAGGTTGGCACATTCACATTGCAAACGGTGTGGCCGTTCCTTGGGGCCGTTGCGCTTTTTACCCTCATCGTGGGCGCGGTCTGGTCCCCGTTTGTCGCAGGCATTGGATTTATCGCACTTCTCTTCGTGCTCTCGCGCTTAGGAGCGGAGAGCAACCGGACCTAATCCGGCGGTAGCGAACAAAAGGCGCATGCTGATCCTCGGAATCGAAACGTCGTGCGATGACACGGCCGCCGCCGTTGTCCGCAATGGGCGCACCGTGCTCTCCAACGTCTCCACCAACCAAGACGAGTTTCACGCAAAATACGGCGGCATCGTGCCGGAGATCGCGAGCCGCCAACATGTCGCACTGCTCTCTGCGGCGATTGAAGATGCGGCGGATCGCGCAGATGTTGCGCTCGGTGCCGTGGACGGCATTGCGGTTACCCGCGGCCCCGGCCTCATCGGAAGTCTCGTGGTCGGCGTCGCATCTGCAAAAGCACTGGCATTAGCGCTCGGCAAACCGCTCTATGGAATCAATCATCTGCATGGCCACATCTATGCCGCATTCTTGGATCGCGCCGATGTACCGCACTATCCATTTCTTGCGTTGCTCGTTTCCGGTGGTCACTCGCAGCTCGTAGCGGTGCGCGGTCCGGCAGAAATGGAAATCATCGGGAGAACGCACGACGATGCCGCGGGCGAAGCCTACGATAAAACCGCGCGACTCCTTGGACTCGGATTTCCGGGCGGACCGCAGCTCGACCGTCTCGCAAAAGAGGGCGACGCAAAGGCCGTTGCCTTCCCGCGCCACCGCGCGCAAAACGAGTCGCTCGACATGTCATTCTCGGGCCTGAAGACCTCCGTGCGGTATTTTCTCCAGTCGCCCGAAGGCAAGGATGCGCGGCCGCAGGATGTCGCCGCATCGTTTCAAGCAGCGGTGGTCGACGTGCTGATGGATCGCGTGCGCAAAGCGTGGGATCGCGATTCCTACTCCGGCGTTGTCCTCTCCGGTGGTGTGGCTGCAAATTCCGCGCTGCAGGCTGCACTACAAGCCTGGGGCAAGCGATCGGGTGCGCCGACCTTCATTCCTCCGCCCAAATATTGTACGGACAATGCCGCGATGATTGCAGCCGCAGCCGCATATCAGGCGGAGTTTACACGCTTCGATCCGCTCGCGCTCTCGGCGGACCCGAACCTAAAGTTTTCGCTCTAAAACGCAGCGGCGGATCCCGCCAAGCAAAACGCGATGTTCGACCGGGCGTAAGCGGTCCATCAAGGAATCTGCACTCTCACCGGGCGCCACGGCAAAAGGTTTGCGCACCAACACTTCGCCCCGGTCCGTCCCCAGCGTCACGCGGTGCGCAGTCGCGCCCACCCATGGTGATCCTTGCGCAATCGCGTCACGAATAGCGTGCGCTCCCCGAAACGCGGGGATTTCCACGCCGTCCGGCATGCCGACGGTATCGCGCTCTTGATCGTGCGGCAAAAAAGCCGGATGAATATTAAGCATCTGCGGAAAGGCAAGGATACATTGCTCGGAGAGCACGTGCATCCAGCCGAGCAAGAGCAACAGTTCGGGTTGCGTTTGCCCGACCGCGTGCAAAAGCCGTGCATCGTACGTCTGCCGTGATTCAACCGCGCGCTCCCACTGCACGACGATTTGGTTGCGCACCGCGGCCCGTTTCGCGCGCTCGAGCGCATACGCGCTGGAATTGTTGGTAACGAGTGAGGTAAGCTCGAGCGGCAAATTCGCGGCTGGATCTTCTGCAGCATCAAGCACGGCCTGAAAATTCGTGCCGCTTCCCGATGCAAGAACGGTGGTGCGAAGTTTGCGGTTCATCCAAGCCGACGGCTGAAATTCTTCGATCACTTTTGCGCCGGCGTTGGTTTCGTAGAATCGAATCAAGGCCGCCGCACCCACAGCCGGAATCAACGCGAAACCGTATCCCTTCGCACGCAAGGCCCCAAGCGCGAGAACCAGCAAGCCTGCAGCGAGGGGCGAACCCCGATGTGCCCTGCTCACGCCGATCGGTCCGAAGATGCCGACGTCCCGGCGATCCTGCCATGCGGCGAGCCACCGGTACTTCAAACCGCATGCGCCATAGGCGGAAAATCCCGCAAACCCGTCCGCGTTTTGTGCGACGATGCTCTTGCCGGCAAAGACTTCAGATGACCAAGAGCCGCCGAATTCTTCATCGATCCAGGCGAGTGCCGCTTCCCTAGTATTGGCTAACTGCTCGAGGGAAAACCCGCGCGCACCCAAGGACGAGCGAATCGACTCCGTCCTCGCCGCATCGAAACGCTCATCGCTCAAATCGACGATGAGGTTGACCATAGCTGACAACTTAACTGCGCGCAGGATGAATGGTCACGGCCGGCTCGCTGCCCTCACGGTCTTCGATCCAGCCGATGATACGCGCGCCCGCAACCGCAGCCTCCGCTTTTTTTGCGTCGGCCATTGGTACCACGAGCGTGTAACCGATGCCCATGTTAAAGGTGCGGTACCGTTCTTCGTGCCCAAGATCGCCGCGCCGGCAAAGTTCTGCAAAGAGCGGAGGAATTTGCCAACGCGACTGCTCGACGACAGCCTTCTTCCCCTCGGGAAGCGTACGTGGGACGTTCTCGAGCAACCCGCCCCCCGTGATGTGCGCCATCGTTTTCACTTTTGCGACTTTTTGAACTGCGCGCACTTCGTTGTGATACGACGGATGCTCGGCAAGCAATGCATTTGCAAACGTCGATCCGTTGAAGGGTTCGTTCCATTCATCCGAACCGATCAGCCTGCGCGCCAGCGTGTATCCGTTCGTGTGCAAACCGACAGCGGGCAGTCCAATAATGGCATCGGTTGCGATCACATCTTGCGGACGAGGGACTTGATCAATGTCCACAATGCCGACAATCGTTCCAGCGAGATCGAAGTGTCCAACGGCGTACAGCCCGGGCATCTCCGCCGTTTCGCCGCCGAGCAACGCGCAGTTATTGGCCTCGCACGCGCGGTGCACGCCGCCGACAATTGCAGCCGCCACATCGGGATCGAGCTTACCCACCGCAAAGTAGTCCAGAAAGAACAGCGGATCTGCGTTGACAACCAGGATGTCGTTCACGCAATGATTCACCAAATCGGCGCCCACCGAGTCGTAGCGTTGCAGTTCCGCAGCGATCAGAATCTTCGTTCCGACACCATCCGCCGAGGCAACCAAGGCCCGGCTGCCGTCGCCCGGCAGGCGAAAAAGGCCCCCGAAACCGCCAAGGGCGTCCAGCTGGTCGGGGTGCCGCCAACCGCCGGTAATGTCTTTGTACCGTCTAACCGCCTCGTTTCCAGCCTCGATATCCACGCCCGCGCGTGCGTATGCGTCCGTCATGCGCGTCTCGTCGCAGGGCCAGGCGCCGGGGGCGCACAATCCCATCTCTCTGCCATTTTGGGCACATTCACCATTCGAAAGGTTGACCATGCAAGTTCGTATCGTCACTGATGCGCCCGGTTCCGTACGCGCAGGCGCTCTCGTCGTTCCGGTTTTTAGCGGTGAGTCGGGTCTCGACGGCGCCGCCAAAACGATCGACGCAGAACTCGGCGGCGCGCTCGCAGATATTTCAGCCGGCGAACACAAGGGCAAACTTGCCGAGATTACGCTCGTGCATGCCAAAGATAAGAATTTCAAACGGGTCTTGCTGGTCGGTCTCGGAGAGCGTACGAAATTTGAGCCATTCATGCTCGCCCGGTACGCGGGTGCTGCCGTGCGTTATCTCGGAAAGCGTGGATTCACCGATGTCGCGTTTGCGCTCCCGGAACTGAGTAAAGGCAACGAAGCCGCCGCGGCATCGTTCATCCTTGAAGGCGCCCTGACCGGTACGATCGACACGACCATGTACCAGAACGAACCCGATAAAACGATTCAACTCGAAACGGTCACCATTTTGGCAGAAGCCTTCAATCGCACGGAGCTCGAGAAGGGCGCCAAGCGCGGTGAAATTTTAGGCGAAGCGATAAACGCAGCACGGCGCATGGCGCTCACGCCCGCCAATGACATGACGCCCACGCACATGGCCGAGCGCGCGAAAGAACTCGCGAAGGAAGCCGAGCTCGATATAGACGTGCTCGATGAGGACGACATGAAGAAAAACGGCATGGGTGCCTTGCTCGGCGTCTCGCGCGGAAGCGACGAAGAAGCCAAGATGATCGTGCTCACTTATAAGGGCGACCCCTCGAGCAAAGATGTGCTGGCGCTAGTCGGCAAGGGACTGACGTTTGATTCGGGCGGTATCTCCATCAAACCGGCCGAGAACATGCACGAGATGAAGTACGACATGTCGGGAGGAGCCGGCGTCATTGCAGCAATGTATGCGATCGGCAAAATAAAACCCAAGCTCAACGTGATCGGTATCGTTCCTGCGAGCGAAAATTTGCCCGGCCATCGCGCCATGAAGCCCGGCGACGTTCTGCACGCCATGAACGGCAAGACCATCGAAGTCATCAATACCGACGCCGAAGGCCGCCTGATTCTCGCGGATGGACTCTGCTACGCATCGAAGCTCGGCGCCACAAAGATCATCGATGCTGCAACGCTAACCGGGGCGTGCGTGGTCGCATTGGGTCACGCGGCCAGCGCTTTGATGGGCAACGATGACAGTCTCATCCAGCACTTTCTCGCGGCTTCAAAACCCACGGGCGAGCGTTACTGGCACATGCCGCTGTTCGACGATTACGCGACCGCGACGAAAAGTGAGATCGCCGATCTTCGCAATTCCGCCGGACGTGCCGCCGGAAGTTTAACGGCCGGGTCGTTTCTCAAATCATTCGTCGGCGACACGCCGTGGATTCATCTCGATATCGCCGGCACCGCCTATCTTGAGTCCGAGTCGGCGTGGCAGGCAAAAGGTCCGACAGGAACACCGGTGCGCGCGTTTGTCTCGTTTGTAGAGTCACTGGCCAATGGAGACGGGAAAGCGAGCGCAAACGGCGCCGTCGCAACAACAGTGGCCGTTTAGGCGGGAGGGAGGCTGCTGTGCGGCGCGTTACCGCTGGGAATATTACCCGACGCAAGGGCCATCAATCGTTTGCGATCGTCACCGCGTACGATGCACCCTTTGCGCGGTGCGCCGAAGACGCCGGTATTGATGTTTTGCTCGTCGGCGATTCCGTTGGAATGGTGGTCTTGGGCTACGATTCCACGACGCACGTCACCCTCAATGATATGTTGCATCACACGGCCGCCGTCGCCCGGGGAACATCCAAAGCGCACATCGTCAGCGATTTACCCTTCGGTACCTATCAAGCGAGCGATGCCGATGCCGTTCGGGCCGCCAGCCGCATGGTGCAAGAAGGCGGCGCCACCTCCGTAAAGATTGAAGGCGGAGTTCGCGCAGCCGATCGTATTAAAGCGATTGTCGGCGCGGGAATTCCGGTAATGGCGCATATCGGACTGCTTCCGCAGACAGCCGGCCTCGGACCGGGCTACAAAGTGCGCAGCAATCGCGAGGCATTGCTTACAGATGCGCGCGCGGTGCAAGATGCGGGAGCATACGCGGTTGTGCTCGAGGTCGTCGATTATGCAATTACCGCCGAGATTACGCAAGCTCTTAGGATTCCAACGGTCGGCATCGGCTCCGGTCCGTCGTGTGATTCTCAAGTCTTGGTGCTTCACGACGTCCTTGGACTTTATTCGGAATCGCCGTCGTTCGCAAGGCGGTATGCCGACCTTCGTACCGATACGGTGGGTGCGCTCGCCAGATACGCGCACGATGTTAGCGAGCGGTCTTTCCCGTCGGCTTAACCTTAGACGGCAAGCTCTCGTGATTGGTGTGCCGCCGGTACATTTGGATAGGCACCGGTCAGACATCCGAGGCACATCTCTTCACGTTTGCGGCCCGTGGCCCGTATAAGGCCCTCGAGACTCAAATACCCGAGCGTATCGGCCCCGATTTTTTGGCGAATCTCCTCAATGGTGTAATTGGCTGCGATCAGTTCGTCGTAGGTCGCCATATCCACACCGAGAAAGCAGGGATGCTTAATTGGCGGGGAGGTGATGCGCACGTGCACTTCCTTTGCGCCCGCATCCCGCAGAAGCTGAACAATGCGTGGCGTTGTGGTGCCGCGCACGATGGAATCGTCTACGACTACGACTCGGTGATCTTTCAGATTTTCCACCACCGGGTTGAATTTGAGTTGCACGCCGCGGGCGCGCATTGTTTGGTCCGGAGAAATAAATGTTCGCCCGATATAGCGGTTCTTGATCAAGCCTTCGACGTAAGGCAACCCACTTTGTTGTGCGTAGCCGAGACCACCGGGAATCGCGGAATCGGGAACGGCCATCACCACGTCAGCGTCGACCGGATATTCCTTTGCCAGCTCTTTGCCCATTTGATGACGAGCCATGTAAATAGCGCGGCCGTTCAGCGTTGAGTCGGGACGGGCAAAGTAAATATATTCGAACATGCACAGGCCGGTCGCTTCTTGGGTCGGTATGACCGTGCTCTTGAGTCCATCGTTATCGATTTGCAAGATTTCTCCGGGAGCGATCTCGCGAACGTATGTTGCTCCGAGCGTTGCAAGTGCACTCGACTCGGATGCGACGACATAACCCTTTTCCCCATACGTTCCTAAGCACAAAGGACGTACACCCCAGGGATCGCGGAACGCGTAGAGTTGGTCACGCGTACAAAGAACCACCGAGTAAGCGCCACGTGCGCGGTTCATGATCGATGCGATGCGCTCCATCATCGGCCCATCGGCCTCGACGATCAATTTCGCCAAGACTTCGGAATCGGAGGTCGCTTGCAGAATGGTTGTCGGGGAGAGCGTATCGCGCAACTCGTCGGTATTCGTGAGGTTGCCGTTGTGAGCGAATGCAAAGTCGCCAATCTCAGTTGTTTCGAGCAACGGCTGCGCGTTGACGACCACGGAGGATCCACTCGTTGAATAGCGCGTGTGGCCGGTTGCGATGTGGCCGGTCAGTCCGGAGAGAATATCTTCATCGAAGATGGCCGAGAGCAAACCCATCTCGCGATGCGAACGAATCGTGCCGCCGTCCGAGACGGCAATACCGGCCGATTCTTGCCCGCGGTGCTGAAGCGCGTAAAGGCCAAAAAAGGCAAGGCGCGCGGCATCATGCCCGGGCGCAAAAATTCCGGTAATCCCGCACATATCTAGCCCGGCCCGCCTCGCATTATCATCTCCCTCATTCTAACACCGCGGGCGGGCTCCCGGCTGCGCGTTTGATCAGCCTTTTTAATCCCGGCTGCGGCCGCCCCCGAAGATTTGAAGCAAGGCAAGGAAGATGTTGATCGCATCCAGGTAGAGTTGGAGAGCCATTTGCACGGGAGTGTAGCCATCGCCGCCCGCTTTAATGCGGGTGAAGTCGATCAGCACCAGGAGCGTAAAGATTGCGAGCGTTGCCCACGCGTAGACAGACGGGTGGATCCAATGCGTGAACGCAGAGATAATTCCCACTAAAACCAAGGCGAGAAGCGCGATAAAAGCGATGCCTTGGAAACGCCGGAAGTCGATGCCGGTGGCGTAGACGATCACCGCCAAGGCAAGCATTCCTACTCCTGTGGTAACCGCGGCTTCATAAACGACGCCGGGCCCGATCGCACGCACATACGAACCGATAACGGGCGCAATCCAGATACCTTGCACGAACGTGAAAACATAATAAAGCACGAGCGCGAGGGCTTCGTTTTCGCGGACTGCATTAATCGCGAACAGCAGGCCGAATCCAATAAAAAATGCGACCCAGCCGAAAATGCCAAGACTTAGGCCCTGCATGAAATACGCGGCCAGCGCCGTCACCAGCAAACCAAGTCCGGTAATGCCGAGAACTTGGCCCAGTAGCGTTTGGGTAGAAGCCGCGTGGACGCGCCCCGCGGCTTGATAACTGAGTGCCATATGCTCCTTAGAACTGCGAGAGGGCGTGAAGGTTGCTATCGAACGTCTGTTCGACTATACTTACGCGATGGGCGGGGTCCAAACCATCGAAGTGGCTGCCAAGTCGGTGCTCAACCGCGTTGCCGGCATGCCTTTCCCCTGGTCCATCAACCCTTATCGCGGATGCTACCATCAGTGCGTCTTTTGCTACGCGCGCCGCAGCCATTCATTCTTGGACGAGGATGGCATCAAAAGTTGGGGCTCCCGTATTTATGCAAAGGTCAATGCGCCGCAGGTCCTTCGTGCCGAGTTGCGGCGCAAAAACCGCGAGCGCGATTGCGTCTGCATCGGCACGGTGACAGACCCCTATCAGCCGCTCGAAGGACGTTACCGCCTGACTCGCGGCATTTTGGAGGCCCTGCGCGACTTCGAGGTGCCCGTCGGCATCATCACGCGATCGCCGCTCGTCATCCGGGATATCGATGTGCTTAGCGCAATCGCGCGCACGGCAAACGCACACGTGAGCGTCAGCATTGCGACGATGGATCCCTCGCTCGCGCGCGAGATCGAACCGACGGTCGCGCCACCACAGAAACGCATGCTTGCGGTACGCAAACTGGCAGAAGCCGGCATCAGCGTGAGCGTTGCGCTCGCGCCGATTCTTCCGATGATCAACGATGACCGGGAGAGTATTGAGGCCGTCGTCACGGCCACACGGGAAGCGGGAGCGCAAACTCTGTGGCACTCAACCCTGAATTTGCGCGAAGTCACTCGAGATGCATTCTTCAAGTACTTGCGCGCGATGCAACCGCAACTCTTGGGCGATTACGAGCGGATGTATCGCAAGCCGTACGCAGATCGTTCCATTACCGGGCCCATTTCGCATAGCGTGAAGGCCGCGCTCTTAAGACAACCGCTGCAACCGCTGCCAACAATTCGCCGACTCCCGTCGGGCCAACTCGAACTGTCGTTCTTGTAGCCCTCGTTGGCGTCGGTTTTTCGCATCGTTTCACTCTTCGGCAGTTCCGGACATGGGAAGTCCATCCTTGACCCATTGGAGAATTCCGCCGGCTAGGTTGTAGACTGTGCCCTTTTTCGGCAACGCTTCCAGCAGCGCTTGCGCTTTTGCGCTGCGGCCGCCGGACCGGCACATACAAACGATTTCGGTGTTGGCCGGAAGCTCCGCCATTCGCGAACGAAGTTCTCCGAGCGGAATGTGATGAGCGCCATCGACGTGGCCGCGCGCCCATTCATCGTTTTCGCGAACATCAAGAAGAAAAGCCCCTTTTGCTACAAGCGTCTGGGCCTGTGCTGGTGTTACTTCGTCTTTTTTCATCATACGTTGTTCCTATTTCTGATCTACTAGCGGAGTTTTAGTCGACCGCCGATGCAATATCGCTACGGTACGTCAATTTGGCACCCGAGGTATCGAATTGCTCGGCGACTTTATCAACCGCATCGTAGGCGGAGGCGCGGGCGGCTGTAATTGAATCGCCCGTTGCCGTTACCGTTAGAACGCGACCGCCGTTGACGTCGGCCTTTCCATCCCGCAGCACCGAGCCGCCCCAAAACGCTTGCGTTTTTTCGCCGAGATGCAGTTCTGCCGGCACTGCTTTAAGCGGCGTGCTCGTTTTTGGATAGTCCTCGGTTGCCAAAACAACTCCGACGCATGCCTGCTGCGAGATGCGCGCGACACTTGCATCCATCACGCCATCGGCACAAGACTTGAGCAGTTGCGCAAAGTCGCCGCTCACGAGCGGCATCAGCACTTGTGTCTCCGGATCGCCGAAGCGCACGTTGAACTCGATGACCTTCGGTCCACTCTGCGTCCACATCAGTCCGCAGTAGAGCACGCCGATATAAGTTTCGCCTTCGGCAAGCAACCCACGCAACACCGGAGCAAGAATCTTCACGCGCACCTGATCGAACATATCCTCCGGAAAGGCGGAGGGTGGGGAGTACGCCCCCATACCGCCGGTATTCGGTCCGGTGTCACCGTCGCCGGCTCGCTTGTAATCGCACGCCGCGGCAAATGGGAGCATTGCGCGCCCGTCGCAAATCGCAAACACGCTGACTTCGCGCCCTTCCAACTTCTCTTCCAACAGAACCCCGGTGCCGCCCCCCGGAACGCGGTTGTTTGCATACCAATCGGTGACGACGGCCCGCGCCGTCAGCGCATCATTCGTCACGACCACCCCCTTGCCCGCAGCAAGGCCGTCCGCTTTTACGACACAACCGCCGGGCCATGCTTCAAGCGCTTTGATCGCAGTATCAAGTGTGTGCACGATGACGGCGCTAGCCGTCGGAACGCCGTGGCGCTCCATAAACTTCTTTGAGAAAATCTTACTCGATTCAAGCCGCCCGCTTGAACGGCTTGGCCCGAACGTCGTGATACCGCGCTCGCGAAGTTGATCCGCGACACCTGCAGCGATTGCAGTTTCCGGGCCGAGTACGACGAGATCGATTTTGTTATCGACGCACAAGTGCGCGAGTTTCTTGCCGTTCGTAGCAGGACAATCCCAATTCTCGCCACGCGTAGCTGTTCCGGCATTTCCCGGCGCGGCAAAAATGGCCGAGCATGAGGGCGATTGCGCAAGCCGCCAGGAGAGCGCATCTTCGCGCCCGCCGTTTCCAACCACGAGAATTCTCATTTTATGCGGGTGCTATTCCCATTCTACGGTTGAGGGCGGCTTTGAGGTGATGTCGTAGGCGACGCGGTTGACGCCTGAAACCTCGTTCACGATGCGCGTGCTGATTCGCTCGAGCAGAGGGTGTGGCAAGCGGGCCCAATCGGCGGTCATTCCGTCCTCGCTGGTAATCGCGCGCACGGCAACCAAGTTCGCATACGTGCGGCCGTCACCCATAACACCGACGCTCATCAGCGGCGTAAGGACCGCAAAGTACTGCCACGGTTTAGGATCGAGCGTTGCGCGCTCAATCTCTTCGCGCACGATGGCGTCGGCTTCTCGCAATATGGTAAGGCGCTCTTCGGACACGGCACCAAGCACACGCACCGCTAAACCGGGCCCTGGAAATGGTTGGCGCTCGACGATGTGTGCCGGCAATCCGAGAACGCGGCCGGCTTCACGAACTTCATCTTTAAAAAGCGAGCGTAGCGGCTCGATCAGTTGCAGCGCCATCGTCTCCGGCAGCCCACCGACGTTGTGATGCGATTTGATCTTATGCCCTGCCTTTGATCCAGGCGTCTTCGATTCAATCACGTCCGGATAGAGCGTGCCTTGAACCAGGTACTGCACGCCGTCGATTTTGCTTGCTTCTTCTTCGAAGATCGCGATGAATTCGTGTCCGATGCGAATGCGCTTCTCTTCGGGATCGACGATGCCGTCCAAGCGCTCGAGAAAACGCTTGCGCGCATCGATCGCAATGACGTTGAGATGCATGATATCGCGGAAGGCCTCGACCACCATGTTCGCTTCGTCCTTGCGCAGCAGGCCATTATCCACAAAAACGCAGGTGAGCTGTTCGCCGATTGCTTTCGAAACCAGCGTGGCGGCGACCGCAGAATCGACCCCGCCGGAGAGCGCGCAAATCACTTTGGCATTGCCGACTTTGCTACGAATATCCGCGATTGCAGAATCGACGAATGAATCCATTTTCCAATCGTTGCTAATGCCCGCGACTTTGTGCAAGAAATTTTCCAGCAAGCGTTTGCCGTGAACCGTATGCACGACTTCCGGATGAAACTGCACGCCGTACACCTTGCGCCGCTCGTCAGCCATGGCCGCCGCTTTGCAGTTGTTGGTTGAAGCGATGCATTCGAAGCCGGGCGGCAACTCAAGGACCGTGTCGCCATGCGACATCCAAACACGCGAGTCCGTAGGAATACCGTCAAAAATGGGCGACGATGGTTTTTCGAGCTGCAGTTGCGCGGGCCCGTACTCGCGATGATCGAGCGGTACGAGGTCGCCGCCCAAGTCGCGCGCGATGAGTTGCATGCCGTAACAGATGCCCAGAACCGGCACGCCGCTTTGCAGAATTTGCGCATCCATCGCCGGAGCTTGCGCAGCGAGTACGCTCTCCGGTCCGCCCGTGAGAATAATGGCGGCGGGATTGCGCGGTGCGAGCACCGTCCATGGAGTGTCGTGCGGCAGGATTTCGCAATAGACATTTGCCTCGCGCGTGCGCCGCGCAATCAGTTGGCTGTACTGCGCGCCGAAATCAAGAATAAAAACCGTGGCCGGAGCTGATGGTGCCGATCGTTTTTGCATGGCAGGGGAGATCATTGGCTGAGCTTCTGCACTATGTTAGCACTTCCCGCAAACGGCCGGCATCACGCGCAAAGACGACTTCCATCGCAATGCGCTCGCCGACCGAGACGTCGCGTCCCCAACGGTAGGACGAATACGGCGTGTACCGCGTTCCGGGTGAGCCGGGTATGCGCAGCGATACATCGTAGCAAACAAATTCCTTTGGTGGCCCCGACACGATAATGCATTGCAACGCAAACGGTCCGATCACACCCGGCGCGTCGGCTTCCCGCGCAACCGCGACAAAGCGTTCGCCCATCTCGAAGGCTTTTTCGAGCATCGACTCCGTAAGCGTCGCAGCAATGTGTCCGGCTTCTTCCATCCGCATTGGAATGTTCGCCACCGAAGCGAGCGCCGAAGGCGGCACGTTGCGCAATCCGTCCACATTCGTTTGGCGGCGCGTGTCGGTTCCCGATAACTCCAGCTCGCCTAAAATCGGTGAGTAAAAGAAGTTGAGATTGACTGAAGGTCCGAGGGCGTATTCCTCGATGACCGCGCCCTGCAGGCCCGCTTGGTCGAGCATCCCGTCTTTAATGAGCGCTTGCGAGGTTTTTCGATACTCGGCCGGCGACGCGCACAGAAAGAACGCGCGCTCGAAAGAGACCTTGGCATGCGGTGCCTTGACCATCACCATGCGGTCGATATCATCGGGAGATTTGAATTGCAGCGGATGGCGGATCTGCGCCTTCTCGAGTAACGAGTACTGATTGTTCTCTTCGTCGCGCTCTTCTGCGCGTAAGAGCCGCCGGTTGCCGAACATCGGAACAAGCATGCCACGCTCGATTTCGTCGTAGCTGTACCTTTGGTGCAGATAGACTTCGAAGGAACGGTTGGCAAGAAAGATCACGTTCTTTGCGAGCAACTGCTGTTGCACACCGTCGTTCAAGAGGTCCGCAAAAGAGTCTAGTTCGATCGTTTCGTCGACGCAGCCGCGCTGCGGGTCAGTCTGTTTTACGAAATACTTTGTGTAGGTTTTCTCG
>JBHEMH010000008.1:0-47132 GCA_046262675.1 Vulcanimicrobiaceae bacterium
ATCTAAGGCATACACACATCAGCTTGCTGCTGAAAGGTGGGACACCGTTGAAGGTTGCGTCCGAGCGGGCCGGACATGCGGCAATCGGCATTACAGGCGATATCTACGGGCACGTATTGCCCGGGATGGATCGTGCGGCCGCAGACGGGTTTGGCACGCTCCTACGCAAAGCTAAGGGAAAGGGTGATACGCGCGTTCGTGACAAATCCGTGACACAACAGCTAGTCAAGGGCGGGCATCGGCTCGAACCAACCGGCTAGATGCGCTGAAAACCTGATGAAATATGGGTTTCCGGGATTATGGGAGAGTACGGGTCTGGTGGCCCGCACGGTCTTCAAAACCGCTGAGGTCGGCGCAAGTCGGCTGGTAGGTTCGATTCCTACACTTTCCCGCCAAATTTTTGCGCTGATGTAGCCCTCCAGCCTTAGATTCAACGTACATGATACGCGTCAAACTCGCGCGCACCCATTACGCCGCGAGGATGTACAATAGATGGATTGCGCACTTGTGCGCCTTTAGGATGAGACGGCTAGCGGTGTACGCCGCTCCTGTTGCTTGCGCCAACCGTGGGGCGTGAGACCACGCGGCTTATAGACTGAGAGTACCGTAGCCGCGAGCAAGAGCAACAGCGCGACGCTGGCATGGAGTAGCGGAGAGGGGCTGCGTAGTTCGCCCACGGGAGCCGCGGGTGATTGAATGATTGTTGTGACCATCGCGCTCAGGCGCAGCATAAACAGCAAAAGCACAACATTTGCCAAGAGGTTGATGACCAATTTGAAAAAGATCCAATAGTGGCGGAACAAGCCCCACTCGGTGCCGAGCGATTGGATCAAGCCGGTCAATAATGAGCCGAAGCTGAGCGGAACCAGGACCCACCAGCCAATCCAGTTCATGGCGAAGTAGGCGGCGCGGACCATTTCCGTTTCTTGTCTCGAGATGTCGATGAGCGCGAGAACCAGAAAACATCCGATCGCTCCGAGCCAACCAACGGAAGCGCTCACGTGGATCGTGAGTACGAGTTTGCGGTAACGCGGTGGCATCGTCATCTTACTGACCATGATTGAACGGGCCATGGCCGCCCATCGATCCGTGTATGACCATCACCGCGACGGCCAAGACCAGAGCGGCGAGCATGGTTCCGAAGACCTTGACCCAGCGCGGGGCCGGAGGCGGGCCGGGATCTGAAGCGCGGACGGTCTCGGCGGTTGATCGGTTCGCCATCATGGCTCCTTGAACGCCCCAAACGGGGGCGGGATAAGTGGGTTCTTGAAGTTTATCGAGACACGGTGTATCTGTCAAGTCATGGTGTATTGCGAGCGTGTATACTAGGACCATGCCAAAGCTCTGGAACCGCACGATTGAAGCTCATAAGCGCGAAGTGCGCGACGCGATTTTAGAAACGACCGCGGGCCTCTTGGCTGATCATGGTGTGCGGTCGCTCACCATGTCGCAAATTGCGGAGCTCAGCGGAATTGGCCGCGCCACGCTCTACAAGTACTTCCCTGATGTCGAATCAATTCTGGTTGCCGGGCACGAGCGGCATGTCCGCAGGCATCTGGAAGAACTTGAGAAGTTACGCGACAGCGGCCGCAGTCCGCTCGAATGCCTGCACGCGGTGTTCACGCATTATGCGTTGATTCAATATAACGCCCAGCACACCGAACTTTTCGCGCAGCTTCATCGGGATGAACATGTTGGGCATGCGCGAGCGCATCTCACCAATCTCATTCATGATTTGCTGGTGGCGGGCGTTTCAAGCGAAGACGTGCGCGATGACGTCAAACCCCAAGAGCTGGCCATGTACTGCCTCAGCGCTCTCGCTGCGGCCGCAAACCTCTCGTCGGAGGCGGCGGTTCGCCGACTTGTCGGCGTAACACTCGATGGCGTGCGCCGCACGCGATAGTGCTAGGCCGTTGCTAGTTTTGAAATGAGAGGCTCGTTCCACTCCACGCCGGCGCCGGGGCGGTCAGGCGTTATGGCAAAACCGTTGCTGAGTTTGACCGGCTGCAAGAGAATCGGTCCGACGTGATCGAGATACTCAAGCAAATGGCAGGTGGGTGTGACGCCAAGCAAATGCACGGTGAATTCGGGAAATGTGTGGCTTGATGCCGGTAGCGAAGCGGCTTGCGCAAGTGCCGCGGCTTCGAGCCAACCGCTCACCCCGCCCAGTTTCATCACGTCAAGCATGACATGATCGGATGCCCGCGCGGCGATGCTCTTTTGCATATCGTGCGGTCCCCACCAGTTTTCGCCAAGCTGAATAGGTGTACGGGCTGCCTGCGCAATTCGCGCATGTCCCTGGAAGTCATCGGCTCGTGTCGGTTCCTCGATCCAATACAAGCCTTCATCATCTAAGATGCGCACGCGTTCAATCGCATTTTCCACCGGCAAACTCTGATTGTAGTCAACCATCAAGCGCGCGTCGCTCCCGATTGCATTGCGAACGGCGCGAATTGCTGCAAGATCGTCTTCGAGTGTTCCCCGGCCGATTTTGACTTTAATAGCGCTAAAGCCGAGCTCGCACATCTGTGCAGCTTCCGATGCGGCGGCGTTCGGACTCATGGAACGCAGACTTGCGTAGGCGGGAATTGGTCTCGGCTCCCCGCCAAGCAATCGCACGAGTGAGACATCGCGCGCTTTCGCAAGCGCATCCCACAAGGCCATATCGATAGCGGCCATCGCAATGCCGGTCAATCCTTGTGGTCCGAGCAGGCGGAACGTGCTTTGCAGTTTTGCACCGGCGACATCGGGAGCGGCATTCGCTCGCCGGAGTTGAATTTCGAGATTGCGCAGCAACTGCGCGAGCGGCTCGAGCGCAAGCGGCGTATAGACGCGCACGTAGCTGCTGCCCGTAACGCCTTGACCGGTGTAAATATCGAGCAGAACGACCGGTGCGGTGGCCATCGTTCCGCTTGCGGTTTCTACCGGCTTGGAAAGTGCGAGGTCGAGCGGTCGCACACGAAACTTGCGAATGGTAAGGCCCGCATCGAGTCCGACCAGAATTAGTCAACCGCTTTTCTGATGCGGCGCAGGGTTGCGCCTTCGGTAGCCGCGCGCCGGGCCACCGCTGCATCCGTTTGTTGATCCAAATAGGCGGCAAGCGCGACCTCCACAAGTGAGGATGCGGAGAGACCGTGATTCAGGCGCAGTTTCCGCAGCCGCTTGGCCTGCGCTTCGGGGATGTTGACGCAGAGTTTGAACAGCATAATGCGCGCTACTTCTTCGACTCGTTATGTCCGCTACCTTACATAGTAAGCGCTTGCCGGGGCCTTGCTGATGGGCTCATCTGTGGAGGGCCCGATGGCGCGATCGGTATTGGAACCGCCCATGCCGGAAGCGGCCGGACGGGCAGGCCACCCCTGAGATCGCGCGCGCTCGCCCGCGCTTGGAGTGTCCCCGGGTAGCTTGTGCTGATAAAGGTTAAAAGCCGCAGCGCCTCCGACCGGGCGCCCGTGCCGGGCAATTCTTCGTAGAGTTGGGCGATGCCGTAAGCGCTCGAGGCGAGCCACCGGTCTTTGGGATATGTGTGCGCCCACTCGTAAAACGCTTCGACGGTAAAAGCCGCCATGTGCTCTACATCGCCCGGGAGTTTCTTGTGGCGTTCGTATGCGGTCTTGAGCTGCTGCGTCGTGAAGCGAACGCGCAACGCGCTGTATTTCAGGCGGCCAAAGTATTTGTCGGCGGGCGCGTTGCTTGCCGCGGCGGCGCCAAGCGTTCCAAGAAGAAGCAGGAGCAGCAGTGGTTTAGACATGTTTTGTTCTGCCCACCGGGGCCTAGGCAGAAACGCGTCAAAGAGGGAGTGATGGAACATTTCGTGCTCAATATGCTCCATGCCGCGGCATGGCTGTTCGGGTTCATCTTTCTTTTCGCGCTCATTGGAGTGGTCGCGACCGTTCGCTTCATCATGGCTCTCGTCACGGGAACGGAGCGCGCCGTACAGACAGGCGTGCACAACGTGGAGACCTCGCTTCACCACAGAGATTAAAAGAGAGAAATGAAAGCAACCTTTCGTACGCTGCCCGTGTTCTAAGCAGCGGAGGATACGAAAGGTGACGGAGTTTTTGCGGTCAATCGGCGGGATGATCCCGGCGCGAGTTCGGTATTGTGAAGTGGACGGAAGCATTTTCGGACGCGATGCACGTACGGATCAAGTTCGCGACTGGGTTGTCCGAGAAGTTGCACCGCTCCACGGATTTTTTACGGGCGCCTAAGTCTCAGGAGCTTGCCGGACTTGAGCACATTCCCGCCTTCGTGCCGCCTTTTGTCCGAATACTTCGTTGCTCCGCCTCGTCTTCGAACAAAATTCGACGTGAATTCGAAAATGGCCCAGTCCGGCAAGCTCCTAAAATAAGTACGTGCAGAGTTCGCCGCTCTGCCGGAAACCTAAACTGCGGTAAAGCGCGAGCGCCGCTGTATTAAAGTCGTTTACATAGAGCGAAACGGTTGGATATTCCTCAAGCAGCGCTGCGCAGATTTTGCTGAGCGCTGCTTTTGCAATGCCACGGCCGCGCGCGGGCGGTGCCGTCCATACGCCTTGCAGTTGCACCGTTTGCGATGAGTACGGGCCAATATGGCAAAAAAACGACGGCCAGCCCTCAACGATTGCAATCCACCACATCCCGCGGTCGATCATGCGGCGCACGTTCCAGCGAAAGCCGGATGAAGTACGGCGCGGATCGTAGCCGAGCTCGTACTCAATCATCGCCGCGGAGTTTTCCATCACGATATCGAGCTCTTCGCTCCTGGCAAGCCGTGTCTCGACGCCTTCGCGCGGAACGAGTTTGAGAATTTGCTTTCCGACCACGAGCAATGGTTGCCGGTCGCGAACCAGACGGGGCGGCGTGTGCCAATTCTTGATCGCTTCCCAATAGTCACGCGCGACTTCCCGATTTGCAACGATCATACGCTCGTGCCGGTAAGCGTACGCAGCCTTTGCCAGGCCCCCAATTGCCTCGTTGTCTTCCGCGGCCAGAATGACTTGACGCCCGAAATGGGCAGCGCCGGTGATTTCCCCCGAGGTCGAGCGGCAAAGGAACATGCGGCTGCGAGTCGCGCTGGAGCGGTCGTGTTCGATCAACCAATCGAGCAAAACGTTTTCGTATGGCCGCTGCGCAAGAAAGCGGTGAGCTTCCGCATCATCTTCGCGGCGCAAACGAGCAACGGCGGCTGGGGTCAAGTGAGTTTTACAACGAACTCCGGTTTAGAGGTGGGCGCTTTGCTGCCGCCATCAGGCTCGATGCTCACTGCAACTGCTGCAAAGTTTGAGGCATGGGGAGGCAGAGAGACAACCGCAACACCGCCGCGATCCGGCGTGAACGTGGCGCCGGGAGTCATCTCTTTGGCGCCGTTGTGCAACATCCACGCTTGATACACGTGACCCTTGGGCGGCATGGGCATTCCGTGCATTGCGATGTAGATGCGATCGCCATGCATGACGACTTCGCCATCAGCGACCTGGAAGCGCTTCGAATCGCTGTTCATTAAATCCGCAACCATCATTTTTTGCGCCCCGACGGTACCGTCTGCCGCTTTGACCTGGGCGCTGAGCAGCGCAACCTGATCGGCGGAAGCGCGCATCTCTTGCTTGATGAGGATATTTGAGCCCTCGGCCCATAGCGCGATTACGATTGAAGCGGCGGCAACCACATAGGCGGGCCAAACAATCGCGCGCGGGCGGCGTTCGGTGGTGCGGTCACTCTCGGCGCGCACGGTTTTCATGATTCGCGCCTTGAGCAATTCGCTTCCACCGGCCTGCGCAGAAATGGCGAGCGCATTCACCGCCGGGCGCAGCGCATCGTATTCTTGGCGGCATTCGGCACACGTCTTTAAGTGCTCGCGCACGCTCGCGGCTTCGTTCTTTGCGAGACTCCCGAGGGAGTAGACCGCTACTAGATCAAGCAGATCGTCGTGCGCCGTCATACCGTCAACCGAGCGTCAAGCTGCATGCGTAATTTTCGCAGTCCGGTGCGTATACGCGTCTTCACCGTTCCCAGCGGTACGCCGGTTTGACGCGCAATATCTTCGTGCGTGATGCCGCCAAAGAAGCCGAGCTCGATCGGCTGGCGCTGTTCATCGGGCAACCGCGAAAGGGCGGAACGCACGTGCTCCGCATCGATGTTGGCAAAGGCGGTATCTTCGAGGGCATCATCCAGTGGCATCGCGTCGGGCATTTCGCTTTCCGCACGCACGGTTCTGCTGCGCACGACATCGAGCGCGCGATTTCGCGCGACCCGCGCGATCCATGCGCCGAAGTTGCCTTTGGCGAAAAGCGCGGGCGAACTCCAAAGTTTGAGGAACACGGCCTGCGTTACGTCTTCCGCCGCGGCGATGTCGCCGAGGATGCGCAAAGCGATGCCGTATACCAGCCGGTGGTATCCGTCATATAACTGCTCAAATGCCGCAGCGTCGCGATTACGAACGCGGGACATAAGCCGCACGGCATCTTCCACGTGGTTCTGGTTCGCCTCATATTTGTAGTGACCTCGATAGGGTAACGCGGGGCTCCCCTGCGCGGATTCTCTCCTCACCCGCAGAAGGGTAAAGGCTTGAAAGAACTTGTGGAGCGGCTTCGCTGCGCGGGACGGGTGACGGTGCTGACCGGGTCGGGCATTTCTGCGGAGAGCGGATTGCCGACTTTTCGCGGAGTCGGTGGGCTGTGGCGAACGCACCGCCTCGAAGAGCTTGCGTCGCCCGGTGGGTTCCAGCGGGACCCCCAACTTGTGTGGACCTGGTACAACGAACGCAAAGCGGCTCACAAGCGAGCACAGCCAAATGCCGGTCACCTTGCCCTCGTCGAACTGGAGTCGCGGATTTCCGATTTCACGCTTGTCACACAAAACGTAGATTCGCTGCATTGCCGCGCAGGGTCAAAGAACGTGCTTGAATTGCACGGACATTTGCGCGAAGCAAGATGCACGCATTGCAAGATACGCCGGCCGATGGAGAATGGATTGCCTCTGGATGAGATCGCTCACCATTGCGGCGGCACGTTTCGTCCCGATATTGTGTGGTTCGGCGAAGGCCTGGATCAAAACATTTGGGCGGCTGCGGCTGACGCGGCGGCGCGCAGCGAGGTTATGTTAGTCGTCGGCACATCGGGAATGGTCAATCCCGCGGCGGCGCTCGCGACCCGGTTTGCTAAAGATGCCTACCTCGCAGAGATCAATCCGGAAGAGACCGTGATCAGCGCGGGTTGCGACTTCGTCGTGCGCAGGCCCGCGGCCGTGGCGCTTCCCGAGCTGCTGGCACTGCTCTAATTACGGCCCTAAGCGCAGCGGCGGTCCGGTGTCGTCTTCATACGTTTGGTCCGTCGGCGGTGGCTCAGGCATTGCCGGTTTCTCATCGTCGTAACTCGAGAAATGTTTTTCGGGGGGCACCGGCTGCGGCGGAGTGGGGGTCACGAAATCCGGCACGGCCGCTGCCGGGACCGGCGCGGTGGGCGGGACGGCGGCAACCGGCTGCGCGGTGGGCCGCACGAGGGGCGGCACGAGGGGCGGCGGTGGCTTTGATTCGACTTTGGTACGGCGAAACTGCCCTTCCGAAGGCAGTGTCAGGGTATCCTCGTCTGCAATCGTGCGTTTTGCAACCCCGCGCACGATGAAGGCTTGCGTCAGTTTTTTCATGCCGCGTAACGGAATCGATTTCATCGGCACGCCGACGAAAATTTGGGAGACGGGACGGAAGGTTGCCGCCGATGCTATGACCGATGCATTCATTTCTTCGGTCGCTTCTTGCAATCGCACGGCGACTTGCACGTCGTTACCGACGAGCGAAAATTCGCGGCGCTTCTGATAGCCCGTATCGCCGGCGATAATCGTTCCCGAGTTGAGGCCGATGCCGACTTGAAACGGTTTACGGCCCTGCGATTGCCAACGGGCGTTCATCGCGGATACGAGCCGCACGATATCGAGAGCCGCACGAATTGCGCGTTCTTCAGCAAACGGCTCCTCGATGAGCACCCCGAAAACGGCCGTTAGGCTGTCACCTCGCAAACTCTCGACAATGCCGCGATGTTTTTCGACCGCCTTGCCGCACAATGTGTAAAACTCGTTAAGATATTGCAGCGTCTGTTGCGGACTCAAATCTTCGGCGAAAAGCGAGAATTTCCAAATGCCGCAGGAAAGGACCGTCGCGTAGTACTCTTTGCCCGCGAAGAGGCGGGCGTCTTTGCGCTCGAGCAACTCGTCCACGACCACCTCGGGAACGTAGCGCGAAAAAAGCGCTCGAACCCGCTCGCTCTCGGTTCGCTCCTTTAAGGAGCGCCGCGCCTGCGCGCTTGCGTAGAGTGCCATCGCAATCACAGCGAGTACGGCAAGCACCGTAATCCAGGTCATGCTTTAGGTTTCGGCTGTTATCCGACAGATTCAAAGTGGGTGCTGTCCAAATGCTCTTCGTAGAGCTTGCGGTGCTCGCGCATATAGGTGGGCCGATGGCAGGTTGGGCAGAGGGTGAGGCTCGAGAGCTTGTCCAGATAGGCCAAAAATGCAGTGATGTACTCGGCGTGGCTCCAGGTGAGCGGCGAGACCGAGAGCGGCACGCCCGTTCCGGGATGGACTTGTTCGGCGAGGACACCACTGGGCAGTGCATGCGCCTGAACCCATTTCAAGAGGGGCATCGCCTTCTCAAGAGCCGCCCGGTCCTTGGCTCGGGCGATAACATAGCGCGCGCGCCAGAGGGTGCAGATAAACCACGGGTTTCCCGGGACGTTTTCGATGTCCGGACTCTGCTGAAAGTAATAGTCGTTGACGTAGCGGGCGCAGCCTCCGACATCCGTTTTGACCCACAGTCGCTCGAACAGCGCATCAAAAGCGGGTGTGAAGCGCGGATCATCCGCATCGATCATCCCGAAAAATAACAATCCGATAACGGCCGCGTCCGGGGTCCAATCGGGCGAGAAGTTCCCGTCCCGGTCGACCGCAATCATACGCGCAAAACGCTGACCGGGCTCGTCGAAGAATTTTTCGCACACGACTTTCCTAAGCCGCTCGGCGGCAGCATCGTAGCGGTCGCCGTCATGTTTCTCTCCAAAAGAATGCGCGAAGTTGGCGGCGGCCCGCAGGCCCCCGTACACGGCGCCGACCGTGAACGCATGAATCCCCCAGCGTTCTTCCCACAAGTCGTACGATGATTTACAGAGTCCCTCATTGTCGGTGTAGTTTGCAAGAAAATCGGCACAGGGTGTGATGACCTTTGCGTAGAGTTCCTTGATCGATTCGATCGACCGCGAAGTATCGAAGTGATTCCACAGGCTCCAGAGCACGAGGGCCGTTTCATCTTCTTGAATCGGTAAACGCGGGCGGCCGTCGAGGAAATACGGATGCCACGACGATGCGAGCGTGCCGTCCGGATTGTACTTGTGCAAGAAGTAGCCTTCGCGGTTGACGATGCGGCCGGCAAAGTCAAAGAAGCGCGATGAGAGTTCGTGCCGGCCCGCCTGATCGAGCGCATATGCCACAAGCGAGCCGTCTCGCGGCCACACGTAAGAGTACGTGTCGCCGGCAAAGGTTTGGATATCAGAATCATTGGCCGCCAAAATGCCGCCGGCATCGTCGATCTGCGTGCGAATCGTGAGCAGGCTGCGTTTGTATTCATTGACGAGTTCGGCGGGCATCGGCCCGAAATCGGTTTCTTCTTTATTGCACCAGAGATACCAATAATCGTGCGTGCGTTTAATGAAGTGGCCAGGATCTTCGCGCACGCGCTCGTGCAGGCGCGTAACGTCGTCGACGTGTTCGCCGCATGCAAGCCATGCATAGAGCGTTCGCTCGTTGCTGGGATCCGCATCGACGCTCAAGCCGATTATCGAGTCGACGGAGCCCTGTGAGATGGAGTTTCCGGAGAGGATCCCGTCCTCCGCGTCGCGCCACGTGCCTTCTTGATTGTTGATTGCCTTCTGGCCGGTGGCATATTGATCGACGCCGCCCGACTGGCCGATGCCGCCATGCAAGAAATACCGGTCGTCTTTATAGTGCACGATGGCTTGCAGATCAGATTTATAAAATGCCGTATCGCCGATCGGATTACCGCGAATGTAGAGATCCAGGCCTAGAAAGATGCGGACCGCTTTGACACTGGTTGGTTCGATGACAAAGCGGCGCACGAGCATCGGCACCGCGAAATCGACGGCATCGGAAATTCGCACTGCGATGCCCAGCTTTTCGTTGACGAGGCGAACGGCCGTGACGAGGGTGTCGGCCTCGTATCGCAGCTCGCGCTGCCAACCCTCATCATAGGTCCACGCGAAGTTTCCATCCGCCCAGAATCCCAGGCGGCACATGTGTCCGAGCACGTGGTTCTCCGTGCCCACGTGCGGAAAGAAAATGTCGCGGATCGTATAGTTCGCATCATAGTTGATGAGTAAATTCCCGTTTCCGAGGGGGAGGTCGCGAGGCATCTGTTAGGCCGCCGTCGTAGCTGCGCGGCCATGGAGCAAGCTCTTGCAGATATCAAATCCCGCGTTCCGGATTTTGCCGGTTACGCCGACGAAAATACGCGCCGCCTGGCCGACGAGCAGATTCGCGCGATCGTGGGCGAGGCGCTGGCGCTCTTGCATTTTAATCACGAGGAATACTTTAACACGCCGGAAGTGACCGAGATCTACGACCGCTTGATCTTGCGCTGCGAATTCACCAATCAGATAGTCTTCAAAGAGTTCGAATACGAAACGCTTGGTGAAGAGCGCAAGACCGCGATCGCCTGCGCGGACCAAACGCTCATCGCTACTGCGTTGCGAGCAGAGACGGTGACCGCTGAGCAATTGCCCGGTTATCTGGGCGGTCTCGAAAAAGCGTTTGACAACCGCGACGCCGCGCTTATCCGCAAGTTGCCGACGGAGCAGCAGTAGGCGCCGGAGCCGGCGTCGCCTTCTTTTTGAAAAGGCCCCCGAAGGCTTGCGTTATTTCACTGCCGCCCACCATTCCGCCGGTGGCATCACTTGCCGCGCCGGATAGTGCACCCGTGACTTCACCCCTCGCCCGGTCCGCAACCGCCTGTGCACTCATCGGATAGTTGCTCAAGTCCGGGGCAATCTGATCGATCATTTGCTGGGTAAGCTGCTCGACTTGTGCTCGCAGAATGCCGCCCACAATTTTACCGACAAACGCCTCATCCGCTCGTACCGTGAACTGTTGACCGCTTTTGGTGGTTACGATCACCGGCATCTCGGGGTCGCAGACTTCGTACACATTGACTTGCAGTGAATCCGGCGTCACTCCGATATCGCCTTGTGTTCCGCGGACCGCAATGCTCGCGGTGGGCGTCACGAACGTGTAGTTCGCTTTCGATCCTTGGGGATGGCGCACTTCGAAACGCGTGTTGCCGTTGTAGATGACGAATTTCGCATTTGCGATGGCGCCTTGGTTGAAAAATGCCATTTGCACTTTGGTGTCGCTGCCGATGGTTACCACCGATGAATCGGGGAGATCTACCGCGCCGCGGGAGTCCGCTCCGGTAATCGTGTAATCTTTGTTTGCGAGCACGATACTGGCGCTCGTGGCGAGCGCCTTGGTGGCCGCGCCGTGTTGATAGGAGACTTGGCCCTTGATGCTCTGCAACTGTTTGTCGGCGGTATCAGCGCGGACGGTTACCGGCAACGCAAGGGCCGCCGTGGCAAGCAGTAATGCGGTCGCTCTCATGCGAGTCCTGGTTCGCTGGCCGGTGGGACGGTAACTGCCGATTCCCAGTCGCGGCGGTTCATATCCCAGATGATGAATCCGAAACACAGTGCCGCGCCTCCCAGCAGCAAGATGCCGGGCAGCGGTTCACCTAAGACAAGTTTTCCGATTCCGAAGAGGGTGAGGTAGACCAGGCCGCACCCGGCAAGCCAATCCAAGATGTTGAGCGGCAATTTCATGCCTGCATTGACCATCCCGACCTTGCTCGCAATCGGTTTCCATCCGAATGCGCTCGGCTGCACTTTGCGATAAAACGTCTCGAGCGTTGCATCGGGTTCGGGCTTAGTCAGAAACGTCACCGTTAGCCACACGATGGTGGTAATGACGACCGTAACGAGCAACACGATGACGGTCTTGTTTGGACCGTCCGGCACGATCGTCACGCCCGGAATCTGAAGAACGCTCGCGACGATTCCCGAGCTTGCGAGCGCGGAGATTTCCGTCCAGGCATTGATGCGCCACCAGTACCATCGCAGAATCATCACGAGCCCGACGCCCGCCGTGAACGTTAGGATGTATGCCCAGGCCGCGCCGACGGAATCCATGAAGATGGTAACAAATGCGGCAAGCAGCATGGCGATGATGGTGGCGATACGCGAGGCCCACACGAGCTCGTGCTGATCCGCCTGCGGACGCATGAAACGCCGGTAGAGATCGTTGATGAAATACGAGGCGCCCAAGTTGAGTTGTGTACCGACCGTCGACATGTAGGCGGCAAGAAAACCCGCCATCATCAGTCCGCGCAACCACGCCGGCAGATAATCGATCATCGTTTGAATATAATTGAGTTCCGGATCGATTTTATGCGTGATCGGATCCGCCACACCGTGCGGGTAGAGAATGATGCTCGCAAGCGCAACCAAAATCCACGGCCATGGGCGCAGCGCATAATGCGCTACATTAAAGAAGAGCGTCGCCCAAATTGCATTCTTCTCGTCCTTGGATGCCAGGATACGTTGTGCGATGTACCCTCCGCCGCCCGGCTCCGCGCCGGGATACGACGAAGCCCACCAACTGACGCTGATAAAGACGAGAAAACTCATGAGCGGCATCCACGCGGCGTTCCCCGTTGGGAAGAATGCGAGAATCGAGCCGCCGCCGGAACCCGCGTGTGCGGCGTCGACGACCGCGAGATGTGCGCGCATCGAGGCGATCCCGCCGACGGCAGCAACGGCGGCGACGGCAAGCACGATGACCATACTCATTTTGACGATGAACTGCAGAAAGTCGGTGACGAGCACGCTCCAGAGACCGCCGATCGAAACGTAGAGCGCGGTCAGCACCAAACAGATCAGAATCGCTTCCCACTTCGGCAAATGCAACGTGAGCCCGAGAATTTTTGCGATCGCGAGGTTCACCCAGCCGATGATGATCGTGTTGATGATGACGCCTTGATACACCGCGCGCACGCCGCGCAGCGCGGCCGCAGCCTTACCGGCATAACGCAACTCGATAAACTCGACATCGGTAAGCACGCCGGAGCGCCGCCATAGCGCTGCAAAAAAGAAGACCGTCAGCATGCCGCTCATCACCATGTTCCACCAGAGCCAGTTCCCCGCCACTCCGTTCTTGACGACGAAGCCGGTAACGGCAAGCGGCGTGTCCGCCGCAAAGGTGGTTGCAACCATCGATGTGCCGGCGAGCCACCACGGAACGCTGCGGCCGCTTAAGAAAAACTCGCCGAGGCTTTTTCCGCCGCGCCGTGCATAGTAGATGCCGATGCCGATGTTGACCGCAAAGAAGATGGCGATGACAAGATAGTCAGCTGTTTGCAGTTGCATAGCCGGGCGTTCCACGGCTTGCGTTCGTGACCTGCGCTACGGACTTCCCGCGGGGTCCGGAGTCGGCGGCGGTAACGGTGTTGCCGGAAAACCCGCGGCGCTGCGCGCGGCTGCCGCATCAAACTCAAGTTCTTCCCGCTCGACTCGCTGGGCGTCGAAGAACAGTCCTTGAGCCATCACAATGTTCGCGATGCGCCCCGCGAGCCCGACGGTATCTGCTGCATCCTTCGTGAAATGATTATTCGAAACGAGAATGACGGCGACGCCACTGGCCGGATCCATCCAGAGACTCGTGCCGGATGAGCCGGTATGGCCGAAACTGCCGCGCGGCATCAAATCGCCGCCGTTGCGCGAGAAACCGCTTGCAAGATCCCAACCTAAGCCACGATATTCCATATCTCCAACGTAGTGCGGAGCGATCAAAGCAGCCACTGCCCGCTGGCTCAAAATCGGTTTTGGCTGGAAAGAAATCCGGCCGCGCTGCGCATCCAGCAGCGAGTCGACGAACTTCAAGAGGTCGCCGGCCGTTGAAAGCATTCCGGCGTGCCCGTTTACACCCGGAACGGTGCCGAAGGCCTTGCGGAGGCCCGCTTCGGTTTGACCGGGCAGTTGCGGTGCGAGCGCGGCGCGGTGTGCGCCATCCAACGTCGTGTCGAAGAATGAGTCGTCCATGCCAAGCGGCCTAAAAATGTTGCGCGTGCAAAATTTCTCGAAGGGCATCCCGGAGACGCGCGCGACGACTTCGGCCAAGATGATGAATCCCAAGTTGCTGTATGAAAAGCCGGTTCCGGGCTTAAAATCGAGCTTGCGGGCATAGGCGTGCTGCAAGATCGTCGCGCGGTCTGCCGTGTAGTCGCTTTCCGGAAAGCTTTGCGGCATGCCGCCGGTATGCAAAAGGAGGTCTTCGACCGTCACCGAGTGCTTGCCGTTTTGCGCAAACTCCGGAATGTACTTCGAAACGCGGTCGCGCAGCGCGAGCTGCCCGCGGTCCACGAGGATCATAATGGCGGTCGTCGTCGCGACGGGTTTTGTCAACGAAGCGAGTTCGTACATCGTGTGGTCGGTCGCCTTGCCGTACGATTTCTTAAAAACGCCACGCGGAGAAGCGATTGCTAGTTGTGCCGACGAGAGGCGGCCGCTCTGTATTTCGGCCCTCATCATCGCATCGATCGCCGCGATCGCGGGCGTGCGTAGCGGCCTTGCGGGCTTGGCCGTACCGGCAGAAGAAACCAAGAAAAATGCCGCGATGACCGCGGCGAGAACGCGTGTTGTCATACTGGCGAGGGTGCGCCGCCCTGCGGGAACGCCCCTCCGCAAAGGCTAATCCGCAAAGCGATGTTGTTTGCAGCGGCCCTAGCCCTCGCGCTCATTCCGCAGCCTGCGATCGTTCAGACGAATAGATGCGCCAAGCCGTTCCGGCTCGAGCGATCGTTGCGCGTAAGTGCGTCGACGGACGCTGGAATCTTTCGCGAAGTGAACGAGCGCTGGGGTGGCCTGGGAATTCGCCCGTTATCTGCGGGTGAACATCCCGACATCACCGTCGTGCATTCGGCGCTCGCGCCGCAGGCCTATCGGCTGGATGTTTCGGGCTCGCACGTCACGATCGCGAGCGGAGATTCGGCGGGAACGTTCTACGCGTTCATGACCCTGGCTCAACTGCCCCAGCGCAGCGGTGCCGGATGGTCTCTGCCGTGTACCCGTATCGTTGATGCGCCCGCGCTGCCTTGGCGCGTCCTTTCCGACGATGTCTCGCGCGGCCCCTTGCCGACGATGCGCTATTTTAAGGAAAGAATTCGTACGATAGCAGCGTTCAAGATGAACGGCTACTCGCCATACATGGAGCACGTCTTCATGGATCCGCGCAATCCGCTGCCTGCGCCGCTCGACGGCATCACGCCTTCGGAGCTCCGCGAGCTGTCCGTGTACGCTGCCCGCTTTCACGTGACGTTCATCCCGGAGCAGCAGAGCTTCGCGCACATGCACAACACACTGCGGTGGGAACAATACGCGCCTGCTGCGGAGTTGCCGCACGGCTACCTGATGAGTCCCGTCAATCCCTTAACGTATTCCTATCTGCAAGAGATTATCACAGACGAGCTCGCAGCCGTGCCGCATCCGCCGTTCTTTCATATCGGCTCAGACGAGCCCTCAGATCTTGGGCGCGGGCAAACCAAAGCGGCCGTGGACGCACAGGGTGATGCCGCCGTCTATGCTGCGCACGTCTCGCGCGTCGCAAGCATGGTTGCGAAGTCCGGAGCGCGCGTGATGATTTGGGACGACGCGATTCAAAAACATCCCGATGTGTTGCAGCATATTCCGAAAAATACGGTCATCGTCAATTGGCACTATGGCAAAGAGAAAACGTTCGTTCCGTATATCAAGACCATTGCGTCGCAAGGATTTTCCCAAATGGTGGCACCGGGGGCCAACAACTGGAACGAGATTTTTCCCGATCTTGCGACGGCAATTCCCAACGAGCGCCGTTTTATCAACGAAGGCAAAGCGGCGCACGTTTTTGGCTTATTTCAAACCGTATGGCACGATGACGGTGAGTCGCTTTACGAAGCGACGTGGTATCCCGTACTGTATGCTGCTGCCGCCTCGTGGCAGACTGGGGACGTCGAACCGCAAAAATTCAACCGGGATTTTCCGGAGGCATTCTTCGGAAGTCCTGATCCGCGGTTTGGAACGGATGTCACGACGCTTAGCGAGGTCGTGCAGCGCCTTGAGGCAGACCCCTACGACTCGACCGACTATCTTTTTTGGAGTGATCCGCTCGATGGGCGCATTCAAAATCGTCTCAAAGGCTACGATCTGCCCGGTATTCGCAAGCAAGCCGAGAGCGTCCTGACGCATCTGATGAGCACGAACGTTCCGTTGCATAAGAATGCTGCTAAGGTGATGACGCTCGCCGCCCGGCGGTTGGACTATCTCATCCGCGACTATCAGATTGGCGAGGAATCTCGCTCTTACTACAACGATGCGCTGGCGCACGCGACCGATGCAAAAAAAGGTCTCGTCTACCGCGGCCTCTTTATCTCGAAATATCTCTTCTGGGAAATGCGAGATAATATGGAAGAGCTCGCTCCACTCTATGCTGCGGCCTGGGACTACGAAAGCCGCCCAGGTCATCGCGCAAGTGTGCTCGAGCGCTATCATCTCGCGGCGCAGCAGGCCATCAGCCGTGCGGATAAGATCAATGCGATGACGTACGAAGAGTATGTGCCCAAAGGACGCTTTCCGAGTTTTGATGATGTGCTGGGGGTAAGCCGCCCGTAATGGCAGGCATTCTCGTGCTCATCGTTTTTCTTGTCTTCGCGTTTATGATGTACCGGCGCATCATGCCGGCGCTACTCGCAGTGCCGCTTATGGCCATTGTAATGGCCGCCGTTGCCGGGGTTCCGCTCTACGGACTGGCGCTGGATCCGGTCAAGGGCCTCATCCATCCTGGAATTGGGGACATCATTATCTGGGGATCGTCGTCGCTGGCACGCGTGATTATCACCGTCATCTTCGGAGCGATGCTCGGACGAATCGCGATGGATACCGGTATCGCGCGCAGTATCGTCAATTTTGCTGCCGAATTTGCCGGCGACCGTCCGATTGTTGTGGCCATGACCATGTGCGCGGTCGTTGCGGTCCTCTTTGTTTCACTCTACGGTTTGGGCGCAATCATCATGGTAGGCTCGATTGTTTTGCCCATTATGATGACGACGGGCGTCCCGCGCAAGGTCGCGGCAACCCTATTTCTCATGGCGTTCGCGCTCGGATTCATTTTCAACATTGTCAACTGGAAGTTCTACACGACCTTTTTTGGAATCACGCAGCAGCAAATGTATGGGTACGCGCTGATTCTCGGTGCGATTGACCTGATCGCAATGGTCGTCTATGCGATTGTTGCGTTCCGCACGACGCGCGACTACGCCACCTGGGCTCTTAAAGCTGAGCCAAAAGTTCAGAGCGTTCCATGGTACGCATTGATTACACCCATTCTACCGATCTTTCTGTATTTTGTCTTTAAGATGGACCCTATTGTTGCGTTTCCGGTCTCTGCAATGTACGGCGTTCTGACAACGCGACCGCGCGAGTTCGTCAGTACGCTCGTGGCCGGCGCGGTTCGCGGGTATGAAGATGTCGCGCCCGCCGTGCTCCTTTTCGTCGGTATCGGTATGCTCGTTACCGCCACGAAGGCGCCGCAGTTTTCCGCTGCGCTCGCTCCGCTCGCCAGTCCCGCCCTCCACAATCCGGTTGTGTTTGTCACAGTTTTCGGACTACTGAGCATTCTGACGCTGTATCGCGGGCCACTCAATCCCAATGGCGTCGGAATCGCCGTCTTCGCTGTTTTACTAGCCGCGCACGTCTTTCCGCCGATCGTTTTACTAGCCGCGATGATGGCGGTCGTGCAAGTCCAGAATGTTTGCGACCCGACGAACACCGCCAACGTTTGGGTAGGCAACTTTACCGGAGTGCACATCGAAGAAATAACAAAAAGAACGCTACCGTATCAAATAGCCGTAGCGACCGCCGCTTGCATAGTGGTCGTCATCGCCGGGTCGCACCTGTTCGGCGTCTCTACGGGCTTTGCAAGCGTCGTGGAGCCCGCCGCCGCGGCGGAAATGCCGGTTGGACTCTTTGCTCCGCAGCGCGCCGCCATGCACGTTGCAGTGGGCACCGATGGCACGACGGATGCCGGCGTGGCCGCCGATGCCGTCGTTACGCAGCTCGGCACCGTACCCGGCGTGCATGCATTTCGTTCCGGCGAAAATCCAAATGACTCGGATTGCAGTGGCAAGTCCTATACGGCATTTGCGCGGATTAGTTCGAGCCGCTTCGCAATCATCGAAGGCACCGACACCGACGTCGGACTGGAGCTTTCTGATTGTGCGGGTTGGATCGTCGATGAATGGCATAACCATCAAGTCTTTGCGCAAGGTCCATCGCCGGAGGACCTGCGCGCGCTCGGGGCGGCCACGGTGCTGCGCATGAGGCAGTGGATGGACGATCATCCGGTGCTCGCGGGGAACCTGCTCGGCAAGGGTTTGGCGTTCGATCCGGCACGGCCGCAGCGGTCGTTCTTCTATTCCCTGTACAAGACGGTCGACGGAAACATGCGCGCGTATGTGCGCCCCGGCGGCCCGGCCTACGCGGCCGGTATGCGTTCGGGTGACGTTGTCGACAAGCTGGACGGGAAGTTTTGGTGGGAGTATGGCACGTACCAGACCCAGCGCCGCGCGTATGATGGAAAGCCGCACAACTTCGATGTGACCCGCGATGCGCAAAGCTACCACGTTCAACTAGGGGAGCCGTTTGAGCAAGACGATCGATAAGGATCTTCAGTCGTATTGCGATAGCAATCAGGACCGGTACGTGAACGAACTCAAAGAGCTCGTGGCAATTCCCTCGATCTCCGCCGATCCGAAATACAGCGCCGACGTACGCGGGTGTGCCCAAGAGTTCGTTGCTCGCATGGCCGCACTCGGCCTAAGCTCTGAGGTTTTGGAGACAGGTGGACATCCGATTGCGTACGGAGAGTGGCTAGGGGCTGCGGGCAAGCCTACCATCATTGTGTACGGCCATTATGACGTGCAGCCCGTGGACCCGCTCGAGCTTTGGACGTCTCCACCGTTCGAAGCGACCGTGCGCGACGGAAAAATTTTTGGCCGCGGAACGGTCGATGACAAAGGGCAAGTACTCATGCACTTAGCGGCGATCGAAGCCCATTTCGCCACGCGTGGAACGCTACCGGTGAACCTCAAAGTTGTGATCGAAGGCGAAGAAGAGATCGGCTCTCCGAATTTCGAGACATTTCTGGCAAAACACGCGGAGCGCTTGAAATGCGACTTAGCGGTGATTTCCGATACGGCGGTCTTCGCCGAAGACGTTCCCTCGCTCACAACCTCCCTGCGCGGCCTCGTGCATTGGGAAGTACGTGTCGACGGCCCTTCGAGCGATTTACATTCGGGGTATTACGGCGGCGTCGTGCGAAATCCGATCGAGGCGCTCTGCCAGATAATTGCGGAACTCAAAGACGCTGAAGGGCGCATTTTGGTCCCTGATTTTTACGACGGGGTTCCGGAACTGACGAGCGATGAGCGCGCAGATTTACGAACGCTTCGCTTCGATGAAGCGCAAGAAGCAAAGGCGCTCGGCCTCTCACAATTTGCAGGCGAATCGGGACGCTTACCGCTCGAGCGCATGTGGTTTCGCCCGACATTGGAATGCAACGGCGTCTGGGGCGGCTATCAAGGGCCCGGGGCAAAGACGATCATCCCGAGTTTCGCAAAAGCCAAGCTCTCCGCCCGGTTGGTAGGAAAACAAGATCCGGCCGCGGTTAAAACCGCAGTAAGCAAGTATTTAAAAAGCCTCGCACCTGCCGGAGTGAGCGTTACGGTCGAGTCGAATAGCGATGTGCGCGCCGTTTCAACCTCACGCGATCATCCCGCCGTAAAGGCCGCAGCGCGCGCAATGGAAGGCGGTTTCGGAAAAGCGCCTGTTTTTATCGGTACCGGCGGAACGATCGGTCCCGTTTCAAGTTTCGATCGCATTTTGAACCTGCCTCAAGTGCTCATCGGCGTCGGTTTGCCCGACGATGCCATACACGCCCCGAATGAGAAATTCACACTCAGTCAATTCTTTGGGGGCATCAAAGCCATCGCGCATCTCTACGACGAGCTCGCGGAGACATAGCGCCGGCATGTTCCGGATCGGAGTTGATGTCGGCGGGACGTTTACCGATGTCGTTGCGATCGATGCTGCTACGCGCAAACTCTTCGCCTCGGTAAAGGTCCCCACAACGCATGACGCGCCTGAGGGAGTTGCCGCTGGAATTGTTGAGGGCATCAAGCGGCTACTCACGGATCATTCGATTGCGCCGCAAGACGTTGCATTTATCGCCCACTCAACGACCCAAGCGACGAACTCGCTCCTCGAAGGCGACGTAGCGCGCGTGGGTGTGATCGGTCTGATCGAGAAGTTTGGCTGGCTCGCAAAAAACCAAATTCGCTTCAAACCGTTCGAACTCGCGCCAAAAGTTGCGTTTGCGCCCGCCTTCGCCTTCGCGCGCGCTTCTGCGCGGCGTACGATCGAGGAGCAGATCGACGCGCTCGCCCGCGACGGAGCGGAAGTGGTGGCGGCAAGTCAAGCCTTTAGCGTGGACCGCAGCGAGCCTGAAGATTATGCGGTCGCCTATGCGAAATCGCGCGGCCTTCTCGCAACCGCCGGGCACGACGTCTCATCGATGTACGGTCTACGTGCGCGCACGCGAACGGTTGCGATTAATGCAGCCATCCTCCCGAAAATGGTGCGCACCGCAACCATGACGCGGGATGCGGTGCGCAATGCAAAGATTGCATCGCCACTGATGATCATGCGCAGCGACGGTGGCGTCATGGACGTGCAAGAAATAGAGCGGCGGCCGATTCTCACATTGCTTTCGGGTCCTGCGGCCGGTATCGCCGGCGCGCTTCTGCATGAAAATGTGACGGACGGAATTTTTATCGAAGTCGGGGGAACCAGCGCCGATTGCTCGGCGATCCGTGCCGGCTTGCCGCAAATGCGTCCGGCGCGGATCGGCGGGCGCCGCATGATGTTGCGAACGGTCGATGTGCGTACGCTTGGAATCGCCGGCGGTTCCATGGTTCGTTTGAGCGGCCAAGACGTTCTGGATGTGGGCCCGCGCTCCGCGCACATCGCGGGCCTCGACTACGCTGCGTTTACGCCGCTTGCACGCATTTCGTCGGCCCGGGTAGAGCGGATCAAGCCAACGCCGCACGATCCGGACGACTATGTCGCGCTGGTTGCGGCGGACGGTACGAGAATTGCTATTACGCCGACGTGCGCTGCGAATGCGCTCGGGTATGTACCCGAGAGCGCATTCGCATTCGGAAACGCGAAGGCTGCCACGGCGGCCTTCGAGCTCATCGGCCGCGACATTGGGATGGATGGAGAAACCCTAGCGCGTCGCGTGCTGGATATTGCGACCGATAAAGTGATCGCCGCGGTCAACGAGTTGATCGCGGACTACGAGCTCGATCCCGAGTTGCTCGTCATCGTTGGTGGCGGCGGTGGCGCAGCCGCGCTCGTTCCCTATGCCGCGCAGCGTTCGAAACATGAATTTCGGCTTGCGCGCGATGCGGAGGTGATTTCTCCGATTGGAGTTGCACTTGCACTCGTTCGCGACGTGGTTGAACGCACCGTCGTAGATCCTTCACCGGCGGACATTATTAGTTTGCGCCGCGAGGCCGGAGATAAAGTGATCGCGGCGGGCGCGGCGCCCGAGAGCGTTGAGGTGGCAATTGAAATCGATACGCAACGCAACCTCGTTCGTGCCACCGCCTCTGGCGCAAGCGCGTTATCCGAAGATGCCGTTCAAGCCCCCCGTTCTTCCGAAGAGCAGGGCGCGATCGCGGCGACGCTGTTGCGGTGTGCGGTAAGTGCGATGCAGGCAGTCCAAGCCACTCCGGTGCTCACGATTTTCAAATGCGGGGGTGACCTGCGAGTGCTCGACCAAACCGGGGTCGCCCGCCTTTCGCTGCGCGACGCACTCATAACGCAGACGGACGCGACTGCGGCCCCTATCGTGCTCGCAGCTACGTTAGAAGAACAAACGAGTTTCGGCGACGTCGGGCGCGCGCTTCCGAACATCTTTCTGGTTCACGGTGCGCGGATTGCTGATCTCTCCGGTCTTGCCACGGCCGCACAAGTGGTAGCGCTCGCGACGGAAGAACTCGGTGGACTGGATCCCTCGGCGCCGGTCGCGATCTTAACGGCTCGCAACAAGGCTTAGGACACTACCAGAACCGGCCGTCCTCGATCAGTAAGTAGAGTATCGGCCCGAGTCCCCACACAATGCTGACGACAAACCAGATGATTCTGCGACCCTTGGGCAGGTCCGACCGGCTTGCAAGATTGAGCCACATCAAAATCATCGCAATCGGATGCAAAAATATCGAGAGCAGAACCTCGATGAAAATTTTCATAATGTAGCGATATACAAGCCGCGGTTCATTAGCCCTTGCTCGTCAAACTCAAACCGGAACCCCGCGCGCGTCAGGGCGGCGCGATACTCCTCGTGCGTAAAGAGCGTTAGCCGGTGCGCTTCAGTAAAGGTGCGAATACCGTCGGACGAGCCGACCATGTAATGATAGTTGACGATCGAAACGTTCCCGTCCCGGCGGCTCACATTCATGCGCGCAACCTTAAGGAGCGGTTCGTCGACAAACAGGGCATTGAGATGGCCGTCTACCCACTGATCGGGTGAGAACCACGGTTCCAACAGCAACGCGCCGCCGGGACACAAGTGGCGCGCAAACGTTTGCAAGGTCTGATCGAGGCGCACAACGTTGGGCGCATAGCCGATCGAGCTAAAAAGGCAGATAAGCGCGTCGAACTTCTTGCCCAGGTTAAAGCTAATCATATCCGCTTGATGCAGCGGAACATCCGGACAGCGCTGCGCAGCAAGAGTGAGCATGTTGCGTTCGATGTCCACGCCTTCGCAGGCAAATTCCGCTCGCAGATGTTGCAAATGGCCGCCTGTTCCGCAAGCGACATCGAGCAGCGATGCGCCTTTGGGGACGCCGTGCTTGGTTAGCAGGGTTGCAACCTGCGCCGACTCCCTTGCGTAATCTTTGCCCATCGCCCGGTAGAGCGCATCGTAATATTTTGCGGAGAGGGTAAACATCGTCGCGTTCTATTTGGTTGGAGTGCGCGAAGGCCTACCGAGTAAGCGCGCTAAATGGACCAGAGCAATGAGCGAGTATGACGTCCTCGTCGTCGGCGGTGGAAATGCGGGTTGCGCGGCGGCGCTTGCGGCGGCGCGTCACGGTGCGAAGACGCTGCTCGCCGAACGGTACGGCTTTCTCGGTGGCACCGCTACGGCGTCGATGGTTGGTCCCTGGATGACCTTTCATTCCGGCGAAGATCGCATCGTTGGTGGAATCGCACAAGAGATCGTCGAGCGCTTGATGGCCAAAGGCGCATCCCCCGGACATCTGCACGATGCTTCCGATTACGTCCCAACCATTACGCCGTTCGACCCCGAGGTGCACAAGGCGCTGCTTTTTGAGATGATGCAAGAGGCCGGCGTTCATCTCTTGCTGCATGCCTACGTGACCGATGCAATCTCGGCCGCCGCGGCGGTCGAAGGTGCAGCCTTTGCAACGGTCGGAGGGATGCGTACCTATCGTGCGGCGGTAACGATTGACGCAACGGCGGATGCCTATGTCGCGGCATCGGCAGGGGTGCAGACGCAACAAGGTGACGAGCGCGGCCGCGTCCAGCCCGCGACCCTGATGTTTCGGTTAAGCCATGTTGATCTCGCAAAGACGGCAGCCTATCTGCGCGCGCATCCCGATCAGATGCGCACGTCGCTCAAGACGCACGAACGCACCCCCCAGGCGCTTACGGCGGTCGCAGGACTCTACGATCTGTGGCATGCTGCAGAACAGAGCGGTGAAGTGACCATCCCGCGCGAGCTCGTTTCATTTTTTATCACGCCATACGATGATGAAGTTACGGTCAACATGACGCGCGTAACGAACATCGATCCACTCGATCCCGACGATCTTACCCGCGCCGAGGTCGAAGCGCGGCTGCAGGTCATGCAGTTGTTCGAATTTTTCCGGCGGCGCGTTCCCGGCTTCGAGAAGGCGCGTTTGGCGGCAACGGCAGCGCAGATTGGGATTCGCGAATCCCGCCGCATCGTCGGCGAATATACTCTCACGCGCGAAGACGTCTTGGAAGGGCGTACGTTCGAGGACGCCGTTGCGCGCAGCGCCTACCCGATCGATATTCACAACCCCTCCGGAAGTGGAACGACGACGCATCGCCTCCCCGCGGGCGGCAGCTATGAAATTCCCTACCGGTGCCTGGTGCCAAAGACGGTCGAACGTTTGCTCGTCGCGGGGCGCTGCATCTCAACCACGCATGAAGCCCTTGCGTCGACGCGTTTAACTCCGACCGTGATGACGCTCGGCCAGGCGGCCGGAACGGCGGCCGCTCTCGCGAACAAGCAAAAGCTGCGCGTGCGGGATCTCGATGCGAGCCTGTTGCGTCAAACGCTCACCCTGGACGGCGTCGACTTGAGAAGGTGAAGGGCAGATGAACTCGGCTTTTAAGATGGCTCGCGAATATAGCGTCGGTATCGAGTACGCCGATCTCGGCGATTGGGGTATTGATGAGCTGCGTTCGGAGTACGATCCCAAAGGCCCGACCATCCGCATAAACATACGCGTTATCGAAAATCTCGCCGTCGACGAGATGGGTGAGTTTATTACGTTTGCAGTCGGGCACGAACTGTATCATCATCTGGAACATCGCGGCGAGATCCAGAGACTAGACGATAAACGCGAGCGTGAACTGGCGGCCAACTCGTTTGCCCGCCAGTTGCTCAGCCCCGCATGAAACTCTATGCCGGAATCGACGGTGGGCAGAGCTCCACGACGGCGGTTATCGCCGACGGCGCCGGAAAAATCTTGGGCGCGGGGCGTTCCGGTCCCGCGGATGAGGTTGGAGCGGATGCATCATCGACACGGCTGCGTGACGCACTTGAGCTAGCGATCGATCGCGCATTGCGCGCTGCCGGACTTTTTCCCGATACCGAATTTGCTGCAGTGGTTGCGGGCGTCTCCGGATATAATGGCAGCCCGGTCGGTCTCCGACCGCACGTGCACACCCGGAATTTCCAAATGCTGCACGACGCCCGCGTCGCGCATGCGGCGGCGTTCCATGCGGGGGAAGGCATCCTCGTCATTGCGGGAACGGGCTCGGTTGCCTTTGGAGTCAACGAACTGGGCGAGGAATGCCGCATTGGCGGCTGGGGCTATCTTTTCGGCGATGAAGGCAGCGCGTTTTGGATCGGGCGGCGTCTCATCGAGCGCGCTATGCGCGATCAGGAGTCGGGGCTTCGGAGTCCGGTAACGCCGCCGGTCCTAAACTATTTCAGCGTGAGAAGGCTTTCCGAAATCTCCGACGGTTTCTACGCTGGGCAAATCGATCGTGCAGCGGTGGCGGCACTGGCGAAGACGGCCTTCGAACTTGCAGAACAGGGCCTCGACGACGCTCGGTTTATTGTCGAACAAGCCGCAGATGCAATCGCGGCCCTCGCCGCGACCTGCGCGCGCCGATTGCATGCCAACAGACGCGTGATCGGACATCCCGTGCCGGTTGCGCTCTCCGGCGGCTTGCTCCAAAATGGGCGCTTCGCTGCGAGGATTCACGCATGCTTGGCCGACCGGCTACCGGAAGCGACTATCGCCGCCGTGAAAAACAAACCGGCAGAGGGCGCGCTTCTTCTTGCATATCGCGCGGACGGCATCGACCCGGCACCGGCCTTGCGCGATTGAAAAACAGACTCGAGCAACTGCGCGGCGGATTGATCGTTTCGTGTCAAGCCAAGCCGGGCTCGGCCCTCGATAATCCCGCGATGATCGCGGCTCTTGCGCGCGCGGCCGTCGAAAACGGAGCGGTTGCGGTGCGCATCCAGGGCGTTGCAAATCTTCGCGCGGTTCGCACGCTTCTGCACGTTCCCATCATCGGTTTGATCAAGCAGACCTACGAAGGTTTTGAGCCCTACATCACGCCGACCCTCGGTGAGGTTGAGGCAATTTTGGCAGCAGGCGCGGATATCGTTGCCTTGGATGCAACTGAGCGCCCTCGTCCGCTCGGAGAATCCCTTGAGGCGCTCATCGAAGCAATCCACCGCGGGGGGGCGCTCGCGATGGCCGACTGTGCAACCGTGGCAGACGGAGAGCGCGCGCGTGCGTTTGGATCCGACATTACCGCGACCACGCTGACCGGATACACGAAAGAAACGCAAGGGGCGTCCTTGCCCGCGCTCGATGTCGTCCAAGGTCTGCGGGGCGGTGGCTTCGTGATCTGCGAGGGAGGCATTCACACTCCGCACGACGGCCGCGCTGCGATGGATGCCGGGGCCGATGCAATTGTGGTGGGGACGGCCATCACGAACGTCGACTGGCTTGTCGAACAGTTTGCAGCCGCCTTGCCTACTAGGTCATGGCCTCACGAGGACCGATTGTTCTAAGGTTAAATACACGCGCATGGACGGGGTCCCGCCCGCGAAGTTTGGGCGCCTATCTAAGGAGCAGTTTCTTTGGCAGTTGAGAATCGAGATCCGGCCGTTCACCTGGACCGGGGCTTCTGGTTGGTTACGGCGCTCCTGGGCGTTTTGAGTGCGATTGCGATCTTTGCGACCATCATGTGGCATCCGGAGAACATGCCGCAGCTTCCCGAAGCCGCCATCCCGGCCGATCAGGTCGATCAGCTCTTCAAATTTCTCACCGCCTCCGCGGCGGTTATCTTCATCTATGTCGTGGGCTATCTGATCTATTTTGCGGTCGCGTTTCGCGTTCGCGCGAGTGATCCGCCCGATGCCGTTGGCGTTCAAATTCACGACCATCATCAGCTCGAGTTGTGGTGGACGGTCGTTCCGACCGTCTTCACGATCGTGCTTGCAATCTTCAGCGTCAAAATCTGGGCGGGCGTTCAATTCGCTTCCCCCAATAACGGCCTGGTTGTCGAAGCGATCGGGCACCAATGGTTCGACGATTTCCGCTACCCCGGCGTACACGGCGTCGTCACCGATGAAATGCATCTCCCGCTCAGAGTTCCCGTTACCTTGCACGTCAGCTCATCGGACGTCATTCACTCGTTCTGGCTGCCCTCCATGCGCATCAAGGCCGATATGATTCCCGGCATGATCAACACCCTGCGCTTTACGCCCACGAGACCCGGGACCTACCCCATCATCTGCACGGAATTTTGCGGAACGCTGCACGGCACGATGAACAAACAAGTCGTCGTCATCGAATCGCAAGCCAAATTTGATAAGTGGCTCGCCGGCTGGAAGGTCAAGAACAAGAATGCGAGCGACGCGTTGCCCGCGCAAGGGACCGGCGCTGCGGTCGTACTTACGGGCGGCACTGCCTCGGCCGGTCAAAAACTTTTTGCGCAAAAGTGCAGCGCGTGTCATGCCGTCGCGCCGTTCTCGCAGAAGATCGTCGGACCGGGCCTAAAAGGCGTCTTACACGATCCGGCACATCCGAAACTCGTAAACGGCGAAGTCGCAAACCCCGAAGATGCGGCCAAGTTGTTGCAAAAAGGCTACGACGGCGATATGGGTCACATGCCGAACGCGAGCCAAAACGGCATTTCCGACAAAGATATTGCCGATCTTGTCGCTTACCTTAACAGTTTGAAATAGCGGAGCAGAATATCATGGCAGTAGCAGCACCAACTCATGGCGGCGGAGTAGCCGATCACATCCATCCCGAGCCGCAGACATTTATACGCCGCTACATCTTTTCGATCGATCACAAGATCATCGGAATTCAGTACATCATCACCGCATTTTTGTTCATGGTCATGGGCGGGTTGCTCGCCGAGCTTATTCGAGTGCAGCTAATGAATCACTCCGGCACGTTCGTAAAGCCCGATACGTTCAACGAATTGTATTCGATTCATGGCTCGACCATGGTGTGGCTCGTCATCATTCCGTTGCTCACCGGCGGCTTTGGAAACTTCGTCTTTCCGCTGCAGATCGGCGCGCGCGACGTTGCGTTCCCGTGGCTCAACATGCTGAGTTTCTGGATATTCCCGGTCGGCGGACTGATGCTCTACTCGTCGTTCTTGATGGGTGCACCGGTGGCCGGTTGGACGGAGTATCCACCCATGTCGCTCCAAGGCGCGCCCGGCACATCGATGTGGTGCGCGGCAATTTTCTTAATCGGAATTAGCTCGACCCTAACCGGTATCAACTTTTTAGTCACGATCCTCAAGATGCGCGCGCCGGGTATGACCTACACGCGCATGCCGCTTTTTGTCTGGGGACAATTCGCGACCGCGCCACTGCTGATGATCGCGACCACCGCGCTCGGCGCTGCGCTCGCCGCACTGTTCATCGAGCGCCAATTCGGCGTGCCGTTCTACGATCCGGCCCGCGGCGGCAGCCCGGTGCTTTGGCAGCACATGTTCTGGTTCTACTCGCATCCGGCTGTTTACATTATGATTTTGCCGGCCTTCGGAATGATCTCGGAAATCTTCCCCACGTTCGCACGCAAGCCGATCTTCGGTTACAAGATGATCGCCTTTAGCACGGTCGCGATCGCGCTGCTCAGCTTTATGGTCTGGGCGCACCACATGTTCACCTCAGGCATGGCGCCGTTCTTACAATTGCCGTTCATGATTCTGACGATGTTCATCGCGATTCCCACAGGCATCAAGATCTTCTCATGGGTTGCAACGCTGTGGGGCGGCAAAATTCACTTAACGACCTCAATGATGTTTGCAATCGGCTTCATCGTAACGTTCACCTTCGGCGGCCTCACAGGGATCTATCTCTCGGCGGTGCCCTTCGATCTGCACGCGCACGGAACGTACTTCATCGTTGCGCATTTGCATTATGTGCTCGTGGGCGGAAGTTTGATGGCGATCTTCGCCGGCATGTACTTCTGGTATCCGAAGATGAGCGGACGCTTGATGAACGAGTTTTGGGGCAAGGTGCACTTCTGGCTGTTCTTCATCGGCTTCAACGCAACGTTCATTCCCATGCACTGGCTTGGATTGCTCGGCATGCCGCGGCGCGTCGCCCTCTACGATCCGCAATTTCAATTCTGGAATCAGTTTGCTTCGATTTCATCGTTTGTAATGACCGCGGGCATTCTCGTGTTCTTCATCAATGCCATCGTGAGTTTGCGCAAGGGCAAGAAAGCCGGGGCCAATCCATGGGGCGGGCGCACCTTGGAGTGGCAGATTCCCTCGCCGCCGCCGTACTACAACTTCAAGAAAGTTCCGGCCGTGCTCGCTGCGCCGTACGATTTTGCGGAGCCGCTGCCGTACCGTGGACTTGAGGGCGAACTCGATCCGAACGTTCCCGCGCCCGTTCCGGCGGGACACTAATCGAGTGGCTGTGTCAGTTTCGCAGATTCATCAGGCCGATCCGAACGTCGATCAGCTTTACGCGGAGACGCGCGATCTCCGCCTGAACGGCTTTTTGCTCTTCATGGTGAGCGATCTTGTGCTCTTTTCCTCGATCATCTTTGCGTATCTCTATTTGCGCAACTCGGGTCAAGGCTGGCCGCCCCCCGGCTTCTCACATCTAGACGTTGCATTCGCGGCTTTCAACTCGGTGGTGCTCTTTGGTTCCGGCGTAACGATGCATTTTGCGCTCGAGAATTGGAAGCACGGCCATTTCATCAAGTTCGCCAACTGGATGGTTGCGACGATCGTCCTCGGCATAGGCTTCCTGAGCGGCCAAGGCTACGAGTACTGGACGCTTTACCAAAAGATGCACGTCTCGTGGTCGGGATCGGGAATCTTCGGCGCATCGTTCTTCACGCTTACCGGCATGCACGGGTTCCACGTTTTTGCCGGTGTGATCTATCTGACGGTTCTGCTGCTTCAGGCGACGAACGGCAAATACACGCAGCATAAATACTTTGGACTCACGGCCGGCACGCTCTACTGGCATTTCGTCGACGTCATTTGGGTGTTGCTGTTCTCGATCTTCTACTTATTCTAAGAGGCGCTGATGAATATACTGAGTATCGAACACTTCCTTGCGATCATCGGCGCCATCGTCGTCACCGTGGTTGCAATAGTAGCCCTCAAGAATGACTGGAAGACGCCTGGTCTTGAGAATCAGGTCTTTAAAGTCATGCTTGGGTTGCTCGCACTCGGCGGTGTGCTCTCGTTCTTCGCCGCGATTGGCGTGCTCGGCAATTTCGGAGGTAAAGCCTAATGTACGATCCCACCGACGACCGCGGCGTTCCGAAAAGCAAGGGCATCCCGCATTTGGTACGCTGGGCGGCGGCGATCGGTATGCTCCTGATCTTTGGAATGGGATTTCTAACGATAAAAGATGCCGACAACGGCCACCAGTGGCCCGCTGCAAAGACGTTGCGAACGGACTTAGGGACCTGGAAGTAGACTAGTCCATCGGTGCGCTGCGCGGCGCCATACCGATGTTGAGCGTCGTGATTTTCTCCGGCAAGAGGCCAGTGGATTTTCCGTCGATCTTGTGGATGCCGCCGTAGGTAGAAAATTCGCACAACGTGGGAATGGTGCGGTCCGGCAGGGGACCTGCCCCGAAGGCTTCCCATTCGCATGCAACATCACGATTCTCGAAAAGCACGGCGACATAGCCGGTCGCTTCCTCACCGGAGAACTCATCGGGCCCGCGGTAGCGCACGTAGCCGTCTACGATGTAGATAGGCCTAAACGTGTGTAGGAAAGCTCGTATCGGCTCGACCATGAGGGCGATACCATAAAGGATGAACGCGAGCGCACCAAGGGCAAAGACCGGGACAAGCACGATCAGCGATTGCTCGACGGACTGCGCCCGGCGATAGACGCCCCAGGTGAGGAACAGGAAGACAAGCGTGCCTAATATGGCTTCGGCCGCAATAGTAAGCCGCCCCAAAACGCCCATCGAGACAATGCGACGCTCTGCAGCGGTCCACGGACGGCGCACCAAGCGCGCACGAGAATCAAATTTGCGGAACTTCATTGCGGCAATGTCCTGTGTGCTTGCAGTTGCGTGCGCGAGCGGCGCGGCCCTCGCCCATGGCGGTAATTTTCAAGGCGTGGTGCTCGGCATCCAAGCAGGCAACTCCGAGCTCATTCTTCGACAAGAAGCGGGCCCGGGCCGCCCAGGAGATGTCTTCGCGGCGCGGGTCGTGCCGGCCAAAGACCTGGGCGCGGTTCATCTTGGCGATCACGTTGGCGGTATGCTCGACCGCCATGGGAATCCGCCCAGCCTTTCAAGCGTGGAAGTCTTACCGATGGTGCCGAGCTCCCTGCTGCAAACAATCCGCAACGCGCGCTTGCTGCACGAGGGGGACATGATGCCGCAAACGCGGTTCGTGGATCAAAACGGGCGGCCGTTCCGCTTTTCGGATTTTGCGGGCAAGGATGTGCTGCTCTCGTTCATCTATACCCGCTGCCGCGATGCGAAGATGTGCCCGCTCATTAGCGCCAAGTTTGCGCAACTGCAAGATGCGTTCGCCAAGAGCGATACGCACCTTGTCGAAATCACGCTCGATCCGCAGTACGATTCTCCACTCGTTCTAAAGACATACGCCGACCAGTTTAAGGCGAATGCGGCGCGCTGGACGTTCGGCACGGGCGGTCTCAATACGGTGCTGAACTTTGATGCACAGTTTGGGCTCTTGCCGTTTGCCGACCCACGCTTCGGCTTAATTCATACCGAACAAACGGTCATCATCGACAAGGGCGGCATCATTCGCTATTTGATCGATGACCCGGCGTGGTCGGTCACAGAAATCCAGGCGCAAGTCGACAACGTGAACGGGAAGGGCGGCAACATTTTCGCACGCGTTGATCTTGCGCTCTCACGGGCGGCCGTTGCAGTCTGCGGCGATCGCGTTTCCGGTTTCTCCGGCCTCACCGACTTAGTGGTTGTCATTCTGATCTTTGCGGCCCTCGCGTGGAGCGTATACCGCATCGGCCGCGCGTTCAGCGCTGCGCGTGGCTAGCTAAACCAGCGCGTCGCACTTGGCGGCGAAGATGAAGTCGCTCTCGGTCAACCCGTCGATTTTGTGGGTCCAGATCGTGATGCCGACCTTGCCCCAGGTAAGTATGAGATCGGGGTGGTGATTTTGCTCTTCGGCCATTGCACCGACTCGGTTGACGTACTGCAACGCCTCACTTCCCATCCGTCCGATAGCTGTTCTAAGAGCGCTTGGGATTGCGCGGGCCCGGCGGGACGCCTTTGGTGCACGAGATGCAGGTTTTAGCAGTGAGATTCATGCGAGGGACTTTTGAGGATCACGTAGCGAAAAACTAAGTGCCAGCGCTCCTAGCGCAAGCACCGCAAAGACGACGTACGCGTCGTGAAAACCAGGCAATTCGGAGCCGGCAAACTTCACGACGCCGCCTGCGAGCGAAGCCCCGGCGATTTGTCCGAAGATCAAAAACTGACTCAACAAACCGACTGCGGTTGCGCGGTGCGACCCCGGCGTTTCGTTCGTAATAATGTAGCGAGTCGGCGCCCCCAGGAGCGCTCCGAAGCCCAGTCCGGCCACGACCATCGCTGCGATCGATGCCCAGAGCGATCCGAATCCGAATGCAAAAATTGCCAAACCCGCCGCCGTAAAGAGCGCGCCGGCCAGAAGTACGCTGCGCGCGCCGATGCGATCGAGCGCCCGCCCCGAAACGGGAATCACCGCAACGAACACAAAGGCGCCGATTGCGGCAATGAAGCCGGAGGCCGCATAGGACATATGCTGCGCCGCCACCAGCACCGCTGGAATAAAGAACAGCGCGCCTTCCAAAATGCCGATGACGAATTCGAGCGCGTAGGTGATCCTGACGTTACGCGCGGTAAAAAGCGAGGGCGGCACCATTGGAAATGCCGCGCGTCGTTCGTAAACTGCAAACACGACCAATGCAAGGATTCCGGCCAGCGTGCTGCTCAGGAAGTTTTGGGTAAGGCCACACATGAGGGCAAGCAATCCGACGGTAAGCGTAGAGAGGCCAACGGTATCCAGTGGGCCCCGAACGCGCGGCGCGTTTGCCGGCACATAGCGCATCGCGAGCACGATGACGATAAACGCAAGCGGAAAATTCGCGACGAAGATCCAGCGCCATGACACGAAGTGCGTAACGATGCCCCCGACGAGCGGCCCGATGATGGCCGCCAGTCCCCACATAGCTGCGACCATGCCGAGCGCGGCGCCGCGGCGCTCCGGGGCAACGACGTCGCCGATGGCAGCCGTCGCAACCGGGAAGATGCCGCCCGCTCCAAATGCTTGCACCGCGCGCGCTAGTAAGAATATCCAGAAGTTCGGAGCGACGATCGCGAGCACACTGCCAAGTGCAAAGAGCGCGACGCACGCGACGTAGACGGCACGCCTCCCCAGACGGTCGGCAAGCATGCTCATGACCGCGATGCTCACGACATTTGCAATCAAATACAGCGTGAAGATCCAGGCAAGTTCGTTTGCGGGAATGCTGAACGTGATGGCCAGCGCGGGCAGAGCCGGCGAGAGGACGCCCAGATCTAGGGCGCCGGCAAAAACGCCGAGTGCCAGCGTGAGTAACAGGGGCATTGCCGCGCGTTCCGGCCTAAGCGAAGATGCGATCGATCACCATAGCGAGGCACATGAAAGCCAAATAGAGCAAGGAAAATTTAAAGAGCCAACGCGGCCAGGTCTTGCCTTCTTGGGCGAGCACGCGCACCGCGCCATACAGAAAAATGCCGCCGAGAATTGTTGCCGCTGCAAGATAGATCGAGCCCATAACGTGGAACGGATACCAGAGCGCAAGCGAGGCCGCGACCAAGACGATGCTATAAATTAGTATTTCTAGTTTCGTGCGCGCGACGCCGCTCACGTTGGGCAGCATGGGAATCTTGGCTTTGTCGTAGTCGATCTCGGTCATGAGGGCGAGCGACCAGAAATGCGGCGGTGTCCACAAAAAGATAATCATGAAGAGGCCGATCGCCGGACCGCCGATGGTGCCGGTGACCGCTGCCCACCCAACAAGCGGCGGAATCGCGCCGGCTGCGCCGCCAATGACGATGTTGAGCGGCGTGACGCGCTTGAGCATCATCGTGTAAATGACGACGTAGTACACACTTCCGGCGAGCGAGAGCCAGGCGGCAAGCGGATTCACCAGCAAAATTAAAATCGCAAACGAGATGATGCCGGTACTCACAGCATAGATTGCGGCGCTGCGAATGGACATGCGCCCGGTGGGGATGGGACGCGCGCACGTGCGCCGCATCAACCCGTCGATATCGCTGTCGACGATGCAGTTAAACGCGCCGGCCGAAGCAGAAGCGAGTCCGCCGCCCAGCAACGTCCATAACAGCGTTTGCAAATGTGGCAGGCCGCGCGCTGCCATGATCATTGCGGCAGCCGTGGTAATAAGCAAGAGATAAATAATGCGCGGTTTGCTCAGCTCGTAGAAATCGGAAATGATGCCTGGTAATCCTCCGGAATTGTGCGGCAGAACACCGTCAACGCGCGAAAGGGTGCTACTCATGCGCGCTCCTGAGCTGGCACGCGGTACTCCAAGCCATCGAGTGCCGCGAATGTCGTCGCGATGACGAAAATCAAGAACGTGAGTGCGGCGTTTGCGGCGTGGGCTTCGCGAAGAATGACCGGTAAGCGCAAAGCTACGTTCAGCAACCCGAGGAGTATTTGCGCAAAAAGCAATGCAAGCCCGAGCGTGGTTACTGCCCGCACACGCGATGAGCCAATCCGCCATGCGAGGGCGAAAGCTGCGGCCCCAGAGAGTAGGCAAGCACCGGCAACAAAGCGGTGAAGCATTTGCGCATATTGTCCGGAGCTGTATACGACAACGTTCCCGGCGCAGCCCGGAACGCTAAGGCACGCCAAGCCCGCGCCGCTTGAACTCACATATGCGCCGATGCACATGGTCGCAAATGCAATCAAGGCCGTTCCGCTCAGGACGCCAACGAGAAGCGTATCGCTGCTTGCATTCGAAGGCGCCGGTCCTCTTGCTGCGGTGCGCACGAAGATTGCCATGGCGAGCAACGCCGCCAGGAACGCCATGGCCGTTCCCCAGTGAAGGACGACGGAAACCGGACTGTTGGAAAGATGCACGGTTGCCGCGCCGAGCAGAATTTGAACGGCAAAAAGGCCGCCGATGACACCGATTGTCGGGGCAATGAGCGGAAGGCGATTGCGAAGCGGCCACGCCGCCACCACAACGGCAATAACGAGCGGCGTCTCGACCAACACGAGCAGTCGATGCGACCACTCCCAAATCGTTCCGTTGGCAAGCGACGGGATGAGGGCTCCATGGCACAACGGCCAGTCCGGGCACGTCATTCCGGCGCCCGTGATACGAACCCAACTGCCGAGCACCACGACCCCATAGGCCACGACCGCGGCGGCGAGCGCCAGGCGCCATAAGATTTTCACTACAGCCTTAAGTCTAGCCGAGGCCTCTGGGCCGGGCAACGACTAAACTACGCCAGGTATCTCTGCCGGTGGTTAGCAGCCCGAGACGGCGCCTTCGGCGTGGTTGGCCGCTAGGGCCTCATCGTTGGTAATGTCCGGGACCCGGAGCATGAAGTCGCTGGCAGCAAATTGTGCCAACTCCGTATCAGTGTGGCTGGAATCGAAGACCGAGTGCCCGGGTTGACTGGGATAGGAGCGGAGGTCGGTGTTTTTTGAGCTTTGCTCAGATGCGGGTTGGGCCGACGTTCGTGATACCAATAAAGGCTGGGCGGTCATTCCATAATTGGTCAATTCATCACTGCTCGGGCGCATGTCGTGATAGTCATAGGTTGCAAGTAAGCCGTTGAGATCTTGCGCGATTTTTTTCTGGCGATAGAGTGCTCCGCCAAGTTCGTCCGCAAAATCTTTTAATTCTTTCTTCTGCACGGCATCCGTTGATTTCTCAGCGATTTCGCGTAATTTTTTAACTTCGGCGATGCCGTAAACGGCACGGCCGTGCAAGTCTTTTGCGAGGTCACCCATGGCTTGCAAATCGTTGCGGCGGGTTACGGCGTTGCCGTCGAGTTTGAGGTTCTGGAGTTTAGCAATTGTGTTTCCCACCACGGCATCGTTGCGCAGCGCAGAAGAAATCGCGGTGTTCGCGTGGAGCGCTAGCTCCGCGCAGGCCGCGGTGGCTTTCACATGCCCAATTTCTTTGAGCGCAAGCGGGGCGGGCGTGGGGGTGACGGTCGCGATGTTGAGCGCGGCTGCGAGTAGAAGATAGGAAAGAGACAGCATGAGCACCTCAAATCAAAGCCGGGCCGATTCTTCGGCCTCCCTTCTTCTGAAATGACTGGTGAGAGAACTCTGTGACGACGCGCTTCTCATTCAAATCTTATCGCGAAACATGCTTGGTGCGGGGTGGGGCGAGGCCTCGCGCGAACTGCAGGCCATCGTGAGACGTATCGTGGCGCTTGTTCTGCTCCTAACCCTCGTGGGCTGCCGCGAAGTGCGGGTCAAGACGTATGCGCAAGGCACGACGACGGTGACCGGCGGCAATGCAATCGTCGTCTTCCGCGACCGGAGCTCCCTCGAAAGCTTAGGCATCAAGGCGCCCGTTCGCTTTAACCACGAATTCGGAGTGGTTTTGGTGATGGGTCCCCACAAGCAAACCGGTTACCGGCAAGTTATCGAGTCGATCCGTGCCAACGCCAATCGCGTTCGTATCGTCGCGTTCGAGGCCGCCCCGGTTGCAGGCGGCGACCCGTCGCGCGAGTATCGCACGTACACGATGTGGGTCGTTCCGAATTCGGTCTACCGCCGCGGCTCGCTCATTGAAGTCGTGACTCCCTCCGGCGATCCCATAACCTCCACCCAACTGCGGTGAGCCCCATACATCCTTTGATCTCACTCGACGGTAAAATCGTGGCGGCCAATTTTTCGGCGTGGACTGCTTATGCAAGCGTCCCGGTCCGCCCGGTCATTAAATGCAACGCCTACAATTGGGGTTACAAGCGGATAATCGATGTTCTCGATCCGCTCTGCAAAGAATATTGCGTTGCCGACATCGAGGAACTTGCGGCCGCGCGGGCGTTGACCAAGCACCCGATCGTTGTGCTCGGCGCCATCCCCGCCGGGCGCCTTGCCGAAGCGCTTGATGCGGGCGGGATCCCGACGATCAATACGCGCGAAGAACTGGCCGCGGCCGTCGCCTGGCTCGAACGCACCGGGCGCCGCCCGCGGATTCGAGTCGGTCTGCAACCGGCTATCGGCTGGACCGGCATGAGTCTAGCGCAAATCGAAGAACTCGCGCCGCATCTTGCCGCAAGCGGATTCGCGATCGAGGTCTGGACGCACATCACCGATATGAACGAAGCGGGCCGCCTGCGCGACCGTCTGGCACAAGCCGCGCATACCTTGCGTTGCCACGGTGCGAACGTCGTCGCGAAGGAGCTTGCTAGCACGTATCCACTGGCGGCGGGCGGAGCGATGGGGGATACCGCGCGGGTCGGAATCGGACTGTTCGGCTCGACCGGTGGTTCTCGCATCGAAGGTGTTCGGTGCGCGTTGCGCTTAAGCGCTCCCGTCGTCGCGGTGATTCCCGTGAAAGCTGGGACAAAAGTAGGCTATGGTCAGAGAAAAATCGGGCAAGATGGCCGTGTCTTAACCCTGCGTTGCGGGTATGGCGACGGTTTGCCTAAGAGTCTGGCAAACACATCCGATATTCTATCAGTTGGCATGCAGTACACGACCATCGTCCCGCCTCATGAGCCCTTTGGAGAACAAGCGGTGGCACTACTAGATGAGGCGACGGACTTGGATGCGTTCGCGGCGGCCGGTGGAGTTAGCCCTCACGAACTTGTGACGGCGCTCGGGAATGCTCAAAGCCGAACTCACGTTGTTACTTAAGGATTAATGCTGACACACGCTACCGCGAACCTCGACACCAAAATTGAACGCCTGGGAACGATTATGGAACCTTCGGGCGACCCTACGGAGGCCGAAGGCGTTCTTAATCCCGCTTGTGCGCGCACGCGTAAAGGCACGTTGCTGCTCTATCCGCGTGACGTCGCTGCCGGAAATATTTCGCGCGTTGGGCTTGTGCGCGAAAACGTGCGCGCTGGTAAGACGGAGTACGAGCGTTTGGGCTTTGCACTGGAGCCGCAGGCTCCGTACGAGTTGCGGCCCCATCCGGGGTACGGATGCGAAGATCCGCGCGTTACCTTTATCGAAGAACTCGATCAATACGTGATGGCCTACACGGCCTTTGGTCCCGACGGCCCGCGCGTGGCGGTTGCGCTTTCATCCGACGGATACGAGTGGGAACGCATCGGTCTCATGCAATTCGTGCGCCCCGGCATGCACATCGGCGACGATAAAGACGCCGCATTCTTTCCGGAACCGGTGATGTCGCCCGGAGGTGTGATGTCGCTTGCATTTTATCACCGTCCGATGCTGCATCTGTCTGCCGTTGACGGGCGGGCGGCAATTCCCATGATTGAAAAAATGCCCTTTACGGATCGCGAATCGATTCGCATGGGCTACGTTCCGCTGGCAGCGGTGCTCAAAGACCGCAAGAATTTGCTGGACGTCGCCGAGAGCGTGCTTGTGATGTCGCCCAGCGCCGAGTGGGGTTCACTCAAACTTGGTTGCGGAACGCCGCCCGTTCGGATCGCCGAAGGCTGGATGTCGCTCTATCACGCCGTTGACGTGCTCGATGCCGACGCCGTGAAACCGAAATTCCGCTATAGCGCGGGTATCCTGATTCACGATCTTAAGAATCCCGAGAAGATTATTTACCGTTCGCCCAAACCGGTGCTCACGCCGGAAACGGATGCGGAATGCAAAGGCATCGTCGATAACGTCGTATTTCCCACGGGCATTGATCCACGTTCCGATCTAGGCGAGCGGGTCTTCGATGTTTACTACGGAATGGCGGACTACGCTATTGGAGGCGTTCGCATGACCCTCGGCGCAATCGGTGATTTGCAAGAGCCCGCGGAAAGTGCCGCGTAAGCACTGCTTCGTTACTACATCATCGCCGCAATTCTCGTGTGCGGAATCGGCACGATTCTCGCGGTGCGCGCGCACCGTCTTCCGTCGTGGAATATGCGAAGCGTGCGAGCAACGGCATCACCAAAAATTGGCCGCGGCCAACCAAAGTCGCACTATCATCCGGGTGATTTCGAAGGCATCGATGCGCCGTGGGCCCTCTCCGCATTGCCCGAGTGCCTGATTCCCCAAACCACCTTTCGCGCAAAAACGGTAGAAAATGTGCTTAGATACCTGCCGCATGGGGCGCAGCCGGTGAGGGCCGGGACGACGCTCACCTACCGAAATTGCGACATCCTCGTACGCGCCCACGACGCGCTTGTCACGCGCGGCAAGGACCACTTTCATATTCCGCCCCGTTCGCGCTTTTTTACCACTGCGAGCCGGCTCGTCTTCGTTCGAATGAGCCGCTGGGCGGAGTTGCGCACCTACAGCCTGTCGAATCTCTAGCGCGTGTCAATTTCAGAGGAAGTCGCAAAGCGCCGGACGTTTGCCATTATTTCCCATCCGGACGCCGGCAAGACGACGCTGACGGAAAAACTGTTGCTCTACGGCGGCGCCATTCAAACGGCGGGTGCCGTCTCGGCGCGCAAGCGCCAGCGTGCGGCCACGAGCGACTGGATGGACCTGGAGCGCGAACGCGGCATTTCCATCACTTCGACAGTGCTGCAATTTCCGTATCACGGGTTTACGATCAACTTGCTCGACACGCCGGGCCACCAAGATTTCGGCGAAGACACCTATCGAACGCTGCTTGCCGCCGATTCGGCGGTGATGCTGATCGACGCCGCGAAAGGCGTTGAGCCGCAAACGAAAAAACTGTTTGCGATTTGCCGAGCACGGGGTATACCGCTCTTCACCTTCATGAATAAAATGGATCGCCCCAGCCGCGATCCGCTGGAACTGCTCGACGAGCTCGAAACGGTACTCGGCATTCACGCCTACCCAATCAATTGGCCGCTTGGGAACGGACCCTCCTTCCGCGGCGTTTTCGATCGTCAAACAAGCGAGATGCACCTGTTCGAGCGCACGACGCACGGCGCTAAACGCGCCGCCGTCCTCGTCACGAATGTGAACGATCCGCAGATCGCCGCACTCTCGGACGAGCAAACGCACAAGCAATTCTTGGATGAGCTCGAACTACTCGAAGGCGCCGGCGCTGCGTTCGAGCCTGAAGCAATGGTCCGCGGTGAAGTCACCCCGGTCTTCTTTGGAAGCGCGGTCACCAACTTTGGTGTCGAGCTCTTTCTTGATGCCTTCGTTGAAATGAGTCCGCCGCCGGTCGCTCGTGTGGCCGACATCGGCGAAATCTCCCCGGTTTCGGAAGACTTCTCCGCGTTTGTTTTCAAGATTCAAGCGAACATGGATCCGCGCCATCGAGACCGCGTGGCGTTCGTGCGCGTCTGCTCGGGCAAGTTTGAACGCGACATGACGGTACGAAACGCGCGCACCGGAAAAGACGTACGGCTCACGCGAGCCATGAAACTTTTTGCCAGCGAGCGCGAGTCGCTCGAATCGGCCTACGCGGGCGACGTGGTAGGCCTCGCAAATCCGGGGGTTTTCGCGATTGGCGATACCCTCTCGGAGGGCAAGCTCTTGCGGTATGCGCCCGTGCCGTCCTTTGCCCCGGAACATTTTGCCTCGGTCCGGAGTATCGACACAGCGAGTTACAAATCGTTCGGCAAAGGAATTGCACAATTGCGGGAAGAGGGCGCCATCCAGGTGATGTATCCGCTCGGTTCAACCAGAACCGAGCCCATACTCGCGGCCGTCGGCGCGCTTCAATTTGAGGTGGTCAAGTATCGTCTCGAAGCCGAATACAATGTCAAGACGCACTTCACGCCGTTGCAATACAGTGTCGCGCGGCGGATTCTTGGCGATGCGAGCGCGCTTAAGTCGGCCCAGTTACCTTCAAACGCGAAGCTCGCGGAGGACTGGGACGGCCACCCGGTTGGTCTTTTCGAATCCGACTGGAGCCTGCGTCTGGCAGAAGAATGGAATCCAAGTTTGCAGTTCGTGGAATTCACTGCAGTCGATCACCCACTGGAGATGACATCTTGAAGTATTTCCTCGTAGCAACAGCCTTGGCGCTAGCATTGGCCGGCTGCTCTTTTCAAAACAAGGCCACGCAAGAAGCCGATAAGATTACCAAGGCCGTCATCGCGAACAACATGGATCCCGTGATCAAGGATTTCGACTCGCAACTTCGCGCAAAGATCACGCCGGTTGCGCTCGCACAATTCTCCACTGAGCTTCGCGATCAGGGCGCGTACAAGGCCATCAAAGAAGTCCCTGTCGGTGCGAGCAGTATCCCGGGCGAGCACGACTTTATCGCGACGTTCGACAAACACAACTACACGGAGAAGATGATTCTCGACGACAATGGAGCGGTGCGCTCATGGAGCTTTCACATGCAATGATCCCGAACGTAACATTCGAGGATATTGTTGCCGCTGCGCAGCGCCTTGAAGGCATCGCGCACAAAACGCCGGTGGTCACGTCGCGGACGCTCGATAAGCTGACCGGGGCACGCGCGTTTCTTAAGTGCGAGAACTTTCAGCGCATGGGCGCATTTAAATTCCGCGGCGCCTACAATAGACTAGCGCAGCTTTCAGAAGAAGAACGCAAGCGCGGCGTCGTGTCGTTCTCAAGTGGCAATCACGCGCAAGGCGTTGCGCTCGCCGCGCACCTACTGGGCATCGCTGCCACAATCGTGATGCCCCGGGACGCGCCCCAAGCGAAACTCGATGCAACGCGCGGGTACGGCGCGGAAATCGTTTTGTACGATCGCGCGGAGGAAGATCGCGATCTCGTTGCGCGTCAGATTCAGCAAGAGCGCGGTGCAACGCTCGTCCCCCCATACAACGACGCGCACGTGATCGCCGGACAAGGCACAACCGCATTGGAACTCTTAAAAGAAGTTCCTGACCTCGACTTCATTCTCGTTCCGACCGGCGGAGCGGGGCTGCTCTCGGGAACGGCGGTTGCCGCGCACGCCATGAACCCCGCCACCCGCGTGTACGGCGTCGAGCCTGAAGAGGGCAATGACGTCCAGCAGTCACTCGCTGCCGGGATGATCGTGAGGATTCCCGTTCCCAAGACGATTGCGGACGGCATGATGACACAATCTCCTGGCGATATCACTTTCAATCTCGCGCAGCGGTACGTGCATGGGGTGGTAACCGTGAGCGACGAGGAAATCAAAGAGGCCATGCGCTTTGCGTTCGAGCGCATGAAGCTTGTCATGGAGCCGAGCGGGGCATCCTCACTCGCGGCACTTTTATCTGAGCGCGTCGAGCACACCGGCAAACGCGTCGGCGTTATCGTGAGCGGCGGCAACGTCGACCCCAAGATGTTCGCGCGAATCATTGCGTGAGCAATGGATCTCGCCGCGCCCGAGTTTAGTCTTAGGCTTTAGGCACCGCACAAAAAGAAGAGGCGCTACATCTGTAGCGCCTCTTCTTAGTTGCGATCTGAGGTTTATTTCAGATTGCCGCAGGAAACGTAGGTCTTCAGATCGCCTGCCGATTTATGAACGTTTAGAAAATAATGTCCGTCCTTGAGTTGGTCGACGGTAACGCCCTTGACGGTCGTGATCGACGTGCCGTTGACGACGTTGCTGAGCGGCTTCCACGGGGAGGGATTGCCTTTCTGGCAAGTTCCCATATGGATGTGGGCGGGCTCGCTCGCGCCTTTGGGCTCGTTGAACAGTGCGATCTTGACCCAGACGCCGCCCGGGGCGCCCTTTACGACGGCGGTGCCGTTTTGCCTGGACCCATGAAGCGCACCCATGTTGATGTTCTGAACTTTGCCCGACATCGCGTTATGCATGCGGTGCAAGGTGTTGGGAGTTGCGAAAGCGGTGCCGGTTACGGCCAGCGCAATCACGACCGTGAGAATATTGCGATTGAATTTCATATATGCTCCCTTAAGAGAGTGGATAAGAACAGAAAAAGATCCGCCGCCTGCCGCCGTAGCGGCAGATGCGGTGGCCCTCTGCTTATTCCCCGGATAGGGCCTGCTAAACTACTGCCCTTGCAACTGGCTTAGTGCCGCCTTTACGGCAGCTAACGTCGCCGCGGTGGGCACGGCGTCTGTGTCGTTAACTAAGCCAAGCAGGCGACCGAGCTTTCCATTCAAATCTGCGAATCGAGTCCGTTTGTTGGGGTCGGAAGATGCATGTGCGAGCGCCGCCGATGTGTTCATCGCCGCCGACAACTGCTGCGCCGCCCGGAATTGAATTTGGAGTTGCGTCTGCGTAAGGGCAATTCGCGGATCCATTTTAATACGCAACGGCTGCGTGAACGTGCGCCCGTCCGCGCGCAGGATGACAGAGTACATGCCCGGCAGTGCAACGGCACCGCGCGGTTCTCGTGGCGTGTTCTCGTAAATAGCGGAAATCGGATAGTCGTGCCCGAGCGACTGCGGACTCGTGTAGCGCAAATCCCAAACGGCGCGGTGCATGCCCGCCTCTCCGCTCGGAATCATCGTCGGCCGGATCCAGTACGTCGGCTTGTCGACGCCGGGGTCGACCGGCTCAGGTTTATCCGCGCTCGTGTAACGGCGCACGAGTGCACCACGTGCATCGCGAATCTCAAGAGAGACCGCGCTTGGCGCTGCAAGGAAATAATCGAGCATCGCTCCGTCGGGCGGATTTTGTCCCGCCGGCTCTTCCGGCGGTAGCGGCGTATCGCTGTTTTGGTTCCAACGAACGCGATAGGCGAGCGCCGGCGTGAAGAGCCTTGTTTGTGCGTCATGCTGTTTTGCCAGTTGGCGCAGTGACGTAATGTTGTCCAGAATCCAGAACGAGCGCCCGTGCGTACCCACAACGACGTCGTCCCCGTGGATCACGAGATCGCGAATCGACGTTGCGGGCAAGTTGAACCTGAGCGGCTGCCAATTCTCGCCGTCATCAAATGAGACGAAGACGCTGTGCTCGGTGCCGGCGAAGAGCAAGCCGCGTTGTACGGAATCCTCGCGCACGGTGTTGACGCTCGCATCGTTTGGAAGCCCGTTCACAATGTTCTGCCAGGTCTTGCCGCCATTATGCGTGCGATAAATGTACGGACGAAAATCGTCCAACCGGGAGCGGTTTACCGCGGCGTAAACGGTGTTTGTGTCAAAGTGCGATGCATCCAGCTGCGCGACTTTGCTCCAAGGGGTCATTCCGCGCGGCGTAACGGCTCGCCAGATTCGCCCGCCGTTGCTCGTGCGCCAAATCAATCCGTCGTCCGTACCGGCCCAAATCATGCCGCCGCGTAGCGGTGAAGGAGCGATCGAGTAAATCACGCCACGGCGCGCTCTCTTTGCCGCAATCTGAGAGAAGGCGCCGAGATTTGAATTGACGCCGGGATTCTTTCGCGTGAGATCGGGGCTGATGATGTTCCAACTGTGCCCACCGTTGCGCGTCCGGAAAAGAACACTGGAACCCAGGTACAACGTGTGCGGATCGGTGGGTGAGAACAGCAGGGGCGCCGTGCGATTGAAACGGTACACCTTATTGCTGCGCCAATCCAGAACCGGCCCGACCTCTTGCACCTCTCCGGTGCGCGCATCGTACCGCTGGACCTTGCCGCCGTAAATGATATTGGGGTTGAGCGGATCGGGCGCCACATAACCGTACTCTTCAGTGCCGACCGGGTGCCACTCGCGAAAACTGATTTCGCCATAGTCGCTACGACTACGCGTTCCGGCGCTTCCGCTTTCCTGTTGCGCGCCGTAGACCCAATACGGAAATTGGTTGTCGGTAATCACGTGGAAGAACTGCGCTGTGGGCTGGTTGTACCAACTGCTCCAGGTGTTTCCGCCGTTGACACTGATGGTTGCGCCTTGATCGACAGCAAGGGCTAGAATTTGCGGATTCTCGGGATTGATCCAGACGGTGTGGTAGTCATCGCCGCCCGGAGCGCCTTTTATTGCGGTGAAGGTCTTGCCGCCGTTCGTTGACCGATATGTTGATGTATTCGCAACATAGACGGTGTTTTCGTTTGCCGGATCGACCGACACGTGCGCGAAATCTTGTCCACGTCCGGTGATGCGGTCTTCTTTGTTTACCGCAGTCCATGTTGCGCCCGCATCGCTGCTGCGATAGAGCGCGGGCGTCTCCGCGTCGACTTGCGCATACACCACGTTCGAATTGCTTCGCGCGATACTAATGCCGATACGCCCGATCATTTTCGGCAGACCGCCCGCGAGTTTCTGCCAGGTCCCTCCGCCGTCGGTGGATTTGTACATGCCGCTGAGCTCTTGGCGCTCGAACACGTCGGTGAACCATGCCGAGTGGCGTGCCGCCCACATCGATGCGTAGAGTACTTGCGGATTGTTCGGATCCATCGCAACCGTTGCGGCGCCGGTGTTCTCGTCTTTGTAGAGTACGCGTTCAAAAGTCGCTCCACCGTCAAGCGAGCGATAGACGCCGCGCTCCGCGCTCTGTCCATACGGGTGTCCGAGGACGGCGACAAAGAGGCGATTTGCATTCTTAGGATCGACGACAATCGCGCCAATTTGTTGAGCGTCGCGCAGCCCGAGGTGTTGCCAAGTTTTTCCGCCATCCCGCGATTTATAGATGCCGTCGCCGGTCGAAAGGTCGGGACGCAGAAGCCCTTCGCCGCTGCCAACATAGATTGTATCCGGCTCTGAGGGCGCCACCGCGAGCGCGCCGACCGATTGCGTCGGCTGCGAATCGAAGATCGGATTCCACGTGCGCCCGTAGTCGTCGCTTTTCCAGACGCCTCCGTCAGTTGGTGCCATGTAGAAAACGTTCTGTTTTCCTGGGATTCCGCTGATGGCCACCGTACGTCCACCGCGGAAAGGCCCAATCGAACGCCAGTGCAGTGCGTTAAAGGTCAAAGCATTCACCGGTTGGGCGTTACCTTGCGAGAAGGCCGCACAAAACAAAACGGCGATTGCCATCGTGGCATACAGTAAGCGGCGCATCGAGCCTATCTCGGACGATTTCCGTTGCGCGGAACGCCGCGGTGTCTTGGCATGAATGCCGGTCCGACCGGATAGGAGCCCTTGCGCGGCAGCGACGTATCGACGTCTTCGCAGCCGATTGGCGTGAATTCGCGGCAGTCACCGGGGCGCGCTGAGTAAATGCCGCAGTAAAACTTGCCGGACTTTGCCCCTTTAAGAAAGACGCACTGCGATTCGATCTCCGGCGTCACTTTCTTAAGGTATCCGACATAATGTCCGTCGGCGCTCTTGCGCTGCACCACATATTCGCTCAAGACTTCGCTGTATGGCATTCCAAAATGATCGGCGATGCGTTGCACGTCCGGCTTACTGACGAAGGGCTCGTACCCGCTGCAGCATTCTGCACAGCCGGGCGGGCAAGCTAGGTTTTCCGGCAGATCCTTGAGGTGCTTGCGCGAGAGGTCGATCACCTTTGCGACCGCACGCACGAATTCTTCGTCTTCGTTATATTTGTACGACCACTCTTTTTGAATGATCTCGTTAACGTTGTAGAACCGGTTGATGCGCTCGTTGTACTTGATCGTGATGTGCTCTTCGGTGATCTCGATCTCGTTGACGTGCTCCATCGGCGCCGTATCGAGCATCTCGGGATGCGTCGGCTGTTTTGTATCGCGCGTGAATTCGCGCAAATTGATCAAGTCGATGGTTGTGATTGGAGCGCCTTGTACCGGCCGGACGTCGTGCGGCTGCGGACCTTGGGCACCGGGTTGGGGATCGTCGGTCTTGGTACCGCCGAGAAATACTTTCTTGTTCATGGCTCCGGGTAACTTACGTGGCCTGCAAGGCTGTTCCCGCGTCGGTACAAAACAGACTAGGCATGCAGAAAGCCATCGGTGTAGACCTCGGCGGCACCCACGTCATGGCCGCCGTCGTACAAGAAGACGGATCGATCCTAAGCCGCCACGAGCAAGACCTTAATGACCACGCTGTGGATAAGGTGATGCTCGCAATCGAGCAGACCATAGATGCGGCCCTCTCCGACGTCAAGGAGAAATCCGTCGTCGGCATCGGCATCGGCTCGCCGGGCAACATCGAGCCGCGCTCGGGAATGATCTTGTACTCCCCGAACTTTCAGTGGACGAACGTGCCGCTGGGAGAAAAGCTGCGCGGGCACTTCGACCAGCCGGTCTTTATCGGAAACGATGCGCGCTGCGCGACCCTTGGCGAGTATACGTACGGCACGGGTAAAGGAACCAAGAACTTCACGT
>JBHEMH010000008.1:47142-100190 GCA_046262675.1 Vulcanimicrobiaceae bacterium
GCTCGATAAGGATCGCGACAAGCTCGGCACAAAATCGATCCGCAAAGCCGCGCAAGCGGGCAACCCGCATGCGGTTGCAGCGTGGAATAATTTCACACACGATCTCGCGACCGGGCTCGCCAACATCATCGCTTTCGTCAATCCCGAAGTGATCGCGCTTGGCGGCGGCGTAAGCAGTGCACAAGATTTTATGCTCGATGCGGTACGCAACCGCGTCGACGAATTGACGACGATGGTTCCTCGCGGCACAACCAAGATCGTCATTGCAAAATTGCTCAACGATGCAGGCGCGATCGGCGCCGCGACGATGGCTTTCCGCGGGGGTCTTACCACCGCAAATGCCGCGTAGAACGGCGCTCGTTACCGCGCCTCCGGGGGCATCGGACTCGAGTTCGCAGAGTTGCTCGCTGCGGACGATCATGACCTGATCCTCGTTGCGCGCTCGTACGCGAGGCTCGAAGAGATTGCGGCCGGCTTTCGCGCCAGATACGGCGTCGTCGTCAACTGCATCGCCAAGGATCTCTCGCAACCGGATGCCGGCTTAGAACTCTACGAACAAGCCCGTCATTGCGACGTTCTGATAAACAACGCCGGCTTTGCAACCTATGGAAAATTTGCTGAAAGCGATGTAGCAGTTGAGCTACAAGAATTGCAGCTCAACATCGTTACGCTCACGCAGCTCACGCGGCTGTTCCTGCCCGGAATGATTGCGCAGAAATGGGGACGGGTGCTCAACGTGGCCTCGACCGCAGCGTTTATACCGGGACCGTTGATGGCGGTTTATTATGCGTCGAAGGCTTACGTGCTGTCGTTTTCCGAAGCGATTGCTAACGAACTTCGCGGTACCGGTGTTACGGTCACATGCTTGGCGCCGGGGGCGACCCAGACAGGATTTCAGGAACGCGCGAAGATGGGTGACGTACCGCTCTTTCGCGGAGCCCTTGCCGACGCCTCAACGGTGGCAAAAGCCGGTTACCGTGGGATGAAAAAAGGCAAGCCGCTGGTAGTTCCGGGTCTGAAAAATAAAGTGTTGGCGTTCTCGACGAAAGTCTCGCCGCGCGGCCTCATGACCAAAATTTCCCGCGCAGCTAACGAACGCCGCGAGTAAAGACCATAGTCCGGCGCCCACTGAAGTACAAGAGCTCGAACTGTTGCCGTGGCTGTTCTTTTTGCTCGGCGGGGGCTGTCACTACAAGGACACGGCCGCCGCTAAATGCGGCAGGAGCGTGCCGTCCTCCGGTATCGTGTAGTCTTGCGTCACCTGAGCGATCAATGCGGCGATGCGGCGTGCGCTTTCGTGGGGAGCAACTTCGGCTTGCCGCCGACGCATCTCGGTTAAACGTTCGGGGGAGTGAATCAAAGTGCGCACGGCAGAGACCACTTGGGAGGTCGTAAGCGCGACCAGGCCGATGCCATTATGCCGTACGAAATCCACGTTGCCCCGTTCTTGACCGGGCACGTAATCGTAGACAACGACGGGAACTTGCGCCACGTTCGCCTCGGCGAGCGACCCGGGACCGGCTTTGGTGACAAGCAGATCGGCCGCGCGCATCAAGAGCGGAATTTCGTCGGTATAGCCGAGGACGGTCATGTTAGGCGGCGCGATCTCTTGCAGTTTTGTTTGCAGCGCAGCGTTGCGTCCGCAGACGACGATAAAATGTGAATTAAGTTTGGCTTTTGCAAGCGCGAGCGTTGTGGTCAGTAACTTGCCTCCGCCTTCGCCGCCCGCCATAAGGAGCGTCACGAATTGATTCGCAGGCAATTTGAGTTGCTTTCGAATTTCAGCGTTGGTAGCGGTGACATCTTCGAATCGCGGATGGATTGGTTGTCCTAGCATGCGTAGACGATACGGCGGAACACCGCGAGAGACTGCGCGGTCGTAGACTTCACGCGCCGGCACAACGACAGCGTCTGCTTCGGGCATCAACCACGACTCGTGCACTTTTCCCAGATCGGTAATGACCGTAACGAGCGGAATGTGCGTCATCTTTGCGTCGGCACGCGCGCGTAAGGCAGCATGATTGAGCAACGGGTGTACCGAGACAATTACGTGCGGCTTGTACGAGAGGAAGAGATCGCGCAAACGTTCACGGTACAGGGGCTCGCAAAAACGCACCAGCGCCTTGTAACGACGCCGGCCGTTTGTGGCGTAGTAGAGCGCTCCGTAGACGGGGGGCGCAAAGCGAAGGGCCGAGCTGTAGGCTAGTCCCAGTTGCGTTAAGGGGAAGGAGCAGTGCGCCGCGACGTCATCGATGCGATGTTCAAACGAAAAAGGCTCTTTGATTTCATCGAGGGCAGCGGTTATGGCCACCGATGCGCTGCGGTGCCCACCTCCCGTATCGGAGATGAGAAAGAGAGCCCGTTTGGTCATCTTCCTCCGTTATACGCGAGCAGGCTGGCGTTTGAGGCGCCTCAGCGCAGCATTTCGCATTTTTCGGCTAGTCGGCGCAAGCTTGGCCATAAGCGCGCGAGCCGGAGCGTCGTAGAAGCGGAATATATCGCCAAACTCAATGTCGGGGTTTCGGTGGTGCCCGTCGTGGTCCTCGGGCAAGACAACGGCGAGCGGCCGCAAGAGGGTCACTAGCCAGGCGGGGGTCCTCCATCCAAGGTCGGTCGTATGCCGCCACCAGACGTGAAGCTGTCCGAGCGCGAGACCTGCAATCGCGCCGGGCCAGGACAGCCACAGGACGGAGGCCGCGATCAAGAGATACGGCAGCGCGCCGAGCAGGCCGTCAAGCAGCACCGATGGATCCTTGGAAAGAACGGCATGATCCCAATACGAGCGCTTCTTATCGTGATGCGTTCGCAAGTGGAGTGTGAACCACAGATGCTGTGGAACGTGGTAGAAAAATGTGGATGCAAAATCACCGGCGATCAACACAATAGCGGCTGCCAAAAATCCATAGCCGATCTGTGAGAGAATCATTTTATCGTCTTTTCCTACGCGTCGCGGTGCTTACTTGGTGTGCAGTGTTGTGCGCCTGTTCGAGCGCTCCCTCCGAGGACTTCAACCGGAACCCGATAACCGTTGCACAAATCGATTTCCTCGTTAATAATGTCTTAAGCTGGCACATACCCGCTTATACCCAGAGCATCGCCGGAGTCACGCTTTTGCAGGATGGGCGCCCCTTCCAGCATCAAAATTTGGCCGTGGCGCGCTCCATCGAACGCTCGAACGAGCGAATCGCTGCTTTCGATGCCCTGCACCTTGCGGACGTGGCCGTCCACGCCGCCGGCACGCAGCGTCTCAATCCGGAATTTTTCTGCGCCGCAATTCTGCAGGAGTCGGCTTTTGACCCGAACGCCGTCTCGAGCGCCGGGGCCGTCGGCATCGCGCAGTTCACGCTTGAAACGGCCGCGTCGTACGGAGTCGATCCCTTCGATCCGTTTGATGCCTTGAGCGGGGCGGCCGCACTGCTCGCGCAATACGTGCGCGACTATACCGGTCGTTACCAAGACCCGTACGCCGCCGCACTGGCGGCATATAACGCAGGCCCGGGAGCGGTCGCGCAGTATCGCGGTGTGCCGCCGTATCCCGAAACGCAACAATATATCGGTGACATCTATTACCGGTGGGCTCGCATTCTGCAGGACGAGCGCTGAGCATGCCGGGATTTGTGCAACGATTGTTCGCGCGCCAGCCCCTGGCGTGGACAAGCTCGGAGACCGGGGGACCGCCCCTGCGACGCGCGCTTGGCTGGCCCGCGCTCACCTGCATCGGCCTGGGCACGATGCTCGGCGGAATCTTTCCGACGATCGGTGCGGGCGCGCACCACGCGGGCCCCGCCGTCATTCTGTCCTTCGTGCTCTCGGGAATGGTTTGTCTCGCGGTCGCGTTATGTTACGCTGAATTCGCATCCATGGTGCCTGTTGCCGGAAGTGCATACACCTACGCATACGCGACCCTGGGAGAAATTGTTGCGTGGGTCATCGGCTGGGATTTGATTCTCGAATACGGCATTAGCGCAGCGCCCGTGGCCTCGTCCTGGTCCGCCTATGCACAATCATTCCTCGGGACGTACGGAATTGTGTTGCCGCAGTGGGCGACGATTGCACATCTGAACGGAATGCATTCACAAATCGATCTGCTTGCCGCCCTAATCGTGCTTGCAATCTCGGGCCTGCTGGCAATCGGCATTCGCGAATCGTCACGCTTCAACATCACCTTCGTTGCGCTGCAACTCATGGCGATGGCGGTCTTTCTTATCGCAGTTGGACCGCACGTTAAGCCGGCCAATCTGCATCCGTACGCTCCGTTCGGATGGCACGGAATCATTGGCGCAACGGCGCTCGTCTTTTTCGCATATATCGGGTTCGATACGGTGACGGTGGCTTCAGAAGAAGCGCATAACCCGCGTCGCGACGTGCCGGTGGGGATTATGCTCTCGCTCGTCATCGGCGGCGTTTTGTACGTTGCCCTGACCTACGTGACCGTGGGCGCTTTGCAGTTCGCCAAACTCAGTGACGGCGGTGCAATGAGCGATGCGATTCGAGCGGTTACTGAAAATAAATGGCTGCGTGACATCGTCGACTTCGGCGGTATTGCCGGCAATACGACCGTCATGTTGACGTCGCTCCTTGGGCAAGTCCGGATTTTTTACGTGATGGCACGCGACCGCATGTTGCCTCCAGGTGTCGCGCAGATTCATCGTGTCTTTCGCACGCCTGCGCGCATGACCATGATCACGGGCGCGATCGTCTCGATTCTCGCCGCAATCGTACCGTTGGAGAAGTTGCTTGCCCTCGTGAATATCGGCACGCTCTCGGCTTTTGCGATCGTGTCGGCCGGCGTGGTCGTGTTGCGCTTTATCAATCCGGGAGCGCCGCGGCCTTTCCGCGTTCCCTTCGGCCCGGTTGTCGGTGCCTTCGGGTTTCTTACCTCAATTTATTTAATCGTCGCCGGACTTACCATAGAAACCTGGATTCGTTTCGTCGTGTGGTTTCTCGTCGGACTCGGCGTGTACGCGCTCTACGGCTACTGGCACTCGCGTCTGCGAACGGGGGTTGCTCCGCCGCACTCTTAAGCAAACACCTTTTTAAAGAAAACCTGCACTAAACTCCATGCGTCGGCGACGACTTGTGAGTGATCCCCGCCGCCGATATGCTCGCTACTGCCGCGAAAAAAAGCATGTCCTTCGCTCGGATAGATTTGAATCTGGAAATCCTTCCCAGCTTCGTCCAAGGTCCGGCGAATACGCTCGACGTGTTCGGTCTTGATCCACGGATCTTCATCGCCACCGAAAGCCAAGAGGATGGGGCAGGTGATGTCCTTTACATCCGCCAGTGCTTCCGGCTCGCCGCCCGGCATCGGCGAGGCGATTTGCCCGCCATAAAAGCACACGGCGCCGGCGATGCCGGAGAGGGTCGCGGAGAGAAATGCAACGGTCCCCCCAAAACAAAATCCCCACGTCGCAACCTTTCCGGTTTTGACAAAATCTTGTGCATTGAGCCAGTCGCGCGAGGCGATCGTGTCCTTACGTAGGGAGTCTCGCGTAACGTTTCCCGCGGCGGCAAAACCGCGTTCCGTGCCTTCAGGAGTATACGGTTCGTTCAAATCAGGGTGGGTGCGGTGATAATAGTTAGGAGCAAGAGCAACATAACCGGCGCTCGCGACGAGGTCGCAAATGCGCTTGACTTCCTTGTTCACCCCAAAAACTTCTTGGAAAACGATCACTGCTGGATGCGGTCCCGAAGCGGCGTCGGGCCGCGCCAGGTAGCCCGCCATCGAGGAGCCATCGTGTTCGATTTGGATTTGCGAGTTGTGGACTGTCATCGTACCCTCCGAAGGCCTGGGACTTCGTTTCCGCCATCCCGTTACCTCGGACCATTTGCGGGGTAGTATGCATCCTATGCGCTCGACGCTTACCCGAATATCCGACCGCCTTGAGATCGTCACGGCGTCGCGTCCCGTTCATGTCGCAACGTTTGCCGAAGACGTCGTGCTTGGACTCTCAACGCGTCCGCGCACGTTGCCGGCAAAATATTTCTACGACGATTTAGGCTCGACGCTCTTTGAAGCCATCACAAAGCTTCCCGAATATTATTTGACGCGCGCAGAGACGGAAATCTTACGCGAGCACGGGTGGGAAATCGTGCGGTCGCTCGACGCTCCGTTTGAAATGCTCGAACTCGGCAGCGGTAGCGCGATTAAGACACGTCTGCTGATCGAAGAAACGCTGCGTGTGCAGCGCTCGCTGCATTACTGTCCGATCGACATCTCCCCCGATGCGTTGCGCGAATCTGCGACGTCGCTTGCCGCGTCGTTCTCCAACCTCTCGATCACGGCGTACGCGGCCGATTATTTTGCCGTGCTCGGCACACCGGACCTCGCGCTCAAGCGTCCCGTGCTTGCGCTCTTACTTGGATCGAACATCGGGAACTACGAACCGGCGCAGGCGCACCGGCTGCTCGTTGCGGTTGCATCCTCGCTTCGCACCGGTGACGGGCTGCTTATCGGCGCCGATTTGAAAAAAGATCGCGAAATGCTGGAACTTGCATATAACGATCCCACCGGGGTTACGGCTGCCTTCAATAAGAATATGCTTGCGCGCATCAATCGCGAGTTTGGTGGCGACTTCAACCTGCACGCTTTCGATCACACCGTGCGCTATGACGAAGAGCGCGGTGCGGTGGATTCGTTCCTGCAAGCGCGCGGCGCGCAATACGTTCGGGTCAACGACCTCGATCTTGATCTCGAGTTTCAAGACGGTGAGCGTATCCACACGGAATCATCCTACAAGTTCTCGCTCGAAGATTTAGAGGACTCGGGAGCCGTGGCCGGGTTCCGTCTGGCGAAAACCTGGTTCGATTCCGAAAAGCGGTTCAGCCTCAACCTCTTTATGCGCAACTAGACCCCGAGCGGGACCGGACGCTGCGAGAGCTAACCCTGTGCGATATGAACGCACGCTTGATATTCGCTGCCATTCTTGTGGCACTGTTGCCCGTATCTGCGCAGGCCGCCGGCAGGCCCGTTAGCGCGGAGGATCTCTTTAAAATCAACTATGTCGGCCAGCCGCAGATTTCGCCCGACGGCAAATACGTCGTGTATGTCGTAAGCAAAATGAACGGTGCTGATGACCGTTACGATACAAATTTGTGGCTCACGGATGTCGCGAGCGCTCACTCCATGCAGATCACCAAAACAGGGCACGATAGCGGCGCGGCGTGGTCGCCCGATAGCAAGGTCATTGCGTTCGTACGTTCGATGCCCAAAGCGAAGTCCCAGATCTACACCTACGCGCTCGACACCAAAAAAATCAAACAACTTACGAAAATTAAAACCGGGGCCGATAGTCCGGGCTATTCGAACGACGGCAAGATGATTGCGTTTAGCTCAACGCTCGCGGACGGACAGCCTCCTGCGCAAATCAATTTCGCGGCCGCCGGTTTCGCGCCGAAAAAGACGCAGCGCAAGAGCGACGTGCGCCAAATCGACACGATGCACTTTCAGGCGAACGGAGCAGGCGAAGTGTATCAGTACCACCAGCATATTTGGGTGATGAACGCTGATGGAAGCAACGCGCACGCGCTCACGCGCGGCAATCAGTGGTCGGAGAACGGCGCGTCATGGTCGCCGGATGATAAAAGTATTGCGTTTAATTCCCTGCGGCGCGACGACCCGTATAGCGGACCAAACGACATTTATACAATTGCGGTCGCCGGTGGTTCCATGCACAAAATGGCGGCAACGCAAGTCGCCAATAACCTTATCGGATACGACCACCGCTCAGGACGCCTTTGGTACTTTACAGGCGGCGTGGAGGATCCGGCTGAGTCTGCAGCCCTCGCTTCCAGCAACGCGGACGGCAGCAACCCGAAGCAGCTGGTTACCAAGGACACGCTCGCGTGGGGCGATTCGCTACTCGCGGATATGAAAGAAGGCGGCGGCCTCTGTTTCAACCTGACGCCGGACGATAAGACCATCATCCTCAATCTCGACGGTCCCGGTTATGCGCATCTTGTGAAGATGAGTGCCGCCGACGGCACGACGACCGATCTGACGGGGCCGCAAGGCGAAGCCTACGGTTGTTCGGCAAGTGCCGACGGAAAAACCATTGCATATGATTATTCGGACTGGGCGCACCCGCAAGAGATCTACGTAATCTCCACCGACAATCCAAAACCGCGTGCGCTCACCGCGTTCAATGCGGGTTATTTGAAGAGCGTCACACTCTCGAAACCGCAGCCGTTTAGCGTCAAGGATGCCCTTGGCTACGATGTGCAAGCGTGGCTTCTGCCGGCTGTCGGGCCGAAGGCCCATGGCCCCCGTCCGACGATTCTCAACATTCACGGCGGCCCCGAAACGCAATTCGGCGACACGTTCTTCCACGAGCTCCAGTATCTCGCCGGGCTTGGATACAATGTCGTTTTCAGCGATCCGCGCGGAAGCAGGGGCCACGGTTACGCCTTCGAGGAGGCGCTCGTGCATCATTGGGGAGACGGCATGCTCGACGACACCAATCTCGTGATGGACCAAGTGATCAAACGCCCCGACGTCGATCCGAATCGTCTGGGTGTCTCCGGCGGCAGCTACGGCGGGTATGCGACACTTTGGACAATATCGCACACCGATCGTTACAAGGCCGCGATTGCCGAGCGCGCCGTCAGCAATCTGGTGTCCGAGAACTTGACCGCGGATTTTGCGTCAACCAATGGGTTGGGTGGACCGTACGACTGGGGGATGCCGTGGGATGCCAATAATACGCTCATGGCGCAGTCACCGCTCACCTACGCAAATAAAGTGCATACACCGCTGCTCATCTTGCACAGCACGGAAGATACGCGCACGCCGTTTTCCGAGACGATGCAAGAGTTCGCGGCGCTCAAGATTCTCGGCGCCACCGTCCACTACGTCGAGTTTCCCGGCGAGAATCACGACCTCAACCGGACCGGCTCACCCGTTCATCGCGTGGAGCGCTTGCACATCAGCAGCGACTGGTTCGCACGGTATCTCAGACCCTAACCATCCCGGCTTGGATCGATAATGAGGTCGCTGATCGCGTTTTTTGTCCTCACTCTCTTAGGAGTGTCGAGCGCGCTCGCAGATCCCTCAATCGTGGAGTTTGGTCCCACTTTTCGCAGCCCAATCGGCCAGCTAGTCGTAAGCGGTGACGGCACGGTATATGTACACGAATATGATGGCATCGCCGAAGTTAGCCCACAAGGAAGGATCACGCAGACCCGGCGTGCCGACGACTGCGGCTACTACTTTTGTGGCGCGCGAAGTGAGGATATTGCAATTGGACCCGATGCGGCGGTCTGGACAAATGGCGGCGATCGAATCTTGCGCTTCAAGGGCGGCCGTTCTAACGCATTTCACATCGTCACCGGGAACAACTATCGCGATCGCTATAGCGCATTCGCGCTTACGAGCGCCGGCATTTATACCGCGACACTAGGTGAAGTTGGCATTCGCAGAATGGGAGTGCATGGAAACCGACTCCAGTTTGCTGCCCCCGCCCCGGTAGGATACGTCCAGAGAATGATCGCCGGAACCAGCGATGCCATCTGGCTTCTCGTTACGCAGAATCCGCGCGGGTCTCCATTTGGAGCGACTCTTGCTTTTTATTCCGGGTCATCGCTCACGCAAGGATTGCTTGGAGATTATTTCTCAACGCGCGTGGTCAATGCGGCCGCGGTCGCGCCGGATGGCAGCCTAGTTGCCGACGTTTCCAACGAGCCCGGAGGAGGCCAAGCGCCCCCGGCCCCCCTTATCGTGCGCATTTCACAGCGCGGAGCGGTGACGGAACTGGGGCATCTTCGGACGCACAACCGCTGGTTTAATTCGATCGGCGGAATTACGATCGCAAAAAACAACACCGTGTGGTTCACTGAACCTTCGGCCAATCGCGTGGGGCGAATCGCCCCCGATGGAACGTTGGACGAATTTCGAGCCGGGATTCCGAGCGGCGCCGTTCCCACCGGCATTGCAGCAGCCGGCGACGGTTCCGTTTGGTTTACGGATCCCGCGCGCGGAACCGTCGACCATCTCACTCCGAAAGGAACCGTTCGCGTCGTCGGTCAACCGCTCTCGCCGCTCAATACGCCGGGAAGCGTCGCCGTGACATCCGACGGCGCGGCGTGGTTTATCGAGACGTTATCATGGCACCCGCGTATAGCGCGAATCGCGCCCGACGGCGCGATTAAAGAGTTTCAGGCTCCGCTCGCGCAGTATCGCGCAAAGTTGCAACCTGTCGGCAAGAGCGTGGCGTACGTCGTCGCGCCGTCATTCTCACAGCGCGGCAATACAATTGCAGTACTGCATCCGGATGGCTCGGTCTCCGAAATGAGCACCGGCGGTTGTCTTGTAACTTACACAAATTTCGCGTGCCTTCCGAATGCTGCTGCACACGGTGAGTTTCACGCCCCTGATTCATCACCGCAATCCGTCGTGCGTGGTCCGGATGGCAATCTTTGGTTTACCGACGTTGCCAAATCGAGAATAGGGCGGGTCGATGCACAAGGCAGATTCACATTCTATTCCACGGGCCTTACCCGCTGGCATAGCGGCCCTCAATACATTACAAACGGACCCGATGGAGCGCTGTGGTTTACGGAAATTCGCGATCGCGTGGGGAGCATCACGATGGAGGGAAGGATCACGGAATTTCCCGCCGGCATCCCCTACCGCTCGTTCATCGGTGGAATCGTTGCCGGACCCGACGGCAATTTGTGGTTTCCGCTGTGGCATGGAAACGAACTGGCGCGCATGACGCCAGACGGCATCGTCACACGTTTCCGTCAGGGAATCTATCCCTCGCGGGGGAATGACGATACGATTGACTCAGTTCCTTTCGTCGACAAGAGCGGGCGTATCTGGTTCAATGAGCCGCAAGGCGGCCGCATAGCGCGCGCTTCTCTATCCGCCGGAAAATAAAGTCCACGGCGATCGCCAGCAGCATCACGGGAAGGCTGCCCGCGATTGTTTTTGCGGCGTAGTCGCTGTTCAGCCCGGCGAAAATCAAAACCCCGAGTCCGCCGGCATTGACGTACGATGCGAGCGTCGCAATTGCGATCAGCGCGACGGTTGCAATCCGGACGCCCCCCAGCATGACCGGGAAGGCGTGCGGGAGCTCGACCCGCAGCAGGCTTTGTATCGCCGTCATTCCGAGTCCCAGCGCCGCGTCGCGTTGTGCAAACGCTACTTCCCGGATGCCGGTCGCAATGTTACGCACCAGAATAAACTGCGCATAGATTACGAGCATGGTAACCGCGGTCCAAAAACCGAGACCCACGTAGTGAACCAGCAATGCCAAAATGGCCAGACTCGGAATCGTGTAGAGCGTACCGAGCAGGCCGAAGAGCGGCGTCCCGATGCGTTTATTGCGTGCTGCAAGCGTGCCCAGCGGAAACGCAATGACAAGGGCGATAAGCAGCGAGACGGTGACGAGCGCAATATGCTGCCACGTGTAAAGCATGACCTCTTGCGGGTGGCCGATGATGTAGCTCATCGCGATTGCTTGCCAATGAGGGCCCGCACATCTTCGAAACGCAGCGAGCCGGGCGCAGCGTTCTCCCGGACAACGTTGAGAGCCGAGGCGCCTTCCAGAAAAAAGTTCAGTGCTTCCCGCAGGGTATCATCGACGGTTATAGAGGGCGCGCCCGCGGGGGCGGGGGCATTTCGCATCGCGTCACAGACGCGCAACAATCCAAGGCGCCGCACGATATCGTGCGTATCAAGCAACTGCGCGACAAACGGTGATGCCGGTGCCGTCAATATTTCAAGTGGTGTTCCATACTGTACAACCTCGCCGGTGCGCATGACGACGATGCGGTCGGCCAAGCGGAGCGCTTCGTCCACGTCATGAGTCACAAATAGAATCGTCGTTTCTAAAACGCGCGCAATGCGCCGCGTTTCGTCTTGCAAGGTCGCGCGGACAATAGCATCGACCGCTCCGAACGGCTCATCCATTAAAAGGACGCGGGGCTCCGCGGCGATTGCGCGAGCAACGCCGGCTCGTTGCTGTTCCCCGCCCGAGAGTTCTCGCGGATAGCGGTCCCGGTACAATGCCGGCTCTAGCTGCACCAACCGCAAAAGCTCGTCGACCCGCGCCGCGATCCGGTGCTCGTCCCACTTCAACAAGGTGGGAACAACCGCAATGTTCCGCGCGATTGTCAAGTGCGAAAAAAGGCCGACGGCTTGAATGACATAGCCGATGGATCGCCGCAGCGCGGTCGCATCGACCGTCGCGTTATCCGTACCGTCGACGTAGATGCGTCCGCTTTGCGGTTCGATCAGGCGGTTGACCGTGCGCAGGAGCGTGCTCTTGCCACATCCGGAGGGGCCGAGCAGAACGACGAATTCACCCGCGGGAACATCGAGGGAAATGTTTTGGACCGCGAGTCGATCGCTCTGCGGATATTGGACGCTAACGCTCTCGAACCGAACGGGAGCGCCATGTTTTGTGGAAGGGGTCACTTATTGAGGAATGCCTTCGCTACGTCAGCGGGTTCTTCGTGTTCAACGTCGACGTGCATGTTCATGAGGCGGATCGCATCGTCAGTAATACGCGGTGCGAGTGCGTTGAGGGTTTTTGCGATGTTCTTGAATTTTTTCAGTGTGTCGTTGCGAACGACGGGCGCGGCGTGATATTCGGGCCAAAAGTGGCGGTCATCGGTCAAGACCACGAGTTTGTTCGCCAAGATCTGCGCGTCGGTCGTAAATGCCGTCACCACATCGGCACTCCCTTGCAGGAGTGCTTGGTACTTCAGGCCGATGGCGTACGTCTTCACGTCTTTGAACTTAAAGCCCCCATAGAATTTTTCTAATCCAGGCAAGGCATCCGCGCGCACAACGAATTCGGGAATCGCGCCCAGACGCAGTCGCGGCGCGAGTGCGCTCAATTGCGAGAGCGTGTGCAAGTCGTATTTCTTCGAAATTGCGACCGTGGTGGCGAGACCTTGCGAGTCGTTCATCGGGGACGGATCGAGCCACGTGAGGTTGTACTTTGCGTTGAATTCCTTTTTTACGGTTTCATACAACGTCCTTGCGTCACGGATCGGCGCTCGGTGCAAGATGTCGATCAAACCTGTTCCGGTGTACTCCGGGTACAGGTCGATATCGCCGCGTTGCAGCGCAGCCATCGCAATTGCCGAGCCCCCGAGATTGAATTTGCGTTCAACCGTCATGCCTGCAGCCTCCAGCGTTTGCGCATAGAGTTCGGCGAGAATAAACTCCTCCGTGAAATCCTTCGATCCAACGCGAACCGCATCGTCGCGTTTCGCGGAACATTGCGGCAAAATGAGGGCGGCTCCGAGTAGCGTGGCTGCGTGCCGGCGGGTCATTGTCATGAGTGCTCTCCAATTAGGCGTGCCGTAAGCGCAAGAAAAAGTTCTACGGCGATGGCTAAGAGCGCGACGCTAACTGCGCCCAGAAGAAGTAAACTTTGATTGTTTGCTTGCAGCCCGCTCAAAATATATTCGCCAAGTCCACCGCCGCCGATAAATGCGGCGAGCGTCGCGCTGGCGACCAGCTCGGTTGCCGCCGTTCTCACGCCGGTGAAGACAACGGGTATCGCAAGCGGCCATTCGATGCGCCCAAGCCGTTGCCAAAACGTCATACCCATTCCTTTGGCCGCATCGATAGCTGCCGCGGGGATGCCGCGAAATGCAAGGTCTACGTTAATGACGATTGGAGGAATCGCGAGCAGTGTGATTGCGACGACGGCCGTTTTAAACCCGACGCCGAGGAACGGTTGAGCAAGCGCTAGCACTGCAAGACTTGGAATAACGCGGCCCACGTTAAAAATGCTTAGAATCGCGGGGCGCAGGCGCGCGTTATGGCCGCTCAGGGTGCCGAGGGGCACCGCAACCGCAAGTGCGATGACCAGGGCTGTCCCGACCATACTCAGGTGGGTCGCCACGTGGCCGAGCAGATCCGCCTGAGCGCTCACCTGGAATCACCGGCTCCGGTGTTGAACGTAGGCACCAAGGATGTTAAAAACCACCGAGATCTCGCAGGCGCCCCAACCAATTCCTCGTCCATTAGATGACCCTTCGCTCTATTTCAGCCGGGAACTTTCGTGGGTTGAATTCAACGACCGCGTCCTTGACGAAGCCGCCGATGCGCAGATTCCCCTTTTAGAGCGCCTGAAATTCATCGCCATTTACGGCACGAATCTGGATGAGTTCTTTATGATTCGCGTCGCGGCGATCAAGCAGCAGATCGAAGCGCAAGTTCATAAACGATCGGATGACGGCCGTCTGCCGCCCGAGCACCTCGCGGCAATCTCCGAGCGCTTGCGCATGCAGCTTGGCCGCCAAATGCGACTCTTGCGTGAAGAAATTTGGCCGGAACTCGAAAAACACGGCATCAAAATTGTTTCCGTCGATGCCCTCGAACATGACGAGCAGATGCGCTTGGAACGGGTCTTTGATGACCGCGTTTTCCCCGTACTTACACCCCTTGCCGTGGATAGTGGACATCCCTTTCCATACATCTCCACTCTCTCGCTCTCCCTTGCCGTCGAACTTGAGGAAGTCACCGCCGAGGGTGTGAAGTTTCATTTTGCCCGCGTGAAAATACCGCAAACATTACCGCGTTTTATTCCCGTTGAGGGTCTACCCGAAGGCGAGCAGTGGTATGTCTTGCTCGAAGATTTGATCGCACATCATTTGGATGCGCTCTTCCCCGGCATGGAAGTGCGCGATTCGTATTGTTTTCGCGTGACACGCGACGCAGACTTGGACTTGCAGGAAGATGAAGCCGACGATCTGCTTGCGGCCATTGAGTCGGAGCTGCAGCGGCGGCGTTTCGGCGAACCCGTTCGTTTGGAGATCGAACGCGGTATGCCGGAGTATATGCGCGATTGGCTCCTCGAAGCGCTCGATCTCTCGGCGATCGACGCCTATGAATGCGATGGCATACTTTCGATCAAAGACGTCATGACCATCGCGACGCTGCCCGGCTACGCGCAGCTCAAAGATCTGCCCTTTACGCCGGCTATTCCCAAACGCTTGGTCGGTGCGACCGATATGTTTTCGGTGATCCGCGAGGCCGATCTCATGCTGCACCATCCGTACGAATCCTTCGATCCGGTCGTGCAGTTCATTCAGCAGGCCGCGCAAGATCCGCAAGTGCTCGCGATAAAACAAACGCTCTATCGCACCTCCGGAAAAAATTCGCCGATCGTTGCCGCGCTTTTGGAAGCCGCGGAGAACGAGAAACAGGTCGCGGTCCTCATCGAACTCAAAGCGCGTTTCGATGAAGAGAACAATATCGAATGGGCGCGGCGCTTAGAGCGCGCCGGCGTTCACGTGGTGTACGGATTCCCCGACCTCAAGACGCACGGTAAGGTCACCCTGGTCGTACGCGAAGAGAGCGACGGTATTCGCCGCTACATGCATTTCGGAACGGGTAACTACAACGAGAAGTCCGGCAAGCTCTACACCGATTTGAGTCTCTTCACGTGCCGCCCTGAGCTGGGCTCGGATGTCACCCAACTCTTCAACGCGCTGACCGGCTTCTCAAAGGTCACCGACTACGAAGAGCTCCTTGTGGCTCCCGTGAATTTGCGGCGGGAGCTCGTCGCCCTGATCGACCGTGAAACCGAGCACGCCCGCGCCGGCCGGCCCTCGGGCATTCGCGCCAAGCTCAACGCGATTACCGACGGAGAAGTCATCCGGGCGCTCTACCGCGCCTCGCAATCGGATGTCGCGATCGATATGCTGGTGCGCGGCATGTGCGTGCTCAGGCCCGGGATTCCCGGAATCAGCAATACCATTCGGGTCCGCAGTATCGTCGGGCGCTTCCTCGAGCATTCGCGAATCGTCGTCTTCGAAAACGGCGGCGACCCGGAGATTTATATAGGAAGCGCGGACTGGATGGGGCGCAATCTCGACCGTCGCGTCGAGACTGTCGTTCCGGTCCTCGATCCAGTGGTGGCCGATACAATCCAGAGGAGTATCCTCGATGTGCTCTTCGCTGATAACCTTAAGACCCGCGAGCTGCAGGCGGATGGGTCGTACCGCCGCCTCTCACCCGGGCCGGGCGAGCAGCCCCTCGATGCGCAGCACGTGTTTCTGACTCAGGCGGCAGCCCCGTAAAGCAATCTCTCCACAAGGAGTCCACCGGGGGCAAACCATAAGTGCCGATAACTAAACGTAAGTTAATCTTCAGGGGCTACAATGGCCCTATCACGTCGCGGCTTTAGAAGCCGAGGCGCGATTTGCTTTTGATCTTCTTAGGAGGACCCTGTGCTCAAATTGTTGCGCACTCTGCCCGTGATTTTGATCGCATCGCTCACCGTTGGACCCGTAAGCGCGGCAACGACGAGCGTCCTCAATCAAACGATCGCGCAGGCAAGTGCTTCAACCCAGGCAACCGTCTCCGTTTCGGGCACCGTTACGGACACAGCCGGGGCTGTTGTCTCGGGTGCCACGGTCTCGCTCATCGGACCCAAAAGATACCAGGCTAAAACGGATGCCTTGGGCAAGTTCGCAATCAGTGATGCGCAACCGGGCTTGTATGATCTGACCGTTTCGCATCCGGGCTATACGGCGACGACCCAGTCCGGCTTTGTGGTCGCGCCTGCCCAAGTCACTCAAGTTAGTGTCACGCTGCAACAACAAACGTTTTCGTCGCTCAAAGAAATCGGCTCGGTGACTTCGCGCTCCGGCGGCGCCTTCAACACCTCGGCCGCCTCGGTTTCAAATATTGCGGCGCAGACGTTTATAAATAATGCGAATCCGGGCGTCGCTAAGAGTCTCGACCAGTTGCCGGGTATAAGCGTCGAACATCCCGGCGGCACGGCGGATGCGAGCTCCCCGGGCGGCGTGACGTTTCCCTCGATTCGAGGTTCGCTCGGTTTTGAAACCGCTTCACTGATCGACGGGCACCCTCTCGCCAACGGTGCGTTCGGCGATTTCGTAACGACGTTCTTGAATTCGTACGCTTTTCAAAGTGCGGAGTTGGTTAAGGGGCCGGGCGCATCGTCCCCGGTTGTCAACTATGCGATCGGCGGCACGATCAATTTCCGGACGAAAGATCCCACCACGCTTCCGACGGGGAACATCACCTTCGGCAGTGACGGGACGGGCGGATTCCTAAACAATTTTGGGTATTTCGGATCGACTGCCAACGGCAAACTGGGCTGGGCCCTCGATTACGCCAACTACGGCACTCCGGGCCTGTTGCACAACGAAAGCAAGCCTTGGGACCTCAGCGGCGTGTCGGCAAGCGGTGCGCCGATCGGTTTTACGACTAATCCGATAGCCGGTAGCGCGACGAACGGCATTCAAAATAACCCCTTCCAGGCAACCTCATCGCTTATCGCGTGCTGTTTCCACGTCAACACCACGTACGTGTCGCATTCGGAACTGGCGAAGGTACGCTACAAGTTCTCGGGCGCGACGGCTGCGACGCTCTCCTATTACGGCACGCAGGCGTACTCGGATCAAAACGGCAACCACGTGTACGGAATTTCTCAACTGTTCACGCCATGTTCGAAGAGCGGCGCTGCGGCGGCGTGTCCGGGATACACGAACCCCGGTTATGCTAATGGCAGCAGCTATACGGTATGGCAGAAAGTCTTCGCTCCCGAAAACGAGTGGGAGACGGACAGTGAGCCGCTGTTCCAAGCCGAGCTCCACACAACGTTTCGTAACGACAGCATTCTGGCTCGTTACTATGGGGCGTCAATCTCGCGTTTGCAGTTCAATGGGTTGGAAAATCCGCTGCAATCGTACACGACGAGCTACGCATTGTATGGAACCACCGGCCGGCCCTCAGGGTTGGGCTCTAACGCGACTCCGTACAACGGCCAAGTCACTCCTGTGGTATTCCCAGGTGGGGCGTATTATTGCATAAGCAACCCAGCCTTACCGTTTAGCTGGGTAACGAACCCGAACAAAATCAACCCGGCCGGCCCCTTGAACCCGATATGCCCGAGCGGCAAAGCGGCGCTTCCCGGCGGTGGCACCTACTTTCGCAGCATGGAAGAAGATCACGTTCAAGGCCTGGGCTTCCGGTACGATCATCCGGTCGGCGACAATGGCGATCTCCTGACCGTCTCTTACGATACCAATTCGTCGCGCTCGCATACGTACTCATATCTGAACGACCCCACGGGTCCGCCGCTTATACCGGACGGATCGCGCACGCGGTTCGGTACGCTGCTCGCGCGCGGGACGTTCAATTTCGGTAAAAATTGGCAAGCGCAACTCTCGAACTACTTTAATTCCTACTATCAGCGCTACAGCACCGACGGCGGCACGACTTTTCAGGACTTCAACGACAGTCACTATGACGGCCGGCTTGGCGTGACGTTCCGGCCCGACCGCAATACCGCATACCGCTTTGCGATGGGTTCGGCGATTGCGCCTCCCTATCAGGGTTTACTCAATACGACGCCGTCGCTGCCGGGGCCGGCGCGACCCGGACAAACCTTCTATACGGATAAAACAACCAACGGCACGATCGTACCGGAGACGTCATTCGGATATGACTTCGGCGCGGACTACCGCATGGGCGCAAGCGGAGCCTCGACCTTAAGCTTGGATCTCTACACGACGACGCTCTACAATCAGTTCGTCCAGAACGCGATTTACAAGGTGTGCACGAGCTACAGTCAGCCGACGCAGACGTGTATCGATCCCGTCAATGTCGTTGCGGGTCCGGGCGTGCTGCCACTGTACACGACGTCCAACTTTAATCTATCCAACGCAAAATACGCCGGCATCGAGATGCAGTATCGCTACGATCCGCTGATCGGTTTCGGCGGCGAAGTCTCTGCCAATCTCGTGCGCGCCTATCCGTACAACCTGCCGCGGAATTTCTACTGCTCAACCCCGGCCCAGCCGGCGCTTTGCACGGTGCCCAATACAAATTTAGGCATCATTGCGGGCTCGAACTTCTATCCCGCAGGCGAGAGTGGTTCACCCGGCAGTTATAATGTTCTCCAGTCCGGGGGTTCCCACGCTATTCCCTACTCGCAAGGCTATGCCGAAGCTCACTACAATTGGCGGCGCGGTACCTACGCCTCGCTTGGCGCGCAATATTACGGACATAACAACTCGTTCAACGTGCCGGGTTTCTTCGTAATGAATGCCACTTTCCGGCTCCCGCTCACGAGCGACAGAAGTACCTTTCTGCAGTTGACCGGGAACAATCTCACAAACGCCTATCCCAACGCGTACATCACGCAGGCGGCGGGCGTTCCTGTTCCACTCGCGAACGGCAAGATCGGCCTAACGAATCAAAATTCGCTCGGGCCCGCCACCCTTTTGATCCTCTTGTCGAAGAACTTCGACTTTGGACACAAAGGGCCGTAGCCCGGAACGGAACCTAAGAAAAGAGCGGCGCCATGCGCCGCTCTTTTCTTGCCCGGGCTCTGCACAAGGAGAGCACCGGGGCCGAGCCATTAAGAGCCGATAATAAACAAGAGTTCATAAATTGAGGGCTAATATAGCCCTGGTCACGTCACGGTGTTTCCAAGCCGAGGCGCGATTTGTCTTTGACCTTCTTTAGGAGGATACCGTGCTCAAATTGCTGCGCGTTCTGCCCGCGATTCTGATAGCGACACTCACCGTTGGACCCGTAAGCGCGGCAACGGCGAGCCTTGCCAATCAAACCATCGCGCAGGCGAATGCATCTAGTCCCCCGGCCCCGCCGACGTCTCCGGCTAGCGTAAGCGGAATCGTGACCGACTCGACGGGGGGGCCGGTCGTAAATGCAGACATCTTGATGGCCGGCCCGGGTAGCTACGAAACGCATACGGATGCCAAGGGCCACTTTAACTTCAATGGAGTTAAGCCCGGTCTCTACAGGATTGCGATTACCAAGCCCGGCTATGGGGCGGCGACGCAAGAAGATGTGGCAATTGGTCCCGGCGTGGCCTCGAGCGTCAACGCCACCATGGTGCCGTCATCACTCCAATCGCTGCGCTTGATCGGTACCGTCAGCACGAGCGCCGGAAACCGCGCGTTCAATGCCAGTGGCTTAAGCGTGACCACGTTGAGCAGCCAGCAAATCACGGATCGCGTCCAGCCGAACCTCAAGAATCTGCTCAATGAAGTTGCAGGCGTCGAGGCCACCCAAGATAGCGGCAGCCGAACGCCCAACTCCAGCTGGATGGTTCGCGGCGCGAACGTCGAGACGAAGGTAACGATCGACGGGCACGCGGTTACCTCCGGTGTCTTCGGAACCTACAATAACAATTATTCGAACTCGGAGATTTTCGAACAGGCCGAGATTGTCAAAGGTGCGGGCCTCAACGGCCCCAACGGCGGCGAATCCGGGTTTGGAACCGTCAATCTGCGCACGCGCAATTTTTCGGAGAAGAACGAGTTATATGCCGATGTGACCGGCGACGGATACGGCGCGGGCTACTATCAGTTCCGCATCAACCAGAACTTTCTCAATAACAAGCTCACCGTGCTTGCCGCGCAGTCCTTTCAAGGCTATCTCGGGCCGAACCAGGCCTATCCGGTCGCGTACAATATCAACACCCTCGGCGGCACCAACAGCCCAGGCTACGCCGGGCCAACATTAATTCAATGGCAGAACTCCCTGCAAGATCCTTACGCAACCAAAGCGACGCTCTTTAAGGCGCGGTACAGATTCTCGCAAGCGACGAATCTCAGCGCGGAGTACCTGAACTCAACGGGGCGCTATTATAATCAGGGCGGCTCGTATGCGTACAACTACCTGCCATTGACCATCGCGCAGTGCTATAACGGCGCCGCAAAGACGTTCGGCTCGGGCGCTGCATGCACCACGAGTTCCACGTACAATCCGCCATGGCTCACGAGTTTGGTGGGCACGCAGCCGAAACTGTTCAATTACTTCCCGAACTCGTATGTGCTCAACCAGGAGCCGCAATACTCCGCAGAGTTGCGCACGACGTGGAAGAATGACACGATCTTTCTACGTCCCTACCAAACCTACATTAAGCGTTTCATCGATGGAACGTTTGAAGATTACACCCCCGGCTATGCAAGCTTTGCGGCCTCTCCGCCGGGCTGGTATATGGTAACGAACACTGCAAATTGCAGTCCGACCTTCGGTGGTGCGGCAAAGGGCCCCGGTGCTACCGGTTACGTTGGACCCTGCTTTGTCACGACAGCGGGCGGTCCGGGGTTGCCCTACACGGGCGCACCCAACCCGACGAAGCCCCCCGTCTTTCCGACGACGACGACCGCGCCGAAATGTGGTGACGGCAAACTGGGGAATCCTTCCCCTTGCTGGACGACACCGACAAACGTGCAGCGCAATGGATACATCGGTTTCAATACACCGTTTAGCCAACCCGAAACGGATCGTTTGAGCGGTGCGACGTTCTCTTGGGTGCATCCGGTTAAGGACAACCTCTATAATTTCGCGCTCGACTTCAATCGCGATAACACCTTGCGATTCTCCGGCGACATCTCAACGTTGCCCACCGGATGCTTTAATACCGCGGGCGCCGCTCCCAATCCAGCCGTCGTCTGGGATGGCGGCACGGGTACGAAGCCAAATCCGTACTACCAACCCGCCTGTCAAATCGGCGGAGCGATTTTTGCAAATACACCAAAAACAGGTCTGCAGATTCCGCCGACGACATCATACAAATACGACTGGTCGCTCACCGGGCTGTGGCAGCTCAATCCGCGTCTGCAAGTCGGACTTGGAAATTACCTAAGCTGGGACGGCATCGATTCCGTCGCAACCGATCCCGGGCAAATCGCCGCGTCGGCCAATACGTTTGTGGCCGTCCCCGATCCGCTCAATCCCGGCAAGTTCAAGCAATGCGATCCCACTAAAGGCGGCTGTTCGCTCTCGGGCGCTGAAAACGCCGATACGACGCTGGTGCACACTTGGACGACTCACGTGCACTACGATCCGCATCTTCAAGTCCAGTATCGTCTCAACCACGATGCCTCGCTACGTCTGACCGCTGGCTCGGCGACCACCTTCCCATACAATGGCCAGGTTTCGGGTTTCGTGCAACTAAGTCCGAACGGGGCACCCGACGGCGCGACCGATAACCTCAGAGTCCCAAATGCTTCGTTGCTGCCGGAGACCACGGTCGCCTTCGATGTTGGCGGAGACTTCCGCTTGCGCGACGGCGCCGTAATATCCACCGATCTATTCAATAACACGATCTTCAACGTATTCACTTCGATCACAACGCAGGTGCCAAACCTTCCGGGCCGTGCTCCATCGCAAACGCTCTCGTCGCAAACGATCAATGGTCCGCTGCAACGTGATTACGGCATGGAGCTCGGCATCAACAAGACGGTGCAGAGCGGCTGGGGATACCGGGCCAGCGCAACGGCGCAGCGCGCTTATTACGATAACTTCAGCGACCAGTTCTACGCGACGTTAGCCCAGCCGTACGTCCAGGCGGTCAGCAAACAGGTCAGCCTTGGAAAGCTGCCCGTAGGTACCCAGGCTGAAGTCTGCGGTTATCAAAAGTACAGCACGAAGATCGCTCCCTGCATTCCGCTGCTTGGCGTCGTAAACGGCAAGCAGCTCGACGGGCAAACCGGCTTCACCGGGCAAGTGCCGTACATGAAAGGAAGTGCCGAGGCGAACTACGCCTGGCCCCATTCGACCGCGCGCGCCTCCTTCGGCGGCGTGTACCAGGGCGCGAACAATCCGTGGGGTGGCGCATGGTTCGCAACCTTCTACGCCAATGCGTCAATCCAGATCGCAAACGGCGTGGAGTTGCACGTCGCGGGTGAGAATATATTTGACTACAGTGTGGGCGGCCTTGGCATCTTCACCGGTCAAGTAATTAACAACGGAGGCTTCTGGCCGATCGGAACGGCTTGGAGTGCGCAGTGCAAGTGCATGCGTCAGGGAAACTTCAATACCTTCCCGGATAGTTTAACCGTTGTTCCTCCTGCGAATATCTACATCGGTCTCTCGTTCCGTCGCTGAGGACGGATAGCAAAAAAAAAGAGCGGCGTCCGTGCGCCGCTCTTTTTCATTGCTGTGAAAGCTCGAGAATGATGTCCCATTCGTGCGGCATCACCGGCTGAACCGAAAGGCGTTGTCCTCGACGCAGGAGCGCCATGCCCACAAGCCGCGGATCGGCGCGCATTTCTGCAAGCGTCACCGTGCGCGAAAGTGGCTCAACGTACTTCACGTCTACCATCTGCCAGAGAGGCTTATCAGGTTTACTGCGCACGTCGTAGTATTCGCTTTTTTTATCGAAGGCCGTAAAGTCCGCATAGGCCTCTTTGACGACTTCGATGATGCCGACCGCTGCGGGTTCCGCAATGCTGCTGTGATAGAAGAAGCCGCGATCGCCGAGCTTCATCTCCATCATATTGTTGCGTGCCGTAAAACTGCGCACGCCGCTCCATGGGGTCACGCCGTCGCGAACGAGGTGATCGAAACCGTACGCGTGGGGCTCACTCTTAAAGAGCCAATACCGCACTTCGAGCGGTTAGAACTCGCGGACGCTGGAGGTTTGGAACCCCTCGAAGGCGGCGATGGCCTCGCGCTGAGAGGTTGTCCACTGTTTGCTCTCCTGGCGGCTGTGGTGGACGACGACGGTGGTTGCAATTGCACGCATCTTTCCGTCGGCGCCGGCGATTGCTTGTTCAAACGTGGCGCTGGAACGCCCGAGTTCCGTGATTTTGCTCAGGACGGCAAGTTCTTCATCGAAAAAACAGCGGTCCATATAACGCACGTGCTGTTCGGCGATAACGTGAGCGAACGGGAACACGACCCCCGGCTCGGGGGCGGGGTCCTTTACCGTTTTGAAATACTGCATGCGGCCGAATTCGAAGTACCGCGGATAAACGATGTTACTTACGTGACCGAACGAGTCGATCTCGTCATACCACGGCACGAACGGTGAACGAACCTTAAACGAGTCGAGCCAGTCGCGTTCTTGGCCGGCGTCCCAGAGTTTGAGCATCCGCTAGTGCAGTTTTATCGTCGTCATGGGCTCCGTGCCGAAGGTTTCCTTGAGCACGCCGGCAAGTTCGCCCTTCTCATCCATCGGCCCGAGAATGTCGGTGTCGCCGTAGAACTTGCCGTTGATGAACACCTTTGGAAGCGTCGGCCAGTTCGTCATCTCGGCCAGCGCTTCGCGCTTGGGCATGTTCTCAAGAACGTCGACCACTTCGAACGGATATCCAAACCGGTTAAAAAACTCGATCGTCTCAAGTGTAAAGCCGCAACGCGGCATCGATTTGGTGCCTTTTCCGTACACGAGAATTTTGTTGCCGGTAATCTCGCTATCGATTTCCTGGCGGATGCTATCTGACATTATTGTGCCTTTTCGAGAATTTGGGTTTTGAGTTCGACGGCGTGAACGCGTCCGTCTTTGAGAGCGGCACCGAGGGCCGCATATACCATTTGATGTTGTTCGATAAGCGTCTTGCCGGAAAAGGCCGCCGAAGCGATGCGCAGATTGAAGTGGTCCATCGTCCCCGTGCGGTCGTGGATATCAACTTCGGCATCGGGCATCGCGGAGCGTATCAGCCCGCGCAGCGATTCGTTGTCAATCACGGTTATGCGTTCAAATGCTTGACGTTTGGGTCGGACCGCAGTGCCTCAACCAAGCCCTTGGCTTCGCGCAGCGTTTCCGGAAGCATGGAGGCGTTTTGGCTCAGAATGCGCACGAGTCCGGCTGCCAGCGTGAGGCCGCCTGCCGCCAGGAGGACGGCCGGTGCGCCTTGGGCGCGAAAGCCGCCGAATTCTATTTTGAAAGCCTTGGCGACCCGCGCCAGATCTTTAAACTTCATGGCGGTATTGTAGCCGCTTGCGCTCCTTTTGTCCTACGCTTTTGCCTCAGTCGTCGTAGCCGGCCTCGGAGCCGTCGGTAAAGTGGACTTTCTTCACATCCACGGCCACGGTCTTTGGCAGCAAGTAGGCCATGCGCATGGTGCCCGCATCGGGCCCAAAGGTGACATATTTGATAGCGTGATCGAACGTGACCGTTTGATGCGCCGGGATATGGCGATCGAAATCAAACTCGGCCATGCCGACCCGCGCCCCTTTGCGGTCGTGCGCTTCAATGCCGCAGTCCAAGCTCGCGATCGTTTTTGCCGTTTTGTTTTGAACTCTCAAGCTCAAAATAATTTGGTGCTCTTCTTCGCGGTGCGACCGAACCTCGAGCAGCATCAGGTTGCCGATCTCGCGGTCGTGGGCGGCTTCGTTCCGTTGCTCCTGCGTGGCGAGACGCTGACCGACGCCATATGCCTGCTCTTCGAGAATCATCTCGCGTACGGTTTTTCCATTGAGATCCTGCGGCGTTTTTTTATGCTGTGCCACCATTGCGGTAAAGGCTGCTTTGTCACCCGGCGGCATCGTGCTCTCCACTACGGTGGTCGTGATTTCCGAAATTCTTGTGGAGGTAATCGGCATCGAGTAAACATCCGGCGGTGGGGAAGAATGCGCGCAACCACCGGCGATTAAGAGCGAGAGAAGAGCGCCTCTTACGAGGCGCTCTTTCTGCATGGGTAACGCGAGGTGCGTCAACAGCCCGGCGCTCCGGATATGAAGTTGATGCTCAGTAATGGATGCAGCTCGATGCCGTTGGGGGCCACGCCCGTTTGCCCGTGCAGTGCATCGAAAAGCGGGACACCGGTGACATCGACGACCACTCCGGATGGGAAGTTGGTAAACGAGCTGGGCGTCGGGCCGAAGCAGTTGTTGAGTTTTTGGCGTACCGAGGTGTAGTAGTTTCCAAAGTTCGACGCACACGCGGCCGAACAATTGACATCAGGCGGCTCGATGATCATGGTGATGCTTGGATTGTTGATGTCCGCGATCACCATATGATAGTCGTGGTCGGTTTCCGTCTTCCATCCCACCAGTGTTGCGCGGATCCGGTACGACTGCGTTTCGTAGGGCGCGTAACGCGTGGTGTCGTTGTATTGGTCGTAGTTCGCCGGAACCGGCGCGCTCGTGAGCGTGCTTACGTTGGCGATGATGGGAGTCCAGTTAATCGTACTCACGTACGCATCGTCGAGCGTCTTGATGTGCCAGCGCTGCACGCCGCAGCTCGTTCCGCAACTCTGATTTCCTTGACCGGCCGGTGTTGCAATCGGCGTTGGGCCGCCGCTCGGGGTTGGCGTCGATGTTGGTTTGGGAGTCGGCGTTGGGGTTGCAGTCGGGGTTGCCGAGGGTTTGGGGGTGGGGGTTGGTGTTGGCGTGGTCCCCGGCGTTGGGGTTGCGGTAGCGGTCGCCGTCGGGCTCGGAGCCGGGGTCGGTGTGCTCGTTCCACCCCATGCAACGTCGTCCACATATTGATACGAATAGTAAGAGGTACTGCTGCTGTTGGCGTGTGCGCCGAAATAAATCCACAGGGTCTGGCCGGCGTAGGCGCCGACATTGTAGCTGCGCAGCGCCCAAGTGGTCGAACTCATGTTGCCGTGGTCCTTGTAGAAGTTGGCAACCACGTATCCGTTGGCATCGAGCAAATCGGCCTCTTGGTACGCATACGTCGTACTCGTCTCGTTTGTAATCTCTTGAAGATAGAAATTCAAGACGCCGCTGGTCGGGATAGTGACCTGCTGACACAACCCGGCGTCACCGCTCACTTCGCCGCTCGCGCTTCCATCGCGCTGCGAATAGGTGCCGCTATGCGCTTTGTAGCTGGTCACGGTGGCATTCACGTTGCCACACTGACCCCAATAGGTGTACCCGCCGGACTCAAAGCCGCCGTCTTTAAGGGCGCCCGTGGAATCCATGGCGTGGCGGTCAGTCGCCGAAGGCAGATTGATCTTCCGCCCGTGCGATACGGCTACGGGTTGGGGCAGAACTGCGGCAGCGGGAACCGCTGACTTTGGAACGATTGATGATCCGGAGCCCGACCCACCGTTACACGACGCAACGGCAAAAAGGCCAAGCAGAGCAAGGCAAACGCGAAGTTTGTTCTTCACAGGAACCCCCAAGCGAAGAGTGCAGCAACCTTCACGGTAGCTTTACAAAGCAATCCTTGCAAGCAGTGTTCCCAAACTTGTAGGAAAGGGCGCTCCTCTAGATGGGAACCGCCTCTAGGTCGTGGAAGCCGTGTCCCTCTAATCGTCAGAAGGGTCTTTTTTTCCACCTCCCCTTTTTTGAGGATGTTTTGCACTCGTTCGTCCTTGCTCTGTGTTGCCTGGTCACCGGAAACGTTCACGCGCAATCCGGCGCCCCGCTTTCAAGCGCTCATGTCGTTCTGCATGGAGCGATTGCGCACGACGCAACGACCGACGGCTTCGGAAACTTCGCAATCAGGGCTGCTCCCGGTACGTACAGTTTGGAAGCGTCGGCGGGCGGTTACGCCCCTGTTACCGTATCGCTCTCGCTCGATCATGACACAAAGATCGACGTCGCGCTCGAATCAACTGATTCGCGGCAGTTACGCCCGATCGGCGAAGTAACGGTTGACGGATTGCTTGTGGCTTCGCGCAGCACAATTCCGAGCAGCGTCATCGCGCGCCGCCAGATGGAAGATGCGGGCAACGATCGCATTATCGATGCGCTCCCTGAAGTGCCATCAGTAACGCTTCCCCGTCCCGACGGTGGCGCGGCGACCGCGCCCGCAGTGGTTGCGCTACGCGGACCGGATCCGTCTGAAACGCTTGTCACCCTCGATGGTCAAATTCTCAACGACGGCAATACCGGCGATCTCGATCTCTCGCGTTTCCCCGTTGCCGCATTTTCGGCTGTGAATATCACCGAAGGCCTTGGTCCTAGAGATTTGAACGGTTCAAATACCATTGGAGGCGGCGTCAACATTCTTTCGCTGGCTCCGACGCGCACGTCACACAATGCGTTCTCCCTGAGCAGCGGTTCGTTCGGCGCAAGCGAAGGCTGGTACAACGCGACGGGAACGCATGGGCGGCTCGGATACGCCGTAGCACTTGACGACCAACAAGAAGAAGGCTACGTCAATCAAGATGCAACGTTGTGCGTCACCAACCCGTGTACGAGTGGCGTCGTCCGCACAACAGCTCCGATTCACTTGGGCTCCACGATTTCGAGCCGGTCGGCACTTGCGAACCTGACGTGGAACATCTCGCAAAGTGCAGACATCGGTTTTCGTGCCTTCGTGCTCGGCAACCGCCGGGATGAATCCGGTGTGCTCAATGCGCCGGATCCGGGCGATGAGCCGAAGGGCGGATTTGTGGGCCCCGGCACGGCAACCTTTTCACAAACAATCCGCGCGTACGATCTTCACGGGCGGGCACCACTTGGAGCGGGATCGCTCTCCGGGGATTTCTCGCTCTCGAACAACAACACGGATCTCGCCGGAGCAGGCACCTCACCGTATGACGTCTCGCATCAGGACAAGCGCACCACTGCATCGGTGGCGTGGGGGCGCTCGTTCGATGATTCGCAATTCTCTTTGGGAGGTTTCGTTCGGAACGAGTCGTTGACTGAAGACAACGTGGGCGGCGCGCAAGCGCAATCGATTTCATCGTACTTCGCACGCGGCGAGCTTCATTCAAACTCGCGCTTACGTCTGAGTGGCGCGGTCTACATCTCATCGTATTCATCGTTCGGCACGAGCATCGATGGCCGGTTCGGCGCGACGTACGATCTGGACCAGCTTAGCACCGTGCGCTTCTCGGTTGGAACCGGCTTTCGTGCGCCTTTGTTGATCGAACGCTACGTCTTTGCAGCCGCTGCGTTGCCGCCGCCCAATACCGACTGCGTCATTACGGGCCAAGGAAACCCAAACGAAAAGCCCGAGCACGCTACTGAATACGAACTCGGTTACGGCAAGAAGCTCTCTAACGTCTCGAGTCTCGATGTCTCAGTGTACCGCACCAATCTGCGCGACCCGATCGAGAACTACTATCCGGGGCCGTCGTGCCCGGGAGTCGCGTATTCGTATCCGGTCAACATCGGCAATGTCGTTTATGAAGGCGGTGCGCTAAAGTTCGTGCAGCGCTTTGATAAGGTTACGGTGAGCGCTCAATACGGCGTGAACATCGCCTATCCGTACAACCTTCCGCGCAGCATTTCCAACCCGACTTCGGGCGGCTATCTCGTCGGTGGCGAGCAGTTCCTCGGCATTCCGCAGCAAGTCGGCTCGCTTGGGTTTGACTATGAGTCCGAGAAGTGGCACGCCGGCCTTGACGCAATCTATCGCGGACGCAACAACGAGCTCAACCAAGCGCCGTACGTTTTGATCAACGGCGGGATCGGACGCCAGCTCGGAAAGGCCGATATCACGCTCGCCGCTTCCAACATCGGCAGCGACGTTGCCGGAAAATTCACCGGTCTCGGCCAAGGCGTTGCGTATCGCGGCAATACACGGCTCGGCATTGCGCCCGTCGCCACGGACCGGTTTTTCATCGAACCCATGAACGTGCGGCTCATCGTGACGTTTCGGAACTAATGGAGTAGTAAAATGAAAGCGGTTCGGCTTCACGAAATCGGCGGTCCGCAGAGTCTTGTTGTTGAAGATGTAGCGGAGCCGCAACCGGGGCCGCGCGAAGTGCTCGTGCGCATCTCGCACGCCGCCCTCAACCGCCGCGATGTTTTCATCACGCAGGGGTTGTATCCGGGCATTGAGTTGCCGAGGATCCTAGGTGCCGATGGGTGCGGCGAAGTGGCAGGGCTGGGCGAAGGCGCGCAGGCACCCCCCATCGGTAGCCGGGTGGTTATCAATCCGATGTTGGATTGGGGATCCAATGCGCGCATTTGGCGCGAGGAATCATCGTTGCTGGGCATGCCCAAGGACGGCACCTTCGCGCAGTATGTTTGCGTTCCGGATGAAAATGTTTTTCCAAAACCGTCTGCTTTGAGCCACGAGCAGGCGGCTGCAATTCCGCTCGCCGGCGTTACCGCGTACCGTGCGACCGTGACCCGAGGTCGATTGCAGAAGCAAGAGACACTGCTCATCACCGGTATCGGCGGCGGCGTGCAAACCTTCGTGCTGCTCTTTGCAAAGCAAATCGGCGCGCGTGTTGTGGTGACTTCATCGAGTGATGAGAAACTTGCGCGCGCACGCGAGCTCGGCGCGGACGAAACGATCAACTACAAAACAAATCCTGACTGGCACAAGGCTGCCCGAAAGCTTGGAATCGATGTTGCGGTAGACTCGGCCGGTGGCGAGACCTTTGGCAAAGTGCTGGAAGTTGTAAAATACGGCGGGCGCGTGGTGACCTACGGTGGCACTTCAGGAAATTCTACGATCCGTCCGTACTCGATTTTCTGGAAACAACTCGATGTGCTCGGCAGCTCGATGGGAAGTCCGGCTGATTTTGCCGCCATGCTCAAGTGCTTCGAGGGTGACACGCGCCCCGCGATCGACCGAGTCTTCGCAATGGAAGATGTTGTGGAGGCCGCCCAGCGTTTGAATGACGCGGCCCAATTCGGGAAGATCGTTCTACGCGTGAACTAGCTCGTAGATGCGGATCACGTCGAGCCGCAGGAGCGCGCCCAATTCGGCTTCGATTATACGCGCATCCTGGGCACCAACGATTGTTTCCCAGTCCGGATTGAGAATCGCACGTTCTTGCGCACTTAAAGGCCGGTCTAGCGCCGTGGAACGCACGCGTCCTTCTTGTTCGAGCGCGAGCACATAGGCGAGGATCTGCCGCGCTGCGGCCGGCCACAAAATTGGTTTGGTTTGGGCGTAGATGCTCATCACGAGTTCCGGAATGCTTTGCGGGCGTTTATCGAGCGCGACCAGCAACTCGTTTTCGCGAAAGCGGCGGTGCGCGATGTACTCCGCCAGCTTGGCTGCCGGGTCATCCACGGGCTCACCATGGCCACCATAAATACGCCGAGCATCGGGGAACTCGCTCGCGAGGCGCTGCAACGTGGCTTGGTAGGGGCGCATTGCACCGCCCGGGGGCGCGATCACGACAGTGCCTTCACCGAGCACGACGTCGCCCGTGAAAAGTGCGCGCTCTTGCTTCTCGTAAAAAACGAGATGATCGAAGGTGTGACCGGGCGCATCGACGATTGCCAGACTCACATTCCCGACACGCAAGACTTCTTTGTCTCGCAAACTGCGCTGATGCGGAATCTCCGAGCGCACATGTGCGGCGATTGTTGCGCCGGTTCGCTCGCGCAGAAGGCCAGCAGCCGGAGCATGATCGGGGTGGCCATGGGTGATTAAAATGAATTCGATGCGCGCCTTGCGCTCTGCTGCGTAAGCGACGAGCCGTTCGACATGCCCAAGGTGCGGTGGCCCCGGATCGATGCAAATTGCGCGGCCTCCTCCGCAATCGATGAGGTAGGAGTTTGTGCCCGTAAGCGTCATCGCGGAGGGATTAGGCGCACGCAGGAGCGCAATGCGCCCGCCATCTACCATGCGTACTCTAGTTCTCCAGGCAGCGTAAAGCCGTGTTCGGCCAAGGTGTTTGGCATGATACGCAAGATGGGCTTCATCCGTGCGAACGCGAGCAACTCGTCGATCGAATCGAACCGCGCAAGCCTCTCGATATGCTTGATCGTGGGATAGACCATCGCATACGAGCCTGCGGCGTAGCGTTCCAACGCTACCTTTGGAGAGATCCAAATCTCATCGTGCGTTTCAAGCCGGTCCGCGATCGCATGCTGCTGATCGGCTCGCGCGATGAAGAAGTGTGCATTAAAGCGCCGCCCTTCGCTCGGGGGTGTTATCCACTGGGAGAAAAACTCAAGGCTGCCTGCATCTAAGCGAAGATCGAGCGACTCGAGCAATTCGTTAAACCGCGTTTCGTTGCCCAAGAGTTTTGCACGCGCACGATGAAGCGCTCCGAGATCGACATGCGCCATGCCGGCAACGCCGAGCAGCACGCCGGCTTCTTCGAACGTTTCGCGAAGGGCCGCAACCAATAAGGCGCGTGCGTCGGCGGGCGTGGGATTGGAGTCTTCTGTATCATCCAAAAGCGGGGCACGCTCCGCGCGATACATGCGAGCGAGCCGTTCCTCGTCCAACCCGGCGATGCGGCCTGCCGCGTTCTCCTCGTAATCGGCGTCGTCGACGGCGCCGCCCGGAAACACAAAGACGTCCGGCGCAAACGCGCTGCGGGCGCTCCGGCGCAGCATGAATACTTCAAACCCTGCGGCGCACGGACGGAGCATCATAACGGTGGAAGCAAGCCGGATCACGGGAACCTTCATTCAAGCGTGCACGTTCTTGGGGTGTATGAAAACGCGTTTTGTCGGCCTTTGGGCCGCCGTCCTGTTCTCCGTCGCAGCCACGGCTGCTTTCGCTCAAAGCACGCCTGCTCCGTCCTCGACTCCTGTGGCGCTGCCGACTGTGCCTCCTAGCACCAATCCGATGATCCAATCGATCATCAATGCAGCAATTGGTTCGGTCGCAAGTTCGGTTAAGGCCGGCTACGGTTGGGAAGAGAACCGCGCGATCGGTACGGTGACATTTTTCAAGCGGTTTGACATGCAGGTCCGGTTCACGAACGGCCAGTACCGCACGGTTCACCTGCATCAGGGAACCGTTATCAATCCGCGCGGCACAAGCATCCAGGCGGGCCAAAACGTCGACGTGCGGGGCCAAGGCGTCGCCGACGGTTCGCTCAACGCCGATTCAATTATCGTCCACTAAGACCAAAACAAACCCCAGTGTCTCAACAAACGCCGCGGCAACGCGGCGTCTTGTTTTTGCTTCTTCGGCGGCTCCGCCATCCGAAATACCGCGCAATGAATTAAGCAAGTCGACCCTTAAAGGTCAGCTCCGCGACTCCCGACTTATCGAGGTCGCCCAAACCTTCTTTGATCATCCGGCCATATTGTGCTGCGGCCGCTTTTGCTAAGGGGAGATCGAGATGCGCATCCTGCGCCAGCCGCAGCGCGATATTGGAATCTTTTGCGGCGTGCGCGGCCGAGAAATATGTTTCATGATCGCGCGCTTGCATATCGGCTCCATCGGTTTCCAAGACGCGCGAATTCGCGCCCGTCTTGGAAAAAATCTCGCGCACCATATCCAAATCTAAACCGAGAGCGTTGGCAAGCCCCAAGCCTTCGGCCAGACCTGCCGTATTAATATTCATCACCATGTTGACGAGTGCTTTGAGTTGCGCCGCTTTACCGGCACTCCCGACGTAGATCACGCTGGAACCCAGCGTCTCCAACAGCGGGCGAGCGCGGTCGAACGCTTCTTTTTTGCCGCCGCACATCAGCAGCAACGTGCCGGAACGGGCTTGCGGCATCGAGCCGGCCATGCACGCTTCGAGCGCGTGTGCTCCACGAAGTTCACAACGCCGTTCGACTTCCAAATGCACCGAGGGCGATACCGTCGCACAGTTGATGAAGAGTTTTCCCCGCGCATTGGAAAGGAGCGAGTCGTGGTCCTCAAGCGCGAAGATTGCATCCATCCCAATGTCGTCGCTAACGACGGTGATGATTGCATCGCACAATTCCGTTGCATCCGCAAGCGTTGCAACGATAACGGCGCCGACCTCCTCGGCCAGCAGATTTGCCGGCGACGGATCGCGATCGTAGAGCGCTTCGAGGTTCCAACCCTGATCGTTCAACCGCCGGGCGATATTTGAGCCCATGCGGCCGAGCCCGGCGATCGCGATCTTGGTCGATTTGTCCACTTCTTGCATGCGGGCATCATACCGTAAAAAAAGAGGCGCGTGCGCTCGCACGGCCTCTTTCTTTATGTTCACCGTGCGGCAGGCTCAGCTGCAAGTGCAACGGCTACGCCCCAATGTCTCTTGAGACGGACCTGGATTATACCCCCATTGCCCGCCGTTAAACAAGTGCAGTTTTGATCGGTGTCACAAGAATTTACACTCGACGGCCACCAGCAAAACAAGCATCCAATTGATTCCGTGTGAGGTCCAGCAAAACGGGCATGGCATGCGCGTGCGAAACAGCAAGCTGTACGCTAAGTACGCAGATGTGAGCGCAGCAAGCGCTGAGGCTGCGAAGAACGCGGCACAGAGCCGGGGCGCAAGCCAGATCAAGACCCCGAGCGCTAGGTAGTAGAAGATCCCCAAGAGCGCATTTGGCAGTCCGGCAAAAAGACGCGCCGCCGGCTGCTGGACGACGCTCGGCTCCGCCAGGCCCCCCGCCTGGGCCAGCCGTGCCTTGCGGAACATGAAGACGGAGGCATAGAGCCCGAGGGCGCATAGAGCGGTGATAATGATTTTCGGCGCGAGCATCTCTATTTGGTAACCTCATGAACCGCCTTGGCGGAATCGCTATGTTGCTGGTCTCCTTTGGCCTGGCATTCTTCGTGATTCACTACCAACCGGCGATCCAGCACTATATCTCATCAATTCATTGGGTGGCCTACCCGATTGCCATCGCCATCTTTGCGCTTGTGGCTTCGGCGCCATTTTCGGTGACCGATGCCATTGCGATCATGAACGGCTCGTTGTTTGGTCCGCTCTGGGGTTCCATCGTAAATGCTATCGGCCTCGTATTTGCCGCGATTCTCGGCTACTACGTTAACAAGCACGCCTCACATCTACTCGACCTCGAGAAGACGCTCGAGCGGCTTCCTCCGTGGGCGAAGCGCTTCCGCGTCGGATCGCCCGCCTTCTTACTCTCGGTACGGGTCATCCCCGGGCTTGGCGGCACGCTCGCAACCAGTGTGGCTGCGACTTTCAAGGTCCCCCTCTTCGTTCACGTTTGGACAATGTGCGCGATCGCGATCCCCATTTGTACCCTGCTCGCGATTTTTGGAGACCGCGTTACGGTCTTCATCCACGAATCCGAACACAAGGTGGTAACGCGCAGCCGGGAGTTCTACGAACGCCATAAGTTTCGCCGCCGCCACCATCCCGAGCTCTCGCCCGCACCGAGGGTGACATTCACGCCATGAACGCTGAAATGGTCGCCACGAGCACGGGACTGCAGACTCTGTGTGCACGCATTCGATCTGCGCCGCGCATTGGGCTCGATACAGAATTTCACAACGAGCGCTCCTACACCGCACGACTGATGGTGGTGCAGATCGCTTTTGAGGATGGGGCGGCCATTGTCGACCCGCTCGCGATCCCGGATCTCAGCCCGCTTGCGAGCGCGATGTGCGAGACGCTTGTCATCGGCCATGCGCTCAGCAGCGATCTGAAGATTTTTGCGGACCGTTTCGATGTGGTGCCACCGCATGTTTTCGACACGCAAGTCGCTGCATCGTTCTGCGGATACGGCCTAGCCATCTCGCTTGCGGATCTCGTTCGCGACCTCACCGGCGTGCGCTTGAAAAAATCGCATACGGTGAGCGACTGGAGTACACGGCCGTTTTCGCCGGGTCAGCTGGAATACTTGATCGATGACGTTGCACATTTGTTGGAGATGCACGGCACGCTGCGCGAGCGTTTAGAAAAGAACGGGCGGTACGAATGGGCGCTCGAAGAAAACAAATCGCTCTCCGATCCCGCGAAATACCGCGTCGACCCGCGCAGACTGTACATGCGCATCTCCGGCGCGAACCGCATGAGTCGCCGGGAACTCGGTATTTTGAGCCAGCTTGCAATTTTGCGCGAGAAGATGGCGCGTCAGCGCGATCTGCCGCTCAAATACATTATGGCGGACGATGTGCTCGCCGGGCTCGCATCGATGCGTCCGAAGCACCCGGAGGACTTGGCACAGTTGCGCCGCCTCGACGGCGGAACGCGCAAGTCGCTCGGCAACGCAATCTTGGAGGCGGTCGCAGCCGGCGAAGCGATTCCGGAAGCCGATTTGCCGCAGCGCCCGTCGCGGCCACTCGGAAACCAGCGCGAAGGACTGGTCTCCATTATGAGCGTGTTAGCCGCCGCGATTGCGCAACAAAATGATTTGCCCTCAAGTTTGCTCGTGCCGCGCGCCGCACTAGAGCGCATTGCCCGCGAGGTCCCGCCGGATCGTGCGGCGCTTGAGGCCGCCTTGGACTTAAATCCCTGGCGCAGCACGCTCATTGTCGATCCGCTCTGGAGACTTTTGTCGGCACAAGCCGCGCTGAAAATCGAAGGCTACGGGAACGGCGATCCTCGAATTACTCTGGAATGACAGAACAGCAGCAGAGCAACTCTTTCGGCGCCGCGGATACGCTGACCGCGGGCGGTCGTACCTATAAATACTATCGCCTAAGCGCGCTCGAGGATGCCGGATTCGAGAACGTCTCCCGGCTTCCGTACTCGCTCAAAGTGCTGCTGGAAAATCTGCTGCGATTCGAAGATCAACGCACGGTTCACAAAGCCGACATTGAATTTCTTGCAAAATGGAATCCGAAATCCAAAGATCAGCGCGAGATTGCGTTCCGCCCCGCACGCGTGCTGTTGCAAGATTTTACCGGCGTTCCCGCGGTTGTCGATCTCGCAGCAATGCGCGATGCGATGGCGGATATGGACGGCGATCCAAAAGCAATCAATCCGCTGCAGCCGGTGGAGCTGGTGATCGATCACTCCGTGCAAGTCGACTACTTCGGCAACAAGAACTCGTTTGAAAAAAACGTCGAACTCGAATACGAACGCAACAAAGAGCGTTATGCATTCCTCAAATGGGGACAGGGCGCGCTCGATGGCTTCCGGGCTGTGCCGCCAGGTACCGGTATCGTGCATCAGGTCAACATTGAGTTCTTAGCGCGCGTCGTCTTTGGTGCGGGCGGCGCAGGGATTGCGCACGATTTGCAAACGGATGCCGCCTATCCCGATACGGTCGTGGGCACCGATTCACACACCACGATGGTGAACGGGCTCGGCGTGCTGGCGTGGGGCGTCGGGGGGATCGAAGCGGAAGCCGCGATGCTCGGTCAACCGGTGACGATGCTTCTGCCGGATGTCATTGGCTTCCGTCTAGACGGCGAACTCAAGGAAGGCGTCACCGCCACCGATTTGGTGCTGACGGTTACAGAGATGCTGCGCCAAAAAGGCGTCGTCGGAAAATTCGTTGAGTTCTATGGCAAGGGACTCTCGAACTTAGGCGTAGCGGATCGCGTAACGATCGGCAACATGTCACCGGAATATGGCTCGACGTGCGCGATTTTTCCGATCGACGAGCAGACGCTGGAGTACCTGCGTCTGACCGGCCGCGCTCCCGAGCAAATTGAGTTAGTCGAGGCGTACGCGAGAGCGCAAGGCATGTTCCGCACAGACGACACGCCGGATCCCGTGTTCACGGATACGCTCGAGCTTGATCTCTCAAGTGTGGAGCCCAACTTGGCCGGCCCGAGCCGTCCGCAAGACCGTGTTGCGCTCAAAGACGTCAAGTCGGCATTCCTGATCGCAATGGGCGATTGGATGGCCGACCGGGACAAAAAATCGAACGGCGTGCAGCGCTTTGAGAACGAAGGCGGCGGCGGAACGGCCGTTGCAGCACGGCCGGGAACGGCAGTTGCGGACGGTGCCGTGGTGATTGCCGCAATTACGAGTTGCACAAATACTTCGAATCCCGCGGTAATGCTCGCCGCGGGTTTGGTCGCAAAGAAAGCGCGTGCGCTTGGCTTGGATCGCAAACCATGGGTCAAGACCAGCCTTGCTCCGGGGTCCAAAGTCGTCACCGACTACTTGAAAAAATCGGGACTCGATGCGGACCTTGATGCGATCGGATTTAATCTCGTGGGGTACGGCTGCACGACATGCATCGGCAACAGCGGACCCTTACCCGTTGAAATTGCCGAAACGATTGCGGAGCAAGATACGATTGTGGCCGCTGTGCTTTCCGGAAACCGTAATTTTGAAGGGCGCATTCATCCGCAAGTGCGCGCAAATTATCTCGCGTCACCGCCGCTCGTGGTCGCTTACGCGCTCGCCGGCCGCATGGATATCGACTTAACGAGCGAGCCGCTCGGTGATGGTAAAAAGGGACCCGTCTACCTAAAGGACGTCTGGCCCACCAATGCGGAGATCGACGCTCTGATTGCAGAGTGCGTCACGCAGAGTATGTTCCGGTCGCGCTACAGCGACGTGTTCAAAGGCGACAAAGAATGGTCGGATCTGAAAATTCCCGGCGGTGAGCGGTATGCATGGGACGCCAAATCTGAGTATGTCAAGAAGCCGCCGTACTTTGATGCTATGGCGGCCGAGCCGGGGCCTTTGGCCGACATTTATGGGGCACGTGCGCTCGCCGTTCTCGGCGATTCGGTCACGACCGATCATATCTCGCCCGCCGGCAGCATCGCGAAAAGCTCCCCCGCCGCAAAGTATTTGATGGACAAGGGCGTGCCGCCGAGCGACTTCAATTCCTACGGTGCGCGCCGCGGCAATCACGAAGTGATGATGCGCGGGACGTTTGCAAACGTCCGCTTACGCAACGAACTCGTGCCGGGTGTCGAAGGCGGCATGACGCGCTACCTGCCCGACGACGAGAAGATGTCGATCTTCGATGCGGCCGTGCGCTACAAACAAGACGGGACGCCGCTCATCGTCATCGCCGGGAAAGAGTATGGTTCGGGTTCATCTCGCGATTGGGCGGCGAAGGGACCGATGCTGCTTGGCATTCGCGCCGTTATTGCCGAATCGTTCGAGCGCATCCACCGCAGCAATTTGATCGGCATGGGAATTCTTCCGCTGGAATTCACCGGAGGCTCCGATCGCACCACGTATGCACTGACAGGCGAAGAAACATTCGACATCACGGGCATCCAAGGCGGAATCAAACCGCGCATGCACGTTGAGGTCAAGGTGAGTGATGCCGACCGCAGGTCTCTGGGTTTTAAAGCGCTGCTGCGTATCGATACTCCGGATGAAGCCGAATATTATCGCAACGGCGGAATTCTGCAATACGTTCTGCGGCAGTTGAAGGCAAAGAAGTGAGCGCGCGGCACATGAGCCCAAGAAAATAGAGAACCTGCTCGCGGATGATCGCGATGAACGCCTGCTGCACCGGCTCGAGGCCTTTAGCGATATTGTCATCGGCTTTAGCCTTGCGCAAGTCACGATCAGTCTATCGGCCGAAACGTTTTTCAGCGGTTCAAAATTCTTCCTAACATTTCTGGTAACCTATTCGGCCGTCGCCATCATTTGGTGGACACATAATCGTCTCTTTGCAAAGTACTTTGTTCCAGACGCGTTCGGGGTTGTCTTGAATTTCGTAGCGCTTGGGGCAATGATCTTGTTCGTGTTTTCGACGCAGGTGATTATGGCTACCAAGGTCAGTGAGCGGGGAATGCCGCTGTATTTCGGAGCGTACGGTACTGTCTATCTTATGCTTGGAATCCTGTACCTGTTGGGAGCGCACCGGCGTCGCGCATTCTTGTCCGATTTCGACTACCGGTCGGGGCTGCGCCGCGGCGCGCGGACGACTTGCGTGGCAGCCGCCATGCTCGTGATCGTCCTCGGATTGCATATCTTCGGCTTCCATGTCCGGACACTAGGGTACGTCATCGGTATCCCGTTTGCGTCCTCGGTCATCTCGATGCGAATTATGGAACGTATTTGGCCGCAGTTGAAAAATCCAAAGGGATCAATTTTCAACCGGCTCGCCGCGGCCCTCGGCGTGGCGCGCTAGAGGTCGAGCCACGACCCGAGCGTCTTGAGTTGTTCGCGTAATGCCCTTTCGCCGGCACGTTTTGCCACAGACGTTTCATAAACGGTATTCTTAACTTCTAAACGGCCGCCCGCACGGTCGGCTTTCAAATCGACTCGCGCGACTAAGTTGCCGTTGTGCAAGAAGGGCAACACGTAGTACCCGTGTATGCGTTTGTGAGCGGGCGTGTAGATTTCGATTCGATAATGAAAATTGAACAAACGATGCGCGCGGTCACGGTTCCAGATAAGTGAGTCGAATGGCGAGAGCAGGCCCGAATGCATCGGCTCCTTGCGCGGGATTCGCGTGCCGGGAAAGATGTAGGCGGGCTGTTTCCACCCCTCGACGGATGTAGCCTGGACAGCGCCGGCCTCCACGAGGTCGCCGAGCGCGTGCCGCGCATCGGTTAAGTCGAGGCGGAAATAGTCGCGCAGGTCGGCTTGCGTTGCAACCCCCATTGCCCGTAAGGACAGGAGCATCAGCTGCCGATGCGCTTCGCGCTCGTCGGGAATCGGTGCATCGAGCACTTCGCGTGAGAAGACGCGTTCAGGAAGGTCATACACACGCTCGAAACTGTTCGTGCGCGTCGCCGCGGTGAGGTACCCCGCCCAAAAGAGATATTCAAGTGCGATTTTGACATCGCTCCAGCCCCACCACGAGCCGGTCCCGCGCGCTTTCTTGAATGCCGAAGCTGATGCGGCGCCGTTGTTTTGAATCTGTTTTAGTATGGAGTCGACGAATTTTCGTTTACGAGCGATATCCGCCATGCGCTGCCACATGCCGCGTCCGTGTCGCGCGCGTTCCATACGCCACATGAGCAAGGGTCTGTACTGCAGCGGAACAAGTGAAGCCTCATGGGCCCAGTATTCAAAGAGGAGGCGCTTGCGCAGCGGTCCCCACGCGGCTTCCTGCAACAAGGAAACCGGATACGATCCAAGGCGCGTGAACAGAGGCAGGTAGTGGGAACGAACAAGCACGTTGACACTGTCGATTTGAAAGAGGTTGGTACGGTTTAAGACGCGCTTGAGCGCCGCCCGGTTTGTGGCCGCCGGCCTGGGATCGTAAAAGCCTTGCGCGAAGAGCGCGATGCGTCGCGCTTCGTCTTTAGAGAGATCGGCCAACTATGGCCGTACGCCCGCCCTGATGAGCAGCGCTTCCACATCCGCCAGCAAGCGCGCGTCCGCATTTCTCAGAGGCGGGCAATTCAAATTGAGAAAACGTATTACGGGAGCTGTAATAACCTCAATGCGCGGCCAACTGGGTTTGCACGCTGAAGGTTGCCGCGGGTCATACGCAAGAGCTTCATCTGCGTAAAAGCGATCGATCAACGGCTGACCGAGATAGTGCATCCGTGTGCGGCGCTTACGAATAGCATCCGGTCCGATCGAGCCAAGACCGCCATGTCCGCTCAGGCCACCAAACTGTGCAAAGTTGAGGCGCAGCAGAATACTGTGAGCCGTGCGTTGGTACAGTACGCTTGTATGAAGACCCTCTCCCGCCGCATCGGATTGTGCGCGACCCGGCACGGCGGTGCAGAGCATTGCTGCAATGACGATGATTCTCCAGGCGTATCCCATCAAAGAATAGCGCGGCGCAGGTCGCCGAGTAACTTGATGAGGTGCACGTTAAAGCGCGCGGCCGCCGCCCCGTCAATTACGCGGTGATCGTACGAAAGAGAGAGCGGAAGCATGAGACGCGGCGCAAATTCTTTGCCGTTCCATACTGGCCGCATTGCGGAGCGGCACACGCCCAAGATGGCAACTTCGGGCGCGTTGATGATCGGCGTGAAATAGGTTCCGCCGATTCCGCCCAGGCTCGAGATGGTAAACGTACCGCCCGACATATCGGCGGGTCCCAGCTTGCCTTCACGCCCTTTCGCGGAAAGTTCGGCAGTCTCTCGTGCGATATCGAGAATGCCTTTCTTGCCGGCGTCCTTGATGACGGGAACGATCAAACCGTTGGGCGTGTCGGCTGCGAAACCGATATTGTAGTATTTCTTATAGATCAAATTTTCGCCGTCGACGGAGCTATTAAATTGGGGAAATTCCGTGAGCGCCGCGACGACCGCTTTTATCAAGAATGCGAGCATCGTTACCTTGATGCCGGCTTTCGCGTTCTCGGCATTGAGTTCTTTACGGAACTCTTCCAGCTCGGTGATATCGGCGTCGTCGCTGTTCGTAACGTGCGGAATCATGACCCAGTTGCGATGCAAATTGGGCCCGGAGAGTTTTTGGATGCGAGAGAGCGGCTTGGACTCAATAGGACCCTGGGCCGCGAAATCAACTTTCGGCCACGGCGCAAGTCCAAGTCCGGCTCCGGATGCCGCGCCGGCGGGGGCGCCGCTTTGGAGCGCGGTCTTCACATAACGCTGCACGTCCTCACGAGTAATGCGGGCGTTCGGGCCCGAGCCTTTGACGATGTTCAGATCGACACCAAGCTCCCGGGCAAAGCGCCGGATCGACGGACTCGCATGCACGAAAACGTCGACCGGTCGATTCAGAACAGCCGCAGCGCCTGAATCGGAAGCCTGTCGAAGGGCGTTGTCATGCGGTGGGTTCAGAACAGCGGCAGCGTCTGAACCCGAAGCTGGTCGAAGCATGTTTTCTTGCCCCGATCCCTCAACGATGACCGTCCCAATGACCGAACCCTTGGAAACCTTGTCGCCGACCTTTATGTGAATCTCGCCGATGGTGCCCGAGGCAGTCGCAGGCACTTCCATCGTTGCCTTCTCGGACTCAAGCGTAATTACCGATGCATCTTTGTGAATCGCGTCGCCCGCTTTGACGAGCACTTCGATCACTGGAATATCTTTAAAATCCCCGATGTCTGGAACGCGCAAATCCACAGTCTGTTGCGTCTCGGCCTTCCGTGGTGATGCATCCGGTGACGGTGGCGGCGCACTGGGCGACTCCATCACCTCGGCAGCTTCTTCAACGTTATCTTGCGGGCGCTCGTCATTAACGGTCTGCGCGGCGGCGGCAGTTTCGTCTAAAGTAATGAGTGTCGAACCTTGCGAGACCTTGTCGCCGGCTTTGACGTTGAGCGCCTTGATCACACCGGCGCTGGGCGACGGCACTTCAAACGTGGCCTTCTCCGACTCGAGCGTCACGAGCGGATCATCTTTCTTAATCGTGTCGCCCGCTTTGACAAGCACCTCGATAACGGGAACGTTTTTGAAATCGCCGATGTCAGGAACTTTTACTTCCATCTCGCTCATCGTTTACACCGTCGCCGGGTTTGGCTTTTCGGGATCGATCCCGAACTGCTTGATGGCCTTGCTGACCAGCGACATCTCGATCGTCCCCTCGTCCGCGAGCGATTTTAGCGCCGCAAGCGCAATGTAGTGCCGGTCGACCTCGAAGAATTCACGCAATTTGCGGCGGAAATCACTGCGTCCGTATCCGTCCGTGCCAAGGACGTGATAGCGACGGTTCATAAATGGACGAATTTGATCGGCAAACGTCTTCATGTAGTCGGTTGCCGCAACGGCCGGCCCGCGCCGCTCGGCCAGGCACTGCTCCACATACGAGGCTTTGCGTTTTGCTTCGGGATGGAACAGATTGTAACGCTGGACTTCGAGTCCGTCGCGACGAAGTTGGTTAAAGCTGGTCACGCTCCAGATGTCGGCGGCAACGCCGAACTCTTGCGCCAACAAATCGGCGGCCGCGATCACCTCGCGCAGGATCGTGCCGCAACCCAGAAGCTGCACGCGCGGTTGTTTCTTCTCGACTTTGCCCGCATCGCGCAACAAATACATGCCGCGCAAAATTCCATCCTGTACGCCCTCGGGCATATCCGGGTGATGGTAGTTTTCATTCATGACGGTGATGTAGTAATAGATGTCTTCTTGCTCGGCGTACATGCGGCGCAGGCCGTCCTGGATGATGACCGCCAGCTCGTGGCTGTAGGTAGGATCGTACGAGATGCAATTGGGAATGAACGAGGCGAACAGGTGGCTGTGGCCGTCTTCGTGCTGCAGTCCCTCCCCGTTGAGCGTCGTGCGGCCCGCCGTTCCGCCGATGAGGAATCCGCGGCTGCGCATGTCGCCCGCTGCCCAGGCGAGATCGCCGACTCGCTGAAAGCCGAACATCGAATAGAAAATGAAGAACGGAATCATCTGCTCGCCGTTTGTCGAGTACGACGTTGCGGCCGCAATCCATGACGACATCGCGCCCGCTTCGTTGATGCCTTCTTGCAGAATTTGCCCGGATTTGTCCTCGCGATAATACATGAGCTGCGCCGCATCTTGCGGATTGTAGAGCTGACCTTGCGCGGAGTAGATGCCCAGCTGACGGAACATGCCTTCCATCCCGAAGGTGCGCGATTCGTCCGCCACGATCGGAACGACGCGGTTGCCGACGTTCTTATCCCGAATGATCGCATTGAGAATTCGGACAAACGCCATCGTGGTAGAGATTTCCCGGTCGCCTGTACTCTTGAGCTGGGCATCGAATGCGGCTAGCTCCGGTGTCACAAGCGGAGCCGCTTTCTCGCGGCGGTGCGGCAGAATGCCGCGCTCTTTTTGTTTGGCGCGCAGATACTGCATCTCCGGGCTATCTTCCGGCGGCTTGTAAAAGGGGATCGTTTCGAGCTTCTCGTCCGAAATCGGAATCGAGAACCGGTCGCGAAACGCGCGCATCGATTTGAGTTCCATGTGCTTTTGCTGGTGCGCGATATTCTGTGCTTCGCCCGAGGAGCCCATACCGTAGCCTTTGATGGTCTTTGCAAGCACGACAGTGGGTTGTCCCGTAGCTTGCGTTGCAGCAAGGTAGGCTGCATACACTTTTTTAGGGTCGTGGCCACCGCGCGAAAGCGCCCAAATATCCTCATCGGACCAGTCTTTGACCAGCTCCGCCGTTTCGGGATAGCGCCCAAAGAAATGTTCGCGTACAAATGCGCCGTCATTGGCCTTAAATGTTTGATAATCCCCATCGACGCACTCGTTCATCAGTTGGACGAGACGTCCGGTGTGATCTTTTGCGAGCAGCTTATCCCAGCCGCTACCCCAAATGACTTTGATGACGTTCCAGCCGGCGCCGCGGAAGACGCGTTCCAACTCTTGGATAATCTTGCCGTTGCCGCGCACGGGACCGTCGAGGCGTTGCAAGTTGCAGTTGACGACGAAGATGAGATTGTCGAGCTGCTCGCGCGCCGCCACGGAGATGGCTCCGAGCGATTCCGGTTCGTCGATCTCACCGTCGCCGAGAAATGCCCACACCTTGCGGCCGGCTGTCTGCGCAATGCCGCGATTCTGCAAATACTTCATGAAGCGTGCTTGGTAAATCGCTTGAATAGGGCCCAAGCCCATGGACACGGTTGCGAACTGCCAGAAGTCGGGCATCAGCCAGGGGTGCGGATAAGACGGCAGGCCCTTCCCGTCAACTTCTTGGCGGAAGTTATTGAGCTGATCTTCGGTGAGGCGTCCCTCGAGAAACGCACGTGCGTAAAAGCCGGGCGATGAGTGACCTTGAAAGAAAACCAGATCACCGCCGTGCGTTTCGTCCGGCGCATGGAAGAAATGATTGAAGCCCACGTCGTAGAGCGTGGCAGCGGATTGAAAACTTGCAACGTGTCCACCAAGTTCGGAGGACTCTTCATTGGCGCGCACGACCATCGCCATTGCGTTCCAACGCACGAAATGCCGGATGCGCGTTTCGAGTTCGTCACTGCCCGGCATTGGGGGCTGCTGCGCGGGGCTAATCGTGTTGATGTAGGGCGTCTGCACGCCAAGCGAAACATGCGCGCCGCCGGCTTGAGCCCGGTCGACAATTGTTTCCACCAAGGCTTGCGCACGTGCGGGACCCTCGTTTTGGAGAACGCCGTCGAGAGCATCAATCCATTCTTGGGTTTCTTGTGGATCCGGCTCGCTGAAGGGGGTGGTCGTCATGCAGAGCCCTTCCGCTAAAGTCCAGACCTTCCCACCCATGGAGCGGTCCAATCTAGCTAATGGATTGGTCCAATAGTGGCCGGTCAAAACGCAGCACGATGCCGATTGCGGCCAAGAGCAACACTCCGCCGGCGACCGCGAGCAGCGACATGCTCTCCGCAAAGATCAGCGCAGCGAGAATTGCCGCAAAGACGGGCTCGAGCAGAGTCGCGGTTGCAATGGCGCTCGGTGAAAAAACTCGTAGCGAGGCGTTAAGCGCCGTGTGGCCGAGCAACTGCGAGACGAGCGCCAGTGCGAGAATTCCCAGCCAGGCGCCAGTGGCCGAGAGCGGCGGAGGCGGCTGGTGTGCTATCAATGCGGCGGCGATGAGCACAATGGCGGCCCACACATACGTATGTGAAATAATAGTGCGCGTCGAGAGTCCCGAGCGCACTTCCCGTACGATGATGAAGTACGCCCCGATTGCAATTGCTCCGATGAGTGCGAGCGCGTCTCCGAGTAACGCATGCCCGGAAATCGGTGGCGCGACGCGGTTGAATCCGACTACCATCAGCAGTCCGGCGGCGGCGAGGAGATACGCGAACCACACTGCTGATGGCGCAGGCCTTCTTAATACCAGCACATCGTAGAGGGTGGTAAAGAGCGGCGTCGTGGCTACGATCAGGGTGGAGATCGCAACGCTTGTGTATTCGAGGGACCAAATCCATCCCGCAAAATGAATGGCCATCATCAGTCCGGCGACCGCGAGCAGCGTCCGTTGCATTTTGGTCGTTGGCGCGGATGCGCTGTTGCGTCGGACAAGGGCGATCATCAGCAAAACCGCGCTGGCGATCGATAAACGAAGCGCCGCTACTGCTAAGGGTTGCGCTCCCACCAGGGCGTAGCGGGCAAAAATTGCGGCGGCGCCGACCGCGAGCTGCGCTCCGCCGAGTAGCGCGTAGGAACCCGGCGCGGCGTCGTGTCTCTGCACGGGACTGTGGTTACGGTCTTTGGCGGGACTTCCCTCATCCGTCGTGTATAGCAATTCTGCACGGGAGCTCCGCCATATGCCGGGGCTGAGAGGGCTAGAGGCCGACCGTTAGTGATTCGCAACCGCGAATCCGAACCTGATCCGGGTAATGCCGGCGCGAGGGAGGATCTGTATGAAGATTTATGTTGACGGGCCGGGTGAGGTTCGCGTTCCGATGCGCGAGATCGCGCTCTCCAACGGAGAGAAGCACGTCGTGTACGACACGAGCGGACCGTACACCGATGCGAGCCTCACCACGGACGTAACCCGCGGCTTGCACCCATTGCGCGAGCAGTGGATCGATGGCCGCCGCGATACCGAAGAACTCGAGAAGTCATCTTCGGTCTACCGTCTTGGGCGCGAAGCGATGCCGGAGCTGCAATCTCTGCGGTTTGCCGCGACGCGCAAGCCACGCCGTGCAAACCCCGGTGCGAATGTTTCTCAAATGCACTACGCGCGCAAGGGTCAGATCACCCCGGAAATGGAGTTTATCGCGTTGCGTGAAGGCATGGCGGCCGACTTCGTGCGCGATGAAGTGGCGCGAGGCCGCGCGATCATTCCCGCAAACATCAATCATCCCGAGAGCGAACCGATGATCATTGGACGCAACTTCCTGGTGAAAATCAATGCGAACATTGGCAACTCCGCAGTCGCCTCGACTATCGAAGAAGAAGTCGAGAAAATGACCTGGGCCACGCGCTGGGGTGCCGACACGGTCATGGATCTTTCCACGGGTAAGAATATTCACGAAACGCGCGAGTGGATTTTGCGCAATTCCGCGGTGCCCATCGGAACGGTCCCGATCTATCAAGCGCTTGAAAAAGTCAACGGTAAAGCGGAGGACCTGACCTGGGAGCTTTATCGCGACACGCTCATCGAGCAGGCAGAGCAAGGGGTCGACTATTTCACGATCCATGCCGGTGTGCTCTTACGCTATATTCCGCTGACCGCAACGCGAGTCACCGGCATCGTTTCGCGCGGCGGTTCGATTCTTGCAAAGTGGTGTCTCTCACATCACAAAGAAAATTTTCTCTACACGCATTTCGAAGAGATCTGCGAGATTATGAAAGCCTACGACGTCAGCTTCTCGCTCGGCGACGGCTTACGCCCGGGCTGCCTTGCGGATGCAAACGATGCGGCGCAGTTCGGCGAGCTGGAAACGCTGGGCGAACTTACACAGATCGCCTGGAAGCACGACGTGCAGGTCATGATCGAAGGTCCGGGTCACGTGCCGATGCATCTGATCAAAGAGAACATGGACAAGCAACTCGAGATTTGTCACGAAGCGCCGTTCTACACCCTCGGACCGCTGACGACGGACATTGCTCCCGGATACGACCACATAACGAGCGCCATCGGGGCGGCGATGATCGGCTGGTACGGGACGGCGATGTTGTGTTACGTCACGCCGAAAGAGCATCTCGGGCTTCCAAATAAAAAAGACGTCAAAGACGGCGTGATCGCCTATAAGATCGCGGCGCACGCGGCCGACGTCGCCAAAGGCCATCCGCATGCGCGGCGTTGGGACGACGTGCTCTCAAAGGCGCGATTCGAATTCCGTTGGCAAGATCAATTCAATCTTTCGCTCGATCCGGAGACAGCGCAAGAGTTTCACGATGAAACGCTCCCCGCCGATGGCGCAAAAATCGCCCACTTCTGTTCGATGTGCGGACCGCATTTTTGCTCGATGAAAATCACCCAAGAAGTTCGTGACTTCGCAGAGCAAGGCATGAAAGAGAAAGCGGAAGAGTTCGCGGCCGCCGGCGGAGAGCTCTACGTCCCGGTACACGAACAAGCGGGCGTCGCAGGCGACTAGTGCTCGCTTGCTGCGATTAGAACGGACCTCTGCTGGGGTAGAACGGAGGTATCACAGTAAGGGGGCTATTTTGAACGCGTTAGACATACTGAAGAAAGATCACGAAGAGGTCAAAGCACTTTTTAAGAAGGCCGAAGAGTTAGGCGAGCGCGCGACAACCAGCCGCCGCGATCTCTTCGAGCAGATAGACGAAGCGGTTACGCTGCATTCGAAGATTGAGGAAAAACTTCTTTATCCGGTCTTCAAAGAGCGCGCAAAAAAGAGCGATCAAAAAGATGAGATACTTGAGGCGTACGAGGAGCACGGCGTCGCCAAACGTCTGATCAAAGAGCTCGAACGCCTTGAACCAACAGACGAAACGTACAAAGCGAAAATTCAGGTTTTGGGTGAGGCCGTGAAACATCATGCGGACGAAGAAGAGTCAGAAATGTTTCCGATGGTCCGCCAACTGTTCAGTGAAAAAGAGCTCGTGGAAATGGGCGAAAACATTCTTGAGATGAAGGAAAAGGCCGGCGCTCCGGTTCCCGCCGAGGCGCGACGCTAGGATAAGAAAAAAAGGACGAGGGCTCCGCGCAGGCGGGGCCCTTCTTCTTAGGAGAATGCAGCAGCAGCATGTCTGATCCAGTAAAGGATGTCGCCAAACTAAGCCTCAAGCCAGGGATGCCGCCGCGCGAGCACGTCTTGAGGTTTTTTAAGAATCTTGGGCCGGGACTTATCACCGGCGCGGCTGATGACGATCCGTCGGGGATTTCAACCTATTCCGTAACCGGCGCGACCACAGGACTCTCGATGCTGTGGGTCTCGTTAATTACCACCCCGATGATGGCGGTCATTCAGGGCATGTGCGCACGGATCGGCATGGTGAGCGGTATTGGGCTTGCGGCTCAAATGCGCAAGTCGTTTCCGGCTTGGCTCGCGATGTCGCTGGCATTGATCGTCGTTATTGCCAACACATTTAATGTGGGCGCAGACTTTGCCGGTATGTCTGCCTCAGCGCATTTGGTCCTCGGTCTGCCCGTGCTGCTCTGGGTATTGTTCTTTGGCGCGCTTTTATTGACCGCACAAATTTACTTCTCATACCGGCTTCTTAGCAAAATCTTCAAATGGCTAACGCTCGCACTTTTCGCGTACGTCATTACTGCGTTTATCGTTCATCCTCACTGGCTTGACGTTCTCAAACATACCGTCGTACCCGAGTTTCATTTGAACGGACAATGGATCACAACGCTCGTCGGCGTGCTCGGTACCACGATTTCTCCTTATCTGTTTTTCTGGCAGTCATCGCTGATGGTGGAAGAAGAAAAAGAGCTTGGACGCTCGACGATTCGAGAACGTAAAGGTGCAACGCACGAAGAAATTGTGGATGCGCACGCCGATGTTAATACCGGGATGATCTATTCCAATCTCGTGATGTTCTTCATCATCACGACCACCGCGGTTACGCTCGGCGCTCACGGCAAACACGATATTGCAACCGCCCAAGACGCTGCGGAAGCCTTGAAGCCGCTGGCGGGAAAGTTCGCCTATCTGCTTTTCGCGGTCGGCATGATCGGGACGGGCATGCTTGCCATTCCGGTTCTGGCCGGTTCATCCGCGTACGTGGCCGCGGAGATGCTGCATTTTCGTACAGGACTCAACGAGAAACCGCGCCGGGCTCCCCGCTTTTATTTCATCTTAGGAGCCGGAGTCGTGATCGGCATGCTGATGAACGTCGTGGGGATCGATCCGATCAAAGCCCTCTTTTGGTCAGCCGTGCTTAATGGAGTCGCAGCGGTGCCGCTGGTGTATGCGATCATTCATATCTCCAATCAACGCGAGGTCATGGGCCGCTGGAAGAGTTCCGTGCTCGCAAATATTTGGGGCTGGGCGACATTCGTGTTAATGGCCGCGGCGGCGATCATGATGTTTGTGTATTGGAACCACCAATAGATAAGAAACCGCGCGCGGTGCTTTTTGATCGCGACGGGACGCTGGTGATCGACGTCCCCTACAACGGCGATCCGAAACAAGTTGTGTTGGTACCGGGGGCAGAAGAAGCCCTCGATGCCTTGCGCGCCGCCGGTCTAAAGGTTGGCGTCATCTCAAATCAGAGTGGCGTTGCGCGCGGCATGATCACCATCGATCAAGTTGAATCCGTTAACCGCCGCATCGAAGAGCTTTGCGGCCCATTCCACGTATGGCTCTATTGTCCGCACGGACCAGCTGACGGGTGCGAATGCAGAAAGCCGCTTCCGGGGATGGTCCTCGAGGCCGCGCGCCTCTTGGACATTGATCCCGCAGACTGCATCGTCGTCGGCGACAAGCAGAGCGACATGGAGGCGGCCGATGCGGCGGGCGCCCTGGGGATCTTGTTCGACCACGGCACAACGCATTTGCCGGATATCGCGCACGACGTCCTTAACGGTTTCTAAGATTCGCCTCCGCGCGTAACCGTTTTGTAACCGGGCCATTGATACGGTGGCGAGGCCATCGCTCCTGGAGACGGCACCCGAAAAGGGGCTACGTCATGCACACGGCCGGGCGGGACGCCGCCTTCACGATCAAACTTTTTGGCGAGCCGCGGCTCGCCCGTCAAGGTGTTCCCTTTGCATTGAAAGTGCCGCGCACGGCGCTCGCACTCTTCGGTTATCTCGCCGCGACGTCAGATCGTGTTCACGACCGTCAAGCCTTGGCATATATGATCTGGCCCGACGAGACTGAATCCCAGGCACGCGCAAACCTCAGGCGACACCTGCACCTCATAGCGACCGCGTTGCGGACCGGGAATAAGCACGATTGGTTGAACGTGAGCGCGCGTACATTGCAATGGAACGAGCAGCCGGACGTAGTGATCGACGTTGCGGAATTTAAGCGCGAACTGCGCGCAGAGAACGACCTGGCAGCCATAAAATGCGTGAGTGGCGACTTCCTTGCTTCGCTAGATGAAGTATGGCTGCGGCCGCTGCGTGCGGAATATCGCGAGCAGTATCTCCAAGCGCTCTTGCGACTCATACATAAATCGGCAACGACAAGCGACAGCGAAAGGGCGATTCAGGCCGCTCTATCCTATATCCAAGAGGAGCCGTGGCGAGAGGACGTCGTGCGCGAACTGATGTCATTGCTGGCGCAAAGTGGCAACACGGCCGCTGCAATCCAGGAATACGAATCGTTATCAATGCGCCTAAAATCAGATCTTGGGGTGGGACCCTCATCGGAGACGCTGGAAGCAGCACGCCTCCTGCGCGCAAGTTCGGTGAGCGCTCCTCAACACGACCTTCCGGTCATGCCTCAATTCAGCACCGACTTTGTGGGGCGCCATCGCGAAGCCGAGCAGATAAAAAAGCTGCTCGAACGCCACCGCCTCGTTACAATTACGGGATTCGGCGGGATGGGCAAAACGCGCATGGCGCTCAACATCGCCGAAGATGTTCCCTCGGGTACCGCGCGGTTCGCTGACTTGTCGGTCTGTGACGCTGAATTTTCGGTGAGCGAGGCGATCGCCTTAGCTTTTGGAGTCGACCCCGGCGGCAAGTTCCAGCTTGAAACGATCCTGCAAGTCGGCTCTTCGGTAAGCCTTTTGATCCTGGATAATTGCGAGCATGTCATTACTTCGTGTATCCCTTGCATCCACAACATTCTTACCAAGTGTCGGTGGCTAAAAATCCTCGCAACCAGCCGTGAAGCGTTGCATTACCCAGCCGAAGCGGTTTTCAGCATGCCGTCCCTGGAAGGCGCAGACGCGGCCATCCTTTTTGCGAAGCGTGCCGCGTGTGTGCGGCCCGAATTCCAGATGACGGATAGCAATCTCGAAGAGATATTGAGGGTTTGCGCGCGGGCGGACGGTATACCGCTCGCAATCGAAATCGCTGCGGCGCGCCTGTCTGCATTTTCATTGACGACCTTAGCCCAGCGGCTTGCAGTCTTGCCTCGGATCCACGCCTTAAACGATACAATCGATTGGAGCTACAATTTACTGGGGGCTGAAGAGCGCACGGTGTTTTGCGCCTTGGGTGTTTTTGAAGGGGGCTGTGACATTGCCGCCGCTGCGGCGATCGCGGGGTCTCTGGATGTTGTCGAGAGCCTCGTTGGAAAATCTTTAGTGACAGTCGAAAAAGAAGGCCTTGCGGAGCGAGTCAGACTCTTAGAGCCGCTGCGTGTATACGCTCTCGAACGTCTAAAACGAGACGGCTCCGAAGCTGTGGTGCGCGAAAAACAGGTGAGTTATTTCGCCACACTCGTTGCAGACCTATGGGACGAGAACCGGGCCGGAAGCGTACAGTCGTGGTTTGCGCAGGTTGCTCCCGACGTATCAAACATCCGCTGCGCCTTTCATTGGGCGCGGACCCATGGAGATCAGCACGCTGCGATGACACTCGCGATTTGCCTCGGGCGCTTTGGAGAGGGCAGAGGGCGCCTGACCGAAGGCGAGTCACTGCTGCGCGAAGCCGCCGCAATTGCGAGAAGCGCCGAACCCTCGGCCGTCTCTGCCGAGACCTTGCATTTTGCGGCGACGATTGAGGATCTTTCGGAAAACGTGGAACGCTCGCGTGCGCTAAATTTGGAAGCGCTCGCTATCCGTCAGAAAATCGGCGATCGAATTGGAATGGGCCGCTCTCTGCATAATCTCGCAAGCGGTTACTTTCTGACCGGCAATTACGAAGAGGCCGAAGATGCGTTTGCCTCCGCCTTGCAGATATTCAGAGCCCTGGAGATGACTCGGTACATTTCGATCGCGCTGGACAATCTGGGCGAACTCAAGTCCCTGAGCGGCGAGTATGAAAAAGCGCGAACGCTGTATGACGAGAGCCTGCGGCTTGCGCAGGAAATCCGGTACGCACGCGGAGTGGCATGGCGGCTAAGTCATATCGGTTTGAACGAATATTTCTCCGGTGATCTTCGGTCTGCGAAACGGCATTTTAAGGAAGCCTTAGAGCATGCCGAAGCGGCAAAGGACGACTCCGCCATCGCTGAGACGCTTCGCGGGCTGGGCCGCACGGCCGCCGCGAGCGGCGAGGGGAGAGAAGCACGTGAATACTTGCGACGCAGCTTCTCCATGCACCGCGATCTGAAG
>JBHEMH010000008.1:100200-100695 GCA_046262675.1 Vulcanimicrobiaceae bacterium
TAATCTCGCAAGGGATCTTGAAGCCTTCGCGGATCTGTTCGCTCGCGACGGGCGATTGGGCGATGCGCGCATCTGTCTTAGCGAAGCCGCTGCCTTACGTCGCGGGCCCGGATTTCCGGTGCACGCTGCGGAGCGCGCGGTTCTTGATACAATCGCCGCCGCCATTTCCGCCGAGGCGCAACGGGGACCGCCGAGGTTGAAGAAGTGCGCCGGGGGCCGGAGGGGCTGGATCAGCTGCTCTTTAGCTAGACCAGTATTTCGGACGTTTTTCGGACGTGTGTCGGACGTTGTCTTTGCTACCTTTCATGTGGCGATTAGAGTCGCGTGTCTCCCTACACCCTTCGGATCCCGCTACGTAACCGCTTTGTAACCGCTTCCTTGCTATCGTGCAGAGAGCGAACATCTTTGGAGAATCTTGCATGACTTTAATCAGGCCATCTTTTCGCGCGTCATTCGTCGCCGCGGCCTTCGTGGTTGCGGGGGCAGCCATCGCAG
>JBHEMH010000009.1:0-22154 GCA_046262675.1 Vulcanimicrobiaceae bacterium
CCCGCGATGTTCGGAACGCCGATTGCGTTGCCGTACGCGGCAATACCGTCAACAACGCTCGTGGCAACATAGCGTTGGTGCGAATCCGCATCCTCGATGCGGCCAAAACGCAGCGGATCGGCGATCGCAACGACCTGGGCGCCCATGCACAGCACATCGCGCACAATGCCACCGACGCCGGTCGCAGCGCCTTCAAATGGAACGACCTGCGAAGGATGATTGTGCGACTCATGCGCGACCACCACGCCGTACCGCTCGCCTTTCCATTCGCCGAGGTGCACGATCCCGGCATCCTCGCCGGGTCCCACAACAACGGTCGGACCCGCGGTCGGCAGATTCTTTAAGTGGTGGCGGCTGCTTTTGTAACTGCAATGCTCGCTCCACTGCGCATCAAATGCGTATGCCTCCACGAGCGTCGGATTGCGCCCGAGATGCTCTGCGATCCGCCGCAACTCGTCGACGCGCAGAGCAAGGCCCGCGGTTAGCGCTGCGCTCCGTATCTCGTCGCCGCTCTTTGCGATAACCTCGAAATTTCTAGGCAAGGGTCGAGTTCGGTGGCACGCTTGCATTGACGCCGGCGTCCGCTTGCATGATTGCAGAACGGGAATTCGTTTGCATGAGCAGCGTTCGCCCGAAAAGCACGGTATCTTCCATCGCGAGCGTTTTTGCGCAACGCATAGCAACTTGCTCGGGCGTGCCACTGTAATGAAATACGGGATTCGTCGTTGCATTATCGAGCATATCGCGCAAAGCGCTGTTCGGCTCGCCGACGGAAACAAAAAGCAGTCGGGCAAAGGTCGCGTCGAGCTGTTGCACGAGTTGCAAGACGTATCCGGGCGTTTTGATGCTCGATGCAACGTGCCGGACGGTCGGCAGTCCGAACATCTGCAGCGATTGGACCAGCCGGTTTGAGGAATCAACGTATTCCGGACCATCGCAAATGACGGCAACCATGCCCGGACGCATCTGCGGAAACGATCCAACTTGGTCGGCGACGCTCTCATACGCGTCCTTAATGCGTAAAAGATCATCGGGAGACGCTTTATCCAGGTTGCGGTACAGTTGCTTATCGAGCATCAGATCTTCGCGCGCTTGCGGCCAGATGCGCCATGAATCATTATCGATGACGTCGGCGATGACCAGCATACCCTGATTCTCGCCCCCCGTAAGCCGCCCGAATTCGATTTTAAGATCGACAAGCAGCGTATCTTTCTTGCGCCAGGCGTGCGAGAGAATATCAAACGTAATGCGCGCCATCTCGCTCATCGCGCCGATTTCCGCAGGGCTGGCAATGCCTTTGCTAACGATCGATTCCGGATCGATGAGCGGATCGTGATTCGCATCGTCCTTGAGAAAAAACTCAACCATGCGCGGGATGAGCAACGCGCCCTTTTGTAATCCCGGATTGCGTCTGATGAGCGAACCGGCGGCAACGCCGCGCACGACCACCTCCAGCGGAATCATATTGCAGCGGCGCACAAGCATCTCGTTGTTGTCGTCGTCCTCGCCGCCGCTCAAATAGTGCGAAGGCAGACCGCATAAATTCAGCAAGCGGAAGACCCGTGCGGTTGTCTGCGCCGCAAGGCGGCCTTTTCCCGAAATAACGTCTTGCTTGGCGCCATCGCCGGCAGAAATAGCATCCGTCTGCGCGACAACGAGAACGTCGGGCTGCCCCGGCTGTTCGTAGAGCACTTTCGTCTTGCCCTGCGCAATTTGTATGCCTTTATTCATTCTAAAGGCGCTCCGCCTAGCTGCGCCGGGTTTGCCGAAGCAAACCCACCCCCCACGCTAAAGCGTGCGGCCCCCAAAATATGGCGCCCGCCACCAAACGCGGTAGCGCCGATATTCCCCTTGGGGGCGCCTAAGAACATTATCTTTTTCATATTTTAATTTCCAACTGTTGAGGGAACGGTTCAAGCTGCTCCAGTTTTTGGGCGAGTTCTTGGGCGCGCTGGGCGGCGGTGCCGATGTGCTTGCTCGGATCGAGCAAGAGCCTTATTTCGGCCGGATCGAGCAGCGTCGTAAGTTCCGCGTCTTCGGTGAGCAGCGAGCCAAGAGGATTGGCTTCGCCGCGCGAGAGCGCGCTCCACGCTTCCATTGCGGCGGCGCGAATAGTCTCGTGCAATTCTTGGCGGTTCCCACCCGCGCGGGCGGCCTCCATCATCACCGATTCCGTGCCCGCAAATGGGCCGTACGTCCGCAAGTTCTGCGCCATGCGCTGCGTATCGACGCGAAGGCCGTCGACGACGCGGCGCCCGAGGGAGATGATCTCATCGACGCAGAGGAGTGCTTCCGGCAAAATCGTGCGGCGGTTTGCGCTATCGTCGAGCGTACGCTCGAGATAATTGGTGGCTGCATTCTGCCAAGCCACATCCGCGTACGCCGGGAGCAAACGCGCAAGCGAATCGATACGCTCGCACATAATGGGATTGCGCTTGAAGGGCATAGCGGAGCTGCCCACTTGCATTTTTCCGAAGGGCTCGAATACCTCGCCGAACTCCGGAGAGCTTAGAATGCGAATGTCCGCAGCGAACTTCGAGAGCGATGCACCGACGCCGGCGAGCGAGGAGACCAGCAAATAATCCAGTTTTCGCGGATACGTCTGCGTGCTGACTTCACGCGCCTGTAGACCCAGCGTTTGCAGCACCTCGCGCTCTTGATCGCGAGAGGCGCCCGGGTCTTGCAGCAGTTGTTCATAGGAGGCTGAAGTACCAACGGCGCCGCGCATTCCTTTGGCGGTCATATTTTCAAAGACGAACCGCAGATGGTCTTGGTCGATCAGCAAATCCTGCGCGTAGACGGCCAGCCGGTAGCCGAGCGTGGTGGGTTCTGCCGGTTGCAAATGCGTGAAGCCCATGCAAACGACATCCGCGTATTCGTGGATCCGTTTTGAGAAGGCAAGAAGCAGTTCGCACAGCGACTGGCCGATCAGACCGAGCGCGCGCCGCATGCGATAGACCTCGACGTTGTCTTCGATATCCATCGAGGTCGAACCAAGATGCAGCTTGCCGCCGCCGATGGTTGCCTGCGATGCGAACACGCGGATTTCCGCCATCAGGTCGTGATGAATCTCGCGCTCGATCGCAAGCGCCGCATCAATGTCTATCTCGTTTTGATGGGCCTGCAAATCTGCAAGCTCGTGCTCCGTGACGAGCCCCGCCTTCTGCTGCGAACGCGCGAGCGCCACCCAGACGACCCGCCACAGCCGGCGGCGTTCGCGTTCCGAAAACAGCGTGCGAAGTTCAGCTCTTCCATATCTCCATGAGAACGGAGAGGCGTACGTAGTGTAATCCATGGGACTCTCTCGCCTTTCGCGCCCCCACTAGGTGCCCCCTCGGACCGCTCCAAGCTCGGCAGTGAGCATCTCGACGAGCAATCGCGGTTCGTCAATTTTGCCTGTGACGAGCGCCTCGAAGCCTCGAACCGCGCGCTCGTAGGCAACCCGTGCCCGTCGTTCGCCGATTCTGGCTGCCACCGGGCGCAACCCACGCTCGCGCCATTTCGCCCGCGGCGGCAGTTCGCCGCCGGGCCGGGCCAGCTCCCAAATCAGCCCAAATTCGGTGGCGAGCGCACTTACGAGTGGAACCCCTGCGCCGCGCGGGTCGCTTGTAAAAAGATCGGCCGCGATCTCGAGCGCTTCCGCCAGACGGCCTTCGACCAAGGCGCTCGCATATTTGTACGCCTTGGGATCTTCGACTGAAAGACTGTCCTGCTCGAGATCTTTGTACGTGATCTTCTTCTTCAGGAGCGCAAGCTTCTCGAGATCGTTTCGGATCGCTGAAAGTTCCGCTTGGCTGCTCGAGAGTTCGGCGATCACACGCGGCTCTGCGGTGGCGTCCAATTTCTGCAAGAGCTCTTGAACAAAGCGCGTTCGCATCGCTTCATTGAGCGTGGTGTCAATGCGTAGCGCGGTACGCCCGGCCATCGCTCCGAAAGGTTCCGGACGCTGGGAACGCGGCGAGAGCAAATCGCAGAGCACCAAGGTGTTTCCGTCCGGCACGCTCTCTGCAACCGCCCACAGCTCACGCCGCGCGGCAACTTTGAGCGCTTGCGTATCGGTAACGACCACGAGACGGCGCTCGGCAAGAAATGGCATCGCTCCTACGGCATCGGCAACCTTGCTCATCCCATCAAGTTCGACCGCACGCAAACGTTCGAGATTGAGATCGCGCATGCTCGCATCGGGCAACGTTCGATCGATAATCGTGTCAACGGCAATATCGGCAAGCGTACGTTCCGTGCCTTCGATAATCACGAGCTTTCCGAACGAGGGCGACTTATCGATAAAGTCGTAGAATTTTATATCAAAACTCCTGTGTTCGGTCGATCGGCAAGTGCGGGAATGGATTCGCCGTAGGGCGGTCGCAAGATGCCGTACTCCGTTACGATCGCGGTAACCAGATGGCCGGGCGTGACGTCGAAGGCCGGATTATAAACGGGAGTTTCCTCGCCGGCTGCCGGCGCCCCGGCAAATTCCCGCACTTCGGTTGCATCGCGCTCCTCGATCGGAATCTCTGCGCCACTCTTCATCTCGAAATCAAACGTCGAGCGCGGCGCCGCAACATAGAATGGAATGCCGTGATGAGCGGCCAGAATCGCGAGTCCGTACGTGCCGATTTTGTTCGCCGTATCTCCGTTACGGGCGATACGATCGGCACCGACGATGATCAGATCGATCTTCTGGCGCTGCATTGCGATGGCCGCCGCGCTATCGACCATGAGCGTTGCCTCGACCCCTGCGCGATGCAACTCGTAAATCGTGAGACGCGCGCCTTGCAAGAGCGGACGTGTTTCATCAACGTAGACGCTTACGCGTCTGCCTGCGCGGTCCGCGGCAATAATTGCTCCGAGTGCTGTCCCGCCGCCCGCGGTTGCGATTGGGCCGGTATTGCAATGCGTAATAACGCGCGCGCTCATGGGAAAAAGTTCGAGCGCGGCTTGCGCCATCCGCAAGTCGATGGTCTGCTGTTCGGTGTGGATGGTTTTCGCTTCGGCCATCATATCGTGGCTCGCAAGAACGCGGTCGACCGCCCATGCCAAGTTTACCGCTGTGGGGCGGGCGTTACGGACGCGGTGTGCGGCTGCGTGAAATTCGCTATCGCTCGTCGTTGCGTCGCGCAAAAGCGCAACTCCGTACGCCCCGAAAACGCCGATCGCGGGCGCGCCGCGGACCGCGAGCGTCTTGATCGCCGCCTCGATTTCGTCCAGGGTGTCCGCACGCACCATGCGCTCTTGTTGGGGTAGTAGGCGTTGATCGAGGTACTCGAGCACGCCGCCGCTGTACCGGACCGCTTCTAAGGCCGCTAATTGCACGCGCTACCCCTTCGGGCCGGCGCTCGTTGCTCCTAGACGAGAGCGGGGGTCCGCGATGAATAGCAGGTCCGGCAGAGAACGGGCCGGTCGCCCCGAGGCTTAAATGGGACGGTCGTTTGAACGCTGCATTCCGCGCAGATCGCGTCGAAGGTTGGGCGTAGCGTGGATGCCGCACCACCCGCCTTGCGCGCGTCTCGACACTCCTTGCAGCGCTGGGGCTCGTTCGTGAATCCCTTTTGTGCGTAAAACTGTTGATCGCGAACCGAGAAATCGAAATTTCGATGGCATTCCTTACAGCCTAAAACCTTGTTCTCCACACGACCTCCGACTAGCAGCGCACGCGCTAAAAAGCGTGAGACTTGAATATAGCGGCGGGGAGCAAGGAAAGCAAGCGCCGGGAGGTTAGGGGCCGGAACGATGGCGTTCTCAGAGTTTGAGGCGGGAGACTGACATCGGTTCAATGCCGTTGGGATTTAGAGGCGCGAGCATCATGCGCAGCTGGAATGCGCTTCGCACGGTCCACGTCTCTTGCGACCCCGACTCCGTCACCCGGGCGAACACATCGCCCGTATCGTCGTGGTAAAAGTGGATAACGAAAGATTCTCGCCGGGAAATAGTCACGCGGGCCTCCTTAATTACCAAAGGCTAGCCGACGAGCATCAACTCAGAATCAAATTCTGAGGCGCGCGAAGGCCGGCCAAGGCCGCAACTTTGCGGGATTCCCAAGCGGCAGCTTCCGTTGCGGCCCGGTCCTGGCGAGTGGCTTGGGATGCCTCGCGTGCGGCTTGCTCGAGTTTTCGGAAGACCCATGGCGCATCGAGCGGAGTCCGGGCTGCAATCTCCCGCGCTTCATCAAACGCGCTATCCCATGCAGCGGCAGCGCCGGCTGAACGCGTGCGGCACGCGATACGAGCCGCGATTAAGCTTACGGTGTGGGAAAGCGCCGCGATTTCTTCGCGCAAGAACAACTTGGCATCAAAGACGCTCAGCATTTCTTCAAAATCTTCAGGTGCGTGTGCTCCCCGAGCGAGCTGTAGCTCGGCACGCAGCAACGCAACGAGTTGCACGTGCTCCGGGAAGGCATAGGCAGCGGAGTTGGAAGCGACGCGGTCAAGCAGTTCTGCGGCCTCATCTACCGTTCCGGTGCGAAGGTGGGCCCACGCTTCCATCACCATCGCGTCGTTGAGCAAACGTGGCAACATTGTGGATGAAACTTTGTTCATCGTCCGCTGCAACTCGGGGCCTTGACGCACGCCTCTCTGGACGCCGCGCATCATTGCAATACAACTCGCATATCGCTCCAAAAGGAACTCGAGCCAACCCGAAAGACACCTTGAGGACATCTCGGATTGGAAATTCACGTGCGTAGAGATTTCCATAGCTTCGTGACGCGCACTCATCGCCTCAGGGAAGCGCCACAACATGCCGTTCCATTGTACGAGATAGCGATAGGCGCCGGCCATCGAATCCTTGCGCCCGGTCCGTTTTGCAATTTCAATGGCGCGCCCCGCATCCCCGACTGCAACGTCCGGCTCGTTCAGAAAGAACGACGCGCAAGAACGGCTTGTCCACGCCATCGGCAAGGGGCCCTCGCGGCCATCCTTGCTTGCAGTCTCGATAATTTCGTCCGCTTTCTTTTGCGCATCTGCGTATTTGTGCGCATAGAGACAAGCGATCGCATAGACTTGATCCGCCCGGCGGCCCAGTGCCGGATCGGAGGAGCAATAGCCGCAGCGCGCCGCTTCGACCAACGTGCGGATCGCGTCTTCGTAGTAACCGCCCATTAAATAGCCGTGCGCGCAGCCCCGATGGAGGTTGCTTGCGAGAGCATCAGCCTCCGGACTGCGCGCCAACTCTCTGAGCAAATCGATGCCTTCGCAGGCAATTCGAATCACATCGCGCCAAGCGTTCCACTCCAAGGCTTCTTCTGCCGCTACCAGGCATTGCTCGGCCGCTTCACGCCACCGGCGCGCGGCGCGAAAATGCCGGCTGCGGCGCAACGCATTGCCACGATTCTGAAACGGCTCGAGCAGGGCGGCAAAGCGTTCGTGCAGGCGCGCTCTGCGAGCGGCATTGAGCGACCCTTCGGCAACTTCGCGCTCGATATCGTGGCGGAAGGCGAAGATCGGGCCGGTATCGGGTTCAACGAGAATCTCAGATGCCAACAAATCATCTAACGCATCCAAAAATGTGTCCTCTTGCATTCCGAGGACATCTTTGAGCTGCGCAGGCGCGGCGTCTGGATCAAGCGCTAGTGCGGCCGCCACCTCGCACGCGGCATTGCCGCACGAACGCAACCGCATCTCCACGAAGCGCCGAACGGTTTTCGGAATCGCATCAAGGGTGGCCGTTTTTTTGACTTCCCAGACGCCCTGATCGCCCAGAATCGCGCCTTCCTGGACGAGTTGCTCGATCAGACTTGCGAGAAAGAGCGGGTGTCCGCCCGTGCGCGCATAGATGGCTTCTGCGACTACCCGGCTCGCGTTATCTTTAAGAGAGGCGCTCATACTCTCTCGAAAGTCATCTGCTGCTAAGACGCCGAGCGTGATTTCTTGTGGCGAAGGGGCCTTGAGTTGATCTGCAAGGCGGCTCGCCGCTTCGCTGCGTACGGAACTGATAATCCGAAGGGGTTCGCGCGAAGCTAAAAGTAAGCGCAGCACTTCGATCGCATCGCCTTGGAGATGCTGCGCGTCGTCGAGCAACAAGCAATTTGCATCGTCGAGATGCTCCAGAATGCTTGCAGCGACGGCGGCCGCCAAATCACCCGAATGAAGGCCAGAGAACTCTGTGAATTCTTCGCCTGTCAGGCGCTCGTACAATTCTTGCCAAGCGCCGAGCGAACGAACGTCGTTCTCGACTGCCTGCAAGCGCATAACATGCAGCCCGCGTTCGAGTGCAAGCGCGCCCGACCGCATCAAAAGCGTGCTTTTTCCTATTCCGGCGGGACCGATAATGAAGAGCGGACGGCCGGCGTCATCGTCAAGCCAGGTGCACAGTTGCGCGATCTCGGCTTGTCTTCCCACAAATGGAAGGCGAAAACGTAGCGAACCCACGGCGGCCGCCGCAGCCAAGAGCTCAAAACGCCGCAGATTCTCGGGCAACCCATTTCCGGTTTCCTCAAACGCTGTGCGCGCGCGTTCCACCAAGGTACGCACGGACGCCAATCGGCCGGCATCAGCCTCCGTTTGCAGCAAAAGTTCGTACGCACTGCTGTGATACGGATCGTAGGCGAGCAACCGTTGCGCGGCGGATGCATCCCCGCGCTGCGCCACACGATGCGCTAAGATCTTCTCAATGGCGCAATCAATGCGTTGACGCTGATCGACGACCCACTCTTCGTAATCGCCGGGCAGAAACTCGCCCGCGAAAAGCTCGAGCGATGTCGCATCGGCCGACGATGGGTCGCCTGCAGCCGCGAGAATTGTTGCCGCATCCGACCAGGTCGGCGCGATCCAGCGCAGCGTGAGTTTGCCGGCGGAAAAGAAAAGGCCCGGATCAAGATCCACACTTCGGATTTGCTTTCGTATCGACCAAAGGGCGGTATTGAGGCTTTGCCGGGAGCGTTCGGGTTCGATATCGGGCCAGAATCGTTCGATCAAGCCCTCGCGGCTACAGTTTTCGCCTTGGTGAACTATTAAATATACGAGTAAAGCGCGGGCTTTTTGTGTCGACGGCGCGGGGACGCTCTTCCCCTTGATGTGGAGCGAAAATGTTCCGAGTGTTCGAAGCTCTGCAGATGCTGGGGTCACGCCTTCTGTTATCGGCGGAATCCTACCGGCTCGCGAGCGGATTCCCTTGGAATCGTCAGCAAGGTAGCAGCCGCAATCGCAGCTTCATATCCCTTATCACCGAGTTTGGCATCCGCTCGTTCCTCGGCCTGCGCAAGCGTGTTTGTCGTCAATACTCCAAACCCGATCGGTGTTCCGGTCGCGAGCGAAACATCCATAATGCCGCGCGCGCATTCACCCGCGACGAAATCAAAGTGCGGGGTCTCGCCCTGGATGACGACCCCAAGGGCAACGATGCCATCAAAACCCTCGCCTGCAATCAGACGGCTCGCGGCGAGCGGGAGTTCAAAACATCCCGGCACTGCAAAGATTTCAATGTCTTCGGCTTTTATGCCGCAATCGCTCAAGGCACGGCGAGCGCCATCTTCCAACTGGTCCGCCAGCTCAGCGTAAAAGCGCGCAGAAACAATTGCAAACCGCTTGCCGGGAATCTGCGGCGCCGGTTGGCGCTTTTGCGTTTTCACGACGTTTTCTCGAACAGGTGGCCGAGTTTGTCGCGTTTGGTGTCCATGTAGTGGGTGTTAAAAGGCGTGGGTGGAGTGTGCATGGGGACGCGATCTACAATTTTGAGACCGTACCCTTCGAGGCCAAAGATCTTCTTTGGATTGTTCGTGATGATGCGCATCTCTTTAATTCCCAGATCAACGAGAATCTGCGAGCCGATCCCGTAATCCCGTTTGTCAATAGGTAATCCAAGGGCCAGGTTCGCCTCGACTGTATCCGCCCCGTGATCTTGCAGCTCGTATGCGCGCAATTTGTTTGCAAGACCGATGCCGCGGCCTTCTTGATGCAGGTATAAAAGCACGCCGCGTCCTTCTTTTGCGATCATCGAAAGCGCCCCGTCGCGTTGGGCCGCGCAGTCGCAGCGAATGGAATGCAGCGCGTCCCCCGTTAAGCACTCGGAGTGAACGCGCACCAGAATATCTTTTCCATTGCTGATATCACCCATTACCATGGCAACGTGCGTGAGGCCGTCGATAGCGCTCTCATATGCGACGCCGCGAAACGTTCCGAAGGTGGTCGGAAGTTCGAACTCCGCGATGCGCCGCACGAGTTTTTCAGTGCGCATACGGTAGGCAATCAAGTCCTTGACGGTGACGAGCTTCAGTTGGTGCTTGTCTGCAAAAGCGCGCAATGCATCTAAGCGTGCCATTGTTCCGTCCTCGGCCATGATTTCGCAGATAACGCCGGCGGGATACATTCCGGCGAGCCGTGCGAGATCAATCGATGCTTCGGTTTGGCCTGCGCGAACCAGCACGCCGCCGTCCCGCGCGCGTAGCGGAAAGGTGTGTCCGGGCCGCAGAAAATCCGAGGGCTTCGCATTGGGATCCAGCAGTGCTTCGATCGTAGCCGAACGGTCTTGCGCCGAGATGCCGGTGGTGGTGCGGCCCCGCGCTTCGATCGAAACGGTGAACGCGGTCTCGTGCACGGCCGTGTTTTCGTTGACCATCTGCGGGATTTGCAACTCGTCCAACCGTTTGCCGATGATCGGCACGCAGATCAGGCCGCCGGCCTCCTTTCGCATGAAGTTGATCGCCTCGGGCGTAACCATCTGCGCTGCCATTACGAGGTCGCCCTCATTCTCTCGATCCTCATCGTCCAGAACGACGACCATCTTACCGGCGCGGACATCCTTAATCGCGTCTTCGATAGAATCGATCGGGCTGCTAGGCTTGGCCCTGGCGCTTAGTTCGGGCAGCACCGACGTCAGGCGTTGCAGCGAGCGGAAGCTTGGCTCTCGCTGGCCCGAGCGCAGATACGAAATCGCTGCCTCGGTAAGGCCGGAGCGCTCGGCGAGTTCAGAAGCGTTAAGTCCCGCCTCTTCCATGGCAGTTTTAAGGTCGTTGGCAAAAGGGGTCACTCAGCCAGCGTACGGCCGGACTTAACAAATGTCAAGATGAAATATCGCCGATACTACTTGCGATGCAAAAACAGCTGCGCGTCGCGACGATCTTCTCACTCCTTACACTAACGGCATGCTCGGCCGGGCCGTCTCCTGGGGTGCTGCTCCCAGGTCCCCGGGATAAGGGTCTCGGCGGAACAGCGGGGGGCTCTTGGACGCTCACCATTCAGAATGACAGCCAATCTGTCGGTGGCGGAGGTTATCCGATCACTGCCTTTTTCGACACGAACTGCATTTATGACGGTCCGCCGTGGTCTTACACGATCCAGCCCGGCGGCAACAGCATCAGCTATGCTTTGAACGGCATCAGTGAGTCGGGTTCATGCTTCTTTGACCCGTCGAACGGAACGGTCACGATTTCTTTTCCGAACGGGCAGCCCAATGATGTCGTTACTTTCAACTGGACGTACTGGTACGGCAGCAAGGCGCTGGTCATCAACTGCGGTCAGACGGGCACGAGTCCAAACACGGCGATTAACAGCTCGTGGACGTACGATTATGTGGTCTCCACTCAGTCCGGGGGGCTAGCGAACTGCAGTTACAACTAAGGAGCGGTCCGGGGCATCGTCGCGCCCAAGGCATCCCGTAACTCTGCCGGCAAAGGTTTACTCTTCATTGTTGCCCGGTCCACGGCCGCAACCACCAGCGTGGCCGCCGCATCTACTTCTTCGGCACGCGCGTTGTGGACAGTCATCCGCAGCGTAATGGATGAGGATCCCAGTTTGGCGATGTGCGTCTTGAGCACAAGTTCATCGTCCATCAGAGCCGGCGCGAAAAAATCGAAATCGAGGTGCACGCGCGGCAACCAGATGTCGAGCATCTCGAACATCTCGCCATAAGGAAAGCCCAAAGCGCGAAAGAGTTCTGTTTCCGCGAGCTCGACGAAACGTACATAAGCGCCGAAATAAATGATCCCCGCGATATCGACATCGCTCCAGCGCACGCGGTCGCGCACTTCAAAAATGCGCGCGCCGGGTGGTGTGTCGTCCCTATATTTCAAACGCCCATTCCAACTCGGCGCGCGTGTGTGCGTCGGTATGCCCATCGACCGCTGCAACGGCATAGCGCGCAAGCGGATCGACTTCTACGTTGACATGACTTCCCGGCGCGCGCTCGCCCAGCGTTGTTCGGGCAATCGTCTCGGGAATCAACGCCAGATCAAAACGCCCCGCGCCGACCGACGCTACGGTAAGGCTCACGCCGTCGATGCTAATAAAGGCCTTCTCACAAATGAAACGGCTTAAGTCTGGCGGACATTCAACGGTTATACGCTCGCCCTGCCCTGCTGCCATGCGCGAGAGCACACGCGCAGTGGTATCGACATGGCCGTACACAAAATGGCCGCCGACGCGATCGCCCACGCGGAGCGACAGTTCAATGTTGAGGCGCTCGCCGGCCTTGAGTTCGCCGAGTGTCGAGCGGTCCAGCGTCTCGGGAATTACATCGAATGCGACGACGTTCCCAGAGATTCTCGTGGCAGTGAGGCATACGCCGTTGACACAAATCGAATCTTTCGGTTCGATTTGTTTTGCACGTGCTGTCTCACACGCAATGTGCAACGTAACTCCACCGCCCTCGAGGCGCTCGAGGGCATGCACTGTCGCGCGGTCGGAGATCAGACCGCTAAACATGCTTTACCGCTCCGCTAATGAGGATGTCATCTGCGAGGCGTTCGACGCGATCAAACCCAATGCTTGGAAGGGTTGCGAACGCGGGAAGATTGAGCACTGGAACTGCCTTTCGGTTTGCTAGCACTTGAGGCGCAATCAGCCAAAAAAGGCGATCGATAAGGCCGGAGGCCAGCAATCGCGCCGCTAGCGTCGGGCCGCCTTCGCATAAAACGCTTTGAAAACCGCGCCTGCGTAAAGCTTTCATTGCGGCCGCAAGGTCGAGGTGCGTTTCTGCCGCGCTTCCAATAAAGACCAGTTCGGCAATATCGGAAAGCGGTGTAAAGCGTTCTTTGGCTCCAGCGGGCGCAAGCACAATCGTTCGCTCGTAGCCTGGAGCGGACGCGAGGACTCGCCGGTCGGCAGGCACGGCATCCGTTTCGCACGCGACGATCCGCACATATGGCCGCAGGCGCGTGTGGGAGGGCCGAACCGTAAGGTGCGGATCGTCGATGCGAATCGTGCCGGCCCCAACCATTACCGCATCGTGTTCGATCCGCAGGTCGCGCACAAAGTCTTTTGAGGCGTCGCCGGTGAGCCAATATTGATCTCCCGGCGCGGGCGCTACGTAGCCGTCTAACGAGGCCGCCATCTTGAGCGATAGGTACGGGCGCGCCGAATTGAGCATTACATGCGTGAACGATTCGATGACCCGCTTTGCTCGCAGCGTATCGACAATCGTGACGTCGATGTTCGCGTCTCGAAGTGCGGCGACTCCGCCTTGCGCAGTTTTCGGATTTGGATCGAGTGCGCCGATCACGACGCGCGCGAGCCCCGCTTCGATAACCGCGCGGCTACAGGGCGGCGTTTTTCCCGTGTGATCGCACGGTTCGAGCGAAACGTACATCGTCGCTCCCCGGGCTCGTGGCCCGGCTGCGCGCAGCGCCTCCACTTCGGCATGAGAGGAGCCCGCGACATGGTGGTAGCCTTCACCGACGATCTCACCGTCGCGCACGATCACGGCGCCGACGGGCGGATTCGGCGCCGTATTGGCGCTGCCGCGCGCGGCGAGTTCCAATGCACGCTCGAGATAGAGGCGATCGTGCGCCTTCAGCTGACCGAGACGCCTTTCCAAAAGGCGACATAATTCGCGATTTCTTTGGCGGCGTCTTTGGGTTCTGGGTAATACCAGGCGGCATCCGGATTGGTCTTTCCGTCGACCTCGAGCGTGTAATAGCTCGCCGTGCCTTTCCAGGGACAAACCGTGTGCCTGTCGCTAGGTTTGAAGAATTCGCGCTTGACCGAATCTGCGGGGAAATAGTGATTACCCTCGACGACCTCGGTATGGTCGCTCTCAGCGATGACGGTCCCGTTCCAGCTAGCTTTCATTTTTAAAGGCGCTCCATCTGATTACGCGCCCCCCAGCAAAGCTGGGGCCCCCAGCCTCATGGGCGCTCGTGATATTGCATGAGTTACATTCCTCGTGGGCGCCCCGGCCACACCCGTGGGCCCCCGGCGACATTTAATGGCGCCCGGCCTCACTGAGAGCAATAACTATTGCGTGGTCTACGATTGCGCCGGAGGCACGAAGGGTTGCAGCGCAGTCTTCAAGTGTCGCACCGGTGGTCATGACGTCGTCGAGCAAAACGCAGCGCAATTCGTCGACGGATCGCAAGCAGCGAAAGCGCCCGCGGGCCGCCAGACGCGCAGAGCGGCTGCGCCCGCGTTGCGCATCGCCGGCAATTTGTGAGAGGACGCAACGGACCGATGCGGCGCTTCTAGACGCTGCCCAAGCCGCAAGCAACTCCGCCCCGTCAAAGCCGCGCATGCGCCTGCGGCTGCTCGTCGTCGGCACGGGAACAAGAATCATGCCAGGTGCGCACAGAGATGCGAGGCGTTCACCAAAGGCAGTCCCCACGTCGCGACGTCCATCTTTTAGGGCGAGTATCGCGCGGCGCACCGGGCCGTCATAGGACGCTAAGGCGCGAACGTGCATTGATTTTGTCGTCGTGAAGATCTTTTGATTTGCAGGTAGGCACACCTCGCAAATGCCCGTTCCAATCCGGTCGCACCCTCCGCACTGCGGCGGAAACATGAAGTCGAGCAACTGTTGCAACATACGTTGCAATCACGACCAAACGAAGCTTCTGCAAGATCTTTACCCAGCGGCTATTTCTTCGTTGGCGACGACTGCGTTGTTTACCGCAATGCCGGCCTCCACTTCGTAATTCGCGCCGACTATCGAATCAATCACGTGCGCGTTGTCACCGATGTGAGCACCCCGCCAGATGATGGATCGCTCGATGCGCGCACCCTTGCCGATTGCAGCGTTTTCGTCGATCGCAGATGGCCCGACAACTATTGCATCTTGCGCGAGAGTTGCGCCCGTTCGCACGACCACTTTTCCGAGAATCTGCGCAGATGCGGAAACGTTCGCGGCGGCATCCACCCCGAGCGTCTCACCGCCCGGAACTTTGAACCGGCCTTCAACAACGTCAAAGCTCGCGCGGCGGTATTCGGGAATCGTTCCGATGTCGCACCAATAAGCATCGCCAGCATCAAAGCCGAAGAACGCTTCGGCGGCCCCTTGGAGTGCCGGAAAAACGTTCTTACCAAAATCGTAAAACATCGCGGGCGGAATATGGCGAAAGATCTCGGGACTAAAGGCGTAGATGCCGGTGTTCGCAAGTTTCGACTGTTCCGTTCCTTTGGGCGGCTTCTCTTGGAATCCCGTGATGCGTCCAATTTCATCCACAACAACAACGCCGTATTGATCGACTTCTTCGCGCTTGACCAAGCCGATTGTCGCGATCGCGCCGTTTTTCTGATGGAAGTGCATGAGTTCATCGAGCGGTAAGTCCGTGAGGTCGTCACAGCCGACGACAAAGAAGTTGTCCCCGGCCAAGAATGATTCCATCGATTTTACCGACCCTGCGCTTCCCATCAAGACGTCCTCGTGCAGATACGTGAGCTGAACCCCGTACTGCGAGCCGTCGCCGAGCGTTTCCAGTATCTGATCCGCCAAGTAATGAACGTTGATTGCTATTTCCGTGCAGCCATACGCGCGCAAATAACGGATCAAGTGGACGGCATTCGGGATGCCGGCGACCGGCACGAGCGGTTTTGGAACTTGTTTCGTGAGCGGGTAAAGCCGCGTGCTCATGCCGCCCGCAAGGATCATCGCCCTCATGCGTTTGCCGTTCCAGCGCCGAGGCGGCGACGCAACATATCAATACAAATCAACCACACAAAGTAGGGGAGTGCCAACTGGCGCCGCCAACGATGCGGTTCGCGATAGAGACGGTACAGCCACTCGAGACCAAAACGACGCCAATGCTCGGGTGCACGTTGCACCTTCCCGCTCAGCACGTCGAGGGAGCCGCCCACTCCCATCGCTATACCGCAGCCCGTCGCAGTAAGATACTCGGCGATCCAAAACTCTTGCCGCGGGAAACCTAAGCCGACGAACAACAGATCGGCGTTACTGGCGTTGATCGCCGCGGCGATAGCCTTAGAATCGTCCGCCTGAAAATACCCATGGTGCGTCCCGCGAATGCGTAGCGCCGGAAATGTTCGCTGCAAAACGCGGGCGGCATCATCAGCCACTCCCGGCGCACCACCGAGGAGGTACACACCGAGGGCTTCCGGCTCGGCCGCGGAGCAGAGCCTGGCGATAAGGTCTATCCCCGTAACGCGGTCGCGTAAATGAGATCCCCGTGCCTTTGCGGCAAACAGCAATCCGATCGCATCGCAGAGGGAGAGCGCTGCAGCATTGACGATGCGGCGAAAAGCAGCATCGTGCTGCGCGTAAACGACCATTTCCGTACCGAGCGTTACGACCTGCGCGGCGGCTTTGCTTTTGGCGAGGTCGAGAATGCGGGCTGTCGCGCTTTCTGCATCGATATCATCGAGCTTGCACCCAAGCACTATTAAACTCAAACTGCGACTGCGCTTTCCTTAAAACGCTCGGTCGCGGTAAGAACATCAGCCTTGAGGCCCTCCGGCATGCCGCCTAGCGGCAACCGCGGCTCGCCCGCTGCAAATCCAAATTGATTCATGGCCCATTTTACCGCAATTGGGCTAGTAGTTGAAAAGAGCGCTTTGAAAAGTGGGACGAGTTCAAGCCCGATGCGCGTCGCTTCCGGCGTGCGCCCTTGCTGCATCGCCTCTAGCATCGCGAGGAATTCACGCGAACAGAAATGCGAAGCAACGCCAACAATGCCATCGGCTCCGAGTGCCAGTGATGCCAAAAAAAGATGATCGTCGCCGCAGAAAAAGGTGAAGCCCTTCGGCCGGGCCCGCAAAATATCGGCGAACTGCGCGATATCGCCGCTGGATTCTTTCACCCCTGCGATGTTTTGATGACGGTTCGCAAGTTCGAGCAGCGTCGCGGGCAACATATTCACGCCGGTCCGGCCGGGAATATTGTAGATAATAATCGGAAGTTTCGTTGACTGAGCAATTATGCCGAAGTGTCCCAGCATGCCATCTTGCGTGGGCTTATTGTAAAATGGCACGACGGCCAGAATTCCATCCGCGCCCGTTGCTTCGGCCGCTTTGGTAAGTTCCGCCGAAGCTCGCGTATCGTTGCCACCGGTGTTGCCAATAACGGCAGCCCGGTCGCCGACTGCTTTCTTTACCGCTTCGAAGAGACGCAAACGCTCGTCCGTGGCAAGGGTCGGACCTTCGCCCGTTGTACCCGCCACAACCAACCCGTCGTTACCGCGATCCACGAGCCACGTCGCAATACGCCCGGCCTCTTTAAAATCAACCCCGCCGTTTGAGTTAAACGGCGTGATCATCGCCGTCACAATGCGCCCTAGTTTCATTACGAGGCCTCTCCTTGATCGAGCTGAAAATAATCGTGAACGGCTTGCTCTGCGGTGCTCACATCTTTCTCCGGAACGACGATGGAAATCGTGATATTACTATCCGTGCAATGAATAATTTCGACATTTGCGGCCGAGAGCGCTTGAACGATGCGGTACATGACACCAGGCGTGCCTCGCATTCCCGCGCCGACAATGGAGATCTTGCCGCAGTGCTCGCGCATGCGAACAGCCATATTCAGATCGGCCAGCAACGTGCGCACGCGTGGACCGTCTTCGGGGTTCACCACAAAGAATATACCGGCCGAATTGATGTTCACCTGATCGAGCGATACGTTCGCGTCGGCAAGTCGCTGGAACATCACCAGTTCCAGCTCCATGCGGGCCCGCTGGTCTTCCAAATCGCCGCGAATAATCCGCACAAATGTGAGTGCGCCGGCCGAAGTGACGCCCGTGACAGGCTTGTGATGCTTAACGTTTTCCTCGACGACCGTGCCCACGTTGCTCTCGAGTCCGCGAATGGCGTACGGCTTTGGAATGCATGACCTTCGCGCCGTGCTCGGCCAGTTCGCTCATCTCCAGCAGCTGCGCGCGTTCGATCGTCCGGGCGCCGTTGACGCGCCGCGGATCGCCCGACATCGCGCCGCTCACGTCGGTGAAAATGTCGATGCGCTCCGCCCCGAGTGCGTGACCCAGCGCGATAGCACTCAGATCGGTGCCGCCGCGGCCAAGGGTGGTAATGTCGCCGGCCATCGTCATGCCCTGAAACCCGGCGACCACTGGGATGGTCTCTTTCTCCAGCAGATCGCGCACGCGTTCCGGCGCCACCCGCACGATTTTCGCATCGCCGAAGTGGGCGTCTGTAAGAATTCCGGCTTGCGCACCGGTCAGCGCCCGTGCCGGGCTGCCGTTCTGCGAAAGCAACTCCGCGAACGCGGCGGCGGAAATCAGCTCCCCGCACGCAAGAAGCATATCGGTGTTCGCATTCGGTTTCGAATCGGAGGGTGTGATTGAGAGGAGGGTGTCGGTCGCGTATGGCTCGGGAGGACGGCCCATAGCCGAGCACACCACGACGGTTGCAAATCCGCGCTCGATCGACTCTTGCACGCGTTGGCGCGCAATTTCACGCGCTTGAGGCGTAGCGAGCGACGTGCCGCCAAATTTCAAAATGGCGATTTCGTGAGCCGCGCTCATGAAGCGTGCACCATGCCGCGCGCCAGCAGCAGTTCTAAAATTTGAACACCGTTGGTAGCAGCGCCTTTGCGGACTTGATCACCGCATACCCACATCGAGAAATGCGTCCCGGATTCGTCTTCAGCGCGTAACCGCGCCACATGGACATCGTCCGTGCCCTCAACCTCGCGCGGCGTCACAATACCTTCGCGATGGAACACGATTCCCGGTGCTTTCTCCAACGCCTGATAGAGCTCATCGAGCGAAGCGCGGCGCTCCGTCTCGAAAAAAACCGCTTCCGAATGCGCATACCGTACGGGCACGCGCACGGCGATAACGGAGATCGGCAAGCTCTGCAGTCCAAGAATCTTGCGGGTTTCCTCACGCACTTTGCTCTCTTCCGTGGCGTACCCGTCGGGCCCGATCGATCCGATTTGCGGAATGACGTTGTGCGCAATGGGCGCGGCAAATGTTTTTGCTTGCGGTTCCGGCAGGTCGCTCAGCACAGCAGTTTCGGCAGCAAGTAATTCCTCGACACCCGCGCGGCCGGCACCGCTAACGGCTTGATAGGTGGCGACCTGTACGGCACGCAAACGCACGGTATTACGAACCGGGGCGAGTGCAACGCACAGCACGATTGCGGTGCAGTTTGCTACCGGAAAGATGCGTTGACCGCGCGTGAGCGCGCTCGCATTAACTTCCGGTACCAAGAGCGCGATATCGGGTTGCAAGCGAAACGTCGCACTATTGTCGATCACGATATTGCCGCGCGCCGCGATCGGCGGCGCAAAGGTGCCGCTGGCTTCTTCGCTGCTTGCGAAAATTACCGCATCGTAGCCCTGCAGACTTTCTTGCGTCGTTTCGAAGACGTCGAGCGTCTCGCCGCGGAAGTGCACCGCCCCCTTGCGATCGCGCGAGGCAAAAGCCCCGAGCCGCGAAATCGGCACTTGGCGTTCTTCCAGAACGCGCAGCGTTGCCTCGCCCACGATCCCGGTCGCTCCGACGAGTGCAATTTTCACTGAAGTTTTTCCTCGATCAGGGAATCGAGTCCAATGGTCAGACCCTTTTGATTGCGAACCGCCCGCACGGCAAACAGAATTCCGGCCGCAAACGACTCGCGAGATAATGAATCGTGGCGGATCGCAAAAGACTCGCCGGTATTTCCGAACTGAACTTCCTGATGCGCGAGCAGACCCTGGAGGCGGACGCTGTGAATGGGTACATCGCGGCCGGTGACGGCCTTGATGCGATCCGCAGTCTCGCGGGCTGTTCCGCTCGGCTTGTCGAGCTTCTCGATCCGGTGTTTCTCAATCACTTCGACGGTTGGAAAAAACCTGGAGGCCTGTTCCGCAAAGCGCATCATGAGCACCGCGCCGACCGCAAAATTCGGAACGATCATCGCGCCCACGTTGTTCTTCTTGGCAAGAGCCGCGAGTTCGTCGCGTTCCGCGAGCGTCCAGGCACTCGAACCAATGACCGGAGAGACACCCTCAACAACGCACGCGCTCGCGATATCGACCGTGATGGGATGCGTCGTGAAATCCACAACGACTTCGGGTTTGCACTGGGAGAGCAGACTGTGGACGTCCGTGAAGATGCGCTCTTTTTCGTCTGCAGAACGCGCAAAGCCGCCGACGTACTCGACGTCACTCGCGGCTTTAAGCGTACGGGCGGCAAGAGCACCCATTTTTCCACGGGCGCCCGCTACAGCTACACGAATCATTTCCTAGGAATAGTAAAAATGTGCTTATCGTCTGTTCGGATTAGGCGCCGGAGGCCGACGTGTGTTTCATCATACACGAGGCCTTCGGCAACAACATCCGGACAGACGAGAAGCGCATTTTTTACAGTTTCTCTAAGGGTGCGTACTTGAGCATGACCATCTTCTGCCCGACGTTCGGGAAGTTGATGGTAAGCAGTCCATCGCCGCCGCCGCCGACCACTCCAGCCACGACGCCCTCACCCCATTTCGGATGGCGGACGCGATCGCCGGCCTGCAAGTCCATCTTCATGCCGGCTCCGGCATTTTCGTGGATGGAGACTTCACGCCAGCGGCCACCGGCCGGACGCGGAAGCACGACGCCGCCGAGCATCTCCACCGACGGCATCTCTTCCAAGAAGCGCGACTTCGGATGCGCGAACGTATTGCCGAAAAGCGTGCGGCGTTCCGCATACGAGAGGAAGAGCCGATCCATCGCACGCGTGACGCCCACGTAGGCAAGGCGGCGCTCTTCTTCGAGCTCCGTCATATCTACGAGCGCGCGGCTGTGCGGAAAGACGCCTTCTTCCAGACCCGTGAGGAACACCACTGGGAACTCAAGGCCCTTCGCGCCGTGCATTGTCATGAGCGTGACGTACGAGGACGTGGGATCGAGTGTATCGAGATCGCTGATCAGCGCGATATTTCCGAGGAAATCAGCCAGCGTATCGGTTGAATTGATGCTTTCGAATTCACGAGCGACACCAACCAGTTCTTGAAGATTCTCAAGACGCGTGCGGGCTTCATTGGTATCTTCGTTCTGCAATTCGCGAACGTAGCCGGACTCTTCCATGACCGCCACGAGCAGGTCGCTGATCGAGAGCGAATCCAGGCGCTCGCGCCAGTTGCCGACGAGTTCCGCAAAGCGCTCGAGTTCTTTTTGTTTCTTCGGAACGGCGCGCTTGAGCAGTTCTTTATCGAAGACCGCTTCGCCGACCGACATCTTCGCATCGGTGGCGGCATCGACCAGGCTCGCGAGCGTCTGGGCACCGATGCTGCGGCGGGGGACATTAACGATCCGCTTGAACGCGATTGCGTCCGAGGGATTAAGAATGTAGCGCAGATACGAAATGATATCTTTGATTTCTTGACGCGCATAGAATCCGACCCCGCCTACCACGCGGTAGGGGATGCCCTCGGAAACCATCGCTTCTTCAAAGACGCGAGACTGAGCGTTCGTGCGATAGAGAATCAGGAAGTCCCGGTAGGCCGAGCCTTCGCGAACCGATTCCTTGATTTTCTCGACAACGTAGCGTGCCTCGGCGCGTTCTGTCTCGGCGCGGAACGCCGTAACAATTTCGCCCTCTGCGCGCTTCGTGAACAACTTCTTCGGATGACGGGTCTTGTTATTCTCGACGAGTTCGCTTGCGGCAGTCAGGATGGTCTGCGTACTGCGATAGTTCTCCTCAAGATTAAAAACCTTGGCACCGGGAAAATCTTCTTCGAAGCGCAGGATCATCTTATAATCACTACCGCGCCATGAATAGATCGACTGATCGTCGTCGCCGACAACCGTTATGTTCTTATGCTCGCCCGAGAAGAGCGTCAGCAGTTTGTACTGCGCAAAGTTGACGTCTTGATATTCGTCGACCAGGACGTAGCGGAACTTGTTCTGGTAACGCGTGCGGACTTCTTTATCTTCTTCGAACAGGCGGATCGTTTTACCGATCAGGTCGTCGAAATCCAAGCTGTTGGATTCTGAGAGACGCCGTTCGTATTCTTTGTAGACGTTTCCGTAGCGCTCGCCGATGAACGATGCGTGCTTTTCCAAATATTGGTCCG
>JBHEMH010000009.1:22417-99371 GCA_046262675.1 Vulcanimicrobiaceae bacterium
TTGCCGCTACCGGCTCCCGCGAATATCAAACAAGGGCCGTTCGCGTGGCGAACGGCGGCAGCTTGTATGTCGTTAAGTGTTTCTAAATCGGCGATCATCACTCATATCTATTCGCCATTTGTCGTTTTTTGCCTCGGCGGGCGTTTAACGCGCGATTGTCAGACCTTTGGCGGGCCGTTCGGCGAGCGCGCACGCGCTTGCTAAATACGCCAGTGTCGACTCCGCGCCCATGTTCGGATTGGGCCCCTGCGGATCGATTCCATCTCGGCAACCGCCGTGTTCGGCCATCTGGACCCCGTTGGTATTGTGGCCATAAAACCAGTCAAAGCCCAGCTGCGCGACTGCGATAAAAGCCGGGTCCGAGGTGCATTCGTGTGCCACAAGTGCGGCATCGACGAGCGAGGCAACCTCCAGCGGCTGCTGCCCGTAGCGGGCCCGCGTGCCCCCTCGAACGTACCAACCGTTGCTGCCGATCGGCACGAACATGCCGTTTTCGATAACGATTCGCTCGTAAAAGGCGAACGTCCGCAGACCGATTGCAATCAGTTCGTCGTCGCGCAGCGCGAGGCCGGCGCGCAGCATCGCCTCGCAGAGACGAGCATTGTCATACGTCATTTCGTTTTCGAACCATTGCCAGTCGGCGTCGCGATTGGCGAGGTAGGACGCCTTGATTGCATCGGCCAGCGGGCGCAGTGAGTCCCGGCAGATCATCGGGTCTTTCAATCCGGACTCGCAGGCGTGGGTCAAGCCGATAATCGTGTAGGCAACGGAGCGAAGGTAGCGCAGGTCCGTAAAACGGGGCATCGCCTTCTCGAGCATGCGTGCGCAGACTTCACGCCATGAGTCGCGCTTGCCATAGCGCATGCCATACCCGAGCGCCCAAACCGTGCGGCCGAATGAATCTTCCGTGCCGCGGTCATCCAGCCAGCGGCGGTCGAAACTCATGAAATTGTGGAACCAGCCGTCGTCCATTTGCGCGTCGTGCAAGAAGGAAAGGTAGACCGAGGCCAGCTTTGCCGCCGTTTCGTTGCGCGGCTCCAACTCCAACGTTGCAAGCGCAACCATGAACGCGCGCGAGACGTCGTCGCTGCAGTAGCCGGTGGAGCGGTTCGGGACGTCGTGTGTGGCATGCTGAATAACGCCCGTGTCATCGCTGAGGGCAAGCAAATGGTCCAGCGGTGGAGAGTTGATCTTACGCATACTGTAATGTACCCGGTTGCGGCGCCAATTCCGCAAACAGCGAACCGTAGGCCGCGGCGACATGCGGCCAGGTCATCTGCCGGCCGAAGCGATACGCACGGCGCTCGGTGCTGCGGCGTAGCGCCGCATCGTCGAGTAATGCGCCAACGTGTTGCGCGATTGAATCGGCATCGCGAAATTTGCACAAGAAGCCGCGATTGTGCGCGAGCACTTCTTCGGCATACAGATACGGCGTCGAGACAATGGCTTTCCCGCATCCGACTGCGTACGCAAGCGTCCCGCTCACGATCTGGGTTGGATTGAGATACGGCGTGAGATAAATATCCGTGGCCGCGAGATAATTCACGAGTTCGTCAAAATCGAGATACTTATCGATCAACGTGACATTGTTTTTGAGGCCGTATTCCAGAATCTTGGCTTGCAGCGATTCGCGATACGACTCGCCTTCACGGCGGCGCACGACCGGATGCGTTTCGCCCAAAATGAGGTACAGCGCCTCAGGGTGATTCTTGACCACCTCACGCATCGCATCGATCGCATATTCCAAACCCTTGCCACGATTGATTAACCCGAAGGTTGAGATCACCATGCGCTGGCCCACACCGAATGAGGCTTTCGCATTATCGGTCGAGCGGAACGATACGTCCGGAACACCGTGATGAATGACGCGGATGAGCTCGCCCTCGATACCGTACACCGATTCCAGCAGCCGTTTTCCCGTTTCCGAAAGCGCGACAACGGAGGCGACGTTCGCGCAGATCTCGCGCGTCACGCGCAGCATTTGCTCGTCGGGTTCCGGCAGAATCGTGTGCAGCGTAATCGCGATCGGTTTCTCGCAGAGTTTCAAAAGATCGATCAGCCACTCGCCGCGCTCGCCGCCGAAGAGTCCGTATTCGTGCTGAATATTGAGCAATTCGGCCGGGTGCGCGTTGATAACCGAGGCGACGTAGCGATACGAATCACGGTCTTCTTCAAGCAGGCGCGCAACGATTTCGGGACCATAGTGGCGCACGTCGCCACCGGGCTCGTCGATTGCGATGATCTCGCTTTTGGTATGGAACGCCGCATCGAACGAATCCACGACGTCCTTGGTAAAGGTCGCAATTCCACACTCCCGTGGCGGGAACGAACCCATGAAAAGGGTGCGCGGAACAGGGCCCGCGGCATACGCGTCCATGGACGACCGACCTACCAAGAAGAACTCCCTACGCCAGCTTGTAGCAATGAAAATGTACGCGGGGCGGTGCTGGCGATGCCCGGCCGTACTTCGTATTTATTACCCGCGACGGGCTTTTGTTGAAACCTACCGCGCCTGAGCCACGGGGGCGGTTGGCCCGATTTTCGACCCAGGTTCAAGAATCGTGCCAGGCGCGATCTCCGAATCGTGCCCGATAACACTGCCGCTGTGAACTTTAGAGCCGGACCCGATTCGCGAGCCCGTGGCGACGATGGCTTCTTCGATTTGCGCGCCTTCGCCGACGGTGACGTGGTCCCACAGGACCGAATTACGGATCTTCGCTCCCTTGCCGATCCGGCACCCCTCGCCCAGGACGACATTTGGCCCGACGAAGGCGCCTTCTTCGATAATGACGTTCCCATCGATGTGGACGGGAGGCACGATTGTTCCCGCATAGGCTTCCTTCAAGTCCTGACCCGTGAGGCCGGGCTCGAGTTGCAGAGGCATGCGGCCAAGCAGAATATCCCGGTGGGCGTCGAGATAATGCTCCGGCCGGCCGAGGTCCAGCCAGTAGTCGTTCGTTGTGTAAGCGTAGAGGGAGTTACCTTCGGCCAAAATCTTGGGGAAGGTCTCGCGCTCGATCGAGACCGGCCGGCCCGCCGGGATCATGTCGAGAACTTTGCGCTCGAGCAAATACGTGCCGGCGTTAATTTCATCCGTCGGCGCTTCTTCGCGCGGCGGCTTTTCCACAAATTGCGAGACGCGCCCGTTCGCGTCGTGGACAACACAGCCGAACGCGGAAGGGTCTGCGACTTTAATAAGGTGCAGGACGCCGAGGCCGCCTTTTTCTTTGTGGTAGCGCATCATGGCAGTCAGATCGAGGCTTGTGAGTACATCGCCGTTGAGCATAAAGAACGGTCCATTAATGTGCTCTTCGACATTCTTAATTGCGCCCGCGGTGCCGAGCGGCGTCTCTTCAATAACGTAGGTGATCTTCATGCCAAGGCGGCTGCCGTCACCGAAATAATCCGTGATCGCCTGCGGCATGTAACCTGCGGGCAGAATGACATCCTTAATGCCGGCGGCGCAGAGCCGCTCGAGCGTCCGCGCCAAAAACGGGACGTTCATGATCGGCACCATGGGTTTGGGAGTACCGAATGTGAGCGGACGGAGCCGGGTGCCCTCACCGCCTACGAGAACGACTGCCTGCAAAAAGACCTCCATAAGGATGCAGAAAGGCTCCCGGTGTCATCCTGAGCCTGTCGAAGGGTTGCTTGATCCCATTATACCCAAGAATGCCAGCATGCTGTCACGCTTATCCGCTAGGCTACTCAGGCATGCGACGCATATACGATTGGTTTGAGGTGCAGCGTTTTCACGACGGAGGTCACAGCTTCGTGGAGTGCCGACGGGAGTTCGGATTCACCCACACGGCCTGGGTGAAGGCAATTAAGCGTGGACAGCTTGTTGCACGATTTAGAGCTGCCGGAAGTGGCCCCGTTTTCGCCGAGGACAGACGCAGAATCTACAAGTGGAGCGATATTCAAAAGTACTACGATGAAGGACACTCGTACCGCGACTGTCGTGAAAAATTCGGCTTCGCAGCGCAAAGCTGGCAAAAAGCGCGCAAGCGCGGCGAGATCGTGACACGGAAATATGGTATGTCCATTGAAAAGTTGCTTAGCGGTCGACGATCGCGGAATCATGTGAAGAGCCGGCTTTTGCGAGAGGGGCTACTCGAAAACATGTGCAGCGAATGCGGCATACAAGACTGGCTTGGGCGAGCGCTGTCGCTGCACATCGACCACATCAATGGCATCGGCGATGACCACCGTCTTGAAAACCTGCGCATGCTTTGTCCGAACTGCCATAGCCAAACGCCGACTTACGGCGGTCGAAATACCCGCCGAAAGGCGCTTGCAAGGATAGGACCCTCAGAGCTCGTATAGTGCCTGGCTACCTTTCCCCGTTCGTCTAATGGTAGGACTCCAGATTCTGGATCTGGCTATCGGTGTTCGAGTCACTGACGGGGAGAATGTGGCCCTATCGTCTAGAGGCCTAGGACGCCGCCCTCTCACGGCGGTAACACGGGTTCGAATCCCGTTGGGGCTACCAAAAAAAACTGTATAAGTATGCGGTTTTTTTGCTATCGGGTATAAAACTCAACACGTTTCTCAACACCGGTATTGAAAAAGGCTAAACGAGCGCCCAGTCGCAGCGCCAATATGCCTGCCGATCTGTCCTAAGAACGTAAGGGCGGGAGCCGGATGAGGCTCCCGCCCTTACTGTGCATTGAGGGAGCGCCGGGGTGTGGTCGACAGTTCATCGTTTTGATTGCCCACGCCGGCTCGTAACCGTACAACCGACGCGCGCCCGAGCGCACATGCTAGCACCCGCGCGCCTTTAGTGGTTAGGTCTAGGAGATCGCCGAAGTAATGCAACGCGGTCTCACAATTGCACATTGCGGCAATCACAAGGTTGAAAAAGGCGGTTGCGCGTGCAACTACCGGTTGAGCTCTCGGCGGTCCGGGTTCCCACTGCCTATGCGTTCGCACCAGACTGCGAAATTGAAACGCGCTCTTTACCACGCGATCAGCCGCCTGGGATGTGCGATACGATTGCCGTCACTCCCGTGCCCTGAATGGCTCCGCAAACTCAAGCCCATCGTTGTTCGCGTGTTGACGTTTGGGACGACGCGGTTGCGGTCGATCAATGTTGCGGGCCGCACGTTGACGGTTGATGCGAGTGGCTCATACCGTGTGGACTGACTTTTCCGAGGTGCTGGGGAGCAGCTCTAGGAGCCACTCCCCAGCATGTAGGCCTCAACTACTGCGTTCTCTTGGAAAAGTCTGCGATTGAGCAATTCTTAATCCTTAGATGTCTCCAAGGATTATTTTGAATCGCTTCGATTCCCGAAACGAAGCGCGGACCGTTGCGCCCTGATCCAGAGGGCTTGACAATTGTACGTGCTGCACGCTGATCTCTAACCGGCATCTTCTGGTTTGCTTGCGCGTAAAAGTGGTCTGAAGCTGTTCGATAAATCCATCCGACAACATGCCCAGAGAGCCTGACAGTGGCCATGCCTACGATATCCTCCAGTCCACCGCTTGTTATAGGAAAAGAATCATGGATCGACATTGGTGACCCGTTGCAGTAGCCATCGGTCCGATGGGCTATGTGAACAGACTGCGCCAGAGAGGCGGTCGTCATGATAGTTGGTCTCCCTCGGTGAAGCATTTCACCGCTCTCGTTCCCGGAGGCTTGCCACCGGTTTGGTAGATTCCGCTATAGCCGCCCGGCGTACTTGCGCCAACGGACGCGAAACCCATATTTGCTGCGAAATTATAACCCGTCTGCGATTGATAGTTAAACTGGATGTAGATATAGCCGTCGCTGCCATGATACAGCCAGCCGACATTTGTACTTCCGTTCCAGAGAGAGTTCACGTCAAGGATCGTGACAATAACATTGTTATGACGAAACGAATCTGCAACCACCTCTGGCGCACCGCTGCAGGCCGGCGCGTTCCCGTTTGGTTTACCGCCGTGGATCGAGACATCATCGTTTCCGCAACAGAAAGATTGATTGATATCTTGATAGCCCCCGTAATAATCCTCATATGTGCAGCCAAGGAAAGTATCGCGAGTTATGTCGCGGGCGCCGCCGCTCGTATTGTCGTACCAACAAGTTAAACTCATCATGGGCGGCGGTGCGTTCGCAAGGGTTAAAATTTGTCGACCCACACCCTTAGGAGGTGGGCTGGCTCCAATTTGCCGAGTCTGTGGGCACACACTCTTTCCACAACCGGTGCCGCCACCGCTAGAGACTAGTCCACCGCTCCCCCCATTATCCCACCATGTACTGCTGTCGCCATTGTCAAGCTGCCGATTTACCCCCACGGAGTATTGGTCGGTACTTGACATCGTTGACCGAGATAGGGAAGACAGGTGGTTATTATGCTTGAGCCGGGCAGCGTCGAATTTCCCGAGCAAGCATTGAGAGATAGTACAAATGTGGCGATTGACAAGACAATATGCTTCTGTTTAAACAAGAGTGATCTCCAAATCGCGCCATCCGGCGCAGCAAGGTGAAATTGCGAGCAAGGCACGCGTGCGCTGCGTCCGCCGGTTTAATGGCGGCGTTTGGAAATGTTGCTGTTGCTGATTTTAAACACCCTAACCCGTACCACGCGATACGAGTCTCACGTTGGATTAACCTGGGACCGGAAAGCGGAAAGATCGAGTTAACGCTCGCTTATTCACCGGAGCGGCCAGCTGTGCTCGCTTCCTCGCAGTCACTCTCGCCTAAAATGCGAGGGCGCGGGAAAAGAGTTCGTCGCCCGCGGGTCCCCCTTAGCACGGCCTCGGAGCCGAAGGCACATTTATTGTCCGCTCCGCGTGTTTCATTGAAATTGGTCGGGCACTCTTGGTGCCTTCCGGTTCTCAATCCACGCGGGCACCGCCAGATGGAGGCGAGATTCAACTAGGTTGGACAGGACAGGACAAGTACCGTCGACCTAACGGCGGGCAACCTATCCCCTGAACAAGGTCGTGTGACCAGTAGTTCCGAGACCATGTGCGCAGGCCAGGGGTAGCCGTAGACGATTTCAGCTATCAAGCGTTTTGCGCGCCCGTGCGCCTTTCCGCCCCGCCTGGCACCGGCCGACACGCCCGGCCCGCAAATCACGAACAAAACCGCAGTTATCGAAACTAACCGTCGCCCCTCGTCATCAGCAGACTCAGGTTCGACTCCCGTTAGGGCTACCAATTTTGGCGCGTAAATGCGCGGCTTTGCTATGATTGCCACCAAGCGTCGCAAAAACGGTCGAAAGGTTGCCAGACGCCGCTGTCGTCGGCCAACCGTTGATTAGGCCGGCTGCATCACCACAAGCGAATGCGCCCCCGCCAGCCCAACGTGTTTGACAACCCGCCAGCCGGTTGCGCCGGCCCACTCGCGCGCCTCGTCCACGCTGTAACTCTTCCCCTCGCCAAGGTTTACCAAAAACTCACCGGACATTAGGGCGGCGGCGACGGGCTCGGTATGCTCCGCGTTCATCCAAAAATCGACCAGCAGCAGCGCCGCATCCGGTGCGGCCGCGGCACGAAGCCGCTTTAGCAATTGCTGGTTTCCCTGCGGCGAAAAATAATGAACGACATTCGCCGCCAAAATCACGTCGTGCCCACCGGGCAACTCATCACTCATGAAGTTTCCGGAAACAAAATCGATGCGATCGCCGAAACTTCCAAGATGCCGTTTCGCAATCTCAACCACTGCCGGGTCATCGAAAAGCGTCCCACGCAGGCCAGTATAGCGTTCCAGAATCATTGCCAGAAAGGAGCCCGTTCCGCCGCCCAGATCCAGTATTTTCGTACGCCCGCTGAAATCGTACGTCGCGGCCAGCGCCATCGCGGCGCCTGCGGTAACTGCCGCTACGCCTTCAGAGAAAATGCGCTGCTCTTCGGGGGTCATTGTAAAATCGCCCTTGGCCGCCGAGGCCGAAGAAACGCATTCGTCCAGATACTGCCAGCGCGGAAATGCAATTGTGTTCCAGAAGCGCAAGAACGGACGAAAGTCCGCCGGTGTCTTTCCCGCCAGGAACGCGTCGGCGGTCGCGCCGTTGCGGTAAAGTCCACCTTCGCGTTCCAACATGTGCAGCGCGACCATGGCATCGGCGAGAATGCAAATGGTCCAGGCCGGCCGGCCGCAATGCCTCGCGATCGCATCTACCGTTTTCGGACCGCCCGCCAAAGCTTCGAACACCCCAGCCTCGTTCGCCGCGAAAAACAGCTTGCTGGCCATAAATCCGGTGGCCAATTGCAAGATCGGCTCCGGTGTTACTTGAGTCTGCGTCTCCATCGCTACCTCCAAAACAATACGGAACTAAAGCTAATGGTCCGCTTATAACGCTCGGGCCTGCACCGTGCAGGTATTCGATTAGGGGTTTGCTGCCGGTCCCGGCGCGGCGGGTAAGTCGCCAGGGCGAATTGCGATGCGGAACGCTCGCGGATGTGATTCAGCAGCTTGAATTAAGACCATTCTGCTCGGAACAAAATCCCTTGGCACAATAAAGCCGATGGCCACCCGTGCTGCTGCACCTGGCTGCAGGTCCCAGCCATCGTCCAGCACGTTGCCAGTAATCGTAATTCCGTTAGCATCGGCAAACGTTGCGTTGAAATATCCGTGATTATCGTGATGTGTACCATTGCTTACGATCATGCGCAGAATGATGGCGCGCTGTCCCGCGGCGGGTGGGGTCAAGTTCGCGTAATGCTCGCCCGGCGCAGCTTCCCGCAACGACAAGCCGCGAATCCGCAGCTTACCATTAAATAGTACTTGCGACATATTGCCACTGACGCCGCCGGTCTGATTTGCGCCGCCTGCTATGGGGGTGGGTCGCGCGAGGGCAAGCGCGGCATTGCCCCCCAGAACGAGTGCCAACAGTACCGGAATAAGTGCAACGCGCATGGTCATAACGTCGTATCCCTTCGCAACTAGCAGTGTGTTGTTCGATAACGGGTCACTTAGTGAAAAACCGCGTTTACGGCAATAGGGTCAAGCTGAAAGAATAGTTCATCAGGGTGTTCGAGCCTTGGATCGACCTGAGCGGGGCGGCGTTTCCGCTCGCGCTGTTTGCGAATTCGAAGATGGCTCCCGCGTTATCGCTGACCCAGATATTGCCGCTGGCGTCCACCTTCACGCCGGACGGCGCGGAGAGTTGCGTTAACGGACCACTGATCGTCGCGATCGGCGCGACGTTTCCGGTCGCGCCTGGGGCGTAGATGCGTACCGCGCCGTTTCCGGATCCCGCGGTGCCCGAGTCGGCAACAATGATCCGTCCCGCGCTATCAGTCGCGACACCGTAGGGCGTGATGAGCTGCGTGCTGCTGCCGGCGATAAACTGCAGCGGAGTTGCGTTTCCGCTCGCTCCCGCGGCAAATACCACGATGGTGGCAGCGTGGTTTGAGACGTACAGTTTACCGCTCGCGTCAAAGAACATGTTTTCCGGAACGGAGAGTTGAGTGTTCGCACCGGCAATCGTCGCCAGCGGCGTCGGCGTACCCGTTGCACCGGCTGCGAATTCATAGATTGTGTTGTTGATGAAACTCGACACCCAGAGATTGCTCCGCGAATCAAGAGCGACGCCTTCGGTCTGTCCGACGAACTGCACCTGCGCTGCCGGTGCGACGTTGCCCGTCGCGCCACTGCTAAATATGTAGACGACGTTTCCTCCGTCGGCTGCCGTGTACACGCGCCCGGTCGAGTCAACCGCAAGCGCAATTGGACCGTCCGAACTCACCAACTGCGTATTGCTACCGGCGATTTGGACTGTGGGCGCCACGTTACCCGATGCGGTCGCCGCGTAGCCGGTCACCGATCCGCCGTTGCGATTCGCAACGAACGCGGTCGTAAAGCTCGCAGGCGCAGCGGTTGGCGTAGGAGTAGGAGTCGGAGTCGGAGTCGGAGTCGGCGTGGGGGTCGGCGTCGCGGTCGGCCCAACGCTCGGCGCTACGCTGGGTGCGACCGTCGGTACAGATCCCGGACCGTAGTTTTTTTGTGTCCCATCACATGCGGAAAGTGCGACGGCCACCGTCACGAGTAAAGCAAACGATACAGTTTTCAAAGAGGGCTCCAGACGGTGAGTTTACCGTCAGAGCATCCCATAGGGCTTACACGGCGGCCAGAACACCTCACACAGATAAGTCACACAAGTAGGCTCGAGAAATGTTTGGAGGTCTCAACGCGCAGGAATGGTCAGCGCCTCCTTGACGGCGCGCTCAAATGACCAACCCAGTCCCTCAGCCAACCTGAGCTGCAATTCTTCTTCACCAAGCGCATCTCGCAGAAGCACGATGGTGCGCTCGTACAGCAGCGTTTCGGTGAACTCGCGAGAGAGGCCGAAATCCGCGTAGAGCGAGTTGGCGGCGCCCAGCAGACGGGCTGCTCGCAGTGGATTGCCACTGTGTGCCCAAACGCTTCCGACATGCTGTAGCGCGCACATTGCATTCAGGGTCTTGCCCGGCTTGCGCACAAGTTCGAGCGCTTCGCGTCCGGCCAGCCCCGCACGTGGAACATCGCCGAGCATGACCGCATAACCGGCCACGTTGGTTAGCGCACCGGCCAGGTTTGATCGGTCGCGATTTCGGCGCGTGATCTCGACAATCTCAAGGCCGCGCTCAAGGGCCGCTGGATAATTGCCGGACGCAAAGTACGCTTCGGCAAGGTTGGCGCGGGCCACGATCGCATCGGCATCGCCTGCGGCGCGGTAGCGCTGGATCGCTTCTTCAAGCGGTGGCAGCCGATCCGCCGCGCGCTCGATGGGAATGGTTATTGCCAGTGCATTGAGTGCGCCTGCTAACCGGAATGAATCGTCCTGTTCACGCGCCATTGCGACTGCCTCGTACGCGATGTCCTCAATATGGGCTGTGCGACCGAGCATGTAGGCGCAGTGTACCTGTTGGGTGAGCGCCCACGCCACGTCTGCGCGGCGGTCCGTGCAGCGATAGGCGGCGGCTGCGGCCTGCGCCATCCCAAATGCACGCTGCAACTCGCCCACATTGAAATAGAAGAAGCTTAGCGCCATGTGCAGGCGACCGGCAACGTGTGGCTCAAGCGTCGCCGCATCGGCGAGCGCATCTTCACACCATGTTTTCCCCTCCGCGATAAGCGAGAGCTGCCGGTAACACCAGCCGAGCGCTCCGGCCAGTTGCGCACCGAGCGCGCGGTCGTGTCCTTGCTCCAACGTCCACGCAAGCGCAAAACGAAAATTCTCGAGTTCCGGCTCCACGGACGCGAGAAATGTTTCGTGCGAAATACGGCCGTACGTGAGATCGGCCGCCCGCGCCGTAGTGCAAAAATAGCGTGCGAACCGCTGCGCGTAGGCCTGATACTGCCCGGTTTCGGCAAGCCGCTCTAACGCGTAGGCGCGAACGGTCTCTAGCAGCCGGCAGCGCACTTCACCCCGCGCGTTCTCAATGGTGCCGACCAGGGATTTTTCGATTAGCCCCCGGAGCGCGGCGCGGGTCTGTACGTCCTCGGATCCGCACACTTGTATGGCTGCCTCGGGCGAGAATGTTGAGGGGAAGAGCCCGAGACATGCAAACAGTTGTTGCTCCAGCGGCATAAGCAGCGCATAGCTCCAGTCAATGACGCCCCGGAGTGATTGCTGTCGCGAGGACGCCGTGCGCCGGCCCTGGTTGAGCAGCTCGAACCGCTCATCAAGTCCGAGCGCAATCTGCGCCAGCGGAAGATCATGCACCCGCCCTGCCGCAAGTTCGAGCGCAAGTGGGACGCCGTCGAGCCGCTCGCAGATTGTCCGCGCAAATGCGCGGTCTTCATCGTTCAAATGGCGGTAGCGGGCAACGTCCGCTTCACAGAGACGGTCGGCGAACAACTGCATGGCAGGGCCGTCAGTTGATATCGAATCAAACGAGAGCGGGGCCAGCCGAAGTATGGATTCACCGTCGAGGCGCAGCGCTTCTCGCGTTGTGGCCAGCACGGCGATGTGTCTGCACTCCTGCAGCACCCGCTCGACAACGCGCGCACATCCATCGATGACATGTTCGCAGTTATCGATCAACAGAAGCATCCGCCGCTCGCCAATCGCCGTGGTAAGCGATTCGACCATCTCGACATCCGGTTTCTGTCGAACACCGAGTGGGCGCGCTATCGCAGCTTCGATCAGCCCCGCATCGGTCAACGGCCCAAGTTCAATGAACCATACGCCGTCGGTAAACGACCTATGCGCAAGTTGCGCACGTGCGGTTTCGAGCGCGAGGCGCGTCTTCCCGACGCCACCCGTTCCAAGCAGCGTAACCAAACGCCGCGTTCGCAGCAACGCCGAAAGCTCCGCGAGTTCATCCCCGCGTCCATAAAAAGTGGTGAGAAGGTTCGGCAGATTGTGCGCAATGAGCGCGAAGCTCGACTGTTTGCCATTCCGAATCGGGCGGCGCCGCCCCGCCGCAGCCGCCGCTTCCATTCGTTCGCGGTCTTCAGGCGAAAGCCGCAGCGCCTCGATGAGAAGTTGGAGCGTTTGGTGTTGCGGCGCACGGCGGGCGCTGCGTTCGAGGCTCGATACGGCGCCGGGACTCAAGCGCGCACGCTCGGCAAGCGCTTCCTGCGAGAGCCCCGCGGCGAAGCGTAAGTCCCGTAGGAGGGCGCCGAACATCGGCTGATTGCTGTGGTCTAGCCGCGCCACGCTATGAAACTGGGATTCTCATACGAAGGCGCGGTTCGGTGGGAAATTGGCGTTTCCACCCGTCCCCGCGGCGCGTTGAAGTTCTCGTGCGTTTTCTAGTGCCATTCCCCCGGCGGTATTGTCGAAAATGCACCAACGCTCGGAAGCCGCTTCGTCTTTTAGGCGTGAAGCAAGTTGCGCGATAGCGCCCGTTTCGTAGCGCGAATAGTACATTCGTGGCGAGCCGTGCCACCGGTAATACGCGATGCCGCGCCATCCACCGGGCCATTCGGCGCCTTCGCAGCGCGCAGGATCGGAAGCGACGCGACCGACGCGATGATCGCGCAACGTCGGATCTGCCGCGGGAGTAAACCACGAAGAATGCCGCGGTTCGCAAACGGCAAAACCTTCGTATTGGCCGCGTAGCATTTGCAAGAAACGACCAACCGTCACATCGTCGTAGGCGAAGCTGGGCGGCAGTTGCACCAGCAAGACCGAGCGTTTTGATCCAAGGCCGGATGACTCATCAAGAAATCGAGCGAATTCTTCATGACAATCCACGCACCGCCGCATATGCGTAATTGCCTTGGGGATTTTTACTGCAAAGGCAAAGTCTTCCGGAACGCTTGCAGCCCAGCGTGCATAGACCGACTGGCGATGTGAGCGATGGAACGATGAGTTGATTTCAACGCAATTCATCTGTAAAGCGTATCGCTCTAACTGGGAACCCTCCAAAGCAAATTGGGCACGCGATACGGCCGGAATTGTCCAACCCGCCGTTCCAATGCGCATTCGAACGGTGACCTCTTCTTTTCGCGAACCAGGCGGATTTAGACCCTACTGCTTGCCCTTAATCCGATTGCGACTCGACATGATTAGGATCTTGTCGGCGTGACGCATCCCGAAGAAATGCTGGTCGTAGACGACTTTGACGTATTGTCCGGCGTGAATCGCGCTCATTTGATATGTCGTTTTGCCGTCGTCGGAGAAGACTTGGTTGAACTTCGGCAAAATTTGAAAACTCAACGTCTGGTGCGACTTCGGATCGTACACTTTGATGTTCGACGTGGAAACGTGACGCGTAATGCCCGAGAATTCTGCGGCAAGTGCTGCTTGAGCGCCTCCGAGAACCAAACCGGCCGCAAGTATTCCTATCAGGTAGCGTTTCATTCTTGTTCCTCTTTCAGATTGGTATCGGCTCCTCGCCGGCATTTTATATCACGCGGTCTCGTCGCGAGAAAGATGATCGTCGGCAATAGAGTACAGGCCGTGGTCTTCTTTGGCCATTCGAACCTCGAGAGCGGCGCGCACCTTTAACCATGCATCCAAACAGCCGGCTTGATTGGCCGCAATCGCGTCTTCGGTACCCCAGGTCGACACAAATTTCATGAAAGCGTCTTTCAGACCGCCCATTTCTTGTCTGTAACGAATAGCCGTGTCGCGCACGGTGCGGTCCTCGCTGAGCTCAAGGGCCGGGTACAGCAAATCGTCTTCGAGCTTAAGGTGCGTTAGCAAAAGGGTCGAGAGTCGCGACACCAGCTTGGAAAAGTCGGCGGCATCGAGCGGTAGGCTCTCAGGAAATCGATCCAGCAAAATACGCAGCGCCTCGTGATGCTGGCGACACGTGTGCATATCGATCCGGCGATTCATCTCATGCATTGGCCGACTTTCCCAGTGCAATCCATTCCTCCAGCGCGCGAGTTAGGTCGTCGCCGACTTGATGGAATCGCTGCCTGTTATGTGCGGGGACATTGGCAATATCCTGAGCAAAAAGTTGATCCAGCACGACGTGGAATTCTTCATGCAGCCTGTTGGTTCTTTCGAAGAGGGGCAAGCCGCGGAAAACTGGGTCGAGGCGCTCCTGCAGCCAGGTTCCGACCGGGCAGACCTGGACGCTCCGCACGAAGCCATCTGGAAGACCGTGGGCCTTGCCCTTAAGAAACGCATAGCCGCGTTCCATCCACACAAGGTGCATATTGAGCGCATCCTGGGCCTGAACGGCAAGAATGGCGCGCTCATGTACGCTCACAGGGATGGCGGTTTCTTTCACACGGACCCTATACCCGCCAAAGCGCGGGTCCACTCAATCGGGCGGTTCTCGCACGAAGGCAGGTCGTTTTTTTGAAGTAACAAATCCCGGAACGGAGGCGCTATTTTATCCGTGGAGGAGACTATGAAGAACCCCGAATTTCCGACCCGGTCCATTTCACGATTTTGGGCTGGTAGCTTGCTGGGTCTCTCATGTGCTGTGTTCGCCCTTGCTTCCGCCTTCGCGCCTTCTCCCGCAAGCAGCGCGCTACCGCAGGCCGGACTCGCTTACGATGAGGTCACCAGAGTCATAATGGGCGAAAATGCGCCGGAACCCGGAACGTTCACCGCCGATTTCCAAGCTGCCGTAAACGCGCAAAGGTCGGCTGCCGCCCCGGGGACGCATCGTGGTTTGCTGGGCGGCATTATGAACACGATCGACATGGCCAAGAACGGCATGAATTTCTTGAAGAACGGCTCGGCATCTTCCAAATATTATCTGGCCGGGTGGGAGCGCACCGACGATCCGGGCGCTCAAACTGCAACCATCACGAAGCCTCGGGAACGTCAAATCATCTCTTTAAACTTGGCAAAGAAAACGTACCACGTTGTCGACCCAAGCGCACAGACAATCAATGAGACGCCGCCCCCGATGGACCGGGCACGAAACGCGGCTGGCCCCTCGCAGCCCGGATCCGGTAAACTCGACATCAATGTTTCGAATACATCGCTTGGACCGCGGGTGATCGATAACATCCCTACGACAGGCTACAAGCTCACGTTCAATCTCACCGAGAGCCAGTCAACCGGATCATGCTCGGACGGAACTTTTCAAACCTCGATGATTGAGTATGTTTCAGCGTATGCACAACCGCGCATGGCATCTTCCCGCATCGCGCCCGTGCGGCCAATGATGCGACCGGAACTGATGGCGCTCAAGCCCGGATGTGCGCCAACGATAAGAATGCACAGCTCCGGCGGAGCGCACTTGCCGGCCGACCGTCTTGCGTTGTGGACGTTGGTGGTCATCAGCGGCGGCGCGCCGACCGCTCAAGGGGAGATGCGCGGCGGGTTCTCAACTTTAATCGAGCGCGGAAACGTGCACGCTCTCGGCGCTGCAGACAAAAACTTATTTTCGATCCCGGCAGATTTCACCAAAGACATCTAGTCTTAACGCGCCGCACAAGACTCCCGCACTCGCGTTTGCCGGCCTCCGGCGATGATCGCGACAACGGAGAGAATGATGGCCAACCCGCCGATGAGAACATTGCGTGTCAGCCCTTCGCTTGCCAGCCACGCGCCAAGTATGACCGCTACCACCGGATTAATGTACGCATAGGTCGAGACGATGCCCGTCGGCAAGGTGCGAACCGCATACGCATAAGCGGAATAGCCGAGCATCGCGCCCGGTCCGATGAGCCACGCCATTCCCAGCAGCGATAGATGCGAGACATTTCCAAACGAAAAGCGACGAAGCTCGCCGGCGGCTAGACCCACGACCAGTAGTCCAGCACCGCCAATAAGCATTTCCAAAGCCGGTTGAAAGGGACTCATCTCACCATCGGCATGATGACGTGCATAGACGGAACCCGCAGCCCATGACAGGGCGGCAACGATGATAAGCAACGAGGGGACGATCGGCAATGCGCCCCCGGGCAGCCCGACGAGCATCACAATTCCCAGTGTGCCGGCGGCCAGACCCGCGATCGACCATCCGGCAATCTTCTTCTTAGCCGAGATGGCTTCAATCACGATCATAAACATCGGTACAGTCGCAACCAGGAGTGCCGCAACGCTCGATGCGAGCTGTTGCTCCGCAAAGGAAACGAAGCCGTTGCCCACAACAAGCAGCGCGAATCCACGAATGATTAGAGACTTCCACGCTTCGCGCGTCGGCCACCCGTGTTTTGTCCGATTTGTCGCAAAGAGAATCGCATAGAGCAGGGCGCCTGCAACGAGATAGCGCGTGCCGGCCATGAGGAACGGCGGAATCGTCTGCACGGCGACGCGGATTCCGAGGTAGGTGGAACCCCAGACGATCCATACGGTGAGGAGCGCAATCCAGGGCAGCGCTCTTTCTAAACGGTGAACGAAACGATCTCGTTATCCTCGCGATGCGCGGTCCACCAGACTTCTCCATCAGAGGCCAGACACCGTGCTACCGAAGGCAGCTTTGCAATTTCTTCGAGCTGCGGCTTACCCGGATCGCCGATGAGCGCGGCGAAACGCAAATCTTCAAATTCGTCGTCCGCGGCGATTACGAAGAGCTTTCCGTCGCGGAAAGCCATGCCCGCGATTTGCGATGGTAGCGAGATTTCGCGCTTGACGCTAGCGTCAGTGGCCAAAACTAAAATGCGGCGGTTATGCAGTTGAGCGAGATAGAGATCGCTGCCATGGGCCGCAAGATGCGAACCGGTCAGATCAGGGCACGCAATCTTGCTTGTAAGATCGAACCCGGTATCCGGAGCGAAGTGGTAGAGATAGCGGTCATCAGCCTCTCCATTGTCTGAAACGACGACGCGAAGCCCATCTTCAAAAGCGGCCAGTCCAAAGGGTTTTCCAGGCGCTGCAAATTCATTGCGCGCCACGCCGGTTTTGGGATCGATTTCGTAAATTTTCTCGGTATCCCAAGACCCAATCCACAACGAAGTTCCATGAAACGCCGGCGCAAAGGGGCGTCCTGCCGGAGAGGGTCGTTTTGTTTGTTCGGTAAGGTCTTGCATACTTGCGAGAAGGCGAACAAATTCGGAAAGGTTGCACGTCTTAGTCGTACTCCAGCAGCCGCGGACCAGGCCCTTCTTCTGCCAAGTAGTCCGCGGGATTGCGCAACGGACAACTATCGAGCGATAAACAGCCGCAGCCGATGCAGCCGGAAAGCTGATCGCGCAGTTCCTCGAGACGGCCAATGCGCTCTTCGAGATCTTTCTTCCACCGCTTTGAGAGCCGTGACCAATCGTTGGCTGAAATCGCGCGCTTCGTCGGCAAGGTCGAAAGCGCGTCGCGAATTTCATACAGCGCGATGCCGGCACGCTGCGCGACCTTGATAATCGCGATCCGGCGCAACTCTGCTCGCTCGAAACGCCGTTGATTGCCGGCGTTGCGAACGCTGGTGATCAATCCCTTGGATTCATAGAAGTGGATCGTCGAAACAGCGACCCCGCTGCGCGCGGCGACCTCGCCAACGGTGAGAAAACCTTGCATGTATTGACCTCAACATTACTTGAGGTTGTAAGGTTGCAGCATGAATACAGCAATTATAACCGGCGGCTCCCGGAGTTTGGGCAAGGCACTTGCCCGTGAACTCCTGTCCCGTGGCCTCCACGTGATCATCGACGGACGGGACGACGCCGTCCTCGATGCGGCCGAAAGGGAGTTGAATAACCCAAACCTTGTTGCGATTCCGGGTGACATCGCGAGCAAAGGACACGTGCACGAACTTTTCGCAGCGGCGCGCCGCGCGGGACGTCTCGAGTTGCTTGTGAACAATGCTTCAACGCTCGGGGAAGTGCCGCTGCCGCAGGTAGAACAGCTTGCCTACGAGACACTGGCGCGTCTCTTCGATGTCAACGTTTTCGCGCCCGTGCATCTGATGCAGCACGCACTGCGCTTGATGCGCCGGGATGCAAGCCGGGGAACAATCGTTAACATTACCAGCGACGCAGCGCTCGAAGCCTATCCGGGATGGGGCGGTTACGGCGCAACAAAGGCTGCACTCGAACATCTTTCGCGCGTTCTTGCCGCAGAGCTCGACGGGACGCAGCTGCGCATCCTCCTTGCGGATCCCGGCGATATGAATACCCAGATGCATCGCGATGCGATTCCCGATGCAAACCCGAACGAACTTCACGATCCGGCGGAGAGCGCACGCGCGCTCCTACAGGCGATCGCGGAGATGAAAAGTGCGTACGAACGGGTTCGCTTGCAGATCCAGGTGCCTGCATGAATGCCGCCGCCCTGCCGCGAGCCGCCCTACTTGATGCAGTTGCTCCACCCGAGCACCGCGGTCTCCAGCGTGACGAGGTTCGGATGTTGTGGACCGACCGCGCAACAGGTAGGCATTCGCACGCATCGTTCCGCGATCTTCCCTTCATTTTGCGCAAAGGCGATTTGCTGGTTGTTAACGATTCCGCGACGATTCCGGCTGCAATCACCGCGCAGCGTGCGAATGGCGACACACTCATGATTCACGTTGCGACGAAGATCGATCAACGCGTTTGGATGGCGGAGCCGCGCGGCGATGTTGTAAGCGGAGAGGAACTACAGTTGCCCGGCGGGGGCACCGCGGTCACGCTCGCGCCGGTTGAACCGGAACATCCGCGCCTTTGGTATGCGTGCTTCGGACTTCCTGAAACGATGTACGCATATCTCACGCAGTTCGGAGAACCAATCCGCTATGGATACCTCACGCAGCGGTTCCCGCTCTCTGACTACCAAACAGTTTTCGCGCGGGAGCCTGGTTCTTCCGAAATGCCCTCAGCCGCTCGCCCATTCTCTCCGCGCGTCCTCAACCAGTTGCACGAACACGGCATCGAACTCACCACGATAACGCTTCACTGCGGCGTTGCGAGCTTTGAATCGCCGGAGCGCCCATCGATTGAGCGGTACACCGTCGGTCCGAAAGCCGCGCACGCAATAAACCAGGCGCGAAATGAAAATCGGCGAGTGATCGCCGTTGGAACCACGGCGCTACGAGCGGTCGAGAGCGCCGTGCAAGATGGGCAAGTCGTTGCTTCTTCCGGCTGGACCGATCTGATTATCGGCCCAGAACGGGGCGTAGAAGCCATCGACGCACTGTTGAGCGGCTTTCATCCTTCCGGCGCCACACATCAGTGGATATTGCGCGCGCTCCTCGATTCGGACGATCTTTCGGAGGCTTACAACGAAGCCGCGCAAAACGGGTATTTTCAGCACGAATTCGGCGACGTTCATCTGATCGCATAGCCTCGTGCGGGGAGCACCATGGAAACACGGGTCGATGAAATCGCGCCGCAAATTTATCGAATTTCAACCTTCATTCCGCACGCCGGACTCGCGTTCAATCAGTTTGTCATCGACGCGGAAGAACCGCTGCTCTTCCACACCGGCATGCGTGCACTCTTTCCGACCGTATCGGAACATTTAAAGCGCGTGCTGGAGCCCGCGCGCCTGCGCTGGATCATGTTCGGTCACTACGAAGCCGATGAGTGCGGCGCGATGAACGACTGGCTCGAAGCCGCACCGTCGGCAACGGTCGCGCACGGTGCCGTTGGCGTAATGACTTCGGTCAACGATCAAGCGCTGCGTCCGGCGCAGGCGATGCAGAGTGGCGATACGATAGACTTAGGCGGAAAACGCATTCGCTACATTGCGACCCCGCACGTTCCTCACGGTTGGGATGCCGGCGTGATCTACGAAGAGACGACACGCACGCTCTTTGCCGGCGATCTTTTTACGCGCCTTGGAAAAGGCACGCACACCACGGACGAAAGCATTCTCGAACCGGCACTCGACGCCGAAGACCGCTTCGGCGCGACGGCCCTTACGCCCGCAACCGCGCCGACCATTCGCAGCCTCGCCGAGCTCGACATCTCGACCCTCGCGCTGATGCACGCGCCCGCGTTTACCGGAGATGCTTCTCACGAACTGCGGCAACTAGCGGATGCCTACGAGGACCGCCTTCATGCGGCAAAGGCGGCTGGGATGTGTTCGAAAGGCGGCCCCTCGGGGTAGATGTTTCGAATGAACATTCAAAATATGATCCAAGAGGCTACCGGCGGCGAAAACGTCCAGCAACTTGAGACCGCCGCGCGCGATCACATCTCTTCAATGGACAGCGGGGATCTCACGCAGCATCTTCAAACCGGCGCCAATAACGCAAGTCAAGCGGGACAACACGAGGTAGCGCAAGAGCTTACAAAAATGGTCGAGCAGCGTCAGGTTGATCCGCAAGCGCTCAAAGACATGGCTGTTTCCTACATCAAGAGCAACCCGCAGGTGCTCACGCATTTCGCGCCCACCTTCGCGCAGGGAATCCTCAACCGGGTCATTTGAATTCACGTGCCAAGCACGAAAAACCGATAGATAGTAACCTTAGTCATCAACCGCAAGGTCGTTGGCCCGGAGTTTTTTGCACAAGGGCTTTGCGTTTGCCGGTCAAACGACCCTTATACTGATCCGCTATCATTGCTTGCTTGCCTTATTCGACCGGAAGGGATGCATCGTGAGACTAGCTCTGAATCTTCGCATTGCCGTTGTCGTTCTGACTGCGGCATTTTTTATTCTCTGTGATCCTGCGTCTGTCGTTCAGGCGCAAGCAGTAGCCTCAACAGTCACGGGAACGGTCAGCGACGGGGCCGGCGCGCCCATCGCAGGGGCTGCAATTGTGCTCCAAGGTCCGGTAACGTACACACAAACGAGTGATGCGCAAGGCAAATTCGCGATTGCGAATGTTACGCCCGGCCTTTACGCTTTGTCTGTGAGCAAGGCCGGCTATAGCAAAGCCATGCAGAACGACGTGGTGCTCATTGCGGGGCAGACGCAAGCATTCACAATCCACATCGAACAGGCGACATTTTCAACTTTACGCGAAATCGGCAGTGTCACATCCAAGGGGAAAGGTACTTTTAATACCACCCCGGCCTCGGTAGATGTCGTAACCTCACAAGCATTCATCGATCAAGCCCAGCCGCAGGTCACGCGCGTTTTAAGCCAAGTGCCCGGTTTGCAAATCTCGTTTCCGTCAAACTCGGCGAACGCCGCAGCACCGGGATCGATCACAATTCCGAATATTCGCGGCGCAACCGCATACGAGACGGCATCACTCATCGACGGCCACGCGATCTCGGTCGGGCAATACGGCGACAACGTTACAACCTTTCTTAACAGCTTTTTATTCAGCGATGCGGAGGTGATCAAGGGACCCGGCGCAGACTCTCCGCTCGTCAATAACGCCATCGGCGGCACGACAAATTTCCGCACGAAGGATCCGACGCTAACCCCGGTCGCACAATATTTTGCGGGAGTCGACAGCCACGGCGGCACGATGACAAACTTTAGCTACTCCAACACCTTCGGCCGCCTAGGAGTCATCCTCGCCTTCGCGACCAACAACGACCCCTCGGCTCTAAACGGTCAGACGGTGTATTACGATCCCTCCGGCGCCTCGTTTAACGGGGGCACCTTATCCGGGGCTTCCACCTCCTCACCGGTGGGCAACACCGCAACCAACATCACGACGGGTTATCCACTCCTTGCGTGCTGCTATCAACTGCAAGGAAACCTGGACCAAACCGCAGAGCTCGTAAAATTTCGCTACAAACTCTCACCCGCCACCAACATCACGGCGAGCTACCTTGGCGGCCAGACGTATAGCGATCAAAATGGAAACACGTCGGCGATTACCACTATCGCGCAGTTTGCACCGGGGGATCCGACCTATACAGGCGCGCTGAAACCCGGGCCGCTGGGGGTCGCGACGAACCTCTTCCCGGGCGCGATGAATGGCGAATTCAACAACGAACCGATTTTTCAAGGCGAGATATCGACCACACTCCACAACGACACGCTGCTTGCCCGTTACTATCACGCAACGATCCTGCGCTACCAATTTCAAGGCGATAAGGCGGCGGGGCCGGATTTTAATAACGTAACTCTCTACGGTGCGTCGACGGGCGATCCCGCCATGGGCGGCGTGAATCAAACGTTCTCGGGGACGCCTGCAAGTATTGGCTTTTTCGACTACTACCACGAGCCCGAGCTCGATAAGCTCTCCGGCGCGTCGTTCGAATGGCAGCATCCGGTCGGTCAAGGCCTCATCACTTTCTCAGCGGACAGAACGGCTTCGCAAAGTTCGGACTACGCCGCCTTTACCGGTCCTTTTTACGCCTTCACTCTTCCGCCGGGGACGGGTCAGATTAATACAACCTATCTCCTGAGAGGCCACTTTCCGATTGGGAAGCGCCTCGACGTCACGCTTAGCAACTACCTCAACAATTACAACAGCACATACCCTACGGCTTGCGCCGGCGGAGACTGCAACACGTTTGCGGCAGCGGTGAACGGAGTGGGAGTGACGTTCGGAAACACGCGCATTTCCCATTATGACCCGAGGCTTGGAGTCGTATATCGTCCGAACGCGTCGACGGCGGTTCGATTGGCAATAGGAAGTTCGATTGCCCCACCGTTTCTCGGCTTGCTCTCGCTGGTCAACTCGCCGCCGAGTTACTCCGGCGGCCCGGTGGCCTTCGAAACCGTAAGCAACGCGAATCTGAAGCCCGAGACAGCCTTCGGGTGGGATATCGGCGCCGACGTTCGGCTCAAGGATCCATCAACACTAATCACCGGCGACATTTATTATACAAACCTCTTCAACAGGTTTTTCGGACAATCCGTGGCCACGGGCCTCACATGTGACACCACACCGTGCACGAGCGCGGGTCCCATTCCGCCCGGGACGCCAATCTTCAACCAAACGAACGTCAACATCAGCAACGCCCGATTTCAAGGGATCGAACTCGGCATCCGGCACTCGCCGGCCCTTGGATTCGGCTACACGCTTTCCGGCGCACTCCAAAAAGGCTACTACTATAGTTTGCCGCAGTACTTTTATTGCTCAACACCTGGTCCCGGGTGCACGCCGGATCAGAACGTCAACATCATCGCGGGACAGAACACCAACGGCGTCGGCATCTACATCCCGGGTCTCGGTTTTAGCTACAACGGGAATATGCGCATCCCGTATTCTCAAGGCAACGCGATGGTTTCCTATTCGTTTAAGAACGGCGCGTATGCATCGGTCGGCGATACGTACTACGGTCCCAACAACTCGCTGAACCGGCCGCCGTTCGGAATCGGATACATGACCCTGCGTTATCCGCTCAACCAGCGGCTTAGCGTGCAACTTTCTGGCGACAACATTTTTAGTGCCTATACCGGAATTTTGCCCGATTACGGCGGGGGCGTTCCGATCCCACTCATCACCGGCCAAACCGCTGCCACGACCGGCAATGTTCTCGGACCTGCCACGTATCGCTTGATTCTTTCGACGAGGTTCCCGTGAGATTTCTACGTAGCGTCATTGCATTCTGCGCGTGTTTTGTTGCAATCGCTGTCCCGCCGGCCGGCGCCTGGGGTCTTAAAGGGCATACAATTATCAACCACTTGGCGGCGGTCTCGCTTCCGGCAAGCATGCCATCGTTCATGCGCACGCCTCTGGCCACGGACGAACTCACCATGCTGGGCATCAATCTTGATTTACTTAAGGGCGCGGGGACCGCATGGGATGCGGCGTACGACCCTGGGCACTACCTGGATATGCTAGACGACAACTCGGTTGGTGGAATCCCGATCGATTCGTTGCCCGATACACGCGAGGCATACGATACGGCGCTGCGCGCCAACGGGACCGATCAATATAAGACGGGCTACGCTCCCTACTCTATTCTCGAAGGCTGGCAGCAACTGCGCATGCAATTTGCGTACTGGCGCGTCGATCGCTATGAGTCAATGCACGCCAAAGGCGCGGCCCGCCGCGCAACGGCTGCTTCGCATGCCCGGGTCGACGAACGGCTAATTTTGCGCGACGCCGGCGTCTGGGGACACTATGTCGGCGATTCCGCCCAACCATTGCACATCACGGTGCACTTCAATGGCTGGGGCAAGTATCCAAATCCGAATGGCTTCTCAAACTCCGAGCATCTGCATGATATCTTCGAAACTGACTTTGTCGAGAAAGCTATTCGAGAACGCGGCGTCGCGATGCGCCTCTTGCCCCTAAGCTTGCCGCAGGTCACAACCTTGGCGAGCAATCAGCAGACGCTCAAGCAAATCGAACGCTATCTCAAGGGATCAAACGCACAGGTTGTGAGACTCTACCAGATTGAGAAGTCGGGCGGTTTCGCTCATTCCACACCCGAGGCAGTCGCATTCGCCGAAGGACGCCTAGCCTACGGCGCGAGCGAACTGCGCGACCTCATCGTCTGGGCTTGGCAAGATAGCTTGAACGAAACCATCGGCGATGACGCACCGCAAAAAGTTCGCGACATCGTCAGCGGGGCTGCGGAGTTCAAGGGCCTTTAGGTGCGTTCGCGGTTCACGCCGACTCCGTAGTGATACGAAAGATGACCGCCCAAGAACCCTGAAACCCCGAGAACCAGCACGCCGAGAATCGTTAGGACGTATCCCAGCGTTGCAGTGGGGTTTTGGGAGCGCACCACATAATCGACCGCGAAAACGGCGATGGCACCCACATTTGCAATCAAATGCATGGTGCCGGTTTTTTTCGCCGCAGCCGACATCGGCGCGGTCAGGTAATCAATGACTCCGAAAATTGCGGCCACCAGAGCGCTGATCACACCGAGCCCGATCAGCGCGACCGCCATGCGCGGCCAAAACACTGCGTCGCCCCAGTGTGAGATGCCATCGCAGAGAATCGAACCGCCTAAAAAGGCGACCGGAAACGGAATGAGCATCGGGTGGATGGGGTGGCCGGCCAGCGTTGCCTTACCCTGCATCTTCGGCGCCACGCTTTTTCTTGGTCGCTCGCTCGGCCATCGAATCCATGACTGCCGCACCTTGCTGCAACATGACGCCCGCGCGCACCACCGCAGCGCCGAGTCCACGAATTCGCTCGGCGCTCGACTCCACGTTTTCGGCTGCTTTCTTAACCGTGCGTTTCACAGTTTTCCGACCAGCGGTTTTTTTGGCGGTTGCCTTTTTTGTAGCCGCTTTTTTCATAGGGAAAGCCTTCCCGAAAGCGCTCGCAACCAAACGACGGTTAGGCGCTGAGGCGGGTGGGTACGTCCTCTGCGATGGCCAAAGACGAGAACGCGGTCCAAGAATTCAGCGAGAATCTCAAAGTGCTGGCAAGCGACCTGGGCGTGCTCCTGCGTAAGGATTTGGAAGACGCACGGGCGGAGATGGTCGAGAAGGCAAAGGCCGCGGGCATGGGCGCGGGTCTCGTCAGCGGGTCACTCATGACGGGGCTTCTGACACTATTTTCAATAACGGTGCTTGCAATGGTCTTGCTCTCCGCCGTGATGACGCTTTGGCTGGCCGTGCTTATCGTCACCGTCTTTTGGGCGATCGCAACGGCCGCCTTAGCACTTGGCGCAAAGAGCAAGTTTCAGCAAGCGGGGCCGCCGATTCCCGAGCACGCCATCAAGAACGTTACCGACGATTTGAAGGCCGCCAAACAACAACTCTAGCGGCATGATTCGCATCGGAACGTGCGGCTACTCGTACGCAGATTGGAAGGGCAAGTTTTATCCCGCAAAGATCAAGCCGATCGATATGCTTGCGTACTACGCAGAGCACTTCAGTATCGTGGAAGTCGATGCAACCTATTATCGCGTTTTACCGAAATCGACATTCGAGTCGATGAACTCACGTACTCCTGCCGACTTTCGCTTTGCAGTGAAATTACCCGGAACCGCAACCCACGCGCCCACGGACGCCAGAGAGACCGTACACCCCGATGTCGCTTTGTTCTATGAAAACCTCGAACCGCTTATCGAGCATCGGAAGCTCGCCTGCATCCTTATGCAATTTCCGAATTCGTTCAAGCCGACGCCTGAAAACGGCGAGTATCTGGAAAAACTGCGAAACGCGCTCAAAGGACTTGCCACAGTAGCGGAATTTCGCAACCGCGACTGGCAGACGCCTCAGACCCTAGAACGGCTCAAAGTCCTCGACATCGGCATTTGCAACGTCGACGGCCCGCAGTTCAAATCGCTGCCGCGCGCCTCATCTGAGGTTGCAGGCGAGATCGCCTATATTCGGTTTCACGGCCGCAACTATAAGACGTGGTGGAAGGGAACTGCCACGAGCCGCTACGACTACCTCTACTCTTCTGAGGAGCTGGAACCGTGGGTCGAGCGCATCGAGACGGTTGCGGGCGCAGCTAAAGAGACGCTTGTGCTCTTCAACAATCATGCAAATGCCAATGCGACGGTCAACGCCAAGCAAATGCGAACGATGCTTGAAGGCGCCGCTGATTGATGAAGGCCGTTTCCGCTGCGGATTTTCTGCCGGATCGTTTAAGTCTGAAAAGCCTGCGTGAAGCCTCCGCATGCTGCAAGGGTTGTGATCTGTATAAGTATGCGACCCAAACGGTTTTTGGCGAAGGCAAAAAGCGCGCGAGGCTCATGCTGGTCGGCGAGCAGCCGGGTGATAATGAGGATCAAGAAGGGCATCCGTTTGTAGGTCCGGCCGGGAAACTCTTGCACACCGCAATGGTTGAGGCAAACATCGATCCCGCCCACGCCTACATCACGAATACTGTCAAACACTTCAAGTTTGAATTACGCGGTAAACGGCGCATACATGCGAAGCCGAAAACCATCGAAATTCGTGCGTGTCTCCCGTGGCTGGAAGCGGAAATAAAGGTTGTGCGTCCCGAGATTGTCGTGGCGCTGGGTGCAACCGCCGCTCAGGCCCTGCTGGGCAAAGGCTTTCGCCTTACGAAACACCGCGGGGAGATACTGCCCTCTGTTTTCGCCCCGCGAACGCTGGCAACGGTGCACCCATCTTCAATTTTACGCGCGCCCGACGCCGACTCCCGGCATCGCGAACTCGGAGCGTTTATCGCCGATCTCAAGCTGGCACGAAAGGCTATCGGCCGGTAATAAAGTGCAAGCCCCCGCACGACGCGAGCAGAACCAGCGTGATGACCGCGCTAACTAGGAGCGATGCGCCGCACCCCATACGATTGCTGAAAAAGAGAAACATCGCTAGCCACCTTTTCGCAGAGTTTGCCAAAGAATGCGCAGGACCGCCAGCACCGCAATGACGATTGCCGCCCAGACAATGCCACCCACCACGCCGTAGAGCCCCTGCGGATGATAGTACATGAGCAAAACCGCAAGGCCGACGATACAAGCCGCGGCAATCAACGTCATGTTGACGCGCTCCACCATCCGTTCCATGCGATCGACCATGGGCTCAAGATCTTCCACGCGTGCCCAAACGCGAAGGTTGCCCCGTTCGATATCCGCCAGCACCCGATCGGCGCGCCGCGGCAAATCGATACTCAGCTCGGCAGCATCGACTGCTGAGAGCTTCATCCGCTCTAGCCATTCGTCGGAGGTCAGGCGAGAAAGCGCGATTTTCTCCGAGATCGGCTTGATGAAATCTTGAATCGTTTTAGCAGGGTCGATCTTCTCTATCAAGCCCTCGCTCATCGCAATTGCTTTGAAAAACATCGCGACCGCTCCGGAGAGATGAAGCGCGTCGCGCCGGATCAGATCGAGCAAATCATTTATTGCGGGCCCGAGCTGGACGTGCTCGAGCGATGTGCTCATATAGCGCTCTATCAGTCGTCCAAGTTCTTGAGAAAGCGCGGCGCGGTCGATCGGACGTGATGGTGGCGCCACGTCGATGAGCCGGTCGGTAAACCGCTGCACGTCGCGTCTGTCCAACGCCATGAACAGATCGGCCAGATACCGGCGTGTTTCATCGGTCAGTTTTCCGACCATGCCGAAATCGACAACGCCCACCGTGCCGTTCTCTTGAACGGAGATGTTACCCGGATGGGGGTCGGCGTGAAAGACGCCATGCATGAACGCGGGTTCCAGCACGAACCGCGCGATGCGTTGTGCAACGAGATCGCGGCGCTTATCGGTCAGGTCGATATCGCCGCTCGCTTTCTCGCCTGGAACCACGGTCAGGACGAGAACATTGGAGGTGCAAAACTCCGGAATAGCTTCTGGCAGTGCATAACCTTTGTCGCCCGCAAAGTACGACCGGAAGAGCTCGATGTTGCGACCTTCACGCGTGTAGTCCAATTCGGCACGCAGCAGATCGGCGAATTCCGCGACCATTCCGCGCACGTCGTATTCCGCGAGGGCGGGAAATCGTTTCGAGGATGAGGCGGCGAGTGAAGTGAGAATATCGAGGTCGATTTCGACAAGCTCTTTGACGCCGGGTTTGCGAACTTTAACCACAACGGCCCGCCCGTCGTTTAATGTTGCAAGATGCACCTGTCCGATCGACGCGGAGCCCAGCGGAACATGTTCGAAGGATGCAAACAATTCATGCGGACTGGCACCCAGACTCTCGGCGATCTCGACCTCGATAACGCTTGTGTCTATAGGCGGAACGGAGTCTTGCAACTTTGCAAGTTCCACGAGAAATTCTTCCGGTAGCATATCGCCGCGAGTCGAGAGCACCTGCCCGAGTTTTATAAATGTGGTTCCCAGTTCTTCGCAGGCCTCGCGGGCTTGCTCGGCTTTGAACTGCGTCCCATTCCCACCGACCGCCGCCAAGCCGTGCTTGGCAAGCACAGCCATAATTTGGCGCTGGCGCTCCGCCTTCGTTGGGACCTCGATCTGCTCCATAGGTGCGTAATACCCGAGCAAGCGGGCGGTTTAACGCAAAATTTAGACCTTCATCATTTTCGTCCAGTCGTCCCGACTGATGCGAAGCGCGTCCTCTCCCAGTTGTGCGAGCGGTCTTTGGGGCAAGCGTTCACGCGTGCAAAGATCGCTAGCTTGCGTATTGACGTACAGCAACCCGGTCACAAGTTCCCCGCGCGTGCGGGTATCGTGAATAATCCTGAGCGCCCCCGAGGCATCCGTAGCATCGTAGTCAAGGTCGAGCTTGCGAAGCAATACGTGCGATCCGTCTTCCAGCTCGATATCTTGCACCGTGCCGGGTTCATAATCAACGACGATCTCTTTGGCCGGTGCGATAAAATCCGGCGTGTGCAGCATAAAGCCGTGCTCTTTAATATAGGCGTAGCTCTTGGTCGAGCCCACATGATCATTGAACGTTACACAGGGGCTGATGATGTCAAGTACGGCGATGCCGCGATGCGAGAATGCAGCTTGCAGCAGTGGGACCAACTGTTTGCCGTCACCCGAGAACGAGCGCGCAACAAAGGTTGCTCCAAGCTCGATTGCAAGACCGCAGACATCGATCGTTTCGTATTCGTTTAGCTTTCCCGTTTTGAGAGCGGAACCGATATCGGCGGTTGCCGAAAACTGCCCCTTCGTCAGTCCGTAGCATCCATTGTCTTCGACGATGTAGGTGCAGTCGACGTTGCGCCGGATCATGTGGCAGAACTGTCCAAGGCCAATGCTTGCCGTGTCGCCGTCGCCGCTAATCCCAAGCACCATCAATTCGCGGTTGGCAAGTTTTGCGCCGGTCGCTGCGGACGGCATACGGCCATGCACGCCGTTAAAACCGTGCGCGCTCTCCACAAAATAGGCAGGCGTTTTGGAAGAGCAACCGATGCCGCTCATCTTGGCCAGTTTGTGCGGTTCCACGCCGTATTCGTACAGCGCCTTGATTAAATGATTTGTAATAGAGTTATGACCGCAACCTGCGCACAACGTTGAGGGCAGCCCTTTGTAGACTTCGCGGGTAAGGCCGATGAGGTTAACGGTCATAGGGCCGGCACCGCAGTGCGCTCCGCGGCGAGGAGCGGATCGACGATGACGCCTGCGTCGATTGGGACGCCATTGTAGTGACGGATCGATTCCAGCCGCTCGATGAGCTTGACGGGAAGCTCCGCGCGCAAGAGTCCATACAGTTGACCGTCACGATTCTGTTCGACGACATACACGCGCTCGTGCCGTTCGATAAATTCAGCGATCGACGGCGCAAACGGCAAGGCGCGAACGCGCAGGTAGTCCGTCTGGATGCCTTGCGCACGCAAGATGTCGCGCGCTTCCACAACTGCATGATGCGTCGTGCCGACGGCAATAATCGCGCACTCGTTTGCGGACTCTTCAATGACCGGCTGGGGAACGGCAGTGCGCGCCGTGTCATGCTTGCGTACCAGGCGGTCAAGATTTTGCTTAAACATCTCCGGCGATTCGGAATACAGCGCTTCTTCGTCGTGACCGGTGCCGCGAGTGAAGAAACCGGCATTCGTGTGTTCCGTGCCCGGCAACGTCCGGTACGGAATTCCATCATTGTCGACGTCCCGGTAACGGCCCCACGACTCGACCCGGTTCAGATCTTCTGCCGTAAGGACCTTACCGCGATCGAAGGGTTTCTCCGGATAATGGAGCGGACGCGTAAGCCAAATGTTCATGCCGAGATCAAGGTCGCTCAGCACAAAGACCGGCGTCTGAAAGCGATCGGCTAAATCAAACGCGGCCATGCTCTGCTCGTACGCTTCTTCCACCGTTGCCGGGAAAAGAACGATATGTTTGGTGTCGCCATGCGAAAGCGAATAGGCACATGCGATGTCACCCTGCATGGTGCGTGTCGGCAATCCTGTCGACGGTCCGGCCCGCTGCACATCAAAGATGACCGCCGGCAACTCAGCGTAGTACCCGAGGCCGGCGAACTCTGCCATAAGGGAGATGCCCGGACCGGAAGTCGAGGTCATTGCACGCGCCCCCGCCCACGTTGCGCCGAAGACCATGCCGAGCGCCGCAAGTTCATCTTCGGCTTGAACGATGGCGGCTTTACGTTCGCCCGTTTCGGCATCGACGCGGTATTTATCACACAGCGCGATAAATGATTCGCACAATGAAGATGATGGCGTAATGGGATACCACGCAGCAACCGTGCAACCGCCCATGACGCACCCGAGCGCAGCCGCGCGATTTCCATCCATAAACATGAGGCCGTCGGTTCCGCCCGGCACCGGTTCTAGTTTAAACGGATCCGTTTTCTTCAAATGTTCGCGCGCATATTCGATTCCAAGGCGTACGGCAACCATATTGGTTTCGATGGCCTTGGGCTTGCTGCTAAACTGGGAGCCGACGGCTGCTTCGATTACATCTACGCCGATGTCCAGTAAATGCGCGACGACGCCGACGTAAATCATATTCATCAAATACTTGCGCAGCGCGCCTTGCTCGATATGCTTCTTCGCGAGCTCGACAAACGGAACCGGATAGTACGTCACGTCGTCCCGCTTGATCGCGCCAAGCATGGGATATGTCGCTTCATGAACGATCATCCCACCAGATTTGACCCCGGCAACATCGGAGGGCCAGGTGGCTGCATTGAGGGCCACGAGCACGTCGACATCGCGGCTGCGGCAACGATACCCGCGCGGGGTAACGCGCACATCAAACCAGGTCGGCAGTCCCTCGATATTCGACGGAAAGACGTTCTTTGGCGCGACCGGGATGCCCAGACGAAAAATAGCGTTGGCTAAAACCAGGTTCGAGGATTGACTCCCCGAGCCGTTCACAGTTGCAACGCGTATCGTCAGGTCGTTGATTGGATACTGGGAACCGTTGGTCACTCTGGTGGTTCGTCTTCGGGACGGGCACCGGGCAGGCCTCGCCGACGGCGCCGTTCGGTCGGGGGCCCGGGCGAGCGGACCGCTACTTGATCTTGAAGACCGGAACTTTGCCGTGAACGACCGAGAGCTGCACCGTGTCGTTGGACTTGACCCTGAGAAAGTCGATCGCGCCTTTGGCGGCGAGGGTCGTTTCGATGCCGTTATCCATGCGCACCATCATGTGCTGCGCGTCCATAATTCTTTCCACTTTGACGACATAGGTGCCATCGGGAACTAGCGAGGCATCGACCGTATTTGCGACGGCCGAGATCGGGGCCGCTATTGCGGCGGCGAAGGCGAGAACCAGAAATGTTTTACGCATTGCGACATCCTAGCGGCTGCCGTCCTTGCCTGCTATGACGAATTCAGCACGCCCGACATAACACACAAACATCCGTTTGCTTGCACGAGGAAGACCCGCGTCCACGGGATCTTTATTGACTGGATTTTTACAATTCGCAAAGCCATCGCATGCCCGGCCTTGAGCTATTTTGGATACGTCATTTCTTTGGGAACGACGAACTTATCGAAATCCTCCGAGCTCACGTGGCCGAGTGCAAGCGCGGCTTGCTTGAGCGTCGATTTGTTTTTGTGCGCGTGCTTGGCAATCTCCGCCGACTTATCGTAGCCGATGTGCGGCGAGAGCGCGGTAACGACCATGAGAGACTCATCGAGGTATTTCTTGATGATGTCTTCATTTGCGGTCAGGCCCTCAATTGCGTGCATACGGAACATTCTGCACGCGTCGCGTAGTAGCGTTGTCGAGTGCAGGAAATTATAGATCATGACCGGGTTGAAAACGTTAAGTTCGAAGTTGCCCTGTGAGGCACCGAAGCTGATCGCCGTATCGTTGCCGTACACCTGAACGCACACCATCGTCATCGCTTCGGACTGGGTGGGGTTGACCTTACCCGGCATAATCGAGCTGCCCGGCTCGTTTTCCGGAAGCGAGAGCTCGCCGATGCCCGCGCGCGGGCCGGATCCAAGCCAACGAATATCGTTTGCAATTTTCATCAGTGCTGCCGCGAGCATCTTGAGTGCGCCCGACGCGAAGACGAAGTCGTCGTGCGAGGCGAGCGCCGCAAATTTATTGGGATGCGAACGGAACGGCAAGCTGGTCAACTCGGCGATCTTCTTCGCCGTGCGCTCGCCGAATTCGGGATGCGCATTGAGCCCGGTGCCGACCGCCGTCCCGCCGATGGCCAGATCGTAGATGTGGCCCAGCGCTTCTTTGCACGCAGCCATCGCGCGGTCGAGCTGCGAAACGTAGCCGGAAAATTCTTGGCCGAGCGTCAGTGGAGTGGCATCTTGAAGATGCGTGCGGCCGACTTTGACGATGCTCGTCCATTGCTGGGCTTTTGCATCGAGGGCGTCGCGGAGTTCCTGAACCGATGGAAGCATATCCACCATCGCTTCTGCGGCTGCCATATGCATGGCGGTCGGGAACGTATCGTTTGAGGATTGCGACATGTTCACATGATCGTTCGGATGCACGGGCTTCTTAGAGCCCATCTCGCCGCCGGCAAGTTCGATCGCGCGGTTGGAGATGACTTCGTTGACATTCATGTTCGTTTGCGTGCCGGAACCCGTTTGCCACACGCGCAGCGGAAAATGTTCCGCTAAATCACCGGAGATCACTTCGTCGGCGGCACGCACGATAAGCTCGGTTTTCTCTTTATCGAGCTTACCGAGGTCGTTATTCACAAGCGCCGCGGCCTTCTTAAGCGTGCCCATCGCCTTTACGATTTGCCGAGGCATAACATCGCGCGGCGTCGTGCCGTCCCCGATATCGAAATTGTGCAGTGAGCGCGCCGCTTGGGCGCCGTAATACTTATCTACGGGAACGGAAACCGCGCCCATCGAGTCGGTCTCGGTTCGGGTTTTGGTTCCGTTGGTCGAAGGTCTTGAGGTGGTCGTCATAGCCACGCTATCTTCTCTCTAAGAACCCCTTTTCAGCCTCGATTTTTGTCGGAGGCCGTTCTTTTTAGGCAACCTCGAAGAGGCCGGCCGCGCCCATGCCGCCCCCAACGCACATCGTGACGACAATGTGTTTCGCGCCGCGTTTCTTGCCCTCGATTAAGCCATGCATCACCATACGCGTGCCGCTTAAACCATACGGATGGCCGATCGAAATCGCGCCGCCGCTGACGTTGAAGCGATCGTTCGGAATGCCCAACCGCTCGCGGCAGTACACGGTTTGCACCGCAAACGCTTCGTTGAGCTCCCACAGACCGATATCATCGGTTTTGAGGTTGTGCCGTTTGAGCAGTTCCGGAATCGCGAAGACGGGGCCGATTCCCATTTCGCCGGGTTCGCAGCCCACAACCACCATGCCGCGATAAAAGCCGAGCGGATGCAGCCCGCGTTGTTCAGCAAGTTTCGAATCCATAATAACGACTGCGCCCGCTCCATCGGACAGCTGCGATGAGTTTCCGGCGGTGATCGTTGATTTTGGATCGATCACGCCTTTGAGTTTCGAGAGGCCCTCGAAGGTGGTGTCCGCACGATTGCCTTCGTCCTTGCAGAGCGTCACCTGTTCCTCAACGACGCGTGCGGTTTCTTTGTTCTCGACGTACTTGTAAGTGGGGAGGGGAACGATTTCGGCATCGAACGCGCCCGCAGCCTGCGCCGCGGCGGTGCGTTGTTGGCTTTGCAACGCGTATTCATCCTGCGCTTCGCGGGAGACTTTGTATTTCTTGGCAACGTAGTCTGCAGTTTGCAGCATCGGCTCGTAGAGATCCGGTTCGTGGCGCAGCAACCACTCCTCGGTGAATCCCGACATGTTCATGCTGTTCTGAACCATACTGATCGATTCCGCACCGCCCGCAACAACGACATCGGAGCCGTCCACGATCACGCGCTGGGCACCAATCGAGATCGCTTGTAAGCCGGATGCGCAATAACGGTTGACGGTTGTGCCTGCAACGCGCACGGGCAGTCCCGCGCGAAGCGCGGCCGTACGGCCAAGATTATTGCCGCTCGCCCCTTCCGGCAAACCGCACCCGATGATGACGTCCTCAACTTCGGCGGGATCGACCCCTGCGCGCTCGACGGCGTGCTTGATGACATGCCCCGCCATGGTGGCAGTCGGGGTTTGATTAAATGCACCGCGAAACGCGCGGCCTATCGGCGTACGCGCGGCCGAGATGATCGCCGCCTCACGCATGAGCCAACTCCTTGGATTTATGGCTAGCAAAGGTGCCGTTCTTTTCTGCAATTTCGGCCAGCAGCGGCGACGGCGTCCACTGATCGCCAAATTCCGTTTGAAATTTCACGATGTCGTTGTAGACGTTCTTAACCCCGACTTCGTCGGCGTACCACATCGGGCCGCCATGGTGCGGAGGGAAGCCGTATCCATAGATGTAGGCAATATCGATGTCACCGGGACGCAACGCCACTTCGTCGCGCAAGAGATCTGCGCCGACGTTAATGAGCGCATACACCAAACGCTTGATGATCTCGGCGTCTGTGACTTCGCGCGGTTTGATGCCGGCTTTGGATGATTCGTCGGCGATGAGTTTCTCGGCGTCTTCGTCGCGAATCGGCTCGCGGCTGCCCTTCTCGTACTTGTAGAAACCTTGTCCGCTCTTTTGACCGATTCGCTTTTCTTGATACATGCGGTCCACGATATTGCTGCGGCCCTTGGTATCGGGACGAGCCTGCTGGATGTGCCAGAACACGTCGAGACCGGAGAGATCGAACATGGCAAACGGTCCCATCGCAAAGCCGAACTCTTTCATGACTTTGTCGATGCGGTGCGGCGCAATGCCCTCTTCGGCGAGCGCCATCGCTTCGCGCGCATAATCAAAAAGCATCCGGTTGCCGATGAAACCAAAAGCGTTGGCTGAAACAACCGCAACCTTGCGCAGTGTCTTGCCGAGTTTGAGGGAGGTGGTGAGTGTACTTGCCGAGGTTTCTTTGCTGCGTACGACTTCGAGTAGCTTCATGATATTCGCCGGTGCAAAGAAGTGCAAACCGACAAACTTATCGGCACGCTTCGTGACCGAAGCCATCTCCTCAATGTCCAGCGTCGAAGTATTCGATGCAAGAATCGTTTCCGGCTTGCAAATGCCGTCGAGTTTTTGGAAGACCTGTTTCTTCACGTCCATATTCTCGAAGACGGCTTCGATCACGAGGTCAGCGTCCTTGAGCTCACCGTAGTCATCGGTATAAATGACGGACTGCCCTTTCTTCCAAGCTTCCTCTTGCGTCAGGCGGCCTTTTTGCACCTGATGCATGTACATGCCGAAGACCATCTGCCTGCCTTTTTCTATCGCCGATTCGTTCGGCTCGATCACGGTGACCGGGATGCCCGCATTTGCAAATGTGATCGCAATTCCGGTTCCCATTAAGCCGCCACCGACGATGCCGGCTTTCTTGATGTCGAGCCCTTGCGCGGGAGCAAGGCCCGGAACTTTGGCGAGCTCGCGTTCAGCAAAGAAAATGTGGCGCAATGCAGCGGAAGGAGCCGAACGCACGAGTTCCTCAAACAACCGCTCTTCGCGCGCGATGCCGCGCTTGAACGGCAACTCGACCGCAGCCTCAACGGCATCCACGAGTTTGTGAGCGGCAAATCCGCCGTTCTCTTCCTTTGGAACCATCTTATGGGCTTGCGCTGCAATAAACGGCAATGCGTTTAAGCCCAATCCCGGAATGCCGAGTTGCGCTTGGCGCTCCGAAATGCGGCGTTTCGGTTCTTTATCAAGCGCGCGGCATGCAAGTGCTATTGCGGCGTCCACGACGTTGCCCCCGACGACTTCATCGAGAATGCCCTTCTTCTTCGCATCGCCGGCTTTAACGGTTTCGCCTTTGAGCATCACCTCCATCGCGGCTTGCGCGCCGATCAGGCGCGGCAAGCGTTGCGTGCCGCCTGCACCGGGCAGCAAACCGAGTTTGATTTCCGGTAGCCCAACTTTGGAGCGCGCGGTCGCAACGCGATAGTCACAAGCCAAGGCAAGTTCAAGGCCGCCGCCCATTGCGGCCCCATCGATAGCGGCGACGTACGTTTTCTTGCCGCGTTCGATGCTCGCGATGACGTCGCGAATGGTCTTTGTACCCGGAGTGGGCTCTTTGGAGAAGTCATTAACGTCGGCGCCGCCACTGAAAAGATCGTTCGCGCCGGTGAAGATGATCGCTTTGATGTTTTCTTCGGTCTCCGCAGCTTCTACGACCGGCACGAGCTCCGCCGAGAGCGCAAATGACAGCGCATTTACCGGCGGATTGTTCAGGGTGATGATGCGAATTCCGTCCCGGTCCGCCGTTTGTATGAACGACATGGTCAAGCAACCACGTGCGACTTGCGATCGAGGTCGAACTGAGCTTCGGAGAGCGTCATAACGTCGCCCGCGCCTTGCGTGATTTGATGCTTGAGGAACAGCGCTTGTGCGAGTACGTGATCGGCGTAGAAACGCGCGGTTGTAACCTTCGCCGCGTAGAATGGATCGGAATCGCCGGCCGCAATCTTCTGCGCACTAATGGCTGCGGCGCGCGCCATTTGATGACCACCCGCAACGATGCCCCACAGCTTAAGGTAGGGAACCGAGCACGCGAAGGCTTTTTGGAGATCCCCCATTGCGTTCATCCCGATCCACTGCGAGACTTCGGCCAGCGTATCGATGCCCTTATCCAGCTCCGCGCCGATATATTTCACATCTTCGTTCTCGGCTGACTGTAGCGCTTCGCTGTCTTTCTTCATCGACTTGATGACGGTCGTTGCCGTCGCACCCATGTCTCGAATGAGTTTGCGGCCGACCAGATCAAGTGCTTGAATGCCGGTCGTGCCCTCATAGATCGTGGTGATGCGCACGTCGCGGTATTGCTGCGCGATGCCCGTCTCTTCAATGTAGCCGGTGCCGCCGAAGACTTGCAGCGCGGTCGAAGCGACTTCTTGAGCGGTCTCGGTGCACCACGCTTTGACGACCGGAATCATGAGCTCAACGTACGCCTTATGCTTTTTGCGCACGGACTGGTCCGGGTGGCGATGCGCGAAGTCCAGCGACGCCGCGGTCACATAGGAGAGAGCACGCATGGCTTCGAGCTGGGATTTGCACGACATGAGCATGCGGCGCACGTCGGGATGTTCGATAATACGTACCGCTTGCGGATTTCGAGCGGTAACATCGCGGCTCTGCACGCGATCCTTTGCATATTCCAGCGCACTCTGATAAGCACGATCGGCAATTGCGTAGCCCTGCACCCCGACGCTAAAGCGCGCCGCATTCATCATGATAAACATGTACTCAAGACCGCGGTTGGCTTCACCGACCAAGTACGCGATGGCGCCGTCTTTCTCGCCGAGGTTCATCGTGCACGTCGGGTTGCCGTTGATGCCCATCTTGTGCTCGATGCCCGCACAGACGATATCGTTGCGATCGCCGAGCGACCCATCGGGTTTAACATTGACTTTCTCGACGATGAACATCGAGATGCCCTTCGTACCCTCGGGCGCATCAGGTAGACGCGCAAGCACCAAGTGAATGATGTTTGGCGCGAGATCGTGTTCGCCGAACGTGATGAAGATTTTCTGTCCGCTTAAGCGGTAGTGGTCGCCCTCAGGAACAGCTTTCGTGCGGACCGCCGCAAGGTCTGAACCGGCTTGCGGCTCCGTGAGGCACATCGTGCCGGTCCATTCTCCGGACACGAGTTTCGGAATGTACTTCTTCTTTTGCTCGTCTGAACCGACCAGTTCAATCGCTTCAATCGCTCCCTGATTGAGCAACGGGCCGTTTGCAAAGCCCACGTTCGCGCCGTTCCACATTTCCAGCGTAGGCCCGAGCAAGAGCTGCGGCAACCCTTGTCCGCCGTATTCCGCCGGAACGGGAAGACCGATCCAGCCGGCCTTTGCGAACTGCGAGTAAGCTTCTTTAAAGCCCTTGGGCGTCGTGACGTTACCGTCGACCCATTTGCAGCCTTCCCTGTCGCCCGACTGATTAATCGGATCCAAAACGGCGGTTGCAAAGTTGGCTGCTTCTTCGAGAACCGCATCGACGACCTCGAGCGTATCCTCTGCGCCCGGAAGCTTGGCAACTTCCTCGATGCCTGCCAGTTCGCGCAGAACAAATTGCATGTCCCGCAGCGGTGCATGATAGGTGCTCATGATGCTAGGTCTCTTTCATAAAGTTGGCGGCGTAAGCGATCGACGGATGCCGAAAGCAATTCGAGGTAAGGAAGCATATTCGACTTGATGCGTGCGAGACGCTCGCGGCCTTGCGGGGTGATGGCATAGTAGCGGCGCGAGCGTTTGGTCGGGTGCTGCCACTGGCCGGTGATGAAGCCACGCTCTTCGAGGCGGCGCAGCAGCGGATAGATCGTATTGGTGTTGACCGCGAGCAGATTGGCGCAGATCGCTTCGATGCGCTGCATGAGACCGAGGCCGTGATCGGGGCGCTCTTCGAGCAATTGCAAAATCAAGGCCGGAAAGACGGTCTTGCTCTTGACGGGCCCGCGGAGAACATCCGCGGCTGAAGTTTTGCCCTTGGCTGTCATTATAGTTCTAATATTGATAAATTTAATACGATAAGTCAAGAGGGAGACTCAAAGGGCCATTCCTTTCGAATCATTGCCCGCACAAGAAAGACAACGGACCCACAAAGCAAGCTCACGAGCCCGAAGATAATCGCGGGCGTTCCCGCCGAATAAAACAGATACGCCCAGCCGGCGAGCGCAAAGATCGCCGGAATAGGGAAAAGCACCATCCGGTATGGCGAACGAATTCCGCGAGCGCGCAAGAAAAACAGAGCGCAGATTTGCGCGACTGACTGAATGATGATCAAACCCGTGGTCAACGCATTGATCACGTCTTGTAAAGACAGTAAGCATGCGGGAAGCGCTAACAACCCGATGACAACGAGGGAGACGTCCGGAAAGCGTTTGGTGCCGTGGACGTGAGCGAACGGTTTGAGGAATATGCCGTCTTCCGCTGCCGCGTAAGGAATGCGCGAGAATCCAAGCAGGTTTCCATACACCGATGCGAAGGCTGTAATCAAAATGAGCACGGTTACGGCGCCCGCGGCGAAGACGCCGAATGCGTGTTCGACAATCACCGAGGCCACGTAATTACCGATCGCCGGTAAATTGCCGGCCGCATCCGGAACGATCGACTGCCACGGAATCGCTCCCAAAATTCCGAGCTGCATGGTGACATAGAGCGCCGCTACGATCAGGATCGCACTCAGAATCGAGCGCGGAATGGTTCGGGCAGGATCGCGCACCTCACCACCGACGCAACTCGACTGGCTGTATCCCATGTAGTCGTAGAGCGCAATAATCAGCGCTTGCCCAAGACCCGCACGCATACCGTTCCAAAACGAATCCTGTGGCGCCATCGCGAACGCTTGCGTTGCGGAGAAATGTGCGTACGAGGCGCCAATCACGCACAACAGCGTTAGTAGCGCCACGACTCCAAGCCAAACGCTCATGCGAGAAATTTCCGCAATGCCGCGATAGAGCGCGATGAGGGTAGCAAGCCCGACGCCGGCCGCCAGCGCCTGCATTTCCCACGGCCTCGCGGCTAGAGCCGGAAACAAATACGCGGCGTAATGCGCGAAACCGATATAGCCCGATGCCTGCAGCAACGGGGCCGCAAAAATGATCTGCCAGACGAAAAGAAACGCGAGCAAGCGGCCCAGGGTAGTGCGGCCGAAAATCTCGCGCAGATATCCGTACGTGCCGCCCGACGACGGATACATCGCGCCGAGTTCCGCCCACACTAATCCGTCGCACAACGCGAGCCCGGCGCCTAGCAGCCAGCCGATAAGTGAGAGCGGTCCATGCAAAGCCCCAAGCACGAGGGGAATCGTGATTAGTGGACCGATCCCGATCATGGAGATAATGTTGATCGCCGTCGCGCCGCGCAAGTCGACGCCACGGATCAGCCGGTCCGCTGCCATGAGGGACCATTCGCGTTCATGCGCGGGACGTCTTGCGGTAACAACCCTCGGGCATAATCGCCGGATGTTTTCCACCGCGCGTGCTCTGATCGACGCCGGGAATACGGCCCATATTCCGTCGATCGTAAAAACACTCGAACGTTTCGGCGATCCCGCGCTTCGCCTTGCCCATGAACGCGGAATTCGTATCTTCCCGCTTAAGCATGGAGAGCGCTATGAAAACGCCTCCGCCACACTACGCCGCCTTGGCGCAGCCGTCGATGATTGGCCTGCGCCCCCTGCGGGGCTGTTCGTCGTTGAAGAGCGCACGGTCTATCTCAAATCGCGCAGCGCAATGACCGTCGCGCATGAATTCGGCCACGCCTTAGACTGCGCGCTCGGGGACGGAGTCTACCATTCATCTTCCGATCCGCAATTGCGCAGCCTCTTTGAGGCGGCCACGACCTTCGTCACGCCTTATGCCGCTACCGCGATCGATGAATACTTCGCGGAGGCGCTGCGTGCTTTTGTTGAGGCTAACGACGCCGGTTCGTTTTGGCCCCGCGCAACGAAGCTCCGACTGCGAAAAGTCGATGCGCAACTGTATGAGTATGTCGAACGCCTTTTTCGATGCGCCTTAATTGCGGCCGCGTAGAATGCTAGATATGTTCCAGGATATCGTTCATCGCGCCGATTTCGCCGAGGCGTGGGAAGATAATCTTTAATGCGCGCTCGTGCGCTTCCGCAACGAGGTCGGTCATTGCATCGGAGGCGAAGGTGAGATTATAGCCGCGCTCCCAAGCATCTCGCGCTGTCGACTCCACGCCGATGCTTGTTGATATCCCGCAAAGAACAAGTTGCGTAACGCCGCGTCGTCGAAGATGCAAATCGAGGTCAGTGCCGTAGAACGCGCCCCATTGTCTCTTGTAAATGAGTATGTCGCGCGACGGATCGGCGCGAAGGTCATCGGCGTACTCAGAGAAGTCCGGCGGTAATTCGAAGAAATCCGGTGGCAGCTCCGATGACGGCGGTGACTCCTCCGTGCGTGATCGAACAGAATCTATTCCATTGGGCGCCCATCCAACCCGAACGAGCACAACGGGTAGCTGCTTCGCTCGAAACGCATCGACCAGCCGAACAACATTTCTAAGGATCTCCACCGGCGGATGGACTGTCGATCGCCTGAGGATACCCTTCTGCATATCGATGACCACGAGCGCTGTATTAGGATCGATTGCAGTGACAGGCATGCGCTAAAGCTCGCCCTCTGCTGCCGCGCGTCGACCACCGCGGGACACATTGTCTTCAAAGCCGGTAATCACGGGTATGGTATTAGCGGCGCGCGCCCGAGGTCATGCCGGGCTCCTTGAAACTGCCTCAATACGACATCGCGGCGCTAATTCCACATAATCGCGGTGGCGAAGTCGCGCCTTTGACGCGGGGCTTTTGGAGCTTATGGATATACCGTAATGGTCTGCGTCACTTGAGCGCTGCCGGTTTCACTTGAATCGTTATAGACGGTCGGAAGCGAGGAAAATGTATGTCCGACGTCCTCTTCTGGCAAGCACGCGATGCTCAAGAGGCGCGCGGGTTCGGCATAGAACGAATTGACCGCACGCTCCAACTGCGCAACTTTGACCGCATTTGCGAGAGCGTGAGCTTGTGCCGCATCGCAATCCGTGATGACGTTTCCAAGCGTCTTCCCTTTTGGGGCGTCCGACTTCGCTACTACCGTTGTCGTAAAGTCGTTTGTGTCGCGGCCGGAATAAAAATATGCATCTGGAGTAATCGTGGCAGTTCCGGTGACAGGTTGCCCCTGCCGGTCCGAACGAATGACGGCGACCAGCCGTTGCACGGTGCCCTCCGACGCAATCGTGGGTGCATGCGGACCTAAGGTCCAGGCGCCATAGACACTATCCCAAAAGCTCGCAGAGTACGGTTGATCGGCATAGCCGGCCCTCCCATTGAGTTTGGTAAATGCGACTAGCGCACGAAGATCGCCCGCGCCGTTCGATCCACAGGTGGCATTAGTCGAGGGACCCGCCCAATCGGTCTCAACGATCAGCGGTCCGGCGTGAACCTGCAACGTATCAGCAGCGGCTTGCGCCAACCGGTAGCTGCGTCCGCGCGCAAGTTCGTGTGCGTATGTTTCGTACGGCGCACAGTTCTTTAGGAAGCGATAGACATCCATATTATCTTGCGAAAGGACCGGAAGGCTCGCCCATCGGTCTTTTGTTACCGGATGCATCCGAATATAGAGTTGCTTATCGGCGGCTTCTTCAAGGTAGTCGCTTGGCGGTATTCCCGCCTGCTCGAGAGTTCGCGCAGCGGATGCGTATTTCGCAGAGTCCCGATAGTCGTACCGCACGAGCACGCCGTCAACCGTCGTTGAGATCGCGCTCGCGCCCGGCGTCGCAGCAAACCGGCCCCCATGCAATACGTACGCTCGATTCTGATGCCCGATAATCGGCACGGGAAAGCCAAAAGTGCTGAATGGAAAAAATGAGGTCGTCTCGGGCGGCGGCGTCGCGGCGTCGGGCGCAAGTGTGGTAGACGATAGCTCAAGGCTTGCCGACGCATAACGCGTGAACGATTCACGAATCCAAGTCGGGGGAGTGCCACCCGCGGAATGAACTACGGGATGCAGGCCGAGCGGACACAGGGGTACGGGATCGAAGGTTCCGGTTCTTGGGTCTGTCGTCATCGACAGCTTTCGAACCGTTGCGCGTCCCGCGGATGCCGTTTCTAGTGCCCGCGCATGGAGGAGCGCCGCGATTCGCGAGTCCATTGCCGCACAATCCACTCCGACGTACTGGTTCCACCCGAATTCCAAGTTTCGCGAACGAAGCTTCGGTAGCAGCAATGCCAGCGTACGTGCCTCGGCCGGTGTACCGAAATCAAGCATGATTATGCCGACTTGCACCTGTTTGTCTTGATTGATCATCGTTGAGTAAGTCTTGACAGGCTGCATCCACGTTTGCATGCGCTGCGGCGGGATGCCGGCGGCGACCAGCCGTTGCTTGGCGGCCTCGACCTGTTCTGCGGTAACGTCTTGAGGGTCGCCGCTCGCATGATCGTTCTGCATCTCATATCCGCCCGTCCCGAATATGACTGCAGGCACATAAATTCGATCAATGCGCACATCCAACTGCGTACTTATCGTTAGCGCGGAGACCGCGGCAAGGATGGGTGCGAACAGAAAGTTAAACTGCGCCATCACGTTCCTCTGTTGGTTCTCGTTTTGAAAGAAGCATGTTAAAACGCATACTTGTGACCTCGACCGCTCTTTTCCTCATCAACGCGTCCAGCGTGACGACGAGTCCGAACTCGATCGAGGTTTCCACATCTCGTTCCCTCAATTTGCAGTCGGCTCACGTTTTTATTGGCCTTGCCGTGCTGGGCCATCATGTCTCGGAGATTAGCAGCGGCTGGCTCGTGAAACAAAAGGGCGACGGGTTCTTGCACATCGACTGGATCAGACGGGGTGATTGGACAGGTCTGACTCGCAGCGAAGACGGGCCCCGCGACGTTTCGCCGGCTCAGCTAGACGCCGTGGTCCGCACGATCGAAAGCCTCGGCTACTCCCGAAATGCGATTCGTGCGTGGCGCGTCGTCGCTCCGGTCGGCCACGACGGCTTCGACGAAGGCGATAAGACCCTCACGATCGGTGAAATTCTTGTCGACATCGGCACCGGCGAGGACGCGCGGATGGCGCTTGAGCGTTGGTGGAAAGTCATTCTTCACGATGATCCATTCGAGAAAATTCCGCGCACGAACGTACGGTATTCCAGCGCACTCTATCTGCAGCCGGACTGTGCTCCGGAACAGCAAACCTTTCACGACAGCGCCCTTGCGCAAACACAGTCGATCGCTGGGGCCATTGCGATTGCCGCCCACACCACAGCCCAACGCACGAGTTATGACGCGACCTTTTCGGAAAAAATGCTTTGTCCCGATGACCGGCATCCCACCTTCTGGAACGCGAGAGGCGGCCCGCCGATAAACCATTACGTTGACCTGTCCGGCTCGCAGGCCGCAAAAGTCACGTACGCGCTTGCCGGGCAAGTTGCGACGGCGGTCGCGACGCCGCAACCAGATGAGCTGCCGCCTTCAGTGACACGCTTCGAATTCGACATTGCGCAGCCATACGCCGCAACGTTCGGAAGGGGCAGTGCCGATGTGCGGCCACAAGCCGTCGTTCTGCATTTCAAGTACGACCTCGTATCGAAGGCTCGCAAAGACTATGCCGACGTACTTCGCATAGCGCAAAATCATATCACGCGATTGCAAAGCCTCGTCGCACCACGCAACATCGTTGTGAAACGTTTGCCGGCCGAGGACCCATACGACGCGTTCGACGTGTTTATCTACCTCCCGAAGAGCGACTTCAACAGATCCAAAGAACTGATATCGGTGGGCCGAGGCACTGATTCGTCCGACGGGTCAACCTTCACCGCGTTGGTCTCGGACTGCAATTCCGCACAACAATTGAGCGTGAAGCGCGCACTCGCCGAAACGCGCCGCAGGGCACGCGTGCTTGCCGACCCTCTGCATGCCAAGCTTCGAAACCTCGGGGCTGCACGCGTCGTCGCCGGATCGATGGGGGGCATCATCTGCGGCTTTGATCCCCGTGCTTCTCTTGCAACGTTGCTACCAGCTCTCGGTGCTGACGAGGGTGCGGTCTTGCAAGACTCGCTTAGCCCCGTCACCATCACGGCTACCGTCGATGCAGCCTGGACCCTCGCCGGCATGCAACGCGCGACCGGGCCGCTCGTACGCTCGGAATACCACGCTAACGCAAGCAGCACGGAGTCTCCCGATACCGTCTCGAGCCAAGCGCTCGTACAAGCTGCGCGCCAGGCGGTCGTGGATAATCCACGCATCGTCTCGGTCTTCGAGACGGAGCCGAGCATCAATACCTACCATGGATCGACCTCGGCAGATGAAACGCTGATCGTGATGCGCTAGCCAACACTTCGAGCGCTCCCCGCGTCAAAGTAGAAAAGGAGCCGTGAAGTGCCTCTCACTCTCGAAAGCAAATTCATCGAAGACGCCCGGGCTGGAGGCGACGGCCTCGAGCGCCTGATATCGCTGGTTTGGCCGGAAGCTTACCGGATCGCGCTGAGCATTTTGCAAGATCGTGGGCTCGCCGAAGATGCGGCCCAAGACGCGTGCGTGTCCATCGCACGGTCACTTGCGAAACTACAAAATGCAAAAGTCTTCCGGTCGTGGAGCTATAGAATCATCGTCAACCATGCTATCACGACTGCACGGCGGCGTCCTCAGACACAGTCCCTGGACACCGTTAGCGACGAAGGCGTTCACTTCAATGATCCCCAGAGCTTAGATCTTTACAACGCGCTCGCGAGACTTCCACTCAGGCAGCGTGCAGCAATTGTTCTGCACTACTACGGTGGTCTTAACAGCAAGGATATCGCCGGAGCCACGGGCTTGCCATCGTCCACTATTCGATTTCATCTGATGCTCGCGCGCAGAGCGCTTCGAGAAGCGCTCTCTGCAACGCAGACACAAGCCGCGCTTTCTTCCAAGGAGATTCTCTCTGATGTACACTGACGCACAAATCACCTCGACCCTCGATGCGATGATTGCCGGCATCGATGCGCCGCCGGTTCCTCTCGCGCGAATTCATTTGAGAATGTCGGCTTCGCCGGCTTGCCGGCCGACTGCGGCGCGTTATCTCCGACCGGCGCTCGCCGCGGCGGCGATCGTTATTGGCGGCGTTCTCGTGAGCTCTCCGGGGCTCGTTGCCGCCCTTGAGGATAGGTACGACGCGGCATTGCGTGCGATTGGACTTGAGGCGCCTCCCGCTGTGCCGCATTCGATAACGTCTTCGATCCACTCGCGAGTGACGACGCTCGCGGGCGCACAATCGAAGGTTCCATTTACAATTACGGCGCCGTCGGGGCTGCCGGGCGACGTCACGACTTCGAAAATAGTCACCGCTGCGTCCGGCATCTACGACGATAAGACGAAAACCTGGCACCTCGGCGCCCCCGTCATTACGTTTGAGTACCGCCGCTCCGGAGGGCGCTCTTTCTTTCTGGTCGCCGAACAGTCTGACCCGGCTACCAAATTCGCGGCGAACGCTATCTACGAACCAAAGGACCTGCCCGGTGGAAAAGTTGCGCTGATCAAACATGCACACTATGCGTGGCGCAACGGCGATCAGGTAATGAGCGCCTCTGAGGATGTTGGAATCAGTGCGGCCGAGATTGCAGCCATTCGGGACGCCATGCACGGCGTGGCACTGCCAGGCCGCGATCCACAAGCGATGCACGCGCGTGGTGAGGTGAAGTTCTTCCGGATTCTAAAACCGTAAGCTAAGGCGACAAGGTCATGGTGGCAAGCGCTACGGGTGTGACGTTGCCGCCGACCTCAATGCCGCGCTCCCCGTTACGCCCGTGAATTAACACGTGCAGAAAACTGCGGCGGGCCATCTTCGTTCCCTGCTCGCTCGTAAAGCTCGTCGTACCTTCGGTTGCCTGTAGCAACTTGTGGCGAAGCATGTAGGCGGTGAGTGGTCCCGTCGCACTTCCGGTGGCGGGATCTTCAACAACGCCGAGCTCGGGTGCAAACATGCGCGAATAGGCGCCGGCCTTCGTGGGCGTAAAAACAAACACACAGGTTGGCGTGCCGCGTGTAAGCGCGCGAAATGCAACCGTGTCCACGTCGGCACGATCGACGGTCGCCTTGTCTCTTACGGCAACATAAATATTCGGATTGCCGGCCGTGAGCAATTCACATGGTACGTTGGGTAACAAATCATCCTCGGATAAGGATAGTGCAGCGGCGCAGGCGGCAGGGTCGTAAATGCCTTCGACCTTGATCGGCGGCGTCGTCAGCCAAATGAGCGGATCATCACCGTCGTCAACGCGAACGCAAACCGGACCAACGTTTTCCATTAGTGCGAAGCGCTTCGCGGAGGCCTCAACCGCCCCGGTGGCGCGCAGCACGTACGCCGTTCCGATGGTTGGGTGGCCTGCAAACTCCATTTCGCCCGAAGGCGTAAAGATCCGCACGCGGGCAGCCGACTGCGCGGTCTCGTCCGGAAAAACAAAGGTTGTCTCCGAAAGGTTAAGCTCGCGCGCAATCCGCTGCATGGTCGCCGTGTCCAGGCCGCGCGCATCGGGGAACACGGCTAGCGCGTTACCTTCTAACTGCGTCTTTGTAAAAACATCGACGACGTGATACTCAAGTTTAAATCGCTCGTTCGATGAGGCGTTTGATTTCTGCAATTCGTTTTTCATCTCTTTTATAGAATGTCCACTGCTTGATGCGCTTGCCGCGAAGAAGACCCGCGGCCGTTAATACCCGCAAATGCTCGCTTACCGTTGGCTGGCTGACCCCAAGTTTGTCCGCAATGAACAGCCCGCACACGCCGTCGTCGACTAAATCGCCGTCGGTCTGGCGCGGAAAATGTGCGCGAGGATTTTTGAGCCAGTCGAGAATCTGCAGGCGCCGGTCATTTGCGAGGGCACGCAGGCCGCGTTCGAGCGCGGCATCGTGAGCTTGGCGTTTAGCCATATTGCTAATTTGCCATGGAACGATTATTCTGTCAATATGATCGAACGTATTGACCCCGGCCCACGCATGAGCCAGGCCGTCGTGCACGGCGCAGTTGTCTACACGGCAGGCCATGTGGACGCCCAAGCGAGCGACGTCGCGGGACAAACCAGAAATATTCTCGCCAAGCTCGACGCCCTGCTCGCGCGCTCAGGCTCCAATCGCTCGTGCCTTCTTTCCGCGAACATCTGGCTCGCGGACATCGCGACTTTTGATCAGATGAACGCCGAATGGGAGGCATGGATCGATAAAGAGAATCCGCCTGCCCGCGCGACCGTGGAAAGTAAACTTGCGGGCCCACGATTTTTAGTTGAAATCGCAGTGGTGGCCGCGGTTGCTACGGACGACCCTCAGGCCATAGCATAGCAGCGCCTCGCACGCCGCTCGAATCGCCGTATGCCGCACGAACGAGCTGAGTCTGCACTTCTCCAGCAAGCACATAATGTGCAAGACGGGGCTGGACGCCCGCACAGAGGCGCGCAATGTTTGAGACACCGCCGCCAAGCACGATTGCGTCGGGATCGAGAATATTGATCACCACCGAGAGGCCGCGCGCGAGGCGGTCTTCGTACTCATCGAGTACGGCGGAGGCAATCGTATCGCCACCAAGTGCGGCCTGGGCAATCTGCGTTGGAGAAAGTTTGTTTCCACCGCAACTTTGGTATTGCGCACTCAGGCGCGGTCCGGCGAGCCACGTTTCAATGCACCCGCGTTTGCCGCAGTAGCACTCGGGCCCAGGCCGTTCGTCGTCGCGCGGCCACGGAAGCGGGATGTGTCCCCACTCGCCTGCGATGCGATTGGCACCGGAGAGAATGTGGCCATCAACGGCGATCCCGCCGCCGACCCCGGTTCCCAAGATGACCGCAAAGACCGTATGTGCACCTGCGGCCGCACCGTCAATGGATTCCGAAAGCGCGAAGCAGTTTGCGTCGTTCGCAATGCGCACATCGCGATTCAAAGCAATGCTTAAATCGCTTTGGAAATTCTCCCCAATCAAGACGGTGCTATTGGCATTCTTGAGCAGGCCCGTGATTGGTGAAGTCGCGCCCGGTGTTCCAATGCCGACCGATCCTCGTTGCCCGACTTCCTTCTCAATATCGCGGACAAGCGAAACGATTGCGCCTACCGTCTTTTTGTAATCGCCGCTTGGCGTTGCAACGCGCCTACGCGCGACTTCTGCGCCGCCTTCATCGAGTGCGATGATCTCAATCTTCGTTCCGCCAAGATCGACTCCAACACGCATTACGAATGACCCAGATGCCAGCCATGCTGCGAGCACGCATAGGGGCGTAAACCAACACTTGTTTTTGGAATTGCGCGTTCGGCTTCTTTCTTGGTTGAATAAGCAGCCTTCGGCGCTCCGGTTTTTTTGTAACACGACCGCGGGCCGCCGCTCTTACGGGTCACGCTAAGCGAGAGGCCGGGATTGCAAAGGACCGCGTGCCGCAAGCGGGTCTGTACCCCGCTTGTGCCCTTCCTTCGTAGCATACATGCGCAGATCGGCTGCATGCAGTAACTGGTCGACACCGGTGCCGTCTTCCGGGAAGATGGCGACCCCCACGCTGATGCCAAGCGGCATCGCCGTATTGTCGATCAAGATCGGCGTCTCGAGCAGCTTTCCGACGGTCTCGCAAATTTGATCTGCTTGCTCCCGTGACGTGAGATCTTCAACGATGATTGCAAATTCGTCGCCGCCCAAGCGAGCGGTCATGTCCGCACGCCGCAACGTGTCCTTGAGGCGCTCGGCCACCCCCTTGAGCACGAGATCACCGACACGGTGGCCGTACACATCGTTAATGGGTTTGAATCCATCGAGGTCGGCAAATAGCACACCGATTTGCGTGTTTTTTCTCTTTGCGCGAAGCAGTGCGCGTCCAAGTTCTTCCGTGAACAGCATCCGGTTTGCAAGACCGGTCAAGGGATCGTGAAGCGCCAGGTCGTGCAGACGCAACGCCTCTTGGGAAACGACAGTGAGTTCGGCGTGGGCTTCTTCTTTCTGGCGATCTAAAACACGAATCCGGTCTAGCAAGCTAAATGAAATCAGTACGGATTGAAACATTGCACCGAGCTCAACGCCGTTTTCTGCCCAAAACCAGTTGCCAGGGGGCAGTTGCGCGGCATAAACATTATAGGCGAGATTTACGAAGTAGCCGAGCATGGCCGGCACAAACCCGATGACAAAAAAGCGCGCGGCCGCGAAGCCTTGCCGCCAGCGCACGATGCCTGCGGCGCTTGTCACCATCATCCCCAGCAACTGAATGCATAGCAGCAGAGGACCGAACACCGCGATGGGAACGAAGAAGGAAACAATCGCGAAATGCATCATGGCTTCAGCGGCAAAACAGGAGATGAGAGCAACATCCCATATCGGAATGGTCTTGCGCGTCTGCAGAAAACTTCGAACGAAAAACAGCGCCGTTCCGAACGATGCAGTTGCCGTAAGCCATTCGACCCATCGCTCGTCCCAGGCGTGATTAGGCCAAAGATATTGCGCGCCGATTCCTGTTGCGGCAAGTTCGTTAAGAATCAAGGCGCCGATGTAGGCGACGTATAGGAGCGTGCTGCGATCGCGCATTGTTATAAAGACAAAAAGATTAAAGAGTGCGACCGCGAGCAGGACGCCGAAGAAAACTCCTTCCACAATTCGGAAGGGTTCTATCTTCAGAACATTGCGATGCTCGCTGCGCACGCTCATCGTTAAGGGGAAGTACTGATAGTAGACCACGTGCATGTACACCGGGCGCCCCGAAAAGGTATCATCGTCGAGCGCGAAAGCCGGATAGTAATAACGATCCGTACGCTCGTTGAAAGGCACCCGCATTCCGGTTATCGCCATCCGGTAGCCCTGAGGCGTCGGCTGGTAGATATCCGCCCGCGCAACGTCGTTGTCCATTGTCACGAGCCATAGACGGTGATCGCGGGGGTCCGCATTCTGGAAGCGGCAACGAAGCCAAACGACGGCCGGGAATGAATCCGGCTTTACGAGCTTCAGCGGCGAAAACTTTGTACCGGCAATGATGTGGTCAAAGCCGATGTCTCCCGCGGCCGCGTCGCAATGCGGCATCAAACGGTACGACTCCTGCGCGCCCGAAACCATCAGTGGCGTCACCGCCAGGGCGCGTGCGTAGCACATGCAAAAAACGACCGCTCCTAAAAACAGCCATACAAATCGAGGAAGAGCGCGTTGCGTCAATGTGGGCCCTCGAGGTTGCACACCCGCTTCTCGCTCTCAGCTTACAAGCAGTCCGGACGGGGGCCTGCCCGCTTGCGCCACCCTGGGTTACAAAACGGTAAAGTTCACTCCGTCCCGCGCACTATTCTCCACAAGCGTGCCCAGCGCACCAAGCGACCCCGGATACGGATGCGCAACAATGACGGCTGTGCCGCGCCCGCGGGCAACCTGGACCGCCTGTGCCAGCATGAAACGGACGTATGCGGGATCGTCGTGGTTATCGATGGTGACGTCGCGGCGCCGGCTCAAGATGCCGCCGGTGCGCAGCGCACGTTGTGCGGCCCCGTCCACGCCCGTGAGATCGAGGACCCGCAAATGCGGGCCGCGTAACGCGAGCGCGAGCGCAGCAGCCTCACGTTCCTGATACTCATCATCGAAGTGAACCGCTACGCCGCTCATCGAGGGGAACTTTGAACGAAGTGCGGCAAGCTCTTTTTGAAGATTGCCTTGGGTTTCCGACGGCGCGACCGCAAGCAGAAGATAGACACTCTTCCCACGATCAAATGCGGCTGCCGCAACCTCCGAGGCTTCATCGGCGGCCGGATCGATTGCGAACGTTAACGGAATCGGCAGATTCAAAAATCCGGCCTCGAGTTTGAGTGAGCGGCCTGCATTTTCAATCACGATCGCGACCCTGGCATCATCGCCGAGCCGCCCGTTTGCCGGATTATTCGAGACGACTGCGTCTTCGCTCGCGACCACGGGCGCGTCTTCGCTTGCCACAAATGAATGCGCGCCATGCAGGCTGCGGGCGAACTGAACTTGCGCTGCAATGCGCGCATCGATCGCGACCGGCGCTTGCGCGGCAACCGTTTGCGCGGGCGCAACCGATGAGCGGCCGGTCAAATATCCGCTCCCAAGCGCTGCGAGCGAGAACGTGATAACGATGAGAGAGAGCCACGTCCGCATGACAGGACTATCCGGTCAGCGCGCGAGATCGTCCACTCATTGCCCAAACGAGCGCAATAAGCAAGAAGTTTGCAACAAGGGAGCTGCCACCATAGGACATGAACGGGAGCGTTATTCCGGTCAGCGGAAAGAGCCCGATCACGCCGCCTACGATGATGAAGACTTGAAATCCCAGCGTGCACGCGAGCCCGATTGCTAGCAAACGGGTGTAGAGATCGGGTTGCATTTGCGCGATGCGCAACACTCGCCAAACAAGCGCAAGATACAGCAGCAGTAAGACGACGGCACCGATCGCACCGAACTCTTCACTCCACGCCGCATAGATATAATCGGTGTAGACTTCTGGAATAAATCCGGGATGCCCCATCCGGTATCCCGTCCCAAGTAAACCGCCGGCAGCGAGCGAGTAGTACCCTTGGCTCGCTTGAAAGCCCGCGCCGAGCGGATCGGCGAATGGGTTGTGCCACACGGCGATGCGCGTCTGCACGTACGTAAAGTGATGCATGGCCCAATACGCGGCGATTCCAAAGATCGCCATGCTGCCGAGAATAAGGTCAAAGCGCCTTGTTGCGACGTATAAGATCGCCACGAACGTTGCAAGCAACAAGGTCGCCATTCCCAGATCGCGTTCGAAGACCAGTATGGCCATGGAGAGGCCCCAGCCGATAAAGAGGGGGCCGAGATATTTCAGATTCGCACGAATCGACCACGGTTTCGCGTGAGCAATAACGTCCGCCGTTTCCGCCAAATATGCCGCGAGGAAAAATACGATGAAAAGCTTGATGAGTTCGATGGGTTCGTATTGCACCGGCCCGATGCGAATCCAGAGCTTCGCGCCGTTTACTTCTTGTCCGAAGAGCGCAAGCAAAATAAACAATAAGATGGACCCGAGAACCCACACGTACTTATAAGACGCGAGCGTTCGAAATTTTGAGCATGCGGGGCCTGCTGCGATTGCGAGCCCCAGTGAGATGAGGAGCCACAGTTGTTGCTTGTGCGCGTGCTCGGGCGAAAGGCGCGCGAGCATCGTTAGGCCCAGGGCCGCAATAACGATCGCGATTGCCGGAAGCATATCGTCGCGCTGCGACTCCGGGGGTTGCCAGGAAACCCACCCGACGCCGAGGACGGCCAGAAACAATAACAGCCAAAACGGTCCGAGCGAACCGCGCGGGGCCATCTGGAGTAAGAATGCCGCAATCAGGAGCGCCACAAAAACAGGCGCTAACCGGCGAATCCACAGCACCGTCACGAAATCAGGAGCATCCCCAAAGCAAATACGACGCCCGCCACGATCTGCCCAACCGTGAGCGAAGCAAAATGCAGAATACGTGCATCTGCGCGATCGATGGTCGTGACCGGAATAACCGCAATCGTGCGGTCACCGAATTCCATTGGCGCTTGCCCGTGCAACAACCACGCGGAAAGCGCGCGGCGGTCTTCAAAGCCGGCCAAACGTTTATTTGAGAGAACAACCGCATCACCGCTCGAGACGCGAAAGCTGCAGACGCTGAGTTCCACATGCGGCGCCGAGCCCAACGCGCGAGTTAATATCGGCGGGTGCGCGCTGACCGCAACAGCACGGCCCGCCGGGACATCAAACGTGCATGAGTCGTCTTTGGTGAGCGAGATCATGTACCCACCGCGGGAGAGATACGCGGCCGTATTTCCAAGATGCGCGAGATAGGCGCGTTCGCCGGCGAGCAAGACAAACGTGAGCGAGGCGCCGCAAGTGACGTAATCCTCGTGCGAAGCGCTTCCCAAGTAGAGCTGCGTGTTTATTCGTGAGATGAGCGAGATGAGGAGCTTCGTCACAACTTTGGGTCGTTCGAGCTGGGCGGCGAAACGCGGGTTGCGCGACTTTTTAAGAAGGGCGGCATGCAGTTGAGTAAGAGTGGCTTCTTCAACGCGCATGCCCTCTACCGCGCCGAATCCATCGCAGACGGCAAACGCGCGCACGCCGGATCCTAAGCTCTGCGCCATGCACCGCCGACGCTCTCCGCTAATGGTCAGTTCCACGTCCTGCTTCCTAAGAATACGATGCGGGCAGCTCCAATGTCGATCCGGTCGCCGGGACGCACTTCTCTACTTTCCCTAATTCGCTGTCCGTTTAAAGTGGTTCCGTTACTACTTTGCAGATCCGTGATGAAGACCGCTTCGCCCTCGCTCTCAAAGCGAGCGTGACGCCGGCTGACCTCGGGATCCATCAAGAGCAGGTCCGCGTCCGTGGCGCGTCCCACGACTAGCGGACAGAGGCCTTCGACACGGCGGCTGCGGCCCCGCTCAAGGACCTCAAGCTCGAGGGCGAGCGGGCGCTCCGGCATGGCGACGGGTGAGAGCGCCCGGCCCCCTCGTAAGGCAAAAAAGGCAAACGCCGCCAGCGCCAACATGGCCTCGACGGAGCCGGATCGCATCGCCGCGGCAAAGGTCACGAAGGCACCTCTTCAAAGCGCAACGAGGTATTGCCCAGGGTAATCACATTTCCGCCGTGCAACGGCACGCGGCCGCTCACCTTGCGCCCGTCGAGAAGTGTACCGTTGGTAGAATCCAGATCGATGAGCATGGCTCTATCTCGTTGCGCTTCGATGCGCGCGTGCCGGCGCGAAACGCGTGGATCTTCGATGACAATGTCATTGCCCTTGTTACGCCCGATGGAAACTTGATCTCTTACCGGGTACACCGCATCGACCGGGAGCCCCCGCAGCATGCGCAAGCAAAACTCCTTTGCAGGCTGCCGAACTTCTTTGAGACTTGCGCCAGTTGGTTCAACAGGGTCCTCGGAGCCCGCTTCGATCTCCACCACCCCCGCGATAATCCCGGCGTCTTCGCGGAGCCGTACAACGACCGGCGGGGTGAGGGTAATGGACACCAGGCGCGCCATATCCTGAAGCAGCGCCGTCCATTCCTCTTCCAGATACAACTGGTGTGGTTTGAGCCGCTCGTAATCTTCTGAGTTGACGCGCACCGTGTAGCGCGAGGGCGCGGACGCGCGATCGCCCTCGTGAGTGGTGCGTGCCTCCATGGTGGAAACGAGCTTGCGCGCGATGTGCGCCGGTTCGAGATCGCTTGGAAACGTGCGCGCAAAGGTCTGCTCGATAAAAACGGCACAGGCTTCCTCGATGCGAGCCAACCAGCTCATGCGCCGCGCTCAAGCCTCGCGATGTAAAACCCATCTCGGCCGTCGATTCCAGGCGCAATAAGAACGTCGCCGGACGGGCTGAGCAATTCCTCGTACCGCGCCGGAATGAGCCCGCGAGAAAAGTTATTTCGCGATAGGAATGCTTCCACTAGGTCATCGCTTTCGCGCGGATCCGTCGAGCAGACCGCATAAATCAATACGCCGCCCGGGTGCAAATGTGACGCCGCTTGTTCGAGCAGGCCGCGCTGGAGTTCCGCGAGCCGCGCGCCGTCCTCGGCACCTTTGCGCCAGCGAGCTTCCGGGTGGCGGCCGAAGGTCCCGTTTCCCGAGCACGGCGCGTCCAGGATTACACGCTCGAACGTGCCATCGACGACGGGCTGCGTTGCATCCCCGACGACGACCGCCGCGGCGATTCCCCCGGCTTCCAAACGCTTCTGCAAAACCGCGGCCTTTCGAGAATCTTTTTCGACGCACGTGAGGCGCCCCTCACCTCCAAGACGCGACCCTTCTTGCAAGGCCTTGTTGCCGCGGCCGCTGCACAAATCCAAGAGCGATTCACCGGGTTGCGGATTCATTACGTCAACGGGCATGGCTGCGCATTCACTATGGACGACCCAGGCGCCGGCGGCGTCGCTCTCGCTGCTTTGCGCGTACGCGGCGTTCTGCAATAAGAGAGTGTCCTCGACAAACCGGGAGCGGCTCGTTTGAATGCCTTTGTCCGCGAATGTCTGTTCGACCGCGCCGATATCCGTACGCAATGCATTGATCGAGAGGGCTGCACGGGCAGGTTCATTCATGCCTTCGAGCATGTCCTCAAGAGAGGTTGCGTTAAACCGCGCGCGCCACTGCTTGATGATCCAAGTCGGAAACGAATATTTGGTGCCCAGGTAATCGTCTGGATCTGGAAATGCTTGCGGTTGAGGCGCCTCCGGTTTATCGCGCAAGAATCCGCGTAGCACGGCGTTGACCAGACCCGCCGTTCCGCGATGCCCGAACTTCTTTGCGAGGCCGACGTATTCACTGACGACCGCATGTTCAGGCGAACGCATGAACAGCAACTCGTAAATGGCCAAGTGCAAGACCTCGTTGATGACGGGCGGCAGCGCTTTATCGCGGCTCTTGATATACGGTTGCAAATACCAATCCGTGAGGCGACGCATCTTGATCGCGCCATAAGCGAGTTCCGTTGCAAACCCGCGATCTCGTGCATCAACGCTCACCTTGCGCAGATGATAGTTGAGCGATTCTTGCGCCGTGCGGCGCTGTGCCGGTTCGAGATTGAAAACATCGCGCACGACGGCGAGCCCAACGGTGCGCGCACTCATTCGCGGATTTCCCGCAAGTAGAATTCGTATCCGGATTCACGCGGCTTGCCCGGTGAGGTGAGTTCTAAAATTGCCACGGCATCATCGCCGCATTTCACGGTCATCATCTGCAATCCGGCGCTCAGTGCAATGTGCCCGGGTCGCGCAGGCTCTTGGGACATCGGCCATGCAACACGTTGCGCCGCAAAAATTTTTGCCGGAATTCCGCAAAGCTCGGCACGTGCGGCCGGCCTTGGGGAATAGGCACGAATCATATTGACGATGGTATCGGCTCTGGAACTCCAGTCGATGCGCAAATCTTCTTTCTTAATTGTTTTCGTCACGGAGGGATCGCCCGTTTGAGGGCGCGACCTCAGATTTTTGTTTTTAGCTCTTTCTATTGCCATGGCGAGCATATCCGCACCATGCTGTGCAAGTCGGTCGTGGAGCGCGCCATAATTCTCCAGCGGCATGATCGCAACGCGTTCTTGCAGCACAATCGGCCCCGTGTCCATGCCGGCGTCCATCATCATGATCGTAACGCCCGTCTGTGTGTCTCCGTTGCACAGAGCGGTTTGTATTGGGGTTGCACCGCGGTACTTTGGAAGCAAGCTCGGATGCACGTTGAGCGCACCGAACGACGGCATCTCAAGTACTGCTGCGGGCAAAATCTTTCCATATGAAGCGAGCGCGAAAAGATCGTACGATTCACCCGCATGCTCTTGCACGAAGCTCGCCATCGACGCCGGCTCGTAAATCCGGACGCCGTACTCTAGCGCTGCTTTCTTCACGGGGGTGGGGGTAAGTTTGTGACCGCGTCCGGCCGGACGGTCGGGTTGCGTGACGACTCCCGCTAAATCGGTTGCCTGCGCGACCGCGCGAAAACTCGGAACGGCGAATTCGCTCGTGCCAAAAAAGAGCGTTCTAACGCGGGGCTCCTTCGAGTTCGTGGCTCTGGGCGTGCGGTGCGTTGACTTCCGATTCGCCGCCTTCAGCTGCTTCTTGCTCTTCTTCCGTGACGGCGGCACGCACGTTCTTGGCCTTATCGGTGTAGAGGACGCCGTTGAGATGGTCAATCTCGTGTTGCAAGCACCGCGCGAAGAGACCCTCGCCCTCAAGGCGGAGTTTCTTTCCGTTGCGGTCTAAGCCGGTAATGGCGACGTATTCGTAGCGCGTGATCTCCCCTACGTAGCCCGGCACTGAGAGACAGCCTTCTAGGGACTCCATCTCGCCGCGTTGCTCGACGAATTTCGGATTGATGACCACAAAGGGTCCGTGGTTTTCATCATCGTCCTGCAGATCGATAGTAAAGAGGCGCTTGGAAATGTTCACCTGCGGAGCGGCAAGACCAATGCCCGGCGCGTCGTACATCGTCACGAACATGTCGTCGATGAGCTGCTGAAAAAGCGGATCGTCAAGCTCTTCGGCTTTGACTTTCTTCGCTACTTTACGCAGCGTCGGGTGGCCGTCGTGAATGATCTCTCGCAGATAAGGCATGGCCTGCTACTGTACGCCCCGGCCCCGTGGGGCCACCTGCGGCGTGAAGGATTTCCTCGTGGGCAAAGCGCCTATTTCGCGTATGGCAACACTGGTTCGGCGCTTGGGACTCTTTGATGCAGCCCTGATCGTCATGGGCGGGATCATCGGTTCGGGAATCTTTCGCAACCCAGCTGTAGTTGCGCAGCGCGTCCATACGCCGGCGCTCATCATGTTGGTCTGGACGTTGGGCGGCTTCGTTGCTCTGCTTGGCGCCTTCGTATTTGCCGAACTCGCCGCGCGCAGGCCGAGTGACGGCGGCGTTTACGCCTACATGCGTGACGCGTTTCATCCGGTGATTGCATTCATGTACGGATGGACGCTCTTACTCGTTTCACAAAGCGGAGGCATGGCTGCGGCGGCAGTCACCTTCGCGGGATACTTTGAACCGCTAACCGGCATACACGCGAGTCAAACGCTCTTGGCAATCGTCGTTCTTACTGCCCTCACGCTCGTCAATTGTTTCGGTGTACGGCAGGGAAGCAGCACGCAGAATATTTTCATGTTGCTCAAAATCGGCGCCATCGCTACGCTGATCGGTTTCGGCATCTTTGCTCATCCCGGTCCGCATGCTGCAGATAACGTTCCCGGCTTCAATACCTCGATCGACCTGCTGCTTGCGATGGGCGTTGCAATGATCCCCGTGCTGTTCGCGTACAGCGGCTGGCAAACCTCAAGTTTCATGACCGGCGAACTCAAGAACCCGGCCCGGACGCTGCCATTTGGCATGATCATCGGCGTGGTTGGCGTGATTGCGCTCTACCTGCTCGTGAACTACGTCAGCCTCAAGGTGTTGGGCGCGGGTGGGTTGATGAACACGAAGACCCCGGCCTCGGATGTGATGCAGCTAGCGATGGGTCCGATCGGGGCGCGCCTGATCGCGTTTGCCGTTGCACTCTCGACGCTGGGTTTCTTGAGCAATCAGGTTCTCACCTCACCGCGTGTCTATCACGCGATGGCGCAGGACGGGCTCTTCTTCAAATCCGTCGCATGGATTCATCCCAAAACTCACGTGCCGGTTGTTGCGATTGCGCTGCAAGGCGGCGTTGCACTGGTGATTACGCTCTCGGGTAGGTACGATCAGATTCTCAATTACGTAACATCGATCGATTACGTGTTTTTCGGACTCGCGGCCATCGCGCTTTTTGTCTTCCGAAAGCGCGACCGCGTACTTACCGAGGCAGCCCCGCTTGCATTTAAAGTTCCGGGACACCCCTTCTCCACCGCGCTCTTTTTGCTCGTAGCGTGGGCGGTCGTGCTGGACACGTATGTGAAATCACCGCGTGACAGTCTTGTGGGTGTCGTCATCCTCCTTCTCGCGATTCCGGTCTACTACGCATGGCGCCGCTCCCGCGCAGCGCCTACAGGATGAAGTTCGTTAGGTCGGCGTCTTTGACGACGTCTGCCAACTTCTCTCGTACGTAGGCCGCATCGATCGTTAGCGGCCCCGATTTTTCCGGGGCATCGTAGCTTATGTCTTCGAGTAATTTCTCGAGAACGGTGTGCAAGCGGCGCGCACCGATGTTCTCGCTCTGTTCGTTGACCTGCATGGCGAAGTCCGCGAGCTGGTCGATCGCATCGGGACGGAAGTCCAGATGGACATCCTCAACTTCAAGCAACGCTTTGTACTGGGTCACGAGCGCGTTGCGCGGCTGCGTGAGGATCGTCTTGAAATCTTCGGCCGTGAGGGAATCGAGCTCGACACGAATCGGAAAGCGGCCCTGGAGTTCCGGAATAAGATCCGAAGGTTTGCTCATGTGAAACGCACCGGCGGCAATGAACAGGATGTGGTCGGTCTTGATGGAGCCGTGCTTGGTATTGACCGTACTTCCTTCAACGATAGGCAAGATATCGCGCTGCACGCCTTCGCGCGAAACGTCCGGACCGCCGCTTGCGCCGCGTCCCGCAACTTTATCGATTTCGTCGATGAAGATGATCCCGTTCTCACCTGCGCGGCGAACCGCTTCGCGTTTGACCGCATCCATGTCGATCAGCTTCGCTGCTTCTTCTTGTTCGAAGATGCGCCGGGCGTCTTGCACCGTGACGCGCTTCTTCACGTGCTTCTTGGGCAAGAGCCCGCCGAGCATGTCGCCGAGATCCGCCCCTCCCATCGAAGGATCCATTCCGCCGATCATGCCGATCGGCATACTGGGAGATTCTTCAACATCGATTTCGATTAAACGCACGTCGTAAAATCCGCGCAACACGTCGGCACGCGCTTGATCGCGCACCGAGGTGACTTCATCAGGTGGGGCGCCTTGTGTTGGCGCAGTCGCGGTGGTCGAAGCCGCTTGCGTCTGCTGACCAAACCCGCTTCCGAAAATTGACCCGAGGGTAGCGGCGAGCGGATTGTTGCCGGTCTGTTGCGAGGGAGGACGCGTTTCGGGATGCAGCGAGTCGATGACGCGCTCCACAGCGGCGCTCGCGGCCGCGTCCTTTACGTCGTCGCGGCGCTCGTCTTGGACCATGCGAACCGATTGTTCGACGAGATCGCGCACCATCGATTCCACATCGCGGCCGACATAGCCGACTTCGGTGTACTTTGTCGCCTCAACTTTGATAAATGGTGCGCCCGCAAGATGAGCGAGCCGTCGCGCAATCTCCGTCTTTCCGACTCCGGTCGGGCCGATCATTAAAATATTCTTCGGAATGATATCTTCGCGCATACCTTCGTGCACGCGTTCGCGGCGGTAGCGGTTGCGCATTGCGATTGCAACGGCGCGCTTGGCTTTGGTTTGGCCGACAATGTATTTATCAAGTTCGGCGACAATGGCGCGCGGGGTGAGGTCGGCGATGGAGTTATCGGTCATAAGGTTTCAACCACGATATCGTTGTTGGTGTAAATGCAAATTTCGGCTGCAATGGAGAGCGCCGCCTTGGCTACATCTTCCGCGCTCATTTCGGTGTTGCGCACAAGCGCCGTTGCAGCGGCCTGCGCGAACGGGCCGCCACTCCCGATTGCAGCGATGCCTTCATCAGGCTCGATCACGTCACCATTTCCGCTGAGCACGAATAAGTGTTCGGGTGTCCCGACGATGAGTAAGGCTTCAAGACGCCGCATCGCCCGGTCGGAGCGCCATTCTTTCGCGAGCTCGACCGACGCGCGCACGATGTTATCTTTGTACTCGCTCAGCTTGCCTTCGAATTTCTCGAGCAAGGTGATGCCGTCGGCCGCGGAACCCGCGAATCCAGCAAGCACCTTGCCGCCGGAGATGCGACGTACTTTTCTTGCACCATGCTTCATGATGGTCTTATCGAACGTGACCTGGCCGTCGCCGGCTATCGCCAGCTTGCCGTCTTTGCGAACGGCGATGATCGTCGTGGATCGGATTCTCATATGGACTCTTCTTACCCGGCGGCCGAGGCCTGAGTTTCAGGACAAAGGTCGGATTCGCGGCCGAGCTGTATTTTGAAGACATCGAGGGCTTCGAGCGCGCGCAAGGCTAGGTGGCGGCGGCGCTCGTGTTTGTCCTTGACCGTTTTGCGCAGGGGCGGAAATGGGGCCCACGTCACGTTGGCGGGCTGGAAACTATCGGTTACGGTGTTTTGCAGATGGGCGATTACCGCACCGAGCGCCGTTTCTTTGGGAATATCGATATGACGCAGTCCTAAGATGTGCCGCGAAGCGGCGATTGCCGCAATCGCGCCGCACGCAGCCGCTTCAACGTATCCTTCCGAGCCGGTGATCTGCCCGGCGAAGAACAAACGGTCGTGGCCGCGCAGCCGCAAGTCGGCATCGAGCAAGCGCGGCGAATCGATAAACGTATTGCGATGCATGACGCCAAGCCGTAACCATTCGGCATTTTGCAATCCCGGCAGCTTGCCGAAGGCTTCTTTTTGTGCGGGCCAACTCAGGCGCGTTTGGAAGCCGACGAGATTGAACGCGGTGCCGCCGATGTTCTCTTTGCGCAACTGCACGACGGCATACGGTCGAATCCCCGTGCGCGGATCTTGCAATCCGACGGGTTTGAGCGGACCGAAGCGCAGCGTGTCTTCGCCGCGCATCGCCATCTCTTCAACGGGAAGACAGCCCTCGAAGTATGGCGTGCTCGAATCCGACTCGAAATCTTTGGGGTGGTGCTTTGGAAGATCGCGCAAGTCCGCCACGAGCTGCCCATACTGTTCTTTATCGAGCGGGATGTTCAGATAGTCCGACCCCTCGCCTTTATCGTAGCGCGATTTTCGGTACATCTGCGATTCGTCGATGGAGTCGGCCGAGACGATGGGCGATGCCGCGTCGAAATAGTGCAAGCGTCCGGCGCCGCCGACGAGCCGGTCGATATCGGCAAGCAATGCATCACCGGGTAAAGGTCCGCATGCCACAATCGTGGGCCGATCGAGCGGCACGGCGCTCACTTCTTCGCGGCGCACCCGGATGTTGGGATGGGCTTCGAGCCGTCCTTGCACCCGTCGCGCAAAAAGCTCGCGGTCAACGGCGAGTGCGCCGCCCGCCGGGACGGCTGCTTCGCGTGCCGAGGTAATGATGAGCGAATCAAGACGCGCGAGTTCTTCTTTGAGCAATCCAACCGCGTTCTCGAGGGCGGCGCCGCGCAGCGAGTTGCTGCACACGAGTTCGGCTAAGTCGCCGGTTTTGTGCGCGGGTCCGCTTTTGTGCGGCCGCATTTCGAAAAGCTCGACATCGACGCCGCACTCGGCTGCCTGCCAGGCGGCTTCGCACCCCGCAAGTCCGCCGCCGATCACCGTGAGCATTTAGGCCTCGACGGGCTCTGCGACTTCGTCCGGCTTTTCGGTTGCAATCGAACTTGTGTCGTGCTCTTTATCCGCATGACACTCGAGCACGGTCACTCCGCCGCGCTTCGTTTTGGCAATGACGTATGACCCGCACACGGGGCAAGGAAGCGCTATGACACGGTCCCACGATACGAAGTCGCACTTTGGATAGTTTGCGCATCCGTAAAAGATACGGCCCTTGCGTGATTTGCGTTCGACCACCATGCCGCCGTCCTTGGGACATTTGGCGCCGGTGTCTTTGAGAATCGGGCGCGTCGTCTTGCATTCGGGATAGCCGGTACATGAAATGAAGCGCCCAAAGCGCCCGGTCTTAATGACCATCGGCTTGCCGCAATTTTGGCAAATCTCGTCGGTCGGCTCATCTTTGACTTCAAGCTTGGGCAGCTTGAGTTCGGCTGCTTCGAGTTCTGCGGCAAACGGCACATAGAATTTGCGCAGCACGGCAACCCAGTCTTCGTTGCCGACCGCAACACGGTCGAGATTGCCTTCCATCGTGGCGGTAAATTCCAAATCGACGATGTCCGGAAAGTGCTCGGCCAGCAGATCGTTGACCGCGATTCCGATCTCGGTGGGATGGAAACGGCGGTCGGTTTGAATGACATATTGGCGCGCTTGGATGGTCTCGACAATCGTGCTGTAGGTTGAAGGCCGGCCGATGCTGTTTTCTTCAAGTGCCTTGACAAGCGAGGCTTCCGTAAACCGGGGGGGCGGTTCGGTGAAATGCTGTTTTGGCTCGAGCCGCTCGAAGTCCAGATCTTCGCGTTCATGCAGTTCCGGCAAACGCACCTTGGTCTTGACCGCGGGGGGCTTTGCGTTCTTCGAAGCCCCCGGAGCCGCTGCGGCATCGTCGTCTTTGGCTTCCTCGTAGACTTTTGTAAAGCCCTGGAATTTCATGACGCTGCCCGTTGCACGAAACGTATAGCGTTTGGCTTTGATATCGACGGTGGTTTGATCGAGCACCGCGGGCGCCATCTGAGAAGCAACGAACCGTTCCCAAATCAGCGTGTACAGCCGCAGTTCGTCCCGCTTGAGGATGCCGGCAAGCTTCTCCGGCGTGCGATCGACCGACGTCGGCCGGATCGCTTCGTGCGCATCCTGCGCGCCTTCTTTGATTTTGTGAACGCGCCCCGAATGATATTGCTCGCCATAGGTGGCGACGATGAAGTCGCGCGCCGCCTCTTTTGCGGAATCCGAGATCCGCGTTGAATCGGTGCGCATGTAGGTGATCAGACCTTGGGTGCCTTCACTTCCGAGGTCCACCCCCTCATATAAACCCTGCGCGAGTTGCATCGTGCGGCGAACGCGAACCTTGAGCCGGCGCGAGGCCTCTTGCTGCAACGTCGAGGTCGTGAACGGTGCGGGCGCATTGCGGCGGACCTCGCGATTCTTGACCGAATCCACGCGGTATTCGGCGCCGGCAAGTTCCGCCACAACGGTGTCGGCTTCGTCTTGTTTGGTGACTTCGAGCTTCTGGCCGTCGCGGGCAATCAACTCCGCCGGAAAAACCAGCTCCGTAGCCCGAGGACTTGCAAGGAACGCCGTGACCGACCAGTATTCGCGCGGAAGAAATTTCTGAATTTCCCGTTCGCGGTCGACAATGAGCTTGACCGCGACGGACTGCACACGGCCCGCGGAGAGGCCTCCACGCACTTTCGCCCAGAGCAGGGGAGAAATTTTATAGCCGACCAGGCGGTCGAGAATGCGACGCGCCTGTTGCGCGTTGACCCGGTCCAGATCGATATGGTGGGGATCCTTGATCGCGGCCAGCACGGCGTCTTTGGTGATCTCATGAAGCTCGATACGTTTGGCGTCCGGGAGCTTGAGCAACTCGGCCAAGTGCCATGCGATCGCTTCGCCTTCGCGATCCGGATCGCTCGCAAGATAGACGTCGCTGGCGTTTTTGACGGCGGCCTTGAGCTCTTTAATAATGTCGCCCTTGCCCTTGATCGTGAGATACTTGGGCGTGAAGTCGTGCTCCGTATCAACCCCGAGCGTACTTTTCGGCAAATCGCGCACGTGCCCCACGGACGCTTTGACGACGTAGCGGGGCGGAAGAAACTTCTTGATCGTCCTGGCCTTGGTCGGCGACTCGACGATGATCAGGGGCTTTTTCACGGGGCTAAGTATATCTCGCCCGTCAACCCTGGGGCAAATCGGAAGGCCGCCGCGAGAGCATTTCGTGCCCAAACCGGGGCGTATAATGAAGAGGCGCATCGCGAGACCGTTGCATCTCGCGCGCACCCAAAATTTGCAAAATTATCAAAAAAAAGTTACTATGCACGCAACAGTATTGCAATTTTTGCAATGCTATCCAAGAAGTTCACGTTCGTCCCCCGGGGACGAGGAGGATCAATGGATTCCGACATGATGCAAAACGGCGGAACGATGGGCGAAGAAACATCGGGCCGCGGCGGCCGCAAGGGCGGACGTAAGAAAGCCGGCGGACGAAAGAAATCGACCGGCACTCGCAAGAAAGCCGCTGGCGGCCGTAAAAAAGCAACCGGTGGCGCTCGCAAGAAAACCGGCGGCCGTAAAAAAGCAACTGGTGGCGCTCGCAAGAAAACTGGCGGCCGTAAAAAAGCAGCCGGTGGCCGTAAGAAAGCCACAGGCGGTCGCAAGAAAAAAGCGGCCGGCGGCCGTAAGAAAGCCGGCGGACGCAAAAAAGCCGGTGGCCGCAAGAAGGCAGCCGGCGGACGCAAAAAAACCGGTGGCCGTAAGAAGGCAGCCGGCGGACGCAAAAAAACCGGTGGCCGTAAGAAGGCAGCCGGCGGACGCAAGAAAAAGGGCGGACGCAAAAAGAAAGCCTAACATCTCGCAAATAAAAAAGAGCGATCGAAAGATCGCTCTTTTTTATTATTGCCACTGGCGAATAGCTCTGTTACTTAAAGGCTGAGACTCCGGCGGAGTCGATAACCACGGGGCCCTTTGTAAGATCCGGACCTCTGCCGCCGTGTTCTTCCACCCAGTGGCACGCGGCGAAATGGCCGGGCTCGTACTCATTGAAGGCCGGGATCTCGATCGTGCACCGATCGAAAGCGACGGGGCAGCGCGTGTGAAAGCGGCAGCCCGAGGGCGGATTGACGGGTGAGGGAATATCGCCCGTAAGAATGATTCGTTTGCGCCGGCGCTCCACGTGCGGATCGGGAATCGGAATCGCAGAGAGCAACGCCTGCGTATACGGGTGAAGCGGGTTCTCATAAAGCTGATCGCGGTTGGCGAGTTCGACGATCTTGCCAACGTACATGACCGCCACCCGGCTTGAGATATGGCGCACAACCGAGAGATCGTGCGCGATGAACAGGTACGTCAAGCCCAGCTTGCTCTGCAAATCCTCGAGCAAGTTAATAACCTGTGCCTGAATCGAAACGTCGAGCGCTGAAACGGGCTCGTCGCACACGATAAACTTCGGGTCGACGGCGAGCGCGCGCGCAATGCCGATGCGTTGCCGCTGGCCGCCGGAGAATTCGTGCGGATAGCGGTTCGCATGATAGGGCTGCAGGCCAACCATTTTGAGCAGATCTTGCACTTTTGCATCGGCATCTTTGCCGCTTGCGATGTGATGAATGCGCAGGGGTTCCCCCACGATATCGCCGACCGTCATGCGCGGATTGAGCGATGCGTACGGGTCCTGGAAAATAATCTGCATCTCTTTGCGCAGCTTGCGCAGTTCGTCGCGACCGATCGTGAGGATGTTCTCACCCTCAAAGTACACCTCGCCGCTGGTGGCCGGAAGCAGACGCAGCAGAACGCGCCCGATCGTGCTCTTACCGGACCCGGATTCTCCGACCAGTCCGAGCGTCTCGCCGGCGGGGATACTGAAATCGACCCCGTCGACCGCCTTTACGTCACCGACGTGGCGCGATAGCAGACCGGCATGAATCGGAAAGTATTTGAAAAGGTCTTTGACTGCGACGAGATCCGTCGTCGGGGCGGCAGTCGGCGGAGTGGCAAGGGCCATTAGCGACCTTTCTCCGCAAGAGCTTGCGGCGTCGCGGCAACATCGCTGAGCGAAACACGCGGCGCTGTTGAAACCTCGATCGGCCGCTGATCTTTGGCCGCTTCATCGTACAAGAAGCAGCGGGCGACGTGTCCGTCGCCAAAATCATAAAGCGGCACAGGTTCGTCACAAATCGGCATGCGGTAGGCGCAACGCGGCGCAAACGCACAGCCCGGCGGCAATCTTAGCAAATTGGGGGGTTGGCCCTTGATCGGAACGAGCCGCTCGCGTTTATCGGCATCCAGGCGGGGAAGCGAGGAGAGCAATCCTTGCGTGTAGGGCATCTTCGGGTCATCGAAAATCTGGATCGCCGTGCCGTATTCGACCATGTTGCCCCCGTACATCACGAGCACGTTTTCACAGACTTCGGCCACTACGCCAAGATCGTGAGTGATCATGATGATCGCGGCATCGGTTCGGTCTTGCATCTCTTTCATCAGCTCGATGATCTGCGCTTGAATCGTGACGTCGAGCGCCGTGGTGGGCTCGTCTGCGATTAGAACTTTGGGCTCGCACGAGAGCGCCATAGCGATCATCACGCGTTGACGCATACCGCCGGAGAACTGATGGGGATAATCTTTGACGCGCTGCTCAGGTGCCGGGATGCGCACGAGCTTGAGCATGTCGATCGTCTTAATCATCGCGTCGCGTTTGTTCATGCCAAGATGCAGCTCGACCGCTTCAGCAATCTGCTCGCCGACCGTGAGCACCGGATTCAGTGAGGTCATCGGGTCCTGGAAAATCATCGCGATCTCGTTGCCCCGAATGCGGCGCATCTCCGATTCGCTCTTCGTGAGCAGATTTTCGCCGCCCAGTAAAATTTCGCCGGCTTCAATCTTGCCGGGTCTTTGAATGAGCCGCATGATCGAGAGCGCGTTAACGGACTTGCCGGAGCCGGATTCCCCGACGATTCCGAGCGTTGATCCCGCTTCGATTGCATACGACAGGCCATTGACTGCGGTGACTAATCCATCTTCGGTACGAAAGGTCGTCCGAAGATTCTTAACTTCAAGGAGCGCCATTGTGAGGTTTTAGATTCCCGTTAGCGAGAGAATCGCCCAAACGACAACCAGGGACACGGCGACAAATCCAGTTAGGCGCTTGATATTCTCTTCCATGCCCGGACGCGTGCGGTATGCAGATTCAACGCGACCGCCGATTGTGCCCGAAAGTCCCTCTTGTTTGGTCGTTTGCACTGCAAGCAGTACAACGAGCGAAACCGCAAAAAGGATGGCCAGGCCGGCGAGACCGTGCGTCGCCCATCCTGCGTGCGCGGCAAACCACGTGTGCGGTGCGGCCGGTGCGAGGATCTGCGGAGCCAGTTGCTGCGTGCCACTGGGAGTGGACGCCGCTCGAAGGGGAGTGGGAATCGCGGCCGGGACGGTTTTCGTCGCGGCAGCCAGGAGCAATGACATCAAACTACTTTCTCCGTGTTACTAAAATAACGCGCCAAAAGACGGGCGGCCAGATTCTCCGCCTGCAGTCCGAATTGCGCGCGCTGCTTAGGCTGACTATCGTGTTGGACGAGCACGTTCGGGACGCCGATTCGCTCGATTCCCACGCCGAGTCCTCGATCCGAGACGAACTCTACGACCGCCGAGCCGAACCCGCCTGCGAGCGAGTGCTCTTCTAAGGTAAGAAAGTGATCGTGAGTCGATGCGAGCTCGATCAGAAGCGACTCATCCAGGGGCTTGGCAAAGCGAGCATTGACCACCGTGGGACGAGCAGCGCCGGCCGGGAGCAGGTCGTATGCATCAAGTGCCACGTCGACCGTGTTCCCAAGTGCGAGAATGGCCACACGGCTCCCGGTGCGCAGCACCTCGGATTTGCCCTGAACGAGCGCCGAAACTGCGTCGACATGCTTTCCGCTCGAGGAGCCCCGCGGATAGCGAATTGCAGCCGGGGTCCCGAGCGCAAGCGCGTGTTGCAGCATGGGTAAGAGCTCTTCTTCATTGCGTGGCGCCATGACCGTCATATTGGGGAGCGTCCGCAGATACGCGATGTCGTAGAGCCCCATGTGCGTTGGTCCGTCATCACCAATCAAGCCGGCGCGATCCATGCAAAAGACCACGGGCAGATTTTGAACGACGACGTCGTGGACGATCTGATCGTACGCTCGCTGCAGAAATGTCGAATAGATTGCCACAACGGGCTTTAGGCCCGCGGCGGCGGCGCCGGCAGCAAAACAAACGGCGTGCGCTTCCGCGATACCGACATCGAAATACCGCTCGGGGAAGCGCTTTGCGAATTTCGAGAGCTTGGTGCCGTCAGGCATTGCAGCCGTAATACCGATGACCCGCGGATCGCGCTCGGCGACCGTATTCATCGCATCGCCGAATACCTCGGAGAATGTCGGCCGGGCATCGGGCTTCTTCTGAATGTTGCCGTTCTCGATCTCGAAGGCGCCGCTTACCCCGTGAAAGGTCCGCGAATCCAGCTCGGCCGGCTTGTAGCCCTTGCCCTTAACCGTGCGTACATGCAGCAAGACCGGGCCGGAAATCGTTCGCGCCGTGCGCAGCCCATCGGCGAGCGCATCGAAGTTATGACCATCGATCGGGCCGATGTACCGGAATCCGAGCTCTTCAAAAATGACCGCGGTTTTTTCTGCAGGCGCCACGAACCGCATGGCCGCAACTTCAGCGGTCGTGAGCGCCTTTCGAGCGGTTCCGCCGAATGGAATATGATCGAGAACGTCTTTCGTTTTTTCGCGCGCGAAATTTGCCAGCGGTTTGCTGCGAAGTACCGAAAGATAAGAAGCAATCGAGCCCACGTTGGGCGCAATTGACATCTCATTGTCATTGAGAATGACGATAAAGTTCGTCTTGAGCTGGCCGGCATTGTTGAGCGCTTCATACGCAAGCCCGCCGGTGAGCGCTCCGTCTCCCAAAACGGCGACGACCGCGTGATGCTCATGCGATAAGTCGCGTGCGAGCGCCATGCCGAGGGCTGCCGATACGCTTGTCGATGCATGCCCGGCTCCGAATACGTCAAACTCGGATTCGGAGCGCATGGCGAAGCCGGAGAGCCCGCCGCCTTGACGCAAGGTAGAGAACCGGTCGCGACGCCCCGTCAAAATCTTATGGACGTAGGTTTGATGGCTCACATCCCACACCAGCCTGTCGGTGGGTAAATCGAGCACGCGATGCAACGCAAGCGTGAGCTCCACAACGCCCAAATTGGGCGCCAAGTGACCGCCGTTTTGCGCACACGTGGAAATCAACAGCTCGCGAATTTCTCCGGCGAGTTGGTCCATTTCTGCACGCGTGAGGGTCTTAAGGTCGGCCGGCCCGGCAATCCGTTCGATGATCATGTGTGGGCAGGGTCGTTCGACAAAGGCCGCGCGGGCTCCTAAGGCGCAGGATTCCCTGCTTTTTTGGGTGAGCTACCTTGCGTGTTGGACCCCATCCCGATCAAGAAAAAGCGCGACGTTTGGCGAGATCTCGCGCGGATTTTCTCAACGATCTTCAATCCGTTTTTGACGTCGCTTGCGCTGTTCATCATTCTTTCGCACGCCCGCGCAACGAATGTCTCAAATTTTTGGTGGCTGCTCTTTTTGAGCACCTTCTTTACTTCAATCGGACCGATGCTCTTCGTTTTTTGGCTCTACTCAACCGAGCGCATCTCCGATTTGGATATGTCGATTCGCAGCGAGCGGGAGACGGTCTTCGGCGCATTCGTCGTTTTTTATTTGATCGGAACGCTCTCTCTGTGGGTGACGCATTCGCCCAAATTATTGATCGCCGCGATGGCCGGATTCACTCTAAGCACGATCGTGGTACAGTACATCACGCGATACTGGAAGATCAGCACGCATGCGCTGGGAATTGCGGCGCCGCTGGTCGCACTCACGCTGCTCTACGGGTGGGACGAGCTCTTTCCGTTTTGGGTACTGCTTCCGATGGTCTGCTGGGCGCGGGTGTACCTAAAGGCGCACACCGTGGCGCAGGTCATCGCGGGCTGCGCGCTTGCAACGTTCTCGGTCGTGTTCTTCTTCTGGCTCTTCAAGATCGTGACACTTTAAGCGCGGTGACATCCGGGTCGGAATCGCCCGTAATCATGCGGATGCTCGTGCGGAACATTTCCAGATCTCCGTTGGTGACGTACTTGCAATCGCCCAGACCCAGCGCGACCCCGTTCGGCGCGAGCGAAGCTGCGCGCTCGGCGTGTACCACGGCCGGATCGATGAGGTCGATCGATTCGCCAAGTGCATCGCGAAAATGCATATCTAAAATCGGATAGTGGGTACACGCGAGAAGGACCGCGTCAAGTTCCTTTGGCAGTTGCGTGCAGACCGCAGCTACAGCCTGATGCGCTTCTTCGGTGCCGCCCTTGCCAGCCTCGACGAGTGGAACAAGGGCGGGAGCAGCCACCTCCGTGACGAGTATGCCGGGCACCCGTGAGCTAATCGCTTTCGTATAGGCCTTCGTGCGAACGGTCGCCTCGGTTGCGACCACTCCGACGCGCTTGTATCCTTGACTTTGCACGGCGATCGCAGCCGATTCGATTAAGTCGAGAATCGGGGCCTCGGAAGGCGGCCACCCGAACTGCTGTGCGATCGCGCACGAGGTGTTGCAACCCATCACGATCATCGCGACCCCCGCTGCGTTAAGCCAGGCAACGTTGGCGGCCAAAAGCTCCGCCAGATTCTCCGGCGTGCGGCCGCCGTACGGCACGTGCGCCTGATCGGCAAAAAACAACAGATCGTGGTGCGGCAAGCATTCGCGCACGCGGCGCACAACGGAAAGGCCGCCAAGTCCTGAATCGAATATTCCCAGCATGTTATTTGCGTTTGCGCTGTGTGCTTTGTCCGGGCGCGCCCGGCGAGCCTGCGTAGTCGCCGATTCCATCGGCGATTGCCTGCGCCATGTGTTGACGCCAGTCGCCGGAGACGAGTAGTTGGTAATCCGACGGATTGGTCATGAATGCCGTTTCGATGAGCAGGGCGGGCATATTCGTGTGCAGTGTGACGTAAAACTTTGCTTTCTGCACGCCGTCGTCGGCTGTCCCTGATTGCGCCGTAACACGCCGCTGAACCGCCCGAGCGAGCGCAGCGTCCATAGGTTTGGAGACATAGAAGGTTGTGCCACTTACGGACGAGGAGCCCGCCGTATTCGCATGCACGCTAACAAAGAGCCGCGCGCCCGCACTATTGGCAACGTCACACCGGGCTTGTAACTCCTCGCGAGCGCTATCGTTGGCGGAATACACGTCGCGGTCTGTCTCTCGCGTCATCGAGACCTGCCATCCACGCGCAATCAGAATGTTGCGCAAGCGCTTACTGATATCGAGGTTGACGATTTTCTCGACGACGTCCGCACGCACGGCACCGGGATCGCTTCCACCGTGTCCCGGGTCGATCACGATCAATCGCGGGTTTGCCGCGACGGGGACATCGTTTGAAACACCATATTTCCATCCCGCAGGCGCGCTTGGACCGGGCTGTGGCGAAATGGAGGACGTTGCCGCGTTTCCAACTTGACCGGAGCCGGTGCGCGCAATGTCTTGCGCATCTTGATCTTTGACCGAAATCGAAATGCCTTTATCGGATGCGGACACATCGACGGGTTTTTGCCCGGTCAAGGAAAGGGCAACGCGCACGGTATCACCGGAGAGTTGATGCACGCGCAGTGAGCTCACGCTCGGCGCGGTTTCGGCCGTATCACCGGACGGTGCTTGGAGCGTTGCGCCGTGAATATCGATATACCAGCGGCCGTCCAAGAGGCGGTGCCAATCGAATGAAGCATTGCCGCTCACCGCAATTTGCACGTCAAATCCGTCTGCAGTTTGCAAGCCGCTCACTGCCGTGACTGCGGCCATTGCCGGGAGGGGCGACGGTGCCGCGGGTTGTTCGATCTCGCCGGGTGCAGGCGTGGGGCTGGGCGTGGCTGGCAAGATGCGTGGTGGAGGCGGCGGCGCGGAAGAACGCGCAACATTGCCATGTGAGGACAGCGAAACGCTGAAGTCATGATAGTTACCTGCAGCGCCGTCGCCGATGCCCGCGCCGGGTGCTAAAACAAGCGTGATGCGCGTATCCGGGTTGCGCGTCGTTCCGCCCATGTCTACGTCGATCTCGGCAAGTCCGTTAGCCCGAATTCTGCGGCTGCGTTCGAGGGTCGACCCGAATCCCGCAAAGTCATAAACAACGCGTCCGCCCTCCGACGTTATTTTGCGAGCACTTAATGGCAATGCGCCATGCAGAACGAGTTGAGCGACCTCGCGCTGACTCTGCACTTCGGCCGTTGCAATCTGCGGCTGAAGGACCATTACCCCACGATCGTTTTTCGGTTCGAGATAGAGTGCGCGGGCCAGCGCATACAGCGGCAGGTAAGCATCGCCGTCTTTTTCATACGGAGCAAAAGCCGCTTGTGATGAAACGTCTCCGGCGTCGTAACGCGTATCTCCCATCGCAAAACTCACAATTTTGGGTTCCGCGGTAGTCACCAAAATGTAGCGCTCGCCCGGCTGCCATGAGACCGAGGCGCCGACGCCCGCAAGCAGCGATTTTACCGCCGGATCTTGCAGAGCTACGGCAATATCGTTCTTCTGCACCACGGCATTCCTAAAAGAAAGACGCTGATTTAGGAAGATGACCGAGGGCGCCCCCTGTGCACTTGCGCGCGCGAATAGCAGGACGAAAAGGAATGCGGTTACGGCGCTTGCGCTACCAATCCGAACGGCGGAGCGGCTTGTCCAGCTCAAGATGTCCTCCAGGCAACGCATCGATGCGCTGACCTTCAACTCGAATGCTCACGGATTGCAGTTCCGGCAAACCCGTTAACGTCCACACGAGCGCTTTAAACTCTCCCGACTCATCAAAGCTCCCGGTTGAAGAATTGACCGCGCTCGAGAGGTCGACGTCGGCGTTTGAACCTGTAACGTGCAAAGTCTTCACAACCGTTCCCGCGGGAAAACGAACGGCTTGCACGGTACTGGGCGGCCCAGCGACAGCTTGCACGGCTGCGTAGAGGGCTGCGTTTTGTAAGTGCTCGGCTCCGGATTCACCGCGGGTCTGCGGACGCATGCTAACGCTCCACGCAACCTCCGTCGTGCCGTCTAATTTGGTGTAGTACACCGTGAGATGATCGCCGATGCCGCTACGGTATTTCTGCGAAAGAAAAAACCAAGAACCGGCCGCGGCGAGCACAAAGAGTGCCAGCAAAAAGAAAACCCGCGAATTGCTCACGGGCCTTCTTTTTCTACGGGTCCGCCCCGAATGCCGTTTTTGTTAGTCGGTGATGGTGACGGTCGCCGTTTGGCCCGCGGTCACGGTAACGGTCGCCGGCGCCGTTACGGAAGCCGTGCCGTCCGCGCCTGTAGCGGTTTCTGAGGCGCCCGCTAAGTTCGTCCAAGCATTGTTGACCACCAGAGTATACGACCCCGCCGGCAACGCCTCGATCGTAAAATTGCCCGAACTATCGGTAACGCCGCTGTTGACCGTTACTCCGTTTTGCTGCGCAAGTACTTGCGCATTTGAGACGACCCCGCCGGCGGCATTCTTCACCGCGCCGCTGATGCTGCCCGCAATGTTTTGCGCCGTGGCAACCAGCACCGGCTTCATCAGATAGTTACCGTTTCCGGTTTGCACGATCGATTCCGCGGCATTGAAATCGATAAGATAGGCGTAAATCGCGCCGGCAACCGCCATCAAATTGATGTTGACTTTGATGCCTGAGGTTCCGGCGCCATTGCCATTATCAGTCGAGGTGTTGTTTCCAAATCCGCCCGCGCCGGTAGCGCTTGGAATCCTCAGCGGATAGGTGGTGCCGTTAATTACGACGCTTGTGTTGGACGACGACGACGTATCTAAGATCAAACGAAGCTGCTGATATTGCCCGGCGGGAACTGCAGCGCTTCCCAACTGCAATGCCGTAGTCTGAAAGTCTAACAAATTGATGGCCTTGGCGGGGCTAAAGGTTGCAATCGTTTGTGGCGCACCTCCACCGATCAATTCTGCTTTTGAGACGAGAATATTGACCGCGGTGACGGTGCCGCCTGCAGTGCGGAACGGCGCGTCCATCAGCGATGCTGAAACGGTTGCGCTATTCGTGTTTGCGTTGGGGTTTGATGAACCGCTTCCACCACCGCACGCCGTCAAGGCCAAACCGCAGACCACGGCAATAAGCGCGTAACTCTTTTTCATTTCATTTCCTTAACGGGAAGAGAGTAGAAGGCTCCAACCTCCGCCCGAAGAGGTTTCTGTTACAACGGCGCACGCGCATAAAGCGTTTCAAGCCTTCTAAGGCTCGCTTTACTTGGTCGACGTTCAAGCAAACGCTACTGCCGTGCCTAGTAGCGAAGCTCGGTGATTGTGAGTTCCATTTCGCCGATCGGGCGATGCCATAGCACGCGATCACCGGTACGCGCGTTGAGCAACGCCTGCGCCAGCGGCGAACTCATGCCGATTTTTCCCGCGGCGACATCCGCATTCGAATCTTTGACGATAGTGAATGTACGGTCGAACCCGGCTCCGTCATAAACGCGAACGGTCGCACCAAAGCCCACAGTGCTACGATCGGCCGGGCGACGATACTCGGGCTCTTCGCGTTTGGCGAGCACCAGCGGCGGATCGGGCGCATCGTCGCGCTCCTTGGTGAAAGCTCGGCTCATGATTCTTCTCGTATTCCCAATTTTGGGAAAAAAGAAAAAGCCCGCCGATGAGGCGGGCTTTTCTTAAAGAGCTGTGGCTCTTATCGGTAGCTGGGTTTGCTGGCGAAGCAGTCGCGGCAATAAACCGGTTTGTCGCCACGGGGCTGGAACGGAACTTCCGCTACGCCGCCGCACTGGCTGCAAGTTGCTTTGAACATCTCGCGGTTTCCACCACCCGAACGTCCGCCGCCGCCCTGACCTTGGCTGGCCTTGCGGGCCGCCCGGCAGTCGGTGCAACGGTTGGGTTTATTTTGGAAGCCTTTCGAGGCGTAGAATTCTTGTTCGCCGGTTGTGAATGTGAACTCACGTCCACAATCAACGCAATTCAGCTTTTCATCTGAGTACACTAACGAGTCTCCTTATAGACTGTGCTTTGGATCCGACTCGCCTAGTACTAAAATGGTATAGCCGACTTCGAAGCCTTTTGACCGACTCACGATACCACGCCTAGCCAAAACTAGCAATCCCGGGCTCCCACGCCTGGGGAACGGGTCATAACCACCGGATAAACTAAGGAATTAGTTCAAGGTGGCTGGACCCTTGAGAACGGCCTCATGAACCCTATGGCGCTTGCGGCAGATGCTCCACATAAAAACATGACCCGCAGGTTTGAATGTAGCGGTGCACGCCTTCGATCGCGATCTGCTCGCCCGATGTGATCCGGCTGCCCGTCTCATCCACACGAACGTTCATGGTGGCTTTGCGGCCGCAAGCGCAGATCGTTTTAATTTCCTCGAGGCTATCGGAGAGCGTTAAGAGCGAAGCTGCGCCGGGGAAAGCCTCGCCTAAGAAGTCGCTGCGGATTCCGTAACAAATAACCGGCACGTCACCCGTGTGCGCGAACCGGTGCAATTGCCGCACCTGTCGCGGTGTAAGAAATTGGGCTTCGTCGATCAGGATGCACGAGAGCTCCCTCTGTGCTTTGAGCTCATCGATGAAGTCCAGGCCGGTATCAAACGTCAAGGACTCGCGCTTCGGCCCCAGACGCGAGGTTACGACTCCCGGTCCAAAACGGTGATCCAATGCCGAGGTATAGATCCGCACCTTGCGGCCATGGCTTTCGTAGTTGTGTGCGACTTGGAGCAACGCAATGGACTTGCCCGCGTTCATCGCGCTATAACGGAAATAGAGTTTTGCCAGGGCTTACTTCTTTTTCTCTGCGGCCCGCTGTTTGAAATACTGCGGGCG
>JBHEMH010000010.1:0-3828 GCA_046262675.1 Vulcanimicrobiaceae bacterium
GAGCCAAGTCCAACACGGCGATGTCGTCGTCCTCACGGACGACGCCGCCGCCGGCCTCTCGCAGAACAGGTCGATGTGGAATGAAGATCTGCGCCCATGTACCCTTGCGGAACACTCGTGGCCCGGCGGAAAGTTCGCATCGCTCTGGATCGGTATGTGCATCTGCCTGCCGACCTATTCGCTTGCCAGCGGAATGATTGCCCTCGGCATGAATTGGTGGGAGTCCGTACTAACGATCTTCGTCGGTAGCATCGTGGTCATGTGCGCAATCCTGCTCGTTTCGCATGCAGGCACGAAGTACGGCATTCCCTATCCGGTTTTCGCGCGCTTGTGGTTCGGAACCAAAGGCGCGCATATTCCGGCGCTCGCACGCGCGCTCATTGGCGCCGGATGGTTTGGGATCAACTCGTGGTTCGGCGGCCAGGCACTTGATGCGATCCTAAGTCGGACGCTTGCGTTTTGGCCTGGAATCGCGGCGCATCTGGCCATCGCGTTTGGAATCTTTTGGCTCATCAACGTCGCGATTGCTATGCGCGGGCCGCAAGCCATCGGTCGTCTCGCTCAAATCTCCGCGCCCACACTCGCACTTGGGGCGATCGCGCTGCTGGTTTGGGCCCTTACACGGACCGGAGGCTTTGGTCCGATGCTGGCCGCGCCTGCAAAGATTCATGGCGACGAATTCTGGACCGCCTTCTTCCCTTCGGTGATCGGGGTCATTTCGTTCTGGGCGACGATGGCGCTTAACATTCCCGATTACACGCGCTATGCCAAGAGCCAGCGCGGCCAGATGCTTGCGCAAGCGTGGTCGATGCCGCTAACGATGGCGGCTTTCTCCTTTGTCGGCATTGCCGTCACGTCGGCGACCGTCATCCTGTTTGGAACGGCGCTGTGGAATCCAGTCGAACTCATTCTGAAATTCCCGCCGTTTGTCGTGATTATCGCCGGAATCATCGTTGTTCTCTCGTCAGTGACGATCAACGTCGGTGCCAATGTCATGGCACCCGCGCGCGCATTTGAGAATCTGTGGCCGAGCCGCGTAACGTTTGCGATCGGCGCGATCATCACAGGGTTGCTGAGCCTGGCTCTGCAGCCGTGGTACGTCCTTGCAACCTTCTCGACGTACATCTTCACGTGGCTCGGTACCTATGGTGCACTCCTCGGTCCGTTCGACGGCATCGCGATAGCCGATTACTGGCTCGTTCGAAAACGATATTTGGACCTCGCCCAGCTGTACACGCCGCGTGGTATCTATTCGTATCGCCGCGGGTTTAATTGGCGCGCCGTCGGGGCACTCATCATCGGGTGGGCTGTGGCCCTCCTTGGGCTTTTTTTCAGCCCCCTACATTTCTTATGGGCCGGAGGCTGGCTTTTCGGCCTCGTTGGTGGGCTGCTCGGCTATTGGTTGCTCATGCGCAAAGACAAATCGATCATCTCTGAAGAAGCTTTCGAAGCCATCACCGTAACGAAGGACGTCGCATGAAATTGCTGGGCAAGACCTCAAACGCCGACCGTGCGAAAAAACATCTCTTTCCCGCGCAGGCCCAATACTACGATAAACCCTTAACGATCGTAAGCGGGCAGGGCTGCCAGGTGAAGGACGATGAGGGCAACGAGTATCTCGACGCCTTCGCCGGCATCGCGACCAATACGCTCGGGTACGGCAACACCGAAGTCGCGCAAGCCGTCGCCGGGCAGGCGGCAAAACTGATGCATGTCTCGACGTTGTACTTAACCGAAGAGCAACTCGACTTCGCGGAGAAAATTGCGGACATCTCGCCCGAAGGCATGACGAAATCCTTCGTCACGAACTCCGGCTCCGAAGCGAACGAAATGGCGGCTGTCGTGGCACGCGGCTCAAAGAAATCTGCGGATTTTCTCGCACTCGAGCATGCCTATCACGGCCGCACCCTTTACACGGTCGCGATGGCCGGTCAAAGCAACTGGCGCAACATCGGTCCCGATATGCCGCACGTGGCGTTCGTGCCAAATCCCTACTGCTACCGGTGCCCTCTCAACCTCGAATATCCGTCATGTGAAATCGCATGCGCAAAATCCGCCAAACGCGTGATCGAAACCGCGACCAACGGGGCGCCGGCTGCGATGATTGCGGAGACCCTCGCCGGTGTCGGCGGCATCATCACACCTCCGCCGGAGTATTTTGAAGTGTTGCAGCAGACACTCAAACCGTTCGGAACACTTCTGATTGCCGACGAAGTGCAAACCGGCTGGGGACGCCTGGGCGACGGCATGTTCGGGATGGTCTCGACCTACAAGGTGATTCCCGACATCATCACCTCCGCCAAAGGACTGGGAAGCGGCCTCCCGATCGGAATCGTTATTACCCGTCCGGAACTCGCCGATGTCTTTAAGGGACCGCACATCAACACGTTCGGCGGAAATCCGCTCTCCACGACGGCCGGCAGCGTAACGCTCGAAGTCATCGAAAAACAGCAGTTGATTGCAAACTCCAAGCGGCAAGGTCAGACACTGCTCGCGGGACTGCGCGATCTGCAAACGCGCTTCCCGATCATTGGGGAAGTGCGCGGCCATGGGCTCATGATCGGCGTGGAACTGGTCAAGGATCGTAAAACCAAAGCGTATGCGACGGATGAAGCAAATCGCGTACTGCAAGGGATGAAAGACCGCGGGGTGCTCATCGGCAAGGGCGGGCGCTTCGGGAATATCCTGCGCATCCAACCGCCGCTGATTTTTAGCGACCGGGACAGCGCTGAGTTCTTGCGAGTCCTTTCCGATACGCTGAACGATCTTTAAATGACCGACAGACTGGTCGTCCCCGTGATCTACGGGTCTGTACGCACGCAACGTCAAGGTATCAAGGCTGCTCGCTACATCCTTAAGGAACTCGGGCGGCGCGGATGCGAATCAATGCTCGTTGATCCAATGGAAACGAAGCTGCCGCTTCTCGATAAGATGTACAAAGAGTTCGAACCCGGAACCGTGCCGCCGGAACTGGAGAAAATTGCCGGACTGTACAAGCGCGCCGACGGTTTCGCAATAGTCTCCGGTGAGTACAACCAAACCATTCCACCGGCGCTTTCGAATACGCTCGACTACTTTCTTGAAGAAGGCTTCTGGCGTCCCTCGGCAATCGTCTCCTACTCCGCCGGACGCTTCGGGGGCGTGCGGGCTGCGGTCCACCTCCGCACGATGCTCGGCGAACTCGGCATGCCCTCGATCCCCACCTACATGAGCATTCCGCAGATTGACGGCGCCTTTAGTGACGAGGGCATACCCACCGATCCCCAGTTCACAAAACGTAACGATAATTTCTTCCGGGAATTCGTTTGGTACATGGAAGCGCTCAAAGAGAAACGCAAGTCGGGCGTACCGTATTAGCCTCTAGACTGGACTTGGCCGAATTCGGCGAAAGATGTGGCGACCCAAGATGATCAGCAGTACGGTGAACACCAAGGCTAAAATAGCGGCAATAACCGGAGCAAAAAAAGCCAAGATAATGCCGGCGATTGAGCCGGTATCTTCAACCGTGCTCAGCACGGGATTTGCAAGGCCCGCTGTTCCAGCAGTAGATGCCGCTCGCGCGCCGACGACAGCGCTGTGAATGCCGAGGGCGTTGAGCGCACCAACGACCATTAGGAAAATCAGCTGGGCGTGGTTTTGCGCGTGCATGGTTCCACCGACGAGAATCGCAGCGGCCGCGGGCTTGGATGCAATTTGCACGAAATGCATCGCGTGGTCGACGAACGGAATCTTATCGGCCAACATCTCGAGCAGGGCGACCCCGATCAGAATCCACATCACGAGCGCGTGTCCGAGCCACGCGAAGTCGCCGGAGGGATGAATCCATCC
>JBHEMH010000010.1:3838-94801 GCA_046262675.1 Vulcanimicrobiaceae bacterium
AATCGGTACGATGTCTTCCCCTTGTGCGAGCAGCCATGCAATTGCCAGCTGCGAGGGAGTTACGCCTTTCTCTTCGGCAATCTCGCGCACGCGCGCAAGGAGCTGCAAATTCTTATCGAAATTCTCGCCCTGGAATCGAGGATGACTATAGCGATAGTCGTCGACCGGTACGTCCTCGGGCTTCTTGAAAGCCCCGCTCAAGAAGCCGCGGCCGAGCGGGCTATACGCAACGAACCCAATGCCAAGCTCGCGCACCGGCAGAATCTCGTCCTCGGGATCGCGTGTCCAGAGTGAATACTCGGTTTGCAGTGCGCTGATCGGGTGCACTTTGTGCGCACGCCGTATCGTTGCGGCGGCGGCTTCAGATAAGCCGAGGTAACGAACCTTTCCGGCCTTCACGAGCTCCCCCATTGCACCCACCGTCTCTTCGATCGGCGTGTTGGCGTCGACGCGATGCTGGTAATACAAATCGATGTAGTCGACCGCCAAACGCTTGAGCGACCCGTCGCACGATTTGCGCACGTAATCGGGCGAGCCGTTCACGCCCAGGAACGTGCCTTCGTCGCTGCGCATGTTGCCAAATTTCGTTGCGATGGTTACTTTATCGCGCCGGTCAGCAATTGCGCGGCCGACAAGTCCCTCGTTTTTGCGCGGACCGTACGTGTCTGCGGTATCAAGGAATGTGACTCCGAGCTCGATTGCTCGATGAATGGTCGCAACAGATTCAGCGTCGTCGCGCCCAGCATAAAATTCAGACATGCCCATGCAGCCGAGCCCAAGCTCAGATACCAAAAGACCTTGGGTGCCGAGTTCACGGTGTTTCATATCATGTTTCGACATGCCCAGCATGCCAGGGGTTGCGGCGATAACGTGGCCCATGCGGGGGGAGCCGCAGCTTGGATGGAACTATCATGCCTATTCTCTTTTTAATAGAAGGGCGGGCTACGCGCATGGCGATGGTCGGGGGCGAGCGGGCAAGGCTACGGCATCTCTACAAGCTGGAGCTTCTTGACACGCCCCCGGAGCCCGCGTACGACGCCTTCACCCAGCTGGCCGCACAGATCTGCGGGACGCCGATCTCGCTCATAAGCCTGATCGATAAAGACCGTCAATGGTTCAAATCAAACCTCGGTCTCGAGGGCATTAGAGAGACCGCGCGCGATGTCGCCTTCTGCAGCGAAGCGATCCAGTCGCATAGCCTGCTTGAGGTCCAAGACGCCGCCGCAGATGCGCGCTTCAAAGACAATCCACTTGTGACCGGCGAGCCCAATATTCGCTTTTATGCAGGCGCGCCACTCATCGTAGGTGACGGCCATGCCATCGGGTCCTTGTGCGTTATCGATCGGGTTGCTCGCAAACTTTCCGATGCTCAGCGCAGCCAGTTCCGGCTGCTCGGCACGGCACTCCAAACGCTCATCGATTCGCGCGTTGGCGCAAAAATGCGCGAGCAGTACGAATCAACGCTACGTTCCGAGAAACACAAAATTGAAGTCACTCTCTCGACACTTGCCGACGCGGTCATCACGACTGACCGCCACGGCATCGTCGAACTTGTAAACACTGCGGCCGAACGGCTTTTGCATTTGCGCGCAGGCCTCCTGACCGGCCGGCCGCTGCGAGACCATCTTGTCATTGAGACTTTTGAGAAGCATTCGCGCATTGACATTCTCAAAGAGTCTCGCAAGCTCGCGAAGGAACGTGCAATTCTGCGCCAGGGAAATGGCCCGCAAGTACAGATCGAGTTCGAGGTGGCGAACTTGATGACTCCCGAAGGACAACCAGGCGGTCACGTCATCACGATGCGCGACGTAACGCAAGAGGTTGCTCAAGCGGCCAAACTCTCGTACGAAGCAAGCCACGACGAACTCACGGATCTTTATAACCGCCGCCAGTTTGAATTGTGCCTAGCAAAAACACTCTCGTCGGCACGGCGCGAACAAAAAGCGCATACGCTGACCTATCTTGACCTTGACCGCTTTAAATCGATCAACGAGACGCATGGACACGCCGCCGGGGATTTCTTCTTAACGGAGCTAGCGCGTCAATTGCGAAAAACAATGCGCGGCAATGACGTGCTGGCACGCATCGGCGGCGACGAATTTGCCTTTATCATGCACGACTGCCATGCAGAAAATGCAAAGCCCGTTCTGGAAGCGCTCGAACGCACTATTTCACTCCTGAAAGTTCCGTGGGAAAATGCGATGCTGTCGGTGGGCGTAAGCTATGGAACGATTGAAATAGACAAAAACACGCTGAGCGTCGCAGAAGCGCTGCGCGCAGCCGAGCGACGCTGCTACGAAGGCGAGCGCGCAGCCGCCCTCACGTAGCTTCAACCATCGCGAGAGCGCGCTGGACGATTTCGCTGTGCCCCTGTTCGAGCATCTGCTGCCGGTGCCGCTCGAGCAAACGCGCAATCTCGCTTACGACCGGGAAACGCGTATACAGCAGCAATGCTTCGTGAACCCTGCCCAACTCTTCCAGCACCGAGCCCGCAATTTCAAGCACGGCACCCAGTGCGACGGCCCCGCGATCCTTCAGCGTCGCCTGCAGAAACTGCGCGAAGGCCTCGTGATATTGGAGCGCTTCGCCCGTCCCGACAAAGATGAATGGCGCATCGTCCTGCATGCTCACAAGCAGCTCCGGGGCATCCGCCCAGCCAGCGGCGGCGCACAATTCGCTATTGACCGATGGCAACAAACACGTGGAAAGCAGAAACTGCCGCTCGCGATCGCTGCGCCCTTCGAAAATCCGCCATGAAAGCTCCCGGGCAGACTCGGGCCCTGGGAGCGGCGTCTCACCACGCAAGGCAAACATCACGCCCATCGGCCAGCCGCCGGTGCGTACGAGAAGCTCCTTGATTTGCTTGTGCGTTCGCTCGACGTTCATGCGGGCGGCGGCCCGCGCAACATCGTGCAGGTCAAAGCGGAGTGCCTCTGCATTAATCGGCACTTCGCACAGACCCTCGGCCATCCAACATTCAATTGGAAAATCTGCCGGATCGCGCATCACGAGAACCCACCGGAGGGCTTCCCCACATTGAAGAACTGCGCGTTGGAGAAATTGCGCGACCCGGCGCGGCTCTTGAGTATAGTGCAACTGATCGATGAAGATCGTGGCGCGCGCATTCTTTAGCAGCGTGAGAAAATCGGCTTGGGTGTGCTCAGGGCTTAACGCCGCGGGTACGACAGCCTGTCCGAGTTCGTAAGTAAAGCGCGGCAGCGTGTCGATGTGCGCGTTCAGGTCGAGACTTATAAGCGTACCCGTAATGTTTTTGCGCGCATCCCCAAGTGCTACAGTCTTTCCGAATCCCGGCGGCGCGGCAATAACTGTTACCCGCGCTTTCATGGCGCTTGCTATGCGCTCGGCAAGGCGAGGTCGCTCAATCGTATGGAAGCGCGCTCGGTCAGCCTGAAGCGGACCTGCTAGCGCATCGGGGGCACGGGCCATACTTAGGATATCGGCCGCGCATAGAAAAGGCCCCGCTTTCGCGGGGCCTTTTCTGTTTGAGCGCCGATCCTGCTATTACAGGTCTTCGGGGTTGATGCCCTTGACCATGCGGTCGTACTGGGTCTTCTTGGGAGGCGCATGCACGGCCACATGATCTTCGTATTCGCCTTCGTACTGCACCGTCGCGGGCTCGCGGGTGCGGTCGTAAGCGCTTACGAGTTTGTTCATGCCTTCCCCGTTGCTGCCAACGATTTCGGCGAGTGCCGCATCCTCAGCCGACATTCCGTCGAATCCGGCATCATTGAAGATGTCGAAGCGGTTCTTCGGACGGCCTTCGTCGTCCAGATCCTGACCTTCCGGTTCGATCTGCACGTTGCGGTAACGCGACATACCCGTGCCGGCCGGAATGAGTTTGCCGATGATGACATTTTCTTTGAGACCAAGCAGCGGATCGTGTTTGCCTTTGATCGCCGCATCGGTGAGCACGCGGGTCGTCTCTTGGAAGCTGGCTGCCGAGAGGAACGATTCCGTCGCAAGCGATGCCTTGGTGACGCCCAGAAGCACCGCCCCGGCCGTTGCTTTCTGTTTGCCTTCTTCTTGCATCTTCTCGTTTTGCTCTTTGAAGAACGAGGCTTCGACCAGCTGTCCGGGCAGCATTCGCGTGTCGCCGCCGTCAATGATCTTCACCTTGCGAAGCATCGCGCGAACGATGACTTCGATGTGCTTATCGTTGATGTCGACGCCCTGGCTGCGATAGACCTTTTGCACTTCCTGTACCAGGTAGTTCTGCAATTGAGTCTCACCCTTAATGCGCAACACGTCGTGCGGATTGAGTGAACCTTCGTTCAATCGATCGCCGGGTATCAGTTTATCGCCTTCATGAACTGCCAAGTGCGTTCCATGGGGGATATCGTACTCGTGCGTTTCCGCGGTTTCATCGGTGATGATGATAATGCGTTTGTTCTTCTCTTCGCCGAAGCTGACCGTACCGGCAACTTCAGTGATCGTTGCTTGACCCTTGGGCTTACGAGCTTCGAAGATTTCTTCAACGCGCGGCAGACCGGTGATGATATCTTCCGTTGCAACACCGCCGGTGTGGAAAGTACGCAGCGTGAGCTGCGTGCCCGGTTCACCGATGGATTGGGCCGCGATGATACCAACCGCTTCGCCGATATCGACTTTGTGACCGGTCGCAAGGTTGCGGCCGTAGCACATGGAGCAAATGCCGTAACGCGCTTGGCACGTGAGCGCCGAGCGAATCTTGACTTCCTTAATGCCCGCATCGATAAGCTGTTTGCCAATCTCCTCATCGATCTCTTGATCGCGCGCGACGATTTTCGTCGTCGGCTTCTTCGGCTCGGTGCGCACTTCTTCAGATGCACGGCGGCCGATGATGCGGTCGATGAGCGGTTCGATGGTTTCCTTACCGACCGTGATGTCGGTAACGGTGATGCCGTTGGTTGTTCCGCAATCATCCTCGCGAATGATGACGTCTTGCGCAACGTCGACAAGACGGCGCGTCAGGTAGCCGGAGTCTGCCGTTCGAAGCGCCGTATCGGCAAGCCCTTTACGCGCTCCGTGCGTCGAGATGAAGTACTCAAGAACCGTGAGTCCTTCTTTGAGTGAGGCCTTGACCGGGATCTCAAGAATTCGGCCCGACGGATCGGACATAAGACCGCGCATACCACCCAGCTGCTTGACCTGAGCGATCGAACCACGGGCGCCTGACGTTGCCATCATGAACACGGGGTTGAGCGGGTTTTGCGCTTCTTGCATGGCGATGGTGACATCGTCACCGGCTTTGCTCCAGATGTCGATGGTCTTCGTGTACTGTTCGTCTTGGCTGATAAAGCCTTGATCGAAGAGCTTGTGCAGATCGTCGACTTCGCCTTGCGCTTTGTCGAGAATTGCGTACTTCTTCTCCGGCACGATGATATCGGTAATCGACACCGTGGTACCCGATTGCGTCGCGTAGTGGAAACCGAGTTCTTTAACGGCGTCGAGGAACTTGGCCGTCTCGGCGTTCCCGTACTTGCGGTACATGGAGGTGATGAGCTTCTTGAGGCCACCCTTATCCATGATCGCATTGACATACGGCATGTTCCAATTGCTCGGGAACGCGTTGTTGAAGATGACGCGCCCGACCGTCGTGCGAATAAGTTCGCCGTTGATACGCACGAAAATCCACTCTTGCAGACCGATGTGGTGCATGTCGTAGGCCATCATTGATTCTTGCGCGTTCATGAACGTCGGAAGTCGATCGACTTCGGCTTGTCCGTTTGTACCGGCTTTGCTCCCTTGTTTGAGGATAGCACGCGGGCGAACGCGGTTATCGTAGTCGTCGATGACGTCTGCCTTCGCAGGACCTTTATATTCATCGCGTTGGAACGTGAGGTAGTAAAGCCCCAAGACCATATCTTGCGTCGGAATCGACACGGGATTTCCGTATGCGGGAAGCAAGATGTTGTTCGAAGAGAGCATCAAGATGCGCGCTTCGGCCTGTGCGCCCGCGCTTAAAGGAAGATGGACGGCCATCTGATCGCCGTCGAAGTCGGCATTGTACGGCGTACACACCAGCGGATGCAGATGGATGGCTTTGCCTTCAACGAGCACGGGCTCAAAAGCCTGAATGCCCAAACGGTGAAGCGTCGGCGCGCGGTTGAGAAGAACCGGATGCTCGCGAATGACTTCATCCAGCACGTCCCAGACTTCCGGACGCACGCGTTCGACCATTCGCTTTGCGCTCTTGATGTTGTGTGCTTGGCCACGGTCGACGAGCTTCTTCATGACGAAGGGCTTGAACAGCTCGAGCGCCATTTCCTTAGGAAGACCGCATTGATGCAGCTTCAAGTTCGGACCAACGACGATAACCGAGCGTCCGGAATAGTCGACGCGCTTCCCGAGCAAGTTCTGACGGAAGCGACCTTGCTTGCCTTTGAGAATGTCGGAGAGTGATTTGAGCGGACGGTTGTTGGGACCGGTGACCGGCCGCCCGCGGCGGCCGTTGTCAATGAGGGCGTCGACCGCTTCTTGCAGCATGCGCTTTTCGTTCTTGATGATGATCTCGGGCGCGCTCAGTTCCAGCAAACGCTTTAAGCGGTTGTTGCGGTTGATGACGCGGCGGTAGAGATCGTTAAGATCCGAGGTGGCGAAGCGGCCGCCATCGAGCTGAACCATTGGACGCAGTTCGGGGGCGATGACCGGAACGGCCGAAAGAATCATCCACTCCGGCTTGTTGCCGGAGTTCAGAAATGCTTCAACGACTTCCAGGCGTTTGATGGCCTTGAGGCGCTTTTGTCCGGATGTTTCTTTGAACTCCTTACGCAGATCTTCTTGCAGCTTGCGCAAGTTCAAATCGCGCAAGAGTTCGCGGATGGCTTCGGCGCCCATGCCCGCCTTGAAAGCGTTTCCAAATTTCTCGCGCGCTTCGCGATACTTTTGTTCCGTGAGCACTTCGCGCTTTGTAAGCGACGTGCTGCCCGGATCGATCACGATGTAGGCCGCGAAGTAGATGACTTTCTCAAGCTGGCGCGGCGACATATCGAGCAGAATGCCGATACGCGAGGGCACGCCCTTGAAGTACCAAATGTGCGAGACAGGCGTGGCCAGCTCAATGTGGCCCATGCGTTCGCGGCGGACCTTCGCGCGCGTGATTTCAACTCCGCAACGATCGCAAATCATCCCCTTGAAGCGGATGCGCTTGTATTTGCCGCAGTGGCATTCCCAGTCTTTGGTTGGTCCAAAGATTTTTTCGCAAAACAAGCCGTCCCGTTCGGGCTTGAGTGTGCGGTAATTGATGGTTTCGGGTTTTTTGACTTCCCCGAACGACCACGCGCGAATTTGCTCAGGCGAAGCCAGGCCAATGCGCATAGCATCGAAATTGTTGACGTCTATTAAGTTCAACTGAAAGTAACTCCGCAATGCGGTCCGTGTATGCCGGCTTGGCTGACGCAGGGTCCCTGGAATCTCACGTTGGCGCGTAAGCGGGGCCCACCGCTGCTCTGGCCGGTTCCGAAGTCTTTAAAGAGAGAAGACCGGGGAACACAGACCGCTATTATACCGCTGAGCAGCCTCGGGGGCAACCCCGTCCGGCGCACCCCATGAGCGAAAAGGGCCGCAGGTGCGGCCCTTTTGCAATTCCGAGGGCTCAGCGCCTACCGGTTGACGATAACGAAGGTCCCGCCGGTGAGGTTGTAAACGAGGTTCCCGCCGACATCGGAGCGGATCATCGCGTATTGTGCGGGAGTGATCGCATAGGTACGAAGGACGCCGTTACGCATGCGTACCGTGACGCTTGTGGGCGTCACCGTTGTGATGCGCGCCGTCATATTCGGCATCTTCGCGTGATGTTTGCCGACCAGCATACCGTGCGGATTGCGATGGGGATTGGCTCGATCTACGTCGGGCTTAACAGCAGGCTTGCCGACGGTTGTCATCTGAGGATTCGTGTGAACGCCGCCCTTGGCATCTTTGTCTGCGAAGGCTGCGGCGCCGGCGCCCAAGGCGAGAATCGCGGTAATGGGGATGATTTTTACGAATAATTTCATAGTTGCTCCAAAAAAGTGACTGTGAACGCAACGTACCCAGTTAAGAGGAGGTTCCTCGGGCTCGCTTGCTTCGAAAAACCAAGCGGGCGCTTAGCGCTTACCGATTGGGTAGAATCCTGAACCCGATGGGCTTGCAGCGCCCGCCGTTTGTGTGTTCGGATGAGCATGCGGTCAGGCCCACGAGAACTTCCGTTAATGCGCGTAGGACGAGGCGATCGCCCGCCTTGGAAATGGGCGTGCGCACGGCGATGCGTCCGCGGTCTCCAATCTCGACGTTCATGAAAATATTGAGGGTACCGTGGAGATCGTCCTCAGATACGCCATACGGGCAGAGCGATTGCGTTAGATTAGACAAACAGCTTGGGTGATTGTTCAGGCCACGCAAGATCTCGAACATGCGCTTACTGCATGGGCTCAGCAGATAGTCGTGGCGTCCAACGTCATCCTGCTCTATCCGCATCAGCGGCGTGCTTCTATTGGAGTATAAAGTAGCACCCGTAGAAATAGACATCGCTTCATTATAATCAAGCGTGCGTCCGGGTGAAAAGCTCTCGCGCACGTCCTCCGCGCGAAAAATCGCGACGTCCGCAACCTGCCGGCCTTCAAGGTCAACTATTTCAAGCGCTTGGCCCGCTGCAAGCTCCAACGCCGTGCCGCTCTGCGCTTCGATTCGCACTAAGGATGAAACGGACATTTCCAACTCTCTTCCACCGGCCGGCCGGAATATTGCCTGGCCTCAGAGCGCTCTCCAAACTCTGAAAGGTTGGGGTTCAACGAGCCTTGCAGCGCCAGATCGCGTTCTCGCACCTTGAGTTTGAATCGTTCGTACAGTCCTTTTGCCCGCAATGCATCGAATTGTACGTGGGCATTGAAGACGAGTGCGGGGAAGAGAAAGCGCCGCGCAAGGCGGGAACTTTTGGGGTGCATGCCGACCACGAAAAAAGCCGTTCCGGCAAAACTAAAAGCGAAGCGCGCGCTCTCCGTGTCCTCGCTGACCGACGGATCATGAGCATACTGCGGCCTGTCTAACTCCCTCAGCGCTTGCAATTGCGTCCAAAGACGATGCTCGAAGGCAAGCTCATCGCAAATTGCGTCATCAAAGAACGCAACGAACGTCGCATATTCCGATTCCATGAGCGGCCGCTCCGCCACGAAGGCGCAGAGATCGCGCGCTAGGCCGGCGGTTGCTCCAGGGGATGCCATTTTTTCGTAGGTTGCGAACCGGTACGTCCCAGCATTGAGAGCAGCCTTCGCACCCAAACACGGGTAACTGGATTGACTGAGGAACGCCCGGAAGATCGAATGCGCGAACCGGGAACGCGGCTTTACTTCCCGAAAGTCCAACAGCCGCAAAAGTGCACCCTTGATGAGTCCGGTGTAGTTACTTGCTGCACGCGCTCGGGTAAAATCGTACGGATTCGGTGTTTCGTAAAGAGACAGCGCCTGCAGGGCGTTCATGCTGCCTCTCCTTTACCTTTGCGCACCGGCGCCGCCGCGTCGCGGATGACGGAGCCCGCATATGGTACGCCCCCGCGGAACACGCGAAGGCCTAATGCAATCCAAACACAGATCCCCCGCTCAAGCACCCAAAGTGGCGCTACAAAACTTGCAAGCAGCGGAAAGTGCCGGGTCGCATTGGCGCGCTGCCGGCCGGCCTCCGCCGTCGCGATGCACGCAAGCGCCAACCCGAGTGCAGGGCGCGTTCGCCCTGTAAAGAGCGCAGCGAGAAACAGGGGCACGATCGCAAGGGATACGCACAAGCGCACCGGACGGGCAAATTCATCATATGCTTGCCTGATGCGTTGTGAAAAAAAATGCCCCGTTGAGGGCGGTTTCCTCGCAACAAATATATCGTACGCGATGTGCTCGCGTCCGCCCCGCGCCTTCACCGTTTCGATGAGTTGAAAATTTTCGAATAGAACGTCGGCATTGTACCCATTCACAATTGCATTCCGGCGCACGCCCAAGGTCCCAGGCCAATCGCCGCCGCTGACGCGATTGAGGAGCGTCCGGCCTGAATCCAGCAGTGTGTGCCAAACATGCGGTGCGAAATAGTTTTGCGGGCGCACGACATCGCAACAATGCAGGGCATCGATAACGGCGCTAAGCGATGCTTGGTCATATCGAACATCGTCATCTGCAATAATGACCTTTTCGGTCGAGATGCATCGTAGCCCGGAAAGAACGCCGCGCACTTTACCGTTGAGGCCGCGGATCGAAGGATGTGGCGCGATGTGCAAGGCCAGGCGCGACCATGCGGATGCATGCGCCTGGAAAACGGGCTCGTCGGAGCCGTCGACGATAACAATCTCGAGTATTTCGCACAGGCGTGCAAGATAGCCGGTAAGGTCTTGCATATCCGTAAGGGCCGCCGACTTAATCGGCATGAGGTATGTTACTCGCTCCATATCACCCCGACACCGGACGCCGCTTCTCGAAAATTTTAGAAAAAGAGAGGCCGCAGCCTCTCTTTGCTCTATATATCATTCTTCAGGTCAGAGACCGGATTCTTCGGTCGCGTCTTCGTCGATCTCGCCGCCTGTTTCGGTATCCGTCTCTTCTTCGCCGATTTCACCGCGCGTTACGCGATCGCGCTCCATTGTGTTTCCGCCTTGGCTGCCGGTGTTGCCGCCTTCTTGTCCGCGGCCGCCGAAATCGTCTTCGTTGATTCTCATGTCCGACATTGCTGGTACCTCAATTATAAGCGCAAAGGGACTCTCGTGGTACCCGGCCGGATGGGCGGATAAACGCGCTTATGGAGCGCTTGCTTGAACCTTTCGCAAGTCGCCGACCATGTGCGCGTATTCGCTTGCGATGATTGCGTAGCACTCGCACGCGGCCGACTCGAGGCCTACGCGATCAGTAACGCGGACTTTGCCGCGCTTGTAAGAAATGAGCCCGGCGCGCTGCAGGATCGAGGCGCAAACGCTGACACTCGGGCGTCGGACTCCCAACATATCCGCGAGAAACTCTTGTACGAGTGTAAATTCATCGCTTTCCGCTCGATCCTGCATCATGAGCAGCCAACGCGCGCAGCGTTCGGTGATTTCGTGCAACCGGTTGCACGCGGCGCACTGTGCAATAACGTTAATCAAAACGTTCGCGTAATATTGCATCACTCTAAAAAGGCTTCGGTCATCGTCGAGGAGCCCGAGGAACTTCTCCGTGGCGATCGTTAACGCAAGACCAGGCGCCTGAACGATGGAGGCCGTCGAGCCCCGATGACCTCCGAGCGCCACGGAAACACCCGCAACCCCCTCGTTGCCGATCGTCATTGCTTCGGCCATGTTGCCGTCCTTCATGGTAACAATCCATGAAATGACCCCGCTGAGCGGAAAATAGATCTCGCGAATTTCTGCGTAGGGCTCGTGCACGACAAACTTGTGCGGTAGTTCGCGCAAGTGCATGTGCGGCGCAAGCCGGTCGCGCGATGATTGCGGCAGCGACGCCAGCAGTTTATTTTTGCCGTATGTCTCCAGCGGCAACTCAGTAATCATGCGCCTCTCTCTACCCCTTTCAACCCCTCGCTAGCCTTCTGCACGCCCCGTGATGAACATTCCGTTTAGTCTGAAACTAGCGGGGAATAACACAGCTACCGAGCGTTTCCCAAAGGTGAAACATGCGAAAACTCCAGTCGTCCGTTTGGGCGGGTCTCTTCAGCGCGGCCATCTGCTGTCTCACGGGCACGATTGCGACGGCATCTCCCAACATCGATGGCACCTATGCAGCCGTTACCCCGCAGAACGTGGAGCTGCTTACGCTTCGCTCTCAAAAAGGGCAAGTGCATGGTACATATCGCGTTCTGCACGTCAATCCGGGTCAGCCCGACGGATTGGACGATCAGCGCACGGCTCTCTCGGCAGCCGACACCTCAAGCGAGCGCGCTTTTGCCTTGGCTGACACGCGGACGATGATCTTACGTTTCGATTCGTCTTTTCAGCACGCGGTTGCCACTACGGGAGCCGTGCCGGCCGGGCAGACCCAATCATTCTCCCGAGTGACCGCCGATCAGCTAGGACTGTTGGTCGAAATGGCACGGTACGGCGGGCTGTACGAAGTTTGCAGAACGCATCGCGACGAGACTGCCAGCCTTTATTCAAAGACCTTCTGCGCCGGTATGGCGGCCCAGCTAACGGACATCGTGCCATTTCGCCCGTTTCCGCAAGCGCACGCCAGCCGGCCGGTTGTGGCATACGAATTGCGAGCGCGGCTGGCCCGCAAGCTGGCGCTCAATCCTTAACGCAATAGTTGTGTAAAGAGGCCCCGATCGGGCAAAAAGAAAAGCCCGGCGATATTTCGCCGGGCTTTTCCCTTGCTGCACCCCTAAGTTCAACGCGTTCCCAGAGGCACTTTTACCCTAGCACATTGAGAATGGCTCCTCAAGCGATTTACGTTGCAATGACAGGAACCTGACACTTCCGCCGCGTTATCTTCGGGAGCCGTCCAAGCGGGCACTTGGAGGCGAAAGGCTGTAGACTGCCGGCCGCTTGTGCGCCTTCAAGGTGCTTTACGACCCTGAACGGCGCAACCCGTCTACGGCGGCTACCTCGCGTCGGTACGGAGTCGCTTACGCCGAAGGCTTCCGGGTACCGGCATCCGGCGAGATATCCATGGTCTAAATGCGTGACCGTAATATTGACTCACTCCAAGATATTACCTCGGATCAGGGGACGAACCGTCCTCTTCGCGACAGAACGAAGTCTAGTTTGCAAACTTCAGCTATCGTACAGAATCCCGGCCGCTTTTTGTGCCGCCATCATGGGCTTGGAAATACGTAGCATGAAACCAAGACTGAGCTTCCGTCCGTACCGCCAGCTGCGCATCGCCGGCCGCACCATTCGGCACAGCTTCGGATGCGATGATCGAGTAGCACTCGCACGTGGCCTTTTCAAGGCCCGCGCGATCCGTGACGATGGTGCGCGCGCGGCGCCTCTTGATAAGCCCGGCATCTTGCAACAGGCCTGTAGTGGCACTAATACTTTGACGGCGTGCACCCAGCATATCGGCAAGCAACTGTTGGTCGATGGGAAGCTCGTCGCCCGGAACACGGTCGTGCATAAGCAACAGCCATTTCGCGCAGCGCTCGGAAAGATCGTGCAGCCGGTTGCACGCGGAATTTTGCGCGATGATGTTCATCAAGCTGCCGGCGTACCGGTAAAGCACCATAGCGGTATCCGGATCTCGCGCCAAGACGGCTTTCAAATGATCCGCTGGAACAACAATCGCCGTTCCCTCATTTTGCACAATCGCGGTGATGGCGCCTTGTTTGCCATCGAACGCCGCCGCGATGCCGGCCATTCCTTCGCATCCGAACGTCATGATTTCAGACCGTTTGCCGTTGCGCATCTCCGCGAGCCACGAAACGACTGCAGTCACCGGAAAATACGCGCAATCGATGCCGTCGCCCGGCTGGTGCAGAACTGCCTTCTGCCGCAATATCAAGGCGCTATGGTTCGCAAGCAAGCGCGAGAGCGCATCGTCGCTCAATTCGTTGAGCAAACGGTTTCGTCTGGCAAAGTCCAGTGGCTCAGAGATCACGTTCACTTCTTCTGCTTTTTGTGCCACCGTTTCATGCATTTCTCGACGGACCTCATGGCTTCGTGCGCCGAGATCGTGCCGCAGTAGTCTATCTCGTTTCCGGCTTCCTGCGAATAGTCAATGAGAAATTTGCAAATCGCGTCCATTTTTTCTTTTGGAATGTCAGAAACGTCCGTGTAAGGATCTGCAGTCTGCGGGGTTCCCTCCATCTTCACCGGCGCGCCGATGAGTCGATCGTTTTCAACGCCGTTTTTCTTTAAGCGGATCGAACCGAGTACACGCGCCTCTGCAAGCGCGCCCGGAAACGTCGGTTTATCGACCAAAAACAGAAGGTCGAGCGGGTCGCCGTCGTCCGCGAGCGTCTGCGGGACGAAACCATAGTCGTACGGCCAGCGCAATCCCTCGGCGAGTACGGCGCGCAGTTTGATGATACCGTATTTTGCATCGAGGGCATTCTTATGCGGGCTTCCCTGGACCGTTTCAATTATGACGTGCACCGTTCCGGCTTCTTTGGGACCTTCGGGAAAAGGTGGGATATTTTCATAGTGCGTCGCGTTGACATCTTTGCTCATGTGTGTTGGTGCTTTCCATGTCCCGCTTCGAATTCGCCTCTGCTGGGAGGGCCGTGAATGAGTTCAACTGCGCCGGCTGCGGCGAGTGCTCCAGTGATTGGACCGGCAAAATAGATCCACATGTAGCCGAGCATACCGCTTGCGAGGGCGGGACCCAGCGAGCGTGCGGGATTCATGGAGCCGCCGCTTACCGGACTGAAGGCCAGGCCGCATAGCGCGATGACCCCGGCAACTGCAAGGCCTGCGTTTTTACCCACAGTCCCTTCCTCTTCGGAAGTTGCCAAAATGGTATAGACGAGGATAAAGGCCAGTATTGCTTCCGTCACAACAGCCTGAATATCAGTGAATCCCATCGTCGGTTTCGTTACGCCATGCTCGATCGCCGGACCGAAAATCGCTCTGAGCATCCCCGCCGCAACAACCGCGCCGGCGAACTGCCCGATCCAGTACCCGGGAAGCCTGCGTGCCGGGAAGCTGCGCCTCACAAAGAAGGCCAGGGTCACGGCGGGGTTGATGTGAGCACCGGAAATGGCCGTCAGGCTGTAAATCATTGCCATCACGGTCAATGCGGGCGCCACATAGCGCGCTACGTGCCCGATCGTCTGCGGGGGTGTCACCTGATCGAGAATGTCTGCTCCCGCCGCAACCAGCGTCAATAAAAATGTGCCGAGAAATTCCGCGCCAATGCGCTGAAATTCGTTGGGCGCCGGACGCTCGGTAGCTTCTTCCTGCTTCGGGGTTGGCTCAGTCGGCATAGCCTGGTCATTGCCGTCCACAGAATTTCCTAAACCCACATCCGCGCCGCGGCTTCAACATAGACGATGGATGTCGGAAAGAACCGTCGAGATCTACCCAGCGCTCGGCTAGCCAAACAACCCAAGATAGGCAAAAACCGGGGTTTTGCCGTTACCTCTCTTATGGACAGGCTGCTTTTTGCCATTGATGAGTTGATCGAATGGATCAGAGATTTTTTCGATGATGGACCAGGGAGCGGTTTGCCCGTTCCGATTCCCAGTTAACAAAAGAAAGGCCCCGGATTTGTCCGGGGCCTTCTGTTACTAGAACTCTTCGTCGGGAGCAGTGGCTAGCGGAGAGGTTTCCTCATCCTCGAAGCCCGCGGGCTCCTCGGTGTCTTCTTCGTCTTCCTCTTCGAGTTGATAGCCTTCGTCCTCTTCTTCGTCTTCGACGACTTCATCCTCGGACGCGAGATCATCAACCTCGAGGTCGTCCACCAGGCCGCGAGCGCCCGGAACTTGCGTCTCGACTTCCGCCGTGCTCATCGCTCCGCCCAGCGGACCGGTCGCGATGGGTTTGGAATCGTCGATCTCTTCCTCTTCCTCTTCTTCTTCCACGACTTCGAGTGCCGCTTCGCCCTCGAGCGGGACGGCCGCGGCAGCCAGACGCTGTGCTTCGGCCTCACGCTGAGCGGCAGCCGTCTGCGTGAGGCGCGGATCTTCATCGCCCATCAGCAAGCCGATTTCTTGTGCGCGTTCTCCCATGTCGTCGTCGCCGATCTTGATTTCGATCTCTTCGCGATTTTCCGTCAACACTTTGACGTCGAGCGCGAGAGATTGAAGTTCCTTGATCAAGACTTTGAACGATTCCGGAACACCTGGTTCCATAACGTTCTCGCCTTTGACGATGGCTTCGTAGGTTTTCACACGTCCGACAACGTCGTCTGATTTGACCGTAAGCAACTCTTGCAGCGTGTACGCTGCGCCGTATGCTTCGAGCGCCCAGACTTCCATTTCACCGAAGCGCTGGCCGCCGAACTGCGCCTTGCCACCCAGCGGCTGTTGCGTGATCATCGAGTACGGGCCGGTCGAACGCGCGTGAATCTTGTCGTCCACCAAGTGAGCGAGTTTGAGCATGTAGATCTGACCGACGGTAATCGGACGGCTAAAGCGTTCGCCCGTGCGGCCGTCGCGCAGCCACGTCTTGCCATCTGCCGGCAAGCCTGCATCTTGCAGCCATTCGGCAATGTCTTCTGCATGCGCGCCATCGAAGACGGGGGTCGCGATGTGCATGCCGAGCACTTCCGCCGCCCACCCAAGGTGGGTTTCCATGATCTGTCCGAGGTTCATACGCGAGGGTACGCCGAGCGGATTGAGTACGATGTCAACGGGCGCGCCGTTTTCCATGTATGGCATATCTTCTTCAGGCAAGACCTTTGCGATAACGCCCTTGTTGCCGTGGCGTCCCGCCATCTTATCGCCTTGCAGAATCTTGCGTTTCTGCGCGACGTAGACGCGAACCAAATGATTGACACCGGGTGAAAGTTCGTCGCCGGCTTCGCGGCTGAAGACCTTCACGTCGATGATCTTGCCTTTTTCACCGTGCGGTACTTTGAGCGAGGTGTCGCGGACTTCGCGCGATTTCTCACCGAAGATTGCGCGCAACAGACGTTCCTCGGCGGTGAGTTCGGTTTCGCCCTTCGGCGTTACCTTACCAACCAGAATGTCTTCCGGGCGTACTTCAGCACCGATGCGAACGATACCGCGCTCGTCGAGATCCTTGAGCGAATCTTCGCCGACGTTCGGGATGTCGCGCGTGATCTCTTCAGGTCCAAGCTTGGTGTCGCGCGCTTCGCATTCATACTCTTCAATATGAATGGAGGTGAAGCGGTCGTCTTTAACCATGCGCTCGGAAATGAGAATTGCGTCTTCGTAGTTGTAGCCTTCCCAGGGCATGAATGCGACCATGACGTTTTGACCGAGAGCCATTTCGCCTTCGTCTGAAGACGGGCCGTCGGCGAGGATTTGGCCGGTGACGACTTTATCGCCGATCTCAACGATCGGACGCTGATTGATGCACGTACCGGCGTTGGAACGCGTGAACTTGAGCATGTCGTAGCCGGTCTCTTGACCGTCTTTGTTTTTGACGACGACTTGCTTTGCATCGACCTGCGTAACTTCGCCGCCCTCGTAGGCAACGACACAACCGCCGGAGTCCTTAGCCGCGCGATACTCCATGCCGGTGCCGATAATCGGCGCCTGCGGACGAAGCAACGGAACCGCTTGACGCTGCATGTTCGCACCCATGAGTGCGCGGTTTGCATCGTCGTGCTCGAGGAACGGAATGAGTGCCGTGGCGACCGAGACAATTTGCTTGGGCGAGACGTCCATGAGCTGAACCTTATCGGCCGGCTCTTCGATGTATTCTTCAGCATAGCGGCAGACCACCGAGTCGGTCGTGATCTTGCCCTTTGCATCGACCGGGGTGTTTGCCTGAGCGACGATGTATTCGTCTTCGCGATCGGCGGTCAAGTATACGATTTGGTCCGTCACATTGCCGTGGTTGACAACGCGGTACGGTGTCTCGATGAAGCCGTACCGGTTGACGCGGCCATAGGTTGCGAGCGAACCGATGAGCCCGATGTTCGGACCTTCAGGCGTTTCGATCGGGCAAATGCGGCCGTAGTGACTGTGGTGAACGTCGCGAACTTCGAAGCCCGCGCGTTCGCGCGAAAGGCCGCCGGGGCCAAGGGCAGAGAGACGGCGCTTGTGGGTGAGCTCCGCGAGTGAGTTCGTTTGATCCATGAACTGCGAGAGTTGCGACGAACCGAAAAACTCTTTGATCGCCGCAACCACCGGGCGGATGTTGATCAGCGCTTGCGGCGTAACGGTTTCAATATCTTGAACCGTCATGCGCTCGCGCACGACGCGCTCGAGGCGCAGCAAGCCGACGCGGAATTGATTCTGCAGCAATTCGCCGACCGAACGGATGCGGCGGTTGCCCAAGTGATCGATATCGTCGACATGAATCTGGCGAGCTTGAATTTTGATTAAACGGCGAAGCACCGCGATCATATCTTGACGAGTGAGCGACTTCTTCTGGATGGCGGGCTGCTCCTCACCCATCGTGACGAACTCTTTCTCGAGTTTGCCGTTGAGCTTGTAGCGGCCGACGCCTGCGAGATCGTACCGTTTGTCATCAAAGAACAACGACTCGAGCAGCTTTTCGGCGTTTTCCGCATTTTCGGGCTCGCCGGGACGCAGCTTCTTGTAGATTTCCTTAAGCGCGTCTTCACGCGTCTTGATATCTTTATCTTTTTCGAGGCAGTTCTGAATGAGGGGCGAGTGATCGAAGAGAGCCAGAATCGCTTCGTCGTTTTCCCAGTTCAGGCCGAGATCCGGACGCGAAAGTGCACGCACGAACGTAGTGGCATAGATTTTACGGTTCTTATCGATGCGCACGCCGATGGTACCCTCGGTCTCATCGTTCTTTGTGCCGTTATCGGTTTCGAATTCGATCCATGCCCCGCGGTTCGGAATGATCGTGGCGTTGAATGTAGGGCGGTTGTTCGTATCAACATCGGTCAAGAAATACACGCCGGGCGAACGCACGAGTTGCGAGACAATAACGCGCTCGGCGCCATTGATCATGAACGTGCCTTTGTCCGTCATGAGCGGAAAATCACCCATGAAGATTTCTTGATCGGGGATGCCTTTAATTTCACCGGACTCGGCGGTGATCAAGCGAACGCGCACGCGAAGCGGCGCGCTGTACGTCATGTCGCGTTCGCGGCACTCTTCAACGGAATACTTTGGTTCGCCCAAACTATGCTCGCCGAACTCAAGAACCAAGTTGCCGGTAAAATCTTTGATCGGCGAGATCGAAGAGAACGCTTCGGTAAGGCCCTCGGTCTTGAACCACTCGAAGCTCGCCTTCTGCAACTCGATGAGATTCGGGATTTCGAGGACATGTGGAATCTTTGCGAACGTGTGACGCGCGCGCTTGGGACCTGGATCCGGGGGGCTTTCGATCGTAAACGCACCGGTCGGCATTGGGAAGGTCGTCGCTTGAACAGTAGACGTCCCGTTCACTACGCCTTCTTGACCAGTCCGTTTCGACTTGCTCTTCGCACCCGCAGACGTCTTTGCAGGAGACTTAGGAGCCGTCGTTTTCGCCATTAATTCTCTCTCTCAACCCAAAATGCTTATTAATGTAAGTTCGACCCGCGGATGCGTGCTGTACGGGCACGCTAAAAAGAACGAGCGCCGTCACTAAAGGGACAAGCAGTCGTTCTTCCTTCGAAAAAGCTACAAACCGCGGGGCATAGGCATCTAGGGTAGCACTGGGTGCGTCCCTCGTCAACCCCGATTAGGCAGGTTCCTGCCTGGGGCGCCGGAGAGGCCTGCTAGGAAGACGGGTCGAGAGGCGCGAGTAACCAGGGTGGCCGCCTTGCTTGGGCGGCGCGCCGCCTCTAAGCGTTGACCAGCGAAGGCAAGAAAGATTGCCGCGAAACAGGGAATCAAGGAAATATACAGCGCGATTAGCTGCAGCTCGAAGGGGTGGAAGCGATGATGGGCCGGCATGTTGGTTCCTTCGCCATGGAGGGCACGCTTGGGACCCAGGCCCATAAAAGTGGCCCAGGTCGTTGCGTAGACTAGCATATCATCCGCCGCGTGAGCTAGGATGAAACGCACATCTTTACCTGAGGGCAACGGAGAGCATGCACCTGAAGTTCCAGCAAATCGACGTGTTTACGACCGGGAAGTTTAGCGGCAATCCGCTAGCGGTATTCTGGGACGCAGACGGATTAAATGATACGCAGACGATGCAGCGCATCGCCCGGGAGATGAATCTCTCGGAAACCACGTTTGTGCAACGCTCGGCTGATCCGGTATGCGCCTTCAAAGTGCGCATCTTTACTCCCGGAGCCGAACTGCCATTCGCCGGACATCCGACGTTAGGAACGGCCTTTGTGCTGGACCGCCTCGGCCTGTTGCCGGGTGGGGACTTTTCATTCGAAGAAGGCGTTGGACCGGTTCGCCTGCACAAAGACGAGCGCCGCCGTTTTTGGATGTTTCCACCGGAACCAAAAATCGTCCAGACGATTGATGCAAAAGCCGAAATTGCACGAGCCCTCGGCGTTGCCGAGCACGCAATGGTCGCGGCTCCGCAGCGAATAGACGGCGGCGGCTCGGTTTTTCTCTGCGTTATTCTGGATGATGCCAGAACAGTCGATGCAATTACCATCGATCGCGCCGCGCTGGCCCGAGCGACAAGCGGCGAGATCGGCGATGGATTTTTACTTGTCTTCTCTTACCACGAGGGCAAAGCGTACTCGCGCATGTTTGCATCGGTGCAAACGGGTATTGGCGAAGATCCCGCCACGGGGGGCTCCGTGGCCACGCTTTGCTGCGCTTTACAAGCTGCCGGAAAATTGGCACCCGATAGAAGCGCCCTCACCATCGAGCAAGGGGTGAAGATGGGAAGGCGCAGTTTTCTTCACGCGCAATTCCAACGGGACGATGATCGCTTGGCAAACCTCTCCGTGGGCGGCGATTCGGTTTTCATTTTCGAGAGCGTTCTCGAACTCTAACCCGTAGTGGAGGTTGTCTTTCGAGCGAAGTTCATTCTTCCGGCGATGCTGCTGCTAGGCAATCGAGGAAACGTGCGGACCGCTACGCATTCCTTGCGAAGAACTTAGGCCTGTAACCAAAGCCACTCACCATTTGTTAGGATAATCGTGCCGTTTCGACACCGCGCCAATGCGCCTGTAGCGCTTATCACGATCACCGTCATGCTCGGCATGATCATGGCGATCGTCGATTCCACCATCGTGAATGTTGCGCTCAATACCATCGGGGGGAATCTGGGCGCATCGATCGACGAGGTCGCCTGGGTTACGACGGGCTACATTCTTGCAAGCGTCGTGATCATGCCCCTCAACGGCTGGCTCACGGCGTATTTAGGGCGCAAGCGTTTCTATGCTACGTCCCTTGCGATCTTCACGATCGCCTCGCTCTTGTGCGGCACCGCACGCAGCATCTGGGTGCTGGTTTTCTACCGCGTACTTCAGGGCATCGGCGGCGGCGCGCTCCAGCCAACGGCGCAAGCGATTCTTTTTGAAACCTACCCACCGGAGAAACGCGGGCAGGCAATGGCCCTTTTCGGCTTAGGCGCCATGGTCGGACCCGCAATCGGGCCGCTCCTCGGCGGTTATCTGGTCGATAACGCAAGCTGGCCCATCATCTTCTTCATCAATATTCCAATTGGCATCGTCGCGTTCGTGATGACCTTAATGTTTATTCCAAACCCGCACTTTATCGAACGCATCAAAAGCGGTATCGATTGGCTGGGCTTAGCGTTACTGACTGCAGGGTTGGGTTCGCTTCAATACGTTCTCGAGCGCGGGCAGCACGACGACTGGTTCAACTCATCAACAATTTGGGCGCTCTCGATCGTCGCATTCGTGACGCTTTCAGCCTTTGCATGGCGCACCTTACGGATGGCGCAACCGCTCGTCAATCTGATGGTCTTTCGCATCCGGCAGTTCTGGATCGGCAACGTGGTGGGCGTCATTCTCGGCTTTGGCCTTTTCGGGTCGGCGCTTGTACTGCCGTTGTTCTTACAAAATGCGCTCGGCTTCACCGCTTTCGATACGGGTATGGCTTTGCTTCCCGGCGCAATTGCATCCGCCATCGGCATGGTCTTTATCGGACGCTTCGGCAGCAAGATCGACCCGCGAATTATGATTGCCGGCGGAATGATCTTGTTCGGCTGGTCGACGTGGACGATGGGGAATTTGAACCAATTCGCCGGCTACTGGGACTTCTTCTGGGCGCGGGTCTGGCAAGGACTCTCGCTGGGTTTCATTTTTGTCCCACTCACAACGGTAACGCTGAGCGCCGTTCCCAACCCCGAACTCGCTAATGCGACCGGTTTGATGTCTCTCGTGCGTCAACTGGGCGGCAGCTTCGGCATTGCCATTTTAACAACGCTTCTGTCACGTCAGATGATGATTCAATACGAGACGCTCGCAAACGGCGTCACGCAAACGCACGGCGTCCCGGTACCGGTGCTCGCGCAGATCGTCGGACTCAACGCGCAAGTAATCGCCTACGATTTCCTGTTCCGGCTCACAGGCCTGATCTTTTTCATCTGCGTACCATTGGTGTTTTTCTTGCGCGCTTCAAGACGGCCGGGTGCGGCAGGAGGGTCCGTGCCGGCGATGGCAGTTGAGTAAGCATGACCTTGCGAACGTTTGCGAGCGACAACGCTGCACCCGCCCATCCACGGATCCTGCGAGCGATCGAAGAAGCGAACGTCGGACACGCTGTCTCGTACGGGGACGATGATTGGACGCGACGCGCCACCGCCCGCTTCCGCACCATTTTCGGCGATGAGACCGATGTCTATTTCACGTTTAACGGAACCGGAGCGAACGTCGTAGCTCTCTCGAGCCTTATCCGGCCGCACGAAGCCGTCATCACCCCGGCCACGGCGCATCTCAATACCGACGAATGCGGCGCGTTCGAACGGTTCGCGGGTTCTAAGCTTTTGCCGGTGCAGACCGGCGACGGCAAGTTACGAATTGCCGATCTCGAGCCTTTTCTCCATTCATCCAAAGAAGAGCACCACGTGCAACCCCGGATCGTTTCGATTTCGCAATCAACGGAGTACGGGGGCCTCTACGAACTCGAGGAGTTGCGCGGGCTCTGCGCCTTTGCACACGAACACGGTTTGCTCGTTCACATGGATGGCGCCCGCATTGCAAACGCCGCAGCGGCCCTCGGACGGCCCCTAAGAGAAATCACTCGTGACGCGGGGGTCGATGTCCTGACATTTGGTGGAACAAAAAATGGACTGCTCTTCGGCGAAGCGGTTCTGTTCTTCGATCGGGCGATGCATGCGGGAACGGCCCGCTTCGCGCGCAAACAGGCCATGCAGCTAGCCTCAAAGATGCGTTTTATTGCGGCGCAGTTTGAGGCGTTATTGGAGGACGACCTGTGGCTGCACAGTGCCGGCCACGCAAATGCGATGGCGGCGGCGCTAGAAGGTCGCCTCCGAACGATTCCTGGCATAAACATTACCCGGCCCGTGCGGTGCAATGCAATTTTCGCAACCTTGCCACGGTCTGCGATAAAGACGATCCAAGAAAAGTTCTTTTTCTACGTATTCGATGATTTGAATTCAGAAGTCCGGTGGATGACGACCTATGAGACGACGCCGCAAGACATCAATGCCTTTGCCGGCGCCATTGGGGAGGCGATGCAGACCCCCCTTTCCCGGTAAGAGCATCAGAGCATCCCGTAGAGCGCAGCCTGGAACACCCGGGCGCGCCAACGCTGCTCATAATTAAAGCTCATCATGGCATTTTTCACACGCTGTAGCGGAGTCTGATGTCGCAAAATGATCCCCTCCATGTCCGCGAAAAATTCCGCATTACGTGCCTTTTCTTCAAGAATTGTGGGGAAAGCGGCCACCGGATGCTCTCCGGCAAAGCGAATACATCTCCTAAGGCAATTTGCAAAAAATCGCTCGACGCCGCGATAGTCTCGGAGATGGTCCGCAGCATGAGCCTCCGCAAACGTCAAGGAATCCGAGCGGGCACCGAGTTGCGCGTATTGGGCACACTTGAGCGCATCGGCGTAAAATGAATTCCCTGCCCAGCCGTAGTGAGCATGCACCTGAGGAAGCGCTACACGTTTGCCAGGGACGCCTGCGAGCCGCTCGTGCACTGCGCCTTCCCAATGCGCCTGCGGTGTCCACCGGTGAAATAACATGCGACGTTCGATCGACGCATACCAATCGAAACTCTTGAAGAAATGATACGAAAATCCGTCGACAAATCCGACGGAGGACGGCAAACGTTCGAGCTTGCGGGCGATCTCCTTGAAACCTTCGCCGTGCACTTCGTCCGCATCAATAAAATTGATCCAGGTATCTGCATCGGCATCGCTGTCGAGCTCGAAGCAGTGATTGCGCGCAGCGGAAAATGTGGTAAAGACCGTGCGGCTTACAGACATGCGCCCCTCGCGCGCGAGCTTCGATGATTCTAAGGCCGCCAAATTGGGAGCATCGCTTAACAGGCCGGAGTTCTCATTGACGAAGATCCGCTCGACCACCGGCTCAATGCTTGCGAGCATGGCCGGCAAGAACGGCTCGGGTTTTGCGCCGACAATAAGATGTGCTACGACTCTGGTCACGCGACTACCAGTTGGCCGTTGGAAGAGGAAGCCCCCACTGAACCAAGCGAAGGTCGCGCGCGTGAAGGTTCGCCCAGTTCGCTTGCTCGGACTAGCCCTCGTGGCAGGTACCATCTTCTTTGCGCTCACTCCCTCGCTCGATGCAAGCAGGCCGCGCACCCTAGCGGTCGTTCGTCTTCACACTTCGGCGCTCCACTCCACGACGGCCATGCCGATTGCTGCGCCGCATGGGGCGCCCGACGTGCTTCCTGGCCCGACTACGTCCGTACGCACGCCCGTCCGCCCATCGGCAAAGCCTGTGCGCCTGCTGCGGCCCATCCTTCCCTGGTGGTTACGCCGCCGCCACCTTGCAGCGCCGCCATCTCTGGCCGCCTGACGCGCATTCACCTCTGTACCGGTCTGCTCGAACGTGACGGGGCGATCTTGCTCGTCGCTTCGCGCTATCCGAATCACGACGCGCCGCTCTGGAACCTGCCGGGCGGGCGGCAAAATCCAAACGAATTATTGCCGGCGGCGCTCAAACGCGAATTCCTCGAAGAAACAGGCCTCGAAGTGCAACCCGGGGAGCTCGCCTATGTCAGCGAATCGTATGATGGTGCCACGCAGTTTACCAACGCGACCTTCTTGGTTTCGGGTAGCGGTATGCCAAGAGTGCCGGAAAACGACGCTCACGTTATTGCGTTCGAGTGGGTTGCCAAGAATGAAGTAGGCGCACGCATCTCGGTACGTGTCGTGCGCGATCCCTTACTCGCGTATCTCGGCGGCGGCCGGTCGCGCTACTACGGTTATGCGGAAGCCGGAATCACCATCGAATTTGGTGATTGACGCGATTGCCAATGCTCGCATTGCATCACGTGATGCAACACATCCACGGGCCGGCCTGCCACCGATGCGCCGTCATGCACCATCCCCATATTGCGGAAGCCTAGATTGGTGAGCACGCGGCGTGATGGAACATTCGCGGGCACGCAGTATGCGCTGATACGCTCGACCTTGCCCTCGAGAAACGCCTCATCGATAAGGGCACGAACCGCTTCGGTCGCGACCCCGGTACCGCGAAAGTCCCGTACCACGCTGTAACCGATTTCACCCGTCCTTGACTCGCGATCTGAAATGCGGAGCGAGATCCATCCGAGCGCACGGCGGATGCGATGCATGTAGATGAGCCATTCAAAACGCCCATAGGCATCGGACCGTAATTGCTTGGGACGCTTGGCAACCATCGCGCTGAACGCCGCGTTCCCAACATTTGGCAGATCTTGAAATTGCCGTAAGTCCGGTGCTTGTAAGACCGTCCAGAGGGCATAGGCATTCTGCACCGTCACCGGCGTCAGTCGCAGTCGCTCCGTTCGCAAAATACGCATCAGTTTGAAAGGCGGTACGCCTTGCTCCCCGCCCCCCATGCCAAGGCATGGGTCCCCCAAACTCCAGCGCGCTCGCTATTCATGAGACAGTCCGATTCCCCGTGGGCGCGCCTAACAAACATCAGTTTGAAAGGCGGTACGCCTTGCTCCCCGCCCCCATGCCAAGGCACGGGTCCCCCAAACTCCAGCGCGCTCGCCATTCATGAGACAGTCCGATTCCCCGTGGGCGCGCCTAACAGACGTCATCTTAAGTTCAGGTTCATGAAGTTTCGGGCGGTCCAACTTCCTTGCGCGTCGGGGATCGCGATGAAGCGGGCGCGGTCGCCGGGCCGCGCCAAAAGGGCGCCCGGACCCGCCGGATCTTCAACGCGGTACATACGCTTTTCCCCATGCAGCGTAAAATAGACGCTGCCCCCTGCGGCGGTAATCCGATCGAGAGTTCCCTGCATGGTCGCGTGGCTGGACGTGCCGGCTGAGCCCGCAGCGAGGTAAGCCCGGTACTGCATGAGTGCGTCGCCTTCCGGCGCAGGGTTGCTTACGTTTCCAATGGTGACATGCCCGTTACTCGCTTGGAGCAAAGCGAGATCCTGGTACTTTCCAGTGTCGGCTACAAGCGGCACGATCCACGTATTCTGACCGAATAGGTTGGAGAGAATCGGCTGGGTCGGCAATAGGCGGCCTTGCCGCACGACCGGATTCGATCCGATTGCGCGCTGCGCGCCTTGCGAACTGAATTCTCCGCCCGAAGCGGTGTAGTACGTCATCTTTCCGCTCACGGTATCCATGTACGTGAACCCGGTCATGGACTGATCGCTCGCAGACGGCGATGTGTGATCGACAAACCACACGAACTTCTCACCTGCGATCAAACCGAAAATTTCATCTCGCGCGGGAAGATGCACGTCGCGCTCGCCCAAGTGTGCATTCCACCATCCATGCACGTAGCGGCCGAACCATATATTATATTCCAGCGCAAGCTCCGGCGGGATAACACGCGCCACCCACGACGGAAGTTTCGAGAAATCCGCGGCTGCAATGCGCTGCATCGCGCCCGTGACGGGATCGCAAATCACCACCGCGGTGACGCGCTGGCCGGTCCAGCCGATGGTCGGGCGCCCGAGCGTAACGAGATACTGCGGATCTCCGCGATCATCCAGTTGCAGCGTTTGCTCGAGAATTTGTTCGAACCCGTATCTCATATAGACGTGGCGGTACAGGTTGTCGTTGAGCAGCGCCGACGGAATATAGCGCATCGGCTGGCGCACTCGCACTTCTGCCGGCGAATTGGGATTTTCGGCACTCACGACAATGACGCCCGGACTCGTGCGCCGCAGGTACCACTTGATGACGTCACGGAATTCGAGCGGCGCCACCCAGACCAAACGACGGCTCTCAACTTGAATGTTAAACGCGCCCACTTCATAGTAGGCACCCAGTTGTCCGACCACTTTGTCGCCCGCGAAGAGTGCGGATTCGGCGGGAACGATTCGCAAATGATTCAAGGGCGCGGTCGGCGGTTTCTCGCCGGTAATCGTGACGTCGACAAGGTCGCGCAACCCATTCGCGTCTACGACCGGCAAGATCTCAAGGACGAATGCAAACACGAGTAGGACGCCGACGATGATCGCGTAGGGACGCAGGGGTGTTCTTCTGATCGATACGACACGGCGCGAAAGGACTGCCGTGCGAATGCCTTCCCAGAGACTGAAGACAGCATTCGGGATAAATGTGTACAGCAGCAACACAAGTGCCTGCGGAAAAACCAGCGCCGGCATCCGGTCGTAAACAAAAATCAAAATAAGCGGAACGCCGATGATGAGTCGTTGCCGCTGCCCCGCCCACCAGTTGGCGGAAAAATCGAGATTGATCAGCCCGAGAGAGAGAAAGAGCACCGCAGCGACCAGGACCATCTTGCGAGGTTACGCGGGCGGCGTGATTGCGGCCTGGGAGGGCTCTACATGAATCTCGCTAGCGCCATTGCGGCCGGACAGACGGCCGAAGTTGACTTCTCGGGCACCGTGAGCTCGGCACCGCGTTTTTTTTATGGGACGCACACGCACGCCGAGCATGAAACCTTCGATGTCTCTACCGCATGCGGCAACGTGCAGGTCATTGACAATGTTGATCTCGCGCCTCGCGTACCCGTTACGCCTGGCGACCGGATCGATGTGCGCGGGGAATATGTCTGCGATCCGGGAAAAGGGCCGATCGTGCATTGGACTCATCACGATCCCGCACATCATCACCCTGACGGTTTTATTCGCCTCCGCGGACAGCTTTATGCTTAGCCTCTTTGTGACGTGCGATCAATTCGGGAACGGTGACGAACGAAAAGCCCTTGGCTTTTAACGCATTGAGTATGAGCCGCGTCGCCTCGATATCTTGATTGCGGTCACAGACATGGGGATTCAAGTGTCGTTTCGCGCAGAGTTGACCACGATTCCCGTCATGCAGCACGATGATTGAGCCGTCCTTGACTTGTGGGATGATCCGGTGCGCGATAACCTGCGCACTCGGGTACTCCCAATCTCTGGGCAAGGGCACCGACCACATAATGACTGCATATCCCAGCCGGCGCATCTCGTCCATGACGCGCCAATCTCGTGCTCCAAAGGGCGGCCGCATAATTTTCGGATGCACGTGTGCGGCGCTTAGGATCGCGGCGTCCGTGCGCAGCATCTCCGAGCGCATAGCGGCCCGGCGTAAAACAAGCAGATGAACGTGGTCCCATGTATGATTCCCGACGGCATTGCCTTCTGCCACCATTCGTTTGATCGTGCCCGGGTATTCTTCAACGGCACGACCGACGACAAAGAAGGTCGCATGCACGTGCTCGCTTTTTAGGACGTCCAGAATTTTATCGGTGTAGGGTGGATTTGGACCGTCATCGTAGGTGAGTGCGACGAGCGGCATATCGCTCGGGCCGCTAACTACCGCTTGGCCAAACATTTGATTGGTCGGATCTTCAAAGAGACGCCAGCCGACGTAGACCAGCAATCCTAAAACGATGGCCGCGATCGCTACCCGCAGCAGGTACCGTTTTAGGCGCGGTCTCAACGGCCCGAACGGACTTGAGCTTGCACTTCCGCAACCTTCTTGCGGAATCCGGAGGTACCGAACGTGCGGAAATCGTCGACCAGTTGTTGATACCGCTTATCGGCCGTCGACGTGCTCGAGAGCTTGAGTAAATCAGGCACAGGCTTGTTTGGATCGAGATGAATCTGAAATTGTCGTCCGGCCGTCGTCGCTAGATAATGCGGATCGGTGAAGACGATGGTTCGCGATCCATGCTCGTTCTGAACGCTTTGATCGACATGGATCGTATAGTGCGTGCTCGTGTCGCCTTTGGGCGGTGCATTGGAAATTTGCCAGATACCGTCTTGCACGAGCCTCTCAAAGAAGAATGGCACCGTGAACGTGCGCGTCGAGGGAGATGTAATCGTGTAGGTCTTGCCCGTTGAGCCCGTAATCCGGTACGATGCAACGGATCGACCGTTGAAATCCTCCATGCGATACTCTTCACTGTCGATGGCGCCCTTGTCGTACTTCACGGTCATCGAAAACCGCTCGTCGCTCGCCGCGTTGCGCACTTTCTGAACCTGATGGTACCGCGCGCTTTCCGGGCCGGCGAAGATGAACCAGCCCGTAACGGCAGCAACGGCCACCATAATTCCGATAAACCACGAAACGGGAAAACGCATTTATTCCTCTATTGCGGCGAGCGCGGCGCGGTCATTCAAAACATGGTTCACAAGTGCGTCCGCGAGTTTGTTTTCTTTGCGCGGCACGTGCTTGAGGTCGATATACAAGAATTCGCGAAGCAATTTCTTTGCCTTTTGATGGAACGGTTGAAGGTCGGGATGCTTGACGCGATATTCGCCTGTAAGCTGTTTTACGACCAGTTCGCTGTCCAGGCGAACTGCCAGCGAGTCGATGCCAAGCTTGCGCGCCTCCGCAAGCCCCTCGACAAGACCGTTCCACTCGGCTACGTTGTTGGTAGCAATTCCGAGATAGGTGCCGACCTCGGCAAGCACAGAGCCGTTGGTCGCAACGATGACGGCGCCCGAGGCAGCGTGTCCGGGGTTGCCCCGTGAGCCGCCGTCTGCAAAGAGTGTCGCCTGCGCGGCAGGGGCCGAGAAAAGGGAATCCATCGCGGGCCCATTCGCCGCGCTGCTTAGGGTTGCTTTTGAAAACCCAGAGCGAGCGAATTTATGCAATAACGGGTGCCCTCGGGACCCGGACCATCATCGAAGACATGGCCGAGATGCGAATCGCATTTCTTGCAACGCACTTCCGTACGGCGCATTCCGTGCGAGGCGTCTTCAAGCAGCCGCACGTTCTCGTGCGTATCCGGGTGCGTAAAACTCGGCCATCCACACCCTGAATCATATTTTGCATCGGAGCCAAACAGCTGGGCTCCGCAAGCACCGCAAGTGTACATGCCGGTCTCTTTATTCTTGAGCAACGCACCGGTGAACGGACGCTCGGTCGACGCTTCGCGCAGCACTTCGTATTGTTGCGGCGAGAGTTGCCCACGCCACTCGGCGTCGCTTTTTTGGACCGCGGGGGTCGTCTGATTCTTCATTGCACTCTTCTAACGCCTAAGCTGTGGGTTTTAGATTTTAGGTGCGGGCAGCGTACCGTTGCTGGCCAGGCATCCATTCGCAGATACTGCCGTCTTTCATCACGAACGTCTCGCAGCCATCCACCTCAGGGTTGAAGTCTTCGTTTCTCGCCTTGGTCGCCGCCGCATCGACGTTGCCGTCTTTGCGGGCCGTCGCACGCGCCTGCGTATACGAAAATTGAGGACCCTTAGCGAGCAGGTTGAGCGCGCCCGCCAGACGCTGTGCATCGGTCATGGCGTGTAGATACGACGCACGCGGGGTAAGGCTTCTTCATGCGCTTGCTCTCTATCGTCGTTGCCATGCTACTGTGTTGCGCGGACGCCAAAGCCGCCGCCGTTCCGAAGGTCGACCGGATTATCGTCATCGTGCTCGAGAATCAAGAAGTGACGAGCATCCTCTCGCCGAGCAAGGCGCAGAGCAAGACGCCCCGCCTGTGGGAGCTCGCACAACACCAACGGATCGCCACAAACTACTTCGGCGTGACGCATCCGAGCGAACCGAACTACATTTCGATGATTGGCGGCGACTCTTTCGGCTGGGATACCGATGCCGGCAGCTGCTTTACTAAGAAGATCAAACTCTCGTGCCACAAAACGAATGCGAGCAACGTAGTGGACGATTTTGAAGCCAAGAACATCTCGTGGATGGCACTCATGCAAGGCATGCCCTCTGCCGGCTATCTCGGTGGGGATTATTTTTTCAATACGATGTATGCGGAGAAGCACAATCCGTTCATCTTTTTCTCGAATATCACCGGCAGCCCGCAACGGATGTCCCATATCCGTCCGCTCGGTACGCCGGATACCATCCTGCCAATTTTGGCGGATCCCAAGAAAGCGCCGCAATTTCTTTTTATCGTACCGGATTTGTGTCACGACATGCACGGTACGCCGAGATGTCTTGATAAGGTCAAACTGTACGAAGCCTCGGATGGCTACGTGAGCGACCTCATTCGCTTGATTATGAGTACGCCCGCATTTACAGACCGGAGCGCGATCATCCTCACGTGGGATGAGGGGGACACCAACGGCGCGTGTTGCGCTTTATCGCGAGGCGGCGGCCGCGTAGCCACCATCGTCTTTAAGAAGCGTCCCTCCGCATTTCGGTCGCAGACCTCCTACAATCACTACTCATTGCTTTCGACAATCGAAACCGTGTGGGGACTAGCGCTTCTCGGGCACACGGGCGATCGCACGGCGGACGGCAAGCTGCGCTTTGCGCCGATGCTGGATTTACTGTCGCACTAGCGTAGGTTTCTAACCGCCGGGACTTTCGACGCCGCCTTCCAGCGCCGCACACTCAATGCCGTTCTGATCGCACGTCTGACAATGGCGGCCACGGTGCGCGTTCATCGGGTGCCCGCACGCGGGGCAATCAACCACACGGATATCTTCCATTGGGTGCTCTTACCCACAACCCTCATGCCCTCGGCGTTCTATGGATGTCTACGTATGATTAAGCCTGGGCCATTGACTGCTTGGTTCATGCCTAGTAATATTAAGCTCGGTATGAAATACGTCTGCAGTACATGCGGGGCGATGCTGCCCGTTGACAGGGACCTGGACGACGACCGCACGGTTGACTTGGCGATCTCGCAGCACCGTTTCGGGGATTGCCCCGGCGACTTCCCCTCGGAGGGCGTCGGCTTGACTACACCCCTTAAAGGCAGCGGGCACCGGGCTGCATCTTAGTCGCGCGATGCTACGCGGCCTCATCCTCGCAGCCGCGGACAGCGAATCGGTCCGTCGTTTCGTAACGGCATACGGCATGCGCCTTGGTGCGGGCCGTTTTGTCGGCGGTGAAACGGCCGACGAGTTTCTGCAAGTCGCGCGCCGCGCGAACGCGGACGGCTTCGCGGTTGCTGCGGGTATCTTAGGGGAAGGCACGAAAAATGCGGCCGACGCCCGAGATGCTGCGGAGCAATACGTAAGCTTGTTGCAGCGCTTTTCGCGCGACGGTATCGATGCTAACGTGGCTCTGAAAGTAACACATTTAGGTTTAGATATCGATTTCGCGCTTGCCCTGAGCAACCTGCGGGCGGTTCTCGAACAAGCCACTGCGTGCGGCAATACGATGCGCTTGGACATGGAGAAGTCCGCATATGTCGATGCGACGCTTTCGATGTACCGTGCGATGAGAACGGCGGGATATAGCAACATCGGTTTCGTCTTGCAGTCGTACTTGTTTCGCAGCAGGGACGACCTCAAGTCGCTTCTGCCCCTTGGAACGAATGTTCGCATTGTGAAGGGCGCCTATCTCGAGTCGCCATCGGTCGCCTTTGCCGCAAAAGCGGACGTTGACCGAAACTATCAGGTGCTCGTCGAGCGCTCGTTACTCGATGGTGCTTATACCGCGATTGCAACGCACGACCCGGCCTTGATCCAAGCCGCGATCGACTTCATAAACAACCGTGGTATTCCACGCGAGCGATTCGAATTTCAAATGCTGTACGGCGTTTCGTCTCGGCTCGCCCAGACGCTTGTCGCTGAAGGCTATCGAGTGCGGCTTGCGGTGCCGTTTGGCCCCTATTGGTTTCCCTACCTAATGCGCCGCCTCGCGGAACGTCCGGCAAATCTCACGTTCTTTCTGAAAAATCTTCTCGGCAGACAGGTTGCATGACGCAAGGATTTTCAGGCGTTATTGCGGCTACGCTCACTCCGGTCAACGCACAGTTGCAACCTGATCTCGCGAAGGCACACACCTATTACGAAGGTTTGCTCGCGGCGGGTTGCGACGGTTTAAACGTTCTCGGAACGACCGGGGAAGCGATGTCGTTCTCGGTCGAGCAGCGCGCCCATCTCATGCGGGGCTTAGCAAAGCACGGATTGCCACTCGAACGCGCCATGGTAGGAACCGGAAGTTCGTCGCTCGCGGACACGGTCGCGCTGACGAACACCGCAATCGACGCCGGCTTTGCCGGCGTGCTCGTGATGCCGCCCTTCTTCTATCGCGACGCGTCGCAAGACGGCATTTTGGAATTCTTTGAAGCGCTTGCAAAAATGACGAAGATCGAGCCGGGGAAACTCTACCTGTATAACTTTCCGCAAATGAGCGGGACAACGTTCACACTCGAACTTGTCCGCCGGATACGGGACATTTTGCCCGTGGCGGGCCTCAAGGATAGCTCTAACGATCTTCGCTACGCTGAGGCACTCCATCTTGCTTTTCCGGAACTGCGTCTTTTTCCGAGCTCTGAGTCGCATTTGCGTTTTGCGAAAAATATGGGCTTTGCGGGTTGCATTTCCGGCACCGTCGCTCTTTGGCCAAAAGCCGCGAGCGACTTATGGGTGCATGCCGAAGACGCATCGAGCGAGCCGCAACAAATCCAGATTACTTCCCGGCGCGATTTGGTCGCGGCGTATCCGCTGATTCCGGCGGTGAGATTTCTTACAGCGTTCGAGGAAAAGGATGAAAGTTGGGAACGCCCGCTGCCTCCGCTCCAGCAGCTAGACGCGCAAGCCCAGGCCGCGCTGTGCGACCGTTATTTATTATCGAAGTAATTCCCGAGACCGGCGCGCCGGAGCGACCCGGCGACATCCTGATTCATCCCGACAGAATGGATAGAGGGTTTGCCTTCATCCGACCTCGCCTGGAGTGAGGGAAGCAAACTTACCAACGCTTCGACATCGATGTGTTCGACGTCGCTGAAATCAATTTTTGTCGATTGTCCTGAGAGAATCGGAATCATCGCCATCGCTAGCTCTTCACGGCGCGAATCGTCGTAGAGCCCATGTAATTTGACGACGACCTCTTGCGGCGGTCTATCCATCGTGCTGCTATCCTTGAGAACCACCCGCATCCCCTCCAGGACCGCGATGCAAACACTTTGGTCATTTCGGGAGCTCAATAGTATAGAACCGAATACTCCGAGCGGAGGCTACATGGCGATCCCCGTCACCCCTGGTCTGGTCCAAGCTGCAAGAAATGGCGCTGCGGTGGATATCGAAGCGCTCGTGGCCACGGTCTGGCCGGATGCATACCGGCTGGCGCGCGCGATTCTCGGTGATGACCAACGTGCCGAAGATGCGGCCCAGGAAGCGTGCATCATTTTATCCCGCACGATTACCTCGCTCCGTAGCGCCGAGGCCTTTAAAGTGTGGTTTTACCGCATCGTCGTGCGCGAGGCGTCCGAACTCAAGCGCCGCTCTTCCCGCACGGAACCGGTGTCTGCTTTTCACGAAGCCGAAGATAAAACTTCCTCCATTGATGTTTGGCGCGCATTAGCCGCGCTGCCCCAGCATCTGCGCGACGTCGTCGTGCTCCGCTATTTTGAAGATCTTTCGAGCCGAGAGATCGCCTCGGTCCTGCGCATTCCGGATGGTACGGTGCGCTTCAGACTCATGACCGCTCGGCGCCGTCTGCGACCGCTCCTCGGCGAGAATACCGAGCATTTTACCGAGACGACTGGGGAGGCACAAATTCATGCCGTCTAATTTCGAACTGTCATGCAAGAATGCACGCGAGCTCATCCCCGTGCCCGCAATCCCGCTTGAGGTGATCCGCAGCGGTGCGCAGCATCGTAAAGCAGCCGCACCAAAGCGCCGCTATGGTCTCCCCGCGGCTACGCTGGTCGGTCTTACCATTGTCGCGGCCGCTGCTGCCACAGAGTTACTAGGCGTGCGTATTTCATTCAACCCGTCTGGACCGCTCATGGTGTACGCCATGGACTGGAAGGCCGTCCCGAAACCGACGCGGGCGGATTTCCAGAATGCCGTCGGCGAAGTCAACTTCCCCGTATTGCTGCCTGTTGGACTGCCGCCGGGAACGATTCCAATTGTACTTAACCGCACGGAAAACAGCGCGGTCTTCATTACATACAATCTGCCTGGGGAGTGGCGTCGCTCCAATCATGTTCTCACCGTCGTCTTGGCGAACCCCAAAGCAGTCACGACGGATAATTCGCCCCCTCGATTGCACATGCCGATGCAGCTTGAAATGGGAGGCCCGGGGGGCGTGCTGTGGCACGTGCGCGGCGAAGACGTCATTGTCTTAAACAGTACGATGACCGCGTCCGAACTCGCGCATTTTAAGACTGCAATGTTGGCTGCCGCGGCGGCTAACGCCGGGAATGCCTCCACAATCGCCGCCGTGCCGGCTTCGAATCCCGCTGATGCGGCTAGCATGCCGCGGGGTACTCGCGTGTCATTCGAACGAGATGGAACGCTGCGGCTCTCTTCCGATGGCGTCGGGGAAGACTCTCTGGTCGATCCCACCGACGCGGCGATGCGACATTCCGCCGCTCATGCAAGCTTTCCGGTCATTCTCCCAGCGGGTATGCCCTTCGGGACGAAAGCACGGAATTTCACGCGTGGCCAGCACGCCGTTCTCATATTTTACGATCTCCCCGGTGCGTGGCGCCGGTCAGATCATTTGCTCAAGGTCCTCCTGATTGATCCAAAGGTTATCGTCGCAACCGATAGCGGATGGGACCATGCGAAATACGGGGTCCGTTTTCGGGGCGCGCGGGACGCAACTCGTTGGACGGTCGGACACGAGCAAGTCATCTTCTTGCGAAGCACGATGACGCCCGCAGAAATGGCAAAGGTCAAGAACGCGATGACGGCGGCGGCTGCAAGGCAGCCCTAGAATGATTGGCTATTCGTTTGATTTTGCGTCGTGTTCAGCCATCTTGCCGAGCTTTTGAATCACGACGATTGCCAAAATCGTAATGATCACTGCGTAGAGCACTTCTGCCCAGACGCCGCTTCCGGGTTTGAGAAAAATCGCGATGAGATCGGTGATCGCTTTGTTCCACGCCCCCGCCGCAAGCAGCCCGAAAGCGACCGTGGCAAGCATGATCATCGTGCCGAGATACGTAGGCTTGACTTCCATAGAGCCTCCAATCAGACTGCCATTGTTCGGAGGCGGAATACGGCTGCCTTTAGTCCAACGGATTCCCTGCGAGGAGATTATGATTACACTACGCATCGAACATTTTGTGTCTGACTACGACGGCTGGAAGCGCGCTTTCGATGGTGACCCCGTCGGCCGGCGCGGAAAGGGCGTCCGAAACTACCGCATATATCGCGCTGCTGATGATCCTTCGCTCGTACTCATCGATCTCGAGTTCGATGACCTGGAGCACGCGCAAGGTTTGCTGGATGCGATGAAACACGTATGGGCCGGCCCGGGGCGTGACGTGATGCGCAATCCAGTGGGACGCATTATAGAAACCATCGAAATGGTTTCCCTCTAACTCTTTTTGTTGCTGGAGGGTGTGGGCATGTTCCGGATATTAAGAAACCTTGATCTCGTGACGGCGTCCTTAGGGGCGGACGCAAATGCGAGTTACATTTTTGTCCTGCAGGCAGCACTGTGATGCAGCAACGGCGACATGCGCCTTCGCGATAGTGTCACCATTGAAGACCTTCGCCGCTTAGCACGCGGCCGGTTGCCCCGCGCGGTATTCGACTATATCGACGGCGGCGCCGAAGCGGGGATTACTCTGCGCGAAAATATGCGCGCGTTCGAATCGCTGCCGCTGCGTCCACGGTCCGGAGTGGCGAGCGCACCGTGCAAACTTGCGACGAGCGTCCTCCAAACCAACTTTGATCTGCCTTTCATTCTCGCTCCCGTGGGGAGCAGCCGCATGTTTTATCCGCGTGGTGAATGCGCCGCAGCGCACGCCGCCGGCGAGGCTGGGACGGGATATGTCCTGTCGACGCTCTCGGGTTGTCTTCTGGAAGATGTAAGGGCGGCGACGCAAGGACCCTTATGGTATCAGCTCTATCTCGTCGGCGGGCGAGAGGTAGCGACCAGAGCAATCCATCGCGCACGTGCAGCTGGGTATTCGGCGCTCGTCGTAACCGTCGATACCCCCGTTGCCGGGCTGCGCGAACGCGATCTGCGCAACGGCGGAAAGGAACTGCTTAGCGGGAATCCGATTGCGATGCTGCCACATCTTGCGCAAGTCTTGTCACGACCCGCGTGGCTCGCGGGTTTTCTGCGCGACGGTGGACTGATGAAGTTCCCGAACGTCGTTCTCGAAAACGGTGCGATGAACTACGCCGATGTCGGTTCGGCGCTTGCCGCATCAAGCGTTAGTTGGAACGATCTCGCATGGATCAGAGACGAGTGGCGAGGTCCGATCATGGTAAAGGGCGTCCATACGGCCGACGACGCACGGCAGGCGGTCGACGCGGGTGCGGACGCGGTCGTTGTTTCGAATCACGGAGGACGCCAACTCGACGGCGTCGCGGCAACGTTGAACGTGCTGCCGGAAGTCGTCGCAGCGGTGGGCGATCGCGTCGATGTGCTGCTCGATAGCCGAATCCGCCGCGGCAGCGACGTTGTAAAGGCGCTCTGCCTGGGAGCGCGTGCGGTCCTAGTCGGTCGCGCGTACGCGTACGGCCTTGGCGCGGGCGGCAGGAAAGGGGTCGCGAAAGCAATCGACATTTTGCGATGCGACATCATTCGAACGATGATTCTCTTGGGTTGCCACGATGTTGCGCTGCTCGATGCATCGTACGTGGGCTCGCCAAGAGTTTAGGTGAGAACGAGAACCTTCTTGCGCCGCTGGACGCATTCTGGACGTTCGTCGCGCTAGACTGGACGCATATCTGGGTTCTACGGAATTGAGGCGATAATTGAGAAACCCACTGCCGGCGTTTGTTTTCATATTGCTCGTTGCCGGTCTGGCGGCGTGCAGCCATCGGGAAGCCTCGACAACAACCACCACAACGAGTTCGCAGCAGGCGGACGGCTCGGATGCGGCCGCTGCGGATACATCGACGACTACGCCAAACGAGGCAGCTATCAACGATAGCATCCAAAAAAGCGGTATCGTCACATCGCGGAACGCTTGCGAGCTGCTAGTCCGCCCGGACGCCGAGGCCGCCGCCGGACAGCCGCTACCACAAAACACCACAAAAAATGTTGCGCTAGGGATGTGCGATTTTAACGCGACCGATTTTTCCGCCGGTGCGAGCCTGACGGTCGGCAGCTGGGATTCAATTAAAACCGCGATGAGCAGCGGCCCGCATCAGCCCGTTGCCGTCAGTGGGATTGGCGATGAGGCCTTAAATCTCGGTGGGCACCTTGCCGTGCGCAAAGGCGACGAAGGCATTTCGGTCGAGGTACACGGCCCCAAAATCGACGGCCTGCCCGATCACGGTCTCGCCGCCGAAGAAAACCTCGCTGCAAAAATTCTCGCTCGATTCTAGTTACCACGCCAAACACATGAAAGGAACACGCATGAGCCGCTTGACACGACGTTTTGTGGGACTTACCACTATTTTGGTACTTTGTTCCGCCGCGTTGCCCGCATCAGCCGCGCCAAAGTCGGCTTGCCAGGTGCTCCCGGCCTCGCAAGCCCAACGCATATTGGGTTTCCGCCTCAAGGCCGTGAGTTCAAAGACGACCGGAAATGTACCGGGGACGACCGGTACCCAATGCGACTATATAGGAGAACAAGGTGCAGCACGCGTCCTGCTGGTTACCGCCGCTTCTCCGGCGGCTGCAGTTGCGGCGATGCAGAAAATGGGCGCTGCCGGTTATCCCTCTTGGGCGATGGCGCAGAAGGGTGCATCTTTTCTTGCAGCCGGCGCCGGAGATCCGCCAAACCGTAAAACGATAAAACAACTGCTGGCCGTTGGTCTAAAAAGCCTGTAAGGAACAAAAGGCCCGGCACGTCGTCCGGGCCGATGCATCGCTCTATCGTGTTATGATGGCGACGGGTGGTTTCAAGCCGGAGGGACACTATGCTCGTACTTACCGTCTTTTTAGCGATTATTGCGATGGGCGCTGGAACGAGCGGCCTTGAGGGAGTGCCGGCACCAGCCGAAGCGATCGCAGCGAACCAAAATCGCATTGCTGCGGGAGTGAGCGATGGCCGACGGGTGAACGTAGCTTTGGAGGCGCGCTGGGGGCGATGGTATCCGGATGGACCGGGTCAACCTTCGGTTCCGATGCAAGCCTTCGGCGAACGTGGAAAGCCACTACAAATCCCCGCACCGTTGTTGCGCGTAAACGCGGGAACCGAAATCGTCCTGAAGATTCACAACGTCATGCCGGGCACAACGCTCACCGTTCATGGGCTGATCGACCGTCCCGCCCGAGCCGACGCGCCCCTCAGCGTACCCTTCGGAACAACGCGCGTCGTCCACTTCCGCGCCGGCGTTCCGGGCACGTACGATTACTGGGCCACAACCAGCGGACATAGCGCCGCTTTGCGTTTCGGCTGGGATTCGCAGCTAACGGGTGCAATCGTCGTGGACCCCCCGGGTACGTCGCCGGCCGCGCCAAAAGACGACCGGATTTTCGTCGTTTCAAACTGGGTGAGGTTCGCTGACCCGGCCGGACTTCCGATTCGACGATATGAATTACTGGCAATCAACGGTCGCGCGTGGCCAAACACGGAGCGCTTAACGTACGATCGCGGAGCGACGGTGCGCTGGCGCTGGATCAATGTGAGTGCTGCGAACCACCCAATGCATTTACACGGCGCTTATTTCCGCGTGGACGCGCGCGGAAACGGCATCGCCGACGTCCCGCAGCCGGTCCGGAATATGGAAGTTACCGAATTTCTGCCGGTCGGCGGAACATTTGCAATGACGTGGCGCGCGGAACGGCCCGGAAACTGGCTGATGCATTGCCACGTCTCATTTCACCAGATTGCGCACGTACCCGTTTCCGTCATGTTGGCGGCCGGAGAGACCTTGGATGCAGACAGTTATCAAAACGTTCACGCAGCGCACGCGGATATGGGAGGCCTCGTTCTGGGGCTGACCGTCCGCGGCGCACCGGGTTGGCGAGCGCCGCTGCAGCCGGCTGGTAGGAAGTTGGTGCTCTCGGTAACACCGGGGCAGGGAAACAGCCCCGCTACGCCCGCGTTTGCATACATTCTTCATGATGGTGGGCGCCAGTTTTCGGAAGCTGGAGCGATCGGGCCGCAAATCACGTTGTCGCAGGGCGTTCCCGTCTCAATTGATATTCAAAACGCGCTGACCGAACCGACCACCGTGCATTGGCACGGCATCGAAATGACCGACAGTTACTACGACGGGGTCGACGGATTCAGCGGTTATGGGGACCGCCTCGCGCCCATGATCATGCCGGGAAAGTCTTTTGAGGCGCGATTTACGCCTCCGCGCGCGGGCACATTTATTTACCACACGCACATGCACGACCCGTGGCAGCTACGGGGCGGTCTAACGGGGCCGCTTATCGTGCTTCCACCCGGCGCCCACTTCGATCCATCGACCGACCACGTCGTCATGCTTACCGCGGCGCAATCCCAGACCGATCTTCTGAAGTTTGTAAAGATCAACGGCTTCCGGTCGCCGGCTCCGCTAAAAATTCGCGTAGGGGTTCGACAGCGTTTCCGTCTTATCAATATGACGGCGAATGCGGGCCAGCCCGTCGTGACTTTGCAGAGCGGATCGATTCCCGTTATGTGGCGTCCCGTTGCGATCGACGGGGCGGAGCTTCCACTGGCGCAACGACACCCGGAACGGGCCGTTCGCATGCTGACTATCGGAAAGACCTTAGACTTTGAGTTCACCCCCACCACGCCTGGTCTCCTCACTCTTCAGGTTAATGCTGACACGCGCCAGTTTTTAGGCAGCCTTGCAATCGAGGTCAGGTAAGGCACCCTACATAAAACTACGCGCTCGTCCGGCACAACGAACGAGCGCGTAGATCTGTGCACCGCGTGCTACGGCATTAACACGCGGTCGATGATCTGGATCACGCCGTTGGATTGATAGACGTCGTACGTCGAAACATGGGCGACATTTCCCTTATCGTCCGTAAGAGTAATATTGCGGGGCCCGTTCATTGCAGCGGTGAGATTCGAACCGTTCACCGTTTTAAGAATGGCCTTGCCATGGCCCGCATTGATTTGATTTTGCAGCGCGGCAAAATCCAAGCGGCCGGCTACGACGTGGTAGGCCAAAACCCCGGCGAGCAATTTCTTGTTTTCGGGTTTCATCACGGTATCGAGCATCCCGGCCGGGAGTGCGGCGAATGCCTCATCCGTTGGGGCGAAAACCGTAAAGGGCCCCGGACCCTGAAGGGTTGCTACGAGCCCGGCAGCTTTGACCGCCGCCACCAGCGTTTTGTTATCTTCGGATAATACAGCGTTTGAAACGATATCCTTATTGGCCATCATAGCGTGACCACCAACCATGGGATTGTCCTGTGCTTGGCCAGCGAGCGGCATCAAGCTACAAGCGCATACAAGCGCTAATGCGCCGAGGCGCACAGATATTTTCATGTGATTCTCCAATTGTTCAGTGAATGTAGCCGCTCAGAAGCGACCGGTGCCAATGCAACGCGCGAGGCCGTACCGCAGATTGGGCGTGCGAGTGCTATCAATGTCGTGGCCGCCCCCCCGCCGATGAAGCGCCACTTCACTCCCTGGAAAGACGAAAACCCTTGATATACAAGGGTTTTCGAGATGGTCGGGCTGACAGGATTTGAACCTGCGACCCCTTGACCCCCAGTCAAGTGCGCTACCAAGCTGCGCCACAGCCCGGCGCATTTTCAAACGCGCTTCGTCCTCGGTCTTACGATCGCGCCCGAAGGTGGCCGGCGCCTACGGATTGGCGACCATTACGAGCCATTCCCCTTCGAGGTCACGAGTGCGGCCGACCTCACCCCAGCCGGTCTTCGCGTAGACGGCCACCGCGGGTTTGTTCCAAGGGCGTACCTCAAGGCGAATCTCCGGGATACCCGCGGACCGCATGGACTCCATCCCGCTCAGAACCAGTTGCTTTGCGAGGCCGCGACCTTGCGCCGCCGGATCGACCGCAACGTTGAGCAATTGCGCGTCACCTCTGCTACGAAACCGTTGCCCGCCCGAGATGAACAGCATCTTGTTGCGCACGATGCGTATGATTGCACTCCAGTGCAGTTCACCGCGGAGCAGCGTCATCCATGACCACCGGAAGACCGCGCCGGAAAGAATCGCGCGGCGCTGCACTTCTTTTAAACTCGGAACGAAAATCGCATAGCCGACTAGCTTGCCGTCATCGCGCGCGGCGATGAATCCGTGCGGCGCAACGCTGTGCAAGAATTGCCACACGTCCACTAAAGCAGAAGGACGAGCATCTTCGCGATATCGCGATTGATGCTCGTCCGCAAATGCTCGTTGGAAGATTTGGACCGCGAGCGGCACTTCCGATCGGTCAAGAAGACCGATGCTTAGCGCTTGCGGCCGCCTTTTTTCGCCGTGCTCTTCTTGGCTGCACTCTTCTTGGCTCCGCCGATCGCATCTTTAAGAGCTTTCCCGGCCTGAAATGCGGGCACTCTTCGTGCAGAAATTGTGATCTTCTCACCGGTTTTCGGGTTGCGTCCCTCCCGTTTTTTGCGAGCGCGAACGACGAAGCTGCCGAACGGCGTCAGGGCAACTTTTTCGCCCTTTTGAAGCGCCGAGGTGATCTCGTCGAGCAACAGATCGACAATCTCACCAACCGCGCGGCGCGACATCTCTTGCTCGTCCGCAAGGATTTCGATTAATTCGGCTTTTGTCAAATGAAATCTCCTTAGCGGCTCTAAAGAACGGTTCCGGCCGCCCGGCAATGGGATTATACGAAGGCCGCTTGCGCGGTCCTCCCGGGACTCGAAAACCTTACGCCATGCGGGTTTTCATCGCAACCGCCGCGCGTATCGCCAGCAGATAGGACTCCGCGCCGAACCCTGCGATGGTTCCGGCACAGACCGGCGCGATCACGCTCGTGCGTCTGAATACTTCTCGCGCGTAAATGTTCGAAAGATGCACTTCGATAACCGGAATGCCAATGGCGGAAATCGCATCCGCAATGGCATACGAATAGTGGGTGTACGCACCTGGATTGATGATGACGGCTGTGGTGTTTTCGCGTGCGCCGTGCAAGGCTTCGATGATCTCGCCTTCGTGATTGGATTGAAGCATCTGAACGCTCACGGAAAGTGCCTTCGCTTCCTCAGCGATTTGGGCGTCGATCTGCTGGAGTGTTTTGCTACCGTAAATTTCGGGTTCGCGCACACCCAGCAGGTTTAAATTCGGACCGTGAATTACAAGTAGGCGCATAGCAGAGAAGCCACATTCGGGAGGAAATGCACACGCCCTCGGAAAGTGCGTGCTGCAATGCCCGATCAAATCATCAGCGCATCGGCTCCGGACGCCGGAATCGCGATCGTCGCCGGGATTACGACCGAACTCGTGATTCAGGCGCAGCGCCGCCACGGACTCTCTCCGACCGCTACGGCGGCGGTGGGCCGCCTCATGACCGGCGCGGCCTTGCTGGGGACGGCTCTGAAGGGCCGCGAGCGGCTCTCAATCCAAATTGCCGGCGACGGCCCGATTCGGGCCCTGGTCGCCGATGTGATGCTTTTGCCGGACGGCAGCGTCGGCGTGCGTGGGTATGCAAAGAATCCCGACGTCGACCTGCCGCTCAATGCACGCGGGAAATTTGACGTCGCTGCGGCTGTCGGGAGCGGCTCCCTTCAGGTGACCAAATCCTATGAAGTTGGCCAGCCCTACGTCGGAATTGTGCCGCTCGTCTCCGGCGAGGTCGGCGACGATCTGGCTTCATATCTTGCAAACTCGCAACAGATTCCGAGTGTGGTCGCAGTCGGGGTGCTCGCGAATCCGCAGGGCGTGGTGGCGGCAGGCGGCGTAATCGGACAAGTCATGCCCGGTGCAGATGAAAAAGCCGTGGCGCAGCTGGAAGAGCGTGCGCTCGCGATGCGTCCGGTCACCGAACAAGTTGCAAACGGTGCGGGGCCGGCCGATCTGCTGGCAGCACTCGCCGGCGATATGGAAATCAAGCATCAGCGCAGTATCGACGTGAGTTTCGCATGCCGTTGCACGCTCGAAAAAGTGGAGATTGCGCTGCTTGGCCTTGGAAAAGATGAGCTGCTCAAAATTGCAACCGAGCAACCGGAGACCTCGGCTACCTGCGAATTTTGTAAGAAGACCTATGTGCTAAGTGCGCGCGATGTCAGCGACTTGGTCGAGCGCCTCGAGAAAACTTAAAGACTCGTCGGGCTATGCGGATCGATCCGTTGGTTGAACTTCTCTTTGATCTTCCCGCCCATGTTCCAGTACCACCAACCGCACTCACAGCGAACCGGTGCGCCGTTCTCCTCGGGATAGGCGTACACACGCTTGCAGCGCTTGCAGGTGAACTTCTTGCCTTCGATCGGGGGAGCCGAGGAGTAGGTTACTGCCATTTCTCTTTACTATTCTTTCTTACGTACGCGGACGAATTTTCTCGAGCCGACCGACAGCACCGAGTCGAGGGCATCGGAAGGCCAAAGCGCCTTTGGATCGCTCACGAGTATACCATCGACCTTCACCCCGTTCCCGGAGATAAGTCGCTCGGCGGCACGCTTGGATTCGGCGAAACCTGCCGCAACCAGGACCTCCACAATCTTGCGCGCATCGCCAAGCGCGATTTCCGGAATGTTCTCGGAAGGCAGCTCCTTGCGTTGCACGGTGCGCTCGAAGTACTCGGCCGCAGCTTTAGCCGACTCGGCTCCGTGATAAAGTTCCACGATCTGCGTTGCAAGGCGCTTCTTCTCATTCATGGGATGCGCGGACCCGCTTCCGATCGCCGCAGCGAGCTGTACGCAGTCGGATTCAGAACGAAACGCCGCAAGCCGCGCATAGCGCGCAATCATGTCATCCGGAATGCTCATGAGTTTTCCAAATTGCAGCTCCGGCGGCTCCGTCAGTCCAACGTAGTTGCCGGTGGACTTGGACATCTTCTTAATGCCGTCGAGTCCTTCCAGCAGCGGAACCGTCATGCAGATTTGCTCGCGTTGCCCCGCGTGCGTTTGAAATTGCCGCGCCATTAAGAGATTGAACAGTTGATCGTTTCCACCGAGCTCGATATCGGCTTTCACGGCAACGCTATCGTAAGCTTGCGCAACGGGATACAGAAACTCGTGGAGCGAGATCGGCGTGCGGCTCTCGTAGCGCGCTGCAAAATCATTACGCACAAGAAGTTGCGCAACCGTCACCTGCGACATCAAATTGAGCATGTCCGCAAGTTTCAAGTCCGCCAGCCATTCAGAATTGTAACGCACCTTGATGCGGCTCATGTCCAGAACCTTGCCGGCCTGTTCCTTATACGTCGCCATGTTCGCGCTGATTTGCTCTTGCGTAAGCGGCGGGCGCATGCTGTTGCGGCCCGAGGGATCGCCGATACTCGAGGTCGTGTCGCCTATAATAAGCGTTACGTCATGCCCGTCCTCAACAAATTGCTGCATCTTGCGCAGGACAACGGCGTGGCCAATATGCAAATCCGGGGTCGTCGGATCCAGCCCCAGCTTGACCACGAGCGGTTTGCCTTCTTTGAGGCGCGCTTGGAACTCTGAACGCGTCTCGACATGATCGAAGCCGTCCAGTAGTTCTTCGGCGGAAAGTTTATTCGGCATCAAACTCAGCGCAGTTCAAAAACGGTGACGCCTGACCCTCCCTCGTTTTCGTCACCGAAGCGAACGTTCTTCACACTCGGATGATCTTTGAGGAATTCTTGCAGGCCACGCCCGAGCAAGCCCGTGCCTTTGCCGTGAATAAGCCGCAGCGGCGAATTTCCCGCAAGCACGGCCTCGTCGATCCACGAGTCGACTACCGGCTGCGCTTCGATGAAGCGTTTGCCGCGCACGTCGAGTTCGGCCATGCTCATGCTGGCCGCTGCAAGTTTTGCCTCGCCGGATTCTGCGCCGCGTGCCTTCGGTTTTTTCGGAATGCCGGCGCGCCGGAGATCATTCTTCGGCACCGATGTGCGCATCGAGCCGATCGAAACCAGCACGTTTTCGCCGGTGCACGCAATCACTTCGCCGTCCTGCCCGTAGGAGAGAACGCGGACGCGGTCTCCCGGTTCGAAGCGCCCCTCCGATACTTCTTCCGCACGCTCGGGCCGGATGCCAAGGTCGCGGTGCATTTCATCTACGACACGCGAAAGCAACTCGCTTTGGGCAGACGTCACTTTTGGGCGCACCGCGTTACTTTCGGCACGCCGCTGCAACTCAGTCGTAAAATCCGCGAGCGCCCGTCGCATGCGCTCGTCCGCCGTCTTTGCAAATGTACGCCGCTCGGCCTCAAGGGCTTCCGTTCGCTTTCGCAGGTTCTCTTGAAGCGATGAAATGTGGGCCTGCTCTTTAAGCACGGTCTCCCGATCGCTTGCCAATTGCGCTTGGACATTTGAAAGGTCGGCCAGCGCCTGTTCGTAGTCCCGCTCCCGGTTGTCTAGAAGCGCTTGCGCGCGGTCGATCAGTTCGCGCGGAATTCCCATCGCGGTTGCCAGCGGAAAGGCGAGGGATTGTCCAGGCGTTCCGATGTCTAAATGGTATGTGGGAACAAAACTGGACGGGTCGAAGCGAACACTGGCGTTGACGACTCCGGAGCTTCCGTGTGCGAAGAGCTTGAGTTCCGTGGCATGCGTCGTTACGATTCCACACGAACGGACCGCAAGCAGTCGCTCCAGCATGGCAATGGCGAGCGCCGCGCCGGCCGTCGGTTCCGTGCCGCCCCCGATTTCATCCACGAGGACTAAAGACCGCTCGTTGGCCTGGGTGATGATTTCGCGCATTCGTTTCAAGTGCGCGGAAAACGTAGACGCATTCTCGACGATCGATTGCTCGTCACCGATGTCGGTGAAAATGCGCTCAAAACAGCCGATTCGCGTTCCGCTTGCGGCAGGGACCTGGAGTCCGCAATAGGCCATCGCAACAAAGAGGCCCACCATTTTAAGCGCGACGGTCTTGCCACCCATGTTCGGGCCGCTGATCACTACGATGCGTGCACTCGCGCCAAGGATTACCGATTGCGGAACGGCGCGCTCCCCGAGTAGCGGATGGCGGCCGTCATGAATTTCGATCAAGGAATCGCCCGCGATCTCGGGTTCGACCGCTTGCATTGAGATCGAGAGGCGGGCCTTAGCGACGAGCACATCGATCCGCGCAAGCATCTCCATATTCGATTCAATCTGCGGACCCTCATCGCCGATGCGCTTTGAAAGTTCTGCAAGAATACGGGCGACCTCACGCTCTTCTTCGAGCCGCAGGGTACGCAGGCGGTTATTGGTTTCGAGTGCTGCCAAGGGTTCCACGAACAGCGTCTGCCCGCTTGAACTTGTATCATGCACGATCCCCGGAAACTCGCCGGAGAATTCCGATTTGATCGGTACCACGAACCGTCCGTCGCGGATCGTTACGACGGCATCTTGAATCGCATTCGCGTATTTTGATGAGCGCAGCATCGCGGAGACCCGCTCGCGCGCATCGTTCTGCGAGGTCACCAGGCTGCGGCGAATGCGCGCGAGCGCGGATGAAGCACGATCCAGCACAACGCCGCGTTCGTCAAGCGCCTCCGTGAGCGCGGAAATCAAATCCTTGAGGGGTTGATAGGCGGCCGTAAGACTTTTAATGACGCCGCTATCGCTCTCACGCGTCTTGTTATAGGCGGCGGCAGCCGCTGCAAGCGAATCGCCGACCGCGCGCAATTCCGTTGCGGAGAGCGTCTGCCCCCGCGCGCCCGCTGCGACCATCGGTTCCGTTTCGATCGCGCGTCCGACGAACAGATCGGCCGCAACAACCAATTCGCGCACTTCCGCCGTCTCGCGCTGCGCGCGGCGAACAGCGGCAAGCTCGGTATGGGGCGCAAGATTCCCCGTCCGGGCGCGACCACGTTCGGTTTGGGTTAGCGCGACCACCCGATCGCGTACGCTTGCAAAATCGAGTGTCTGGAGCGTGCGTTCATCGGCTAACTGCATGCGGGCCTTATGGTTTTAGGGCATCTGGTGGCATATTGCGTGGGCCACGTCGTTTGGATCGACACCATCGTCCATCTGGAGAGCAAGCCGGGCATAGTGCTCATTGCGCATCTCGACCACCAAACAGTCATTCGTGCCTCGGATATCGCAAAATTCGAGGCCGTCTGCACAAGTGAAGGTGCCCGCTGTAATCGCATTCGGTAAGCTCGTGCCCAATAATCGCCATTGCAAGTGTAGCGCTTCGCGGTCACTGACGTACGCACTCGTTACATGAGCGAGCGGAATTGAAAACGAGCCGTGAAATGCCATGAAACGTTGCGAAGGCGTGAGATCGACACAGAGCATAGCGCCCTCAAGGCGAATTCTGGCCACGTATTTAGGACAACTTTTCTTTCATGCGTTCTTGGACCAGTGCGGGATTGGCTTTGCCACGGCTTGCCTTCATGACCTGGCCGACAAGGAAACCCATCACGTTGGTTTTGCCGCCCTTGTAGTCCGCGACGGATTTTTGGTTTGCCGCGAGCACTTCGTCAATGAAAGCCTCGATTGCACCGGGGTCGCTGGTTTGGGCGAGGCCTTCTTTCTCGACGATAGTCTTCGGAGCGCCTTCCCCTTTCCACATGCGAACGACGAGTTCTTTAGCGATCTTAGAATTGATCGTGTCGGATTCAACGAGTGCAATCAGTTCCCCAACATGCTCCGGCTTGACGGGCGAATCGTAAACCGGCGTGTCGCTCTCATTCGCAAGACGCGAAAGGTCGCCGAGCACAAAGTTCACGCTCTGCTGCGCGTTCTTGCTCGCGCTGACGCACGCATCGAAGTACTCCGCGAGAGGGCCGTTCTCGACCAACTGCGTCGCCTGCGCCACGCTGAGATTGAACTCGCCGTGATAGCGCGCAAAGCGCGCCGGGGGCAACTCGGGCATCGCCTTGCGAACACGCTCGACCGTTGCGCGATCCACTTCGATCGGAACCAGATCCGGATCCGGGAAATAACGGTAGTCATGCGCCTGCTCTTTGCTGCGCATTGTGTGCGTGGTTCCGGCCACCTCGTCCCAACCGCGCGTCTCCTGGACCACGCGCCCGCCGGATTCAACGATCTCGATTTGCCGTGCGATCTCGCTTTGGATTGCGCGATGCACGGAGCGAAACGAATTCATGTTCTTGATCTCGGCTTTGGTACCGAGCTCTTTTGCGCCGGCCGGCCGAATCGAAACGTTGGCATCGCAACGCAACGAGCCTTCTTCCATCTTGACGTCACTGACGCCAAGTTGCACAAAGGTTCGTTTGAGCGCCTCCAAATAGCCGACTGCTTCGTCCGCGTTGTGAATCTCCGGTTCCGAGACGCACTCCATGAGCGGGACACCGGCACGGTTGAAATCGATCAGCGAGTGTGAACTGCCCGCAATGCGGCCGTCACCGCTGCCGGAGTGTGTAGATTTTCCCGTGTCTTCTTCCAAATGAATGCGGGTTAGCCGGCACTCTTTCATCGTGCCGTCTCCCAGCCAATATCGCACGACGCCGCCTTGCGTAAGCGGCATGTCGAATTGCGAGATCTGGTAGTCCTTAGGCATGTCAGGATAAAAATAATTCTTACGGTCGAACTTTGAGAATTCCGGAATTTGCGCCTCAAACGCCAGCCCCGCCGCGATCATGTGCTCGATCGCAACCTTATTGGCTACAGGCAGTGCTCCGGGTAGTGCAAGGCACACCGGGCAGACCTTGGTGTTTGGTTCGCCGCCGAACTCGTTTGCGCACCCGCAAAACATCTTGCTCTTTGTCTTGAGCTCAACGTGGCACTCGATGCCGATTACCGCTTCCCATTTTGAAGGCGCTTCGCCCCCGGCTCCGCGCCCCCCGGCCTCATGTGCGCTCTCCATTTTACTCATGCTAGGTTCCCCGAGGGCGCACGATCGAGATTTTCATCTAGTCTATTGTTTTTATAGTGCATGGTGGATTTTTCGTAGGCGTAGGCGGCCGAGAGTAACTCGCGCTCTGCGAAGATCGGTGCGCAGAGCTGCAAGCCCATTGGCATCGATCTGCCTGCAACGCTGACGGAACCGCACGGAACCGAGAGCGCGGGCAGGCCGGCGAGCGACATTGGAATGGTGTAGTAGTCCATCAGATACATGCTGTAGGGATCGCTCTTTGTCCCCGATACAAATGCGGGAGACGACGCGGCCGGACAGGCGATGAGGTCGCACCTTGTAAACGCTTTCTTGAAATCGTCGCCGATGAGGGTACGCACTTTTTGCGCCTTCACGTAATACGCATCGTAGTATCCGCTCGAGAGCGCGTAGGTCCCGATAAGAATGCGGCGTTTGACCTCGGGTCCGAAGCCCGCCGCACGCGTTGCTTCGTACATCTCGCCGACGTCCGCGCCTGGGGCACGCAAACCGTAACGCACGCCGTCAAAGCGCGCCAGGTTTGACGAGCACTCCGCGGGCGCGATGAGGTAGTACGTCGCCAGTCCATATTCCGCGGTCGGCAGCGAGACTTCCACGAGTTCCGCGCCAAGTTTTTCAAGATCTTTATATGCCTGCCGGTAAACGGCATCGATCTCAACTCCCAGTTTTCCGGTTTCGAATTCTTTAACGATGCCTATCCGTTTGCCGCGCAAATCGTCGCGTAACGCGCTGAGGGTCGGCTCGGCGGGCCGGTCGATACTGGTTGAATCCATCGCGTCGTATCCCGCCATCACGTCGTATGCGAGGGCAGCATCTTCCACCGTACGCGTGAGGGGCCCGATCTGATCCAAACTCGATGCGAACGCAATCAAGCCATAACGCGAAACGCGGCCGTAGGTTGGTTTAAAACCGACGACGCCGCAGAACGCGCCTGGTTCGCGAATCGAACCCCCGGTGTCGCTTCCGAGACCGATTGCGGCAAGATGCGCGGAGACGGCAGCTGCGCTTCCGCCGCTCGAGCCGCCGGGAACGCGCGAAAGGTCGATCGGATTGTGCGTTTGCAGCAGCGCGCTGTTCTCGCACGAACTGCCCATTGCAAATTCATCCATGTTGGATTTGCCCACCGGGATGCCGCCTGCATCCAAAATGCGTTGCACGGCTGTCGCCGTGTACGGCGCAATCCAGTTCTCCAGAATCTTCGAGGCGCACGTCGTGCGTGTGCCGGTCAGGCACATGTTGTCTTTGACGGCGACGGGGACGCCCGCCATCGCAAGTTTCTCACCGGCTGCGATACGCGCATCAACGCGGTCAGCCGCGGCAGAAGCCATCTCGCGCAGGCGCGTCAAATACGCGCCGAGCCGCTCGTCAAGGGCATCGATTCGCTCGAGTGTTGCATCCGTGATTTCACGAGCCGAAACCTCACGCGCATTTACCGCCCGGGCGACGTCAGCGCCGCTGCATCCTCTTGCCGGCATCTACCCTTCCTCGGCGATGATGCGTGGAACGCGGAAGAAATTTCCTTGCGTTTGCGGCGCCATCGAGAGCACCGTCTTGCGATCGAGGCAAGGCCGCACCTCGTCGTCACGCTCGACATTACGGGATTCAACCACCTGCGCAGTGGCCGGAATACTCGCTGTGTCGAGCTTCGAGATGACGTCGACATGCTCGAGCAAATCGCCGAGCTGTTGCCCGAAACGCTCGACCTCGTCGTCGGTTAAGGCAATACGCGCAAGTTTTGCGACATAGCGTATATCAATTTTATTATCGGATGACAAACTCAGGATACTCCGCTTGGTGAGCTGCGAATTCATCGTCAAGCGGCCACTGGGGAACCCGAGCATCGGCGAACGGATCATCCGTCTGCTCTTCTTCCAATGTAGCCTCGTGGCTGACGCTGAGGTCGCGATAGAGCGTAACGAGCGTCTCGATGTGGCCCGTCTGCGGGAACATGTCGAACGGCTGCACCACTCCTAAGCGGTAGCCTTTGGATGCAAGAAACTTCAAATCCCGGGCCAGGGTCGCGGGATCACAAGAAAGGTACCAGAGATTCTGGACGGCGGCCGCCGCGATTGCGCTCAGCGTCTGCTCATCGCTCCCTTTTCGGGGTGGGTCCAAAAAGACGATCTCCGCCGCTTTGAGCTCCTCGATAACCTCGGGCCGGCTGACCGCCTCTTCCACCTTTGCGGTCTTAAAGCGGACTTGTGAGGAGAGTCCGTTGAGCTCCGCATTCTCTTGCGCCTCGTGTACCGCAAAGCGGTTTTCTTCAATCCCGTAAACCGTCGAGCCGAGCTTGGCGAAAAACAGCGCGAACGTTCCGACGCCGCAGTACAAATCGACAATGCGGCGGGATTCGCGCAGCCCGGGCTCCATGAAACTCAAGATTCGCGCGACGATCTCGGTATTGACTTGGAAGAAGGAAGCGGCGGAAATGCGGTAGCGCACGCCGTGAATCATCTCTTCGATCGTAGCGCGACCCGCGGCAACCGACTGTTTACGTCCCAGAATGACGTTCTCGCCCGAAAGGTCGAACGAGTTGGTCACGCCTACCGCACCCGGAAGATTGGCGACCATAGAGCCCGCCTGCTTTGCAACGGTCGATGACTGTGCTGCGGTCGTAACTGTAAGCACAGTCTGATTTGATGCCTTTGCGGTGCGCGCAACCACGTGCCGCGCTTCGTTGAACATCGATTCCATGTTGCGCTCGTTGCGCATGACGTTGAGGTGCCCGATATAGTCATCGAGGATCGGCTCGACGATCGGACAGCCCTCGATCGGAACGATGTCGTGCGAGCGTTGCTTGTAAAAGCCTAGATTCGGAGGGCTTGCCGAGTGATCGACCACGAGCGACATTTTGTTGCGGTAGTTGCGCGGGCTGATCATGCCGACCGGATCGCGCACCTTGACTTCTTCGAAACCGCCGATGCGCTTGAGCGCACTTTCGACGACGCTGCGCTTCCACGCAAGTTGTGCCGGATAGGCGAAATGCTGCACCTGGCAGCCCCCGCACTGGCCGAAGACCGGGCAAAACGGTTTGGCGCGATAGCGCAAGCGCGCAAGCAACGCGATCATGGTGCCGACCGCGTACTTGGGCTTTACGGCCGTGATTCGCACGCGCGCGCGTTCTTGGGGTAGTGGACCAAACACAAAGCAGACCATGCCGCCGGCACGTCCGACTGCTTGGCCGTTCGCTAGAAGATCGTGGAAAGTAAGTTCGATCTCCGCGCCCGGCCGGAGTGGAACAGACTTAGTTGTCCCGCTGCTCGTCAAGCGTGCGCAGCAGTTGATTTGCTTCGTCGATCAACTGTTGAATTCGTTGCGAAGTCGGATCGGTGGGTTGGCGGCTGAGCAGGGCACGCACGACGGTAAACGCCAGCGCGGCGGAGAGACCGGCGACGCCGATCCAGACCAGCGTCTTCGTCAGGGAAGCGTGCCCCTGTTCATCTTCATGAAGGGGCGTCTCCGCGGACGAAACGCCGTTGGTGGCCTGCGCCTGGGTCAAAATATCTTCTCCTCGCATGTGGGTCATTCGCTCTTTCGCCTTTCCCATCAAATCATCCGGCTAGAAACATGGCCTCGGCCGCTTTATGGCTAATGCGTGGGCGCAATGCATCCTGTACGGCCGCTCGTCGCAGCACTGGCGATACTCGTTTTATGCGGCGCATCGGCGCCGGCGGTGAGCGTCGTGTATGCCGGGTCACTCGTCACGACGATGGAGCGCCAAGTCGGGCCTGCATTTGCGCAATCGTGTTCGTGCACGTACCAAGGCGAAGGCAAAGGCAGCGTTGCGCTGGCACGCATGATCGAAGGGGGCATTCGAGACCCCGATGTCTTCATCAGCGCCGATACAAAACAGATGGAGCGGCTTAGAGCTTCACCCAAACACTTCATCGCTTCATACACCATATTCGCAACGGCGCGGCTCGTGCTCGGCTATTCGAGGAAATCGCCATTCGCTAACCGCTTCGCCGCAGCTGCGGCGGGTCGACTCTCTTTGCGTCAATTGTTACTCACACCGCGCCTACGAGTGGGCCGGACCGACCCCAGATTCGATCCGAAAGGGACTCGCTCGAACTTTGCGCTCGCAGCTCTGGGTGTCTCGCCGGCACGCAGCATGGTTTTCCCCGAGGAAGATCTTCTTGTTCGCCTCGAGGCCGGCGACTTGGACGCCGCCTTTCTATACTCCACAGAATCGGTGGCTCGCAATGTTCCGGCCCTGGAGCTGCCGGCAATCGCAACCAAGGGTCAGGAGGTCTCCTACTCAGTCGCGCAGCTAGAGGCTGCACCCAATCCGGCAGGGGCTCACCGGTTCGAGTATTTCATCCTGGCCGGGCGCGGTAAGGAACTCCTAGAGCGTGCCGGCCTGTTCTACATAAAAAAGACCACCCGCTAAGGGGTGGTCTCTTGAGCTCCTGATCCGAATCTGCATTTGATGCGGACAACAAAGCTTTAGGGTGCAGCAATGCAGTTAACCTTAGGGTAGCCGGGGTAGCTCCGTCTACAGGGCAATTTGCATATAGTTGAGCCCCAGTTCTATCCCACGCTGAGGAAGGGCTCAAGGTCGCGTCGCACCCTTAAAAATAATGCCGCTTTCTGCGCGTACGTCGCTTAAGAGACAGAGGCTTTTGATAATCGCGATCGTCATTTCGACCGCGATTCACTTCGTTATTGGGCCGTTCTTTAGCCGCTGGCATGCGCTGCAGATTACCCAAGGTCAACCACCGGCCGAATTCGTCGTCACGTCCTCCGCCGTCAAACTCGAACGCCACCTCACGCCCCAGCCGCAAGCGCAAAAAAAGTCCCGCATCCAGCACCCACAGACGCAGCGTCAGCGAATCCGCCAACAGATCATCACCCCCAGGATGCGTGTTGAGTTGACGCCTCGCCCGCACGAGCTTGCACGTCTGGACCCAAAGGCGGTGGAGCACCAACCGCTTGCGCCCAAAGAACAGTCCGCGCAGCAACAGTCGCAAAGCCGGCAAGAGCAGCAAGAATTTGAGAAAGCAATCGCACAGGCCAAAGCGGAGGGCAACCCGCTCAAGGTAGCGCCGGCGCCGGCCGCCGCGCCCAGGCGGTATGCCCTCGAATTCAACGGTAAGAATAACCCGCTGCAAAGCGGCGAGGGCATTCTCTATCCGCGCAAGACGTACAAGGAAGGCGCGGAGACCTGCTATTACGTCGACTACACGATGGTTTTCTCCGACGGCGCGCGCGACGAAGGCCATGTCCCCTGGCCCATCTGCTACACGACGAAGGGCGATCCGTTCCTCAACCACTTCGAGCACTTTCCCTTGCCGTCTCCGCGGCCGGGATACGTCCTACCGCCCAGTGAGTTACCGCTCAATCCGACGCTACGCCCCTACTTCCCCGATTTGTACCCGAACGGCTAAAGGAACAACAACCCGTGCAGCCGCCGGTCTATCCGCCACGCCTGCCGCGCCGGGGGCGTCTCGATCTTTCGATCGCGGTGCTAATCGTTGTCGGCGCGTTTGTTGTGTGAGGGATCGTTTAAGGGGCGCGTTCCGTCCGCAACGCCGAGCTAGGCTTGATCCGCTATGAGCGCGTCGCCTGGGGTCGCCGAGAAGCACCTGCATTATGTTTTGCTTTTTGTCCGAAATGCGATAACGGCGACTCGGGCGCGGGCGTCTTCAACGTACGCGGAGAGCTCACGGGAATTCTTGTCTCAAAGGTCTTCGTCGATGCGCCGAGCGCAGCATCCGGAAAGCGGGATCCACGCGTCGTTTTCTTCATGGAACCATTGGATCGCACGCGGGCTTTTGCGGCCAGCAAGGTGAAATAGCGGACTACAAGAGTCTCAATGAAAATTGCGGGAGCGCACACCGTCTAAAACTTTATCGCCGTCGAATGCCCAGAAGCGCCTGGCGACGACATCGATGCAGCCTTGCTCTTTCTGCAATACGCCTTCGATCACCATCGTCATCGATTGGCGGATGAGACGCCGGTATTTTTCGTAAACATCCGGACGCACGATCACATTAACGTGCCCACTCTCATCCTCGAGCGTGAGAAAGACAAAGCCTTTGGCGGTGCCGGGCCGCTGGCGCGTGATCACCATCCCGCCGACGTTGCAAATGAGATGGTTGGGCATATCGGGCAGCTTGTTTGCCATGATGACGCTCTTGGAATCCAAATACGCGCGGAAATGCTCGACGGGATGTTTGGTCGGCGAGAGACCGGTTGACCAAAAATCGAACTTTGTTTCTTGCCGCTCGTTCAGTTTCTTGAACTTTGCGGCCGGCTCATCGATGTCCATGAGCTTGCCGAGCTCGCCGCGGGCTTCGCGCTCATCGAGTCCGCGTAACGCCCACATCGCTTCACGCCGCGAGCCGAACCAAGGTGAGAAGGCTCCCGCGACCGCGAGATTCTCAAGCGCCTCTTTGCTAAGTTTTGTGCGGTGCGCAAACTCCAGAATATCCTCGAACGGACCTTCTTTGACGGCGGCCTCGAGTTGCAACTGCTGCGCCTCGCCCAGCCCGCGAATGATATGAAAGCCCAGACGTAGCGCCCCTTCGCGGTCTACGTGCGACCAATATTCGCTGGCATTGACTTCAATCGGCCTGACCTTCACGTTATGACGTTTGGCGTCGTTGACGAGTACTTCAGTGGAATAAAAACCCATCGGCTGCACGTTGAGAATCGCGGCACCAAAGATCGCCGGATAGTGGCATTTGATATAGGCCGATGCGTACGCAAGCAACGCAAAGCTCGCGGCGTGTGACTCGGGAAAGCCGTAATCGGCAAAGCCTTCGAGCATGTGAAAGAGGTTTTCGGCCGCATCGCGGTCGATGCCGTTGCTTACCATTCCCTCGATGAGGCGCGGGTAAATCTCTTGCATGCGGGCGTGTGAGCGCTTATGACCCATGGCGCGCCGTAATTGGTCCGCCTGCCCAGGCGTAAAACCCCCGGCTTCAATCGCCATGCGCATGCCCTGCTCTTGAAAGAGGGGCACGCCGAGCGTACGTTCCAGAATGGGTTTCAGTTTTGGATGCGGATACGTGACGGGCTCTTGACCATTGCGCCGCCGCAAGAACGGATGAATCATGTCGCCTTGAATCGGTCCGGGCCGAATGATCGCCACCTGCATGACGATATCGTAAAAGCAAACCGGTTTCATCCGCGGAAGCATCGATTGCTGCGCGCGCGATTCAATTTGGAAAACGCCGATGGTATCCGCCCGCTGCATCATTTCATAGGTGGGCTTATCATCGGGTGGGATTGTGTGGAGCGCTAGGACTGGGGGCCCGCCCGCGATAGTTTGGGCGCTTTGTGCGACGCGTTCATATAAAGAAAAAGCTTCCCGCAACAACGAGAGCATACCCAAGCCCAGCAAGTCGATTTTGATCAAGCCCAAATCTTGGAGATCGTCTTTATCCCATTGCACGATCGTGCGGTCGCGCATGGTGGCCCACTCAACCGGCGCGACGCGAATGAGCGGATCGCGCGTAATGACCATGCCGCCGGAGTGAATACCCATGTGGCGCGGATAGCCGTCGATGCGGCGGCAAAATGCAAAGAGCCATTCGCCAATTTGACCATCCACCGCTGAAGGGACATGCGGGTCGGGATCACCGCCGAAATCTTTATCTGCAAACCCGTGAAACTCGTGGGCTCTTCCATGCGGTGGTTTCTCCAGACGCGAGGCACGCTGCATCGAGCTTGCGTCCAGGTCACGTCGCTTCTCAATTGAAACCGGCAGCGCTTCGCGCCGATCTTCCGCCACGCCCGTCGCGCCCGCGAGCGACTCGCGCGCATCGAACTCTTGCACGACTTTATCCACTTGCGCGAGCGAAAGTCCGAGCGCCTTACCGATATCACGAATCGCCGAGCGCGTGCGATACGTAATCACTTCGGCCGCCATCGCCGCGTGCGCTCGTCCGTAACGGTCATAAATGTATTGAATAACCTTCTCGCGGTCCTGATGCGCAAAGTCGATATCGATATCGGGAATTTCATGACGCTCTTCTGAAAGAAAGCGCTCGAAGAGCAAGTTGCCGCCGATCGGATCGACGGCCGTAATTCCCAGGGCATAGCACACGGCGGAATTGGCAGCCGACCCACGACCCTGGCAAAGCACCCGCAATTTTGCGGCCGCGCGCACGATATCCCAAACAATGAGAAAATATCCCGCCAGATCCATGCGCGCGATGATGCCAAGCTCATATTCCAATTGACGCTCGACTTTACTCTCGAGCGAGGAACCGTACCGCACCACCGCGCCTTCATAGACAAGGGTGCGCAGATAACTTTGCCGGCTGTGATAGCCTTCGGGAACCGGAAAGAGCGGAAATTGTCCCCCCAGGCGGTCGAGCCGGAATTGGCAGCGCTCCGCAATTGCGAGCGTGTTCCTAATCGCTTGCGGATAGGGCGAGAAAATGCGCGTCATCATTTGCGGTGTTTTGAGAAAATATTCGCTGTTGGGGCGTAAAAGGAGCGCCTCTTGTGCTTTAGTGAGCGTTGTTTTGTGTTTGACGCAAAGCAAGAGATCGGCGAGATGAGCATCTTCTTTTGATGCGTAGACGACCCCATTAGTCGCAACGACCGGCAGATGCGCCTTGCGCGCCAGTTCGAGTTGCGCATTGATGAGGCCGGCGTCTTGCGGTCGCAGATGGTGCTGCAGCTCGATATAAAACTTATCACCGAAAAGCTCGCGGTATCCAGAGGCCACGCGTAGCGCGGCCGCGCTGTTATCGCGCAAGAGCGCCCGTTCGATCTCCCCATATGCGCTGCTCGAGAGCACGGTGAGTCCTGCGGTCCGCCCTTGGAAGTCATCAAGATGAAGACGCGCATCGTGCTTATTGCCGCGCATCTGCGAGATAGAGATGAGTTCGACGAGGTTGGCATAGCCCGCGTCATCTTCAACGAGTACAACGACACGCGGGCGCGTGTGTGGCTCGCCCTCTTCGCCGATGGTCAAATCGGCACCGCAAATGGCATTGACACCCAGGGGTGCAGCAGCCTTCGAAAAGCGCACCATGCCGTATAGGCCGTCACGGTCGGTGAGCGCGAGTGCCTGCAGTCCAACGCCGGCCGCAAACTGCGCCAACTCTTCGGGATGCGAGGCGCCTTCCAGAAATGTGAAATTCGACCAGCAATGAAGTTCCGCGTACGAGGGCGCTACCCGCTGCGTGAGAGCCACGCTCCCAACATTCGCAAATCAAGCCGTTTATTGAGCTGGGTGCAATCGCACGAGCAAACGTGCAGCGTACGCAGACGCTCTTGCATCTCTCTACGCGACTGCATGAAGTAGCTCTCGATCATCGGGTGCGCGTAGAAGATTTCATTTCGAATGCGCAGATTGCGAAAGCGGCGGTGCGCAAAACGCTCGACCGGAGCCTCGCCCACAAAACACCGTAAAAGCTTTAAGCCCGAACCGTATTCGGGAAGGAGTTCGCGCAAGCGGCGCATCGGATGCTCCGAATGCCCGATCTTGACGCTCATATCATCAACCTTCATGAGATAGACAAAGCCGTAATTGAAGCCGCACAGCTCTTCAATGGGCGAGAGCTTGTAACCGGTGCGCGTCGTCTCGCCGCTTTGCAGCCAATTCCAAGCCACGGTTTGGAAGCGCGAACACTCGCTTTGAAGCGGCTCAATCATAGGCGCCGCGCACATACCAGCGGGTATCTTGGCGGAAAATGCGGCAGAGCGTGCCATCTTCGAGCAAGACGTCGTACTCGTCGCGCACGATCGCATTCTCAAACCACGTTTCATCGATGCGCCAGGGACCCGCAAAATCGAGTACGGCTTGCGGGGGCGAACCGACAAAGGCGGGCACATTTTTGAGAACGCGCACATCGATTTCACGCACTTGCAAAAGGCGCATTTGCGGCGGAACTTCAGCCGCTGGCAACGCTGAGACCCCGTGCGGTAAGGGCGCAGGCATACCGGCGAAGCGCTCGTAGGTAAAGGCGGCTTCCGGACGATGCGCCACCACCACACGCGCACGATTTGGCGAGTTCGAAAGCGCCGCTTCCAACCGCGCGATCGCCAGTTCGATCACGCTTGGGTCCGGATCGCTTCCAGCAAAGAGTGTCGCGGGCGTTCCGCCGTCTTCAAGGTTTACAGCCTGCAAACGCAGGCCGGTCACCGGAGAATCAAAGGTTCGGCCTTCGACTCTTGCACGCACAAGATCGAACAGCATGGTAGGATCGGAGGTCGGCTGCGCGATGCGGATTTCAATATCATGCACGCCCGAATTTTCGCACTCGAGACGCAGCATCAATATGCCTGCCCGTTTTCCAAGGCGGCAAAGATCTTCCACCACGCGGCTCACGAGCATGCGCAGCGCAAAGTAAATCTGTTCTTCGGATTCCGCGGCGCCTTCGCCGGCGAGGCGCGCTTCAATATGAAGGTGATGTGGACGCGGCAAGAACGGCGTGGAGTCGACACCTTGCGCGTTGCGGTGCCAATGCGTTGCACGGCTGCCGAAACGGCGCACGAATGGCCCGTGCGGAAGTTTTGCGAGATCCCCCAGCGTTGCGATGCCGAGCAAATTCAAGCGCGCGATGACTTCGGGTTCTATTGCGAGCACCTCGATTCCAAGCGGAGCAAGCAGTGCGCGCTCCCCTCCCGGCTCGCAAATCGTTGCGTCTGCGCAGAGTGCTGCAGCCCGGGCGGTAAATTTGTTCCCGGCGATTCCCACCCGAAAGGGCAGATCGAAACCGCAGAGTGCTGCATGCACCGCGGCAATCCAACTCTGCGGCATTCCCGCAATGCCGTGCATCCACAGATACGCCGTGCCTTCGCCACTATCGTCGACCAGCGGTGAGGCGGCATCAAGCGCATCGAGCACATCTTCCCACACATGCGCGCTCTGCATGGGATCATGCACGAGAATACTGCAGTCGCTCGCCGCCGCTTGAGCTTGCAAGAGCGTCATGCCGGTTCGCGCGCCTTGTGCTTTTGCTTGCGGGCTCACATCGATCACGTGTCCGCGTTCGAGTTTATCGGCAAGCAAAATTGCCGGCTTGCAAATACGCGCACGCGTCTGCACGGCAATTTCCAAACGATAGGCGGGAACGGTTACACATAACAACATACTACACGCTCGCACGAAGACGGACGGGGGAGGATGGGGTTTCTAAGCAACGCTCGCGCAACGTTCCCGCCTTTTTTGCAATCACGCGAATAGATGCAGTTGCGCCCGGAGCGGCGCGTTTATTTTTAATGACGGCGGCGCGGATGTCGTACCCCGCAAGTTCGCAAAATGGTCCGGAAGCGTGCGTCCAAAAAACGCGCGCGAGCGCGCACTGCACGCGGACGCTCGCGAAGTAGCCAAGTTCGTTTACGGCTTCTACGCCAAGTGCGACCAGCAAAGCATTTGCGTGATGCGCCAAACTTGCAAGCCGCGTCCACACCGCGGCTTTGAGGGCGACGGCCGGCATAAGCACGATGCCGAACGCATGCGAGCGCAAGAAAATATCGGCGGCCCGCGCAATGCCGACGGGATCGCTCGCAGGCATCACCATGAGACGGTCCAGGCGCACCCCGGCTTGTGCAAGCGCTGGCGGATAGAGCGCCCCGTCATCGACCGCCGCTACGAGTCCGCTACCCGTCCCGACCGCCAGCAGCCGGGCCGCCAGGGCGGTGCGTCCGGAACTAGCGCAACCCTCGAGCGTGGCAATCGTGCCCCGGGCAAAACCGCCCCCGAGCGCCTTATCCAGCTCGGCAAAACCCGTACGAATAACGGTCGGATCGTCCTGGGTAAACCGGGCCAACAGCGTCTCCCGATGGCGCGCATCGAGGCTGGCCTTGAGCTCGGCGAAGGCCTGCCGGCGGGGGTTGAGCGCAGCGGGAAAAGCCATGGGAGACTCATGCTAGTCGAACATATGTTCGATGTCAATATGGATGCTTGCTCACTTTAGCTTAGTCTAGTTAGGTAGACTAAGTCAGTGATATACTTCCCCTGATGAAGATCGTAAAAACCGTCAACATGCACGAGGCGAAGACCCACCTTTCCCGCCTTGTAAACGAACTTAAGTCCGGCACCGAGTACGAAGTAATCATCGCTGTCGGTAATAAACCCACGGCACGTCTTACTGCTTTCGAAGCACCCGTCCGTTCCTTAGGCCTGGACCGAGGGCTTTTTGAAGTGCCGGACGATTTTGATGCACCCTCGGCGGACATTGAGGCGATGTTCCACGGAAAAGTGCAGTAGCGTGCGCTATCTCATCGACACGCATGTTTTTCTGTGGGCAACTGCCGCGCCTGAAAAAATCTCAAATGCCGTAACCGCCGTACTAAAAGATACTTCGAACGAAATATATCTTTCTGCGGCTGCCGCCTGGGAAATCGGCATCAAATACATGCTGCAGAAATTGCCGCTTCCGCTCGATCCGGCAACCTTCGTGCCGTCCCGGATGAGGGCACTCGGCTTCTTGGAACTTCCGATAATGCATCAACACGCGCTTGCGGCGGGAACGCTTGCGCATCATCACAACGACCCGTTCGATCGCCTCATGATCGCTCAAGCGCAAATTGAGAGCCTTACCTTTGTCACGGCGGACCCGGCGGTACTGAAATACCCCTGCCTTCTCCTAGACGCCACGTCATGAGCTCAGCAGCGCGCTTTTCATAAGGAGCCTGAGCCGGTTGGCAGAAACAGGACGGGGCGCATGGGAACTCGAGCAGCTCACTACCGTGTCGGTATTGACGTCGGCGGTACGTTCACCGACTTAGTCGCCGTCGATACGACCGGCAAGATCGTTGCGATCAAGGTCCCGACGACGCCGCGCGCCCCGCAAGACGGCGTTCTGACTGCGCTCGGCATGTTTTTGGAGCAGGCCCCCGGCGCGCGTGTCTCCTCACTTGCGCATAGCACGACCATCGCAACAAATGCATTGCTCGGCCAGATGCATCTGGAATTACCGCGTGTCGCCTTGCTTACGACCGAAGGATTCCGAGACGTCATCGAAATCGGCCGTCAAAACCGCAGCGAGATTTACAACCTCTTCGTGACGCGTCCGAAACCGCTGGTCGCGCGCGAAGATCGCCTGCCCATTCGCGAGCGTTTGGATTTTCAAGGCAACGTGCTTACTGCGCTCGATGAGTCCAGTCTCGATGCGGCCATCGAACACATACGCAAGAACAACATTCCTGCCGTTGCAATCGGTTTCTTACACTCGTATGTGAACGACGCGCACGAACAACTGGCCGCTCGCAAAATAGCGCAGGCTCTGGCGGGTGTCTCCATCGTACAATCGGCACAACTTGATCCCGAATACCGTGAATACGAGCGTTTTTCAACAGCGGTGGTCAATGCGGCATTGCAACCGATTATCACCACCTATCTTGAGGGCTTGATGCGCGGCCTCCAGCAGATGCAAATCGATGCGCCGCTCCATGTGATGCAATCAAACGGCGGCATGAGTCGCGCAGACCGAATTCTCGAGCGGCCCGCGACGATTATCGAAAGCGGTCCGGCGAGTGGTGTTATTGCGGCTGCGGCCGCCGGGCGGCGCCGTGGTATTTCGCACGTTCTCTCTTTTGATATGGGCGGCACCACCGCAAAGGCGGGGACAATCGTTGGGGGCCGTCCGCAAGTCGTCGCAGAGTTCGAAGCCGCGGGCCGCACGCACAGCGGGCGCGCGATGAAGGGGAGCGGGTATCCCGTCCGCTTTCCATTTGTGGATCTCGCGGAAGTAAGCGCAGGCGGCGGCACGATTGCGTGGGTTGATGACGGCGGTGCACTGCGCGTCGGGCCGATCTCGGCCGGCGCCGACCCGGGCCCCGCGTGTTACGGAACGAGTGACAAACCCACCGTTACCGATGCAAATGTGGTTCTCGGCCGCTTGAACGGGCAAACGCTGCTTGGGGGCGCATTTCCGATCGATGCGCAGCGCTCGCGCGCCGCGATCGCAAGGCTTGCGGCTCGCTTACACCTTGGTACGGAAGAGACCGCAGCGGGCATCGTCAAGCTCGTAGATACCGAGATGGCCAAGATCTTGCGCATAGTTACCGTTGAGCGCGGCTTGGATCCGCGCGATTTTGCGCTCGTGGCCTTCGGTGGGAACGGCGCCTTGCACGCGTGCGCGCTGGCCGAAGAATTGGGAATACGTTCGATTGTGATTCCGCAGCGCTCCGGTCTTTTCTCCGCCTATGGCCTGCTTGTTGCCGAACTGCAATCTTCCCAGGTGCGGCCCTTGATGCTCGCGAGCGGCGACTTAGACGAGCGTGCGGCTGCGCAGACGTTTGCCGACTTGCAAGCGCGCGCCACCGGAGAGCTAGCGGCGCAAGGTGCAAGCCTGGATTCAATATCGTTTGTGCGCGAGTACGATGCGCGCTATTGCGGCCAGAGTTTTGAACTCAGCGTCGCGGCAACCGAAAGCGTTTCGGCCGCCTTGCCGCTGTTTCACCAAAAGCACAAGGCGACGTACGGCTACAGCGTCAATGATGAGCCGGTTGAATTCGTTAACGCCCGTTTGACGGCAACCGCACCCGTTGCAACATTTGAACTTCCCATGCCGAAAACAATTCATCATACAACTGCCGCTCCCACCGAGCGGAGTGTATGGTTCCTGGGCGGAGCACGCAGTGTAGTGGTCTATCAGCGTGATGCACTTAAGGAGGCGAGCATCTTGTACGGACCTGCGATCATCGAACAATACGACGCCTGCACCTACGTCGCGCCGAATTGGACGGCCAGAATCGAGAACGGCGACATTCTGCTGGAGATTCACCATGCCCCCGAGTAGTGACGTCGTGCAGTGGGCCGTTGCACTTATTCGCGGGCGGCTTAAAACATTCGAAGAATTGCGCTGCGATGCATCGCGCAAGTGGAAAGGTGGGAAACGCGTCCACAAGCTGCGCACGCAGGCGCGCAGGCTGCGCGCAGCGCTCGAGAATCTCTGCGACTGCACGCCGGCCGCGCCGGATCTCTTGGAGCGTTGCAAAAACCTAAGCGACGCAACTGCCGACGCGCGCGATACGATCGTCATGATACAACGCCTCCGACGGTACCGGCGTTTTGCGATGCCGGCCGAACGCGCAGAGATCAACACATTCTGCGCGGATCTAAAGAAAGAAAATTGCAAAGGTGTCAAGCGCGCAAAAGCGGCCGTGAAAACCTGCCGGCTGGAGATGCGGGTGTGAAGGCGCGCCGGATCACGCTCGAAGGCCTGCCGACGCCGCAGAGCGCGATGCATCGCATCGTGAGTGTGCGCTTTGCGGAAGTGCTTGCACAGGCGGCCGCGTTGAAGTCACAGCGGGCCGATGAAGTCCACGCAATGCGCATCAGCTGTAAACGCCTGCGCTATTCAATCGAGCTCTTCGCCAAAGAACTGCCGGCGCTCAAGGCTGCGGCCGGGCGCGTACGGCAACTGCAAGACGAGCTGGGCGAAGTGCACGACTGCGATGTTCTGGGCGCGATGGCCAAAGATCGCAATGCAACACACCTCGCCGTGCGGCTTAAGCGCGACCGAGACCGCCACGCATTGCGCGCTGCGGCTTTATGGGTCGATGCGTTTTGCGGGGCTGGGCCCTTTGCTGAGCTCATCGCCTACACGGGCTTCGGGGTTCCCGGATGAAGGTCGATCCGATCACAACGGCCGTCATCGGCAGCTCTCTGACGTATGCAAGCGAAGAAATGGGCATCGCCGTTCGCAACAGCGCCTATTCACCGAATATCAAGGAACGACTCGATCACTCGTGTGCACTCTTCGATCGCAAGGCGCGCTTGGTCGCACAAGCGGAACACATCCCCGTCCATCTCGGCTCCTTGCCGTGGGGCTTACGTGAAACGCTCAAACACATCGAGCAACGCACGACCATCGCGGAAGGCCAAATGTGGGTCGTCAACGATCCCTATGTTTCCGGCACGCATCTCAACGACGTTACCGTGATTCGTCCCATCTTCTTCGAGGGTACTTTGCTCGGGTACAGCGCAAATAAAGCGCACCATACGGACGTTGGCGGAATGGTTCCCGGTTCGATGTCGGCGGATGCCCCCGAGCTCTTTGCCGAAGGCTTAATCGTCCCACCGATGCTGCTCACCGCCGCGACGGTTGAGTTATTCCAAGCCAATTCACGCACGCCGCAAGCGCGCGCCGGAGATTTGCGCGCGCAGGTTGCCGGAAACATTACGGGTGAACGGCGGCTCATCGAGCTGGCCACGCGCTACGGCGTCGACCTCTTGGACGCGGCAGTCGAACGCATTCTCGATGAGTCCGAGACGCGCATGCGCGCGAAACTACGTGAGCTCGGTGAGGGAACATTTAGCTGTACGGATTTCCTCGAAGATCGCGAAGGCGCTCCCACAATACGCATATCGCTCAGTCTTCGCCTGCACGATGGTACGGCGCATTTCGACTACACGGGAACAAGCAATCAAGTCGGCTACCCGATGAACGCCGTCTACGGAGTGACGCTCTCAGGTGTGTACTATGGATTGCGTGCCGTCACCGATGCAACCATTCCGATGAACGAGGGTTGTTTTCGTCCGGTGACCGTGCTGGTTCCCGAAGGGACACTGCTCAATCCGCGCCGCCCAGCGCCCGTGTCCGGCGGAAACGTTGAAACCAGCACCCGCAATGCGGACGTCGTTTTGCAAGCGCTCGCACAGGCTGCGCCACAAAGAGTACCCGCGTGCAGCGGCGGCACGATGAGCAATGTGATGCTGGGCGGTACGACCGAGGCGGGCGAGAGTTGGGCGTTCTATGAAACGAATGGTTGCGGAATGGGCGCGCGCCCAAGCATGGACGGCATCGACGGTATCCAATGCCACATGACCAACACACTCAACACACCGATCGAAGCGATCGAGCGCTACTACCCCCTGCGCGTAGCGCGCTATGAATTTCTTGCGGGAACAGGCGGCAACGGAAAGTATCGCGGCGGTGACGGCCTGGTGCGAGCGCTTGAACTTACCAGCGGCGATGCTCGCGCCTCTTTGCTTGCAGATCGTCATTCCGTCGCCCCCCCGGGCGCGTGCGGCGGTAACAGTGCAACGACCGGACGTCATGTACTGAAAAGAGGTGGGCAAGCCAGCGAAGTGCCTGCAAAAACCACTTTTTCATTGTTTCCGGGCGATGTGCTCGAGGTGCAGACTCCCGGCGGCGGCGGATACGGAGCACCCCGAACCGGTTCGCCGCGCAGGCCTGAGCAGATCCCTTAGGTTCCTTTCTCGTTTCCGACGTAGCGAATAAGTTTGATCAAGAAATCATGTGCGGTATTTGTTGCATTTGCATTACCGTAAGCCGCATAGAGTTCCCAGGGGCCGAATTTGGTGTGGTAGGCCGCTGAAATGTTGAGGCCGCTTGGCTGCTGATAGGAAAGAATCGGCGCCGTCCCGGTGATTTTTCGCACGCCGATTGCGAACGACGAATCCGAGTTCAATTGATACGCATACGCCGCTTTCTCGAACCATTGCGTATAGCGCTGGCCGTTGTCCAGATAATCCACCGTATCGTCGGCCCTCAGTGAGATCGTTCCGCGTCGCCCGGCCCGCATCGTCGTGGTGCGGTACCACGAATCAAGGCGGCTTGCGCCCCAGCGACCGCGCGAAAGAGAGACCTGCGTCGGCGTCGAGGTCGTATCGTGGTACGTGACGCTAAAATAATTTTGCGTGATCGGCACAATGTTCCCGTTGCCGGTCAGCAAGTATGCAGCTCCGGTTTCGGCGTGGAAGCGCCACTTCGTGTAAGTGGTAACTTCCGCGCTTAAATTAAACGTGCCTTGAGCTAAACCGCCGCCGTGCGCGTGGTAGCGCTCAAAGAAGCCGGAGACGGAGAAGCTCCGAACCTTCGCCGGCTTCGCAAACAGAATATCCTTGCTGCCGTTGAGTGTGTAGCCCGCGACGTCGGAATTTTGCACGTAGCCGTCATACGGCGAGTAGTAGGCGCCCAGCTTGCGGATCGCGCCGCCAAGAAACCAGGTCGGGCCGTAATAGCCGCCGCCCAATTCATATCGCTGCGCTTGATCGCCGGCTTTCACGAACGTGCCGCTATCGCTACCGTAGGTCGCGTAACCGAACTTGTCTTTCAGATTATCGTAAGCGACGCCCGTGCTGACCACGTCATCTTTGAGGCCGGGCAGATCGACGGCCACGCGCTGAAACTTCATTCCAAGTTTCCGATCGGGACGATGGTATGTCAGAACTTGCGCGCTATCGTTGCGACCAAAACCGACGGCGTCGAAAGCGGCAAGACTAAAAAGACCCTCTTTGCCTTCGATGGCGTATCCCTGGCGGGGCGTTGGAATTGCTGGCGTGTAGAGATCGCCAACGTAGTAGCCTACGCTGGAAAACGGGTTGTAGAACTGCGCGCCCTGCGTGAAAAACGGCCGCATTTCATCGAAACTGCGCCGGAACGCCGTCGGTGCAATCGACTGTTGATCGCTCTCGACGTTCGAGAAATCGGGATGGAACGTACCAATGAATGACGTGCCCGAAGTTAGGGGGACCGCAAGATCCGCTCCCGAGCGCGACGTGTTGGCGCCGCTATCGCTTGGGCCGGCTTGTGCGAGACCGTAGAGCGCCAGGCGCGGTTTGGGCATCGTCGCCGCGACGCGGGGCATCCCAGCCAAGAACCCGGCGTACGTGAGGTCATTGTGGTCTCCTTGGGATGGTCCGTAATTCCACACGATATCTTCGTGGGTGTACTGCACTTGGCGAGAAAACTGCACGCGCCAGCTGCTCCCTTTCGCCCCGCGCATGATCTTCAGTGGAATGCGCATCGTGACCGAATAGCCGCCATCTTTGAGTTTTCCGACGGATTCCCAATTGGGTTCGTACGAATTGTTCTCGCTTGAAAACTGGTAGTGATTTCCCAGCGGCGTACTGATGAAAAGGTATTTAAAACCGTTACTGCCTGCGGGCCAGAGATCGACCTGCACCTCGTCGTCAGTATCCAGTCCGACGTTGTTGCTGTGCTGCACCGCCGTAATCGGGCCATACTGTTTGACGTCAAAAGCGATGTAGAGATTCTGACCGTCCGTCATGATCATCGCGCTGCCTGTATTTTCGGACATCTTGTGCAAGCGCAAGTCGTATCCGAACGTTACTTTGGCCGCGTCTTTCCATGCGGGGTTACTCGCGTCTCCGTCGATCGGCGGCGTTGCGGCCGCTTTGGGAACGGTGATCGTGCCGGCCGTATCCGGCGCCTGCGCACCGGCTGATGCCCCGCACAGAACAACTAGCGCGCCCGCAACAACCCAAATACGCTTCGCGAGAAACGAAATCATAACTGGGCTCCCGTGAGATTGGCGTGCGCGACGTCGCGGAGAGTCTGTGCAGATACCACTGCGCAGCTGGGAGCCGGACCTTCGTCCCAAGTGCATCGTTGGATGTGGTGCATGCGCGTACCGCTGAGGTCAGCGCCTTCGAGTTCGGTGCAGACCGTTTTTCCGTGGATCACTGTACGCTGTGTATCGTCTCCGTCGATATGGGTCTCTTGGCCGCACAAAACCGCGCCGTCCAGGTTTGCATTATTCAGTTTGGCATTACGAGCGTTCGTGCCGACCATGTGGACGGCGTGCAAATCTGCTGAGATGAGGTCGACGCCTTCGAGATTACTTCCGACCAGCGAAGCGCCCTCGAGTTTGGCGCCGCGCAGTTTCGCGCCTTGAAAATTGCAGCCTAACAGGCGCGCGCCGCGCAGGTCGGCGTTCTGCAAGTTCGCCCGTTGGAGATTAGCACCGATTAGGTGAACGCCGCGAAGCTCACGTCCCGACAGATCTACGCCTTCGAGATTGCAACCCGAACAATTGCTTAGAATTGCCCGCGCCGCATCACCGGAAAGATGATCGAGCGTATGATGGGTAAGATCGATGCCGGAGAAGCGTGTGCCCGTGACTTTGGCGCCCCTAAGCTGCGCCCCAGCCAGGTCGCAGCCGGAAAAATTGGCGCCGCGGAGGTCCGTATCGCGCAAGTCCGCGCCTTCGAAGTTGACCCCGGAGAAGTCCGCGTCCCTCAGGTCGGTTCCGCGCAAGTTGGCACGTTCGAGATTAACCCCGGAGGCATGCACGCTCCGTAGGTTGCGACCATGCCAATCTACTGCTCCGTAGTTGCAGCCCCAACAGTGATTGAGGATCGAAGCAGTATTGTTACTTTGCGCTGCCACGACCACGGGGGTCAGGGCCGAACCAGCGGCAAACGCGAGCGCGATTAGAATCTGAACGAGAATTTTCATGTACTTCCTCCGCGGCCTTTGGCCGCACGAAATCAAGCCTTACCTGTTTTGGCAGTGCAATAGGAGTGAACGAGGGTAACGCTACCTCATGATGGCGTTGGAGAGATCGCTTCCGGAAAGAGTGGTTTCGCTGAGGTCGGCGTTTCGCAAATCGGTTTTATCGAAGTCGCACCCGGTGAAGCTGGTTCCGCGCAAACGGGCGCCTGAAAAGAGCGCGTGGCTGAAGTCGGCCCCGGAGAACCGGGCATCAGAGAGGTCCGCGCCGCTAAAATTGGCGCCCGCAAAATCCATGCCGGAAGCGCGAATTTTGCGTAAATCCATTCCGTGGAAATCCGCGTGTGAGAAATCGCACCCCCTGCACTGCGTGAGCCAAGTGCGAAGCTGCGCTTGATCCAGCTGCCGCGCCGTGAGGCCGCTGCATCCGCTGATACGTGCATGATCGAAACGCGCCCCTGAGATATCTGCGCCACTCATGTTGCAGCCACTCAGATTCGCATTCCGCAAATCGGCATTGCGCAAATCGGCATGGTCGAACTTGACGCCGCTAAGGTTCGAGCCGCTCAAGTTCGTGCCGTTAAGATTGGCGCGATCGAAGTTAGCCCCGATGAAGCTACGGTTGCTCATGTCTTTGCCGGCCCAGTTGGTGCCTTCGAAATTGCAGCCCGTGCATGCGAAGCCGTTGCCCACATCGACGGGCGGAATGCGAACGGCAGGAACGTGTACATGAATCGCGGGTACATGAATCGCGGGTACATGGACGTCGATCGCCGGAACGTGCACGCCGGTGGCGGGTACATGAACGTTGATCCCCGGCGCATTAACCTCAGTGATGGGGGCTGAACTGGCGACCGCGCGAACAGCCGCGGTTGCCGCCGGCTTCGGGGATTTGAAGTGAGCGGCCGTCACGATCCGCTGCGAAACGCTTGCCACGGTCGTCGCGGCAGATTCCGTCGTGTACGCGATAACGGGTGTGACTCCGTTTGTCACCACGAAGAATGCCGCCAGAGCGGCGCCGAGGGCGGCCGGCACGCCGTACGCGATTTTGACTCGAGCGTTGCGTTGCTTGTTCAACAAACGCTCGATCCGGATCGAAATGCCTTTGCGCGTCACGAATACGCCGGGTGCCGCAAGGGGCCGGTGCGGCCAGGCCGTCAGCTCAGCCATCCTCGTTAAGCACGTTGCATACGGCCGAACTTCGCCGGTAAGTGAGAGCACCCAATCGTCACACGCTACCTCGCGTTCCAGATCCAGTTGCGAGCCGACGAAACGGATTGCGGGATTAAAAAAGAGCAGCGTTTGCGCGAAGCGCTGAACCGAATTGGTCCAGTCGTCTCCGCGGTGGAGATGCGCGAGTTCATGTAGGCTGATGCGGTCGAGTTCACCCGCGGAGAGTTCTTCAAGCAGATGCTGCGGCAAAAGAATCATCGAATCGAAAAGCCCGACGGCAACCGGGACTGTGGTGCGATCGGAGACGCAGATGCGCACTTCCCGCGCTTTTCCGTAAGCGGCTTTCACCCAACTTTCCATTTGGTCGCGGAATTGGACCGGCAGCGGAAGCGAATCGCGTTTGAGCCGCTCCAGGGAAACGAGATCGATTGCGAGACGCACGCCGATGATCAGAGCAATTAAAAACCAGACGCCGAAAAGAACCGTTGCAAGCCAGGACGGGAGAAGCAACCGAAGTCGCTCTGGGACGCGAAAGGAAGGCGCGGGGACAGGCTGTGTAGTCGTGACGGACCCGTCGCGCGCCGTTACGGTCTCCGGCGGCTGCACCGAATGGGACCTCGCTTGGGGCAGCGTGTTCGAACTCGCAACTTGTTGTGCTGGCGCGCCGATGAGCGTCGTTTGCGGAATCGATGTGATGACGGGCAGGGCCACGGCCGCGATCATCGTGAGCAGCCAGCTTAAATACCGCGTGCTGGCATTGGTGTTACGTAAGGTCCGCAAAACTAGCCAAGCCGCGAAAACGAGAATTGCATCTTCCCAGATGCTGTTGAGGATGATCGCGACGATAAAGCGCGAGAGGCTCTCAACGTGCGGCAACCAAGCGGTCATTCTTTTGCGTCCTCGTACCGCTCGATGAGCTCTTTGAGCCGTTCGATCTCGGCGTGGTCGAGGTTTTTATTCTCGACCAACTTGAGAGCCAGCGCGCCCGGCGAATTACCGAAGAAGCGATTCAGCAGCTGGCTCACCGCGCTGGAAGATGCTTCCTCACGCTCGACGACCGGAATATAAACGTAGGCGCGGCCATCCTCTTCGTGCCGCACATAGCCTTTTTGCTCTAGAATCCGCATCGTGGTAAGCACGGTATTGTACGCGAGGGGCGGCGGCGGTAACGCAGCCGTGACGTCGGCGATCGTTGCGCGCGCTTTGTCCCACAGGACGTCCATAAGCCGGAGCTCGGCTTCTGTTAAGGTTTGCGATTTCTTACGTGCCACACTTCCTCCGCGCGTTGCTACTAATTCTTTAGTAGACTATAACGGACGTAACCCGGATTGTCAACTAATTTATTAGTAGACCTGTGTTCTCCCGGGTTCTTGTGATAAAATGGCTCTACTAGCGACAAGCGCTTGCTTTTTTACTATCGCACCGGAGGCCTATTTTGAATCGGACGTTTTTTGCTGTGGCGGCCCTCGCCTTCGTCCTGCTGGGGGCCCCGTCCGCGGCCGAACCGACACCCGCGCCGAGTTCGCGCCCGTCGCAGCAAGTGGAAATGAGCCTGGGCTACGTCTTCGATGGCCACGCCTCACTGCGCGCCGGAATGAAGCAGATCTACAACCGTAAAGACGGTGGCGAATCGGTCTATTTTGGCGAGGACTTCGGGTTCTTTCACTCTACCTGCGGATCGAGAGCCTTCTGCAATAACGTCGGCGGTCACGACACCGACTTGCGCTTGGGCGTTCAGGTCGCAGAACCCGATATCTTCGTCGGCGTCGGTTCGGGCAACTTTGCCGGCAACGGCGCGTCCTTTAGCGGTCTGGGCTTCGGCATCGAGAAAGTGCCGCGCGGCGAGAAACCGCTCGAAGCGTACGGGTCAGTGTTTCTGTATCCGAGCGCCACCGGGTCGTACTCGTGTCCCGTAACCTCTACCCTGTGCTACGCCGCGCCCGTCAGCTCGACGACTGACTTCAGAATCATGCGCTACACGCTCGGAGCTCACTTTGACCTCAAAGGCCCGTTCTTTGCCGATGCTGGGTATGCCGGGGACTTTGGCTACCCGAACAGCGCAAGCTCGCTCTCGCCGCAGACATTCACGCATAGCGGCTTGTATCTGGGTCTCGGCTTCAAGATGTAAGCCGCGTGGTTGGAATTATGCCGAGACGCCGACGTCGAGTGATTCCAGTTCTTGTTTCTCTTGCGACGATATCACCTTTTGCAACTCCAACAGAATGATCAGCCGGTCGGCCACCTTACCGACGCCAGAAATATACTCCGTGCCGACCCCTGCAATCATCTCGGGCGCTTCTTCCACATTTTCAATCGGGAGATTGAGCACTTCGGAGACGCTATCGACGATGATGCCGACGCGCTTGCCGGCAATCTCCGTCACGACGATGCGCGTGTTTTTCGTGTGCTCGGCGCGGGGCATCCCAAAACGCGTGCGCAAATCGATAATTGGAATAAGCTGACCCCGAAGATTGATCACGCCTTCCATGAAATGCGGCGCCCGCGGAACGTGCGTAATATCGACCATGCGAATGATTTCTTGCACCTGTGATATATCCACGCCGTACTCTTCGTTGCCCAGATGGAACGAGACGACTTGAATCTTCTCACCCGAGAACTGCTGCTGCTCTTTACGATCCATGGTTGACATTGTTTTCAAAGACCCTCCGGAATACTGAACGCCACGGTTAGACTCCGCTGAATTCGGCGCGCGCAATCTTGCCGCCCGAGTACGCTTCGCTCACCAGCGAATGCACGTCGATAATAAGTGAGATCGAGCCATTTCCGAGGATGGTCGCACCCGAGATACCCGGGATACGTCCGATCACGTCGGAGAGGGGTTTGATCACGATTTCTTGCTCGCCCTGGAACGAATCGACGACCAATCCAACCTGGCGTCCTTGTAACCCGACGATGACAATCATGACCTTATCGGGATCGCGCGGAGCATCGAGCTCGAAGAAATCCGCAACGCGCACGAGCGGAACGACCTGGCCGCGCAGCGTGATCACTTCGTTGCCGTGCACGGTGCGAACGTCTTTCATTTCAACGCGCTGCGATTCGATAACGCTATCGAGCGGAATCGAATAGAGCTCGTCGCGCACGCGCACGAGGAGTGCCTGGATAATTGCGAGCGTGAGCGGCAATTTCATCGTAAAGGTCGTACCGACACCGGGCTGCGTATCGACATCGAAGACGCCCTTAAGCCGCGAGATGTTCTTTTTAACGACGTCCATGCCCACGCCACGGCCGCTGACGTCGGAAATCGTTTCTGCGGTTGAGAATCCCGGCGTGAAAATCAGCTCGATAATCTCCCGATCGGTGGGCCGGTCGTCCGGCGACATGAGGCCCTGCTTGATGCCGCGCTCGCGCACTTTCGGCAGATCGATGCCGCCCCCGTCGTCGGAGACTTCAATGATGATCTGGTTGCCTTCGTGATAGGCATTTAGCGAGATCGTTCCGTGGCGCTGCTTTCCGCGCTTGACCCTGGTATCGGGATCTTCAAGGCCATGGTCGACGCAATTACGCAGCAGATGCATCAGCGGTTCGCCCACTTCATCCACGATGGTCTTATCGAGATCGGTTTCGGCGCCTGAGATTTTGAGCTGAACTTCCTTGCCGCGCGCTTTTGCAATATCGCGAATCAGGCGTGGGAAGCGGTCGAAGACCTGTCCGATGGGAACCATTCGGACTTTCATGATCGACTCTTGAATTTCGTTGGTGGTGCGTGCCAGAAGGGCTGAGCTATCGGCTAAATCTTTTGCGAGCGGCGCCAGCAGGTCGTGTGCACCGTTGACGTGCTTGTCTTTCATCGAGCGGTCAAGCGTCGATGCAATGTCCGAAATACGCGTGCGGTTAATGACCAATTCGCCGACGAGGTTGAGCAGCAAGTCAAGGCGCTCGATATCGACGCGGATCGTCTGATGGGCGTTCGCGCGTTTCTGCGCCGGTTTCTCGCCATTTTTCAATTCCGCCGCAGGTGTTGCGACGGTTTCGACAATGTCATCTGCGGCTTCATTCGATTGGACGGGGGCCGCGTCGGGCGGAGGCACGTACACCTCCTGTTCTTTTGCAAGCTTCTCGGCAAGCAGGCGTTCGACTTCGGCTTCAAAGGCCTCGATGTCCATCGCACTTACATTTTCGGCCGCGGCCTCCGCATCGAACGACGTTTCTTCGCCGTGCGCGCCTTCAATCAAGGAAGACGTCTGCTCGTAAACGGCGACGAAGGAATCGAGGCGTTCCAAATACTGGCCGACGCCCTGCGGCGCTTCTGTCCCGTCGATGGCATTTCCGATCAGATCAGTGAGAAAATCGCGGCCCGAGAACAGAATGTCGACCGCGCCCTCCGAGAGCGGCATGCGATCCTTGCGCAGTAAATCGCACAAATTTTCCAACTTGTGCGCAAGCATCTGCACTTCGGTAAACTGCAACATGCCCGCGCTGCCCTTAACGGTGTGCAGCGCGCGAAAGAGCGAGTTGATCGTTTCTTGATCGGCCCGCCCCGTATCGATGAATTCTTCCAACCGAAGCAAGTCGGAATCGATCTGCTGCAGCAACTCCTCGCACTCATCGCGAAAGTACTGTACGAACTCAGTCCTATCGAAAAGATCGTCAGACACTAAGTACACCCTTCGACAAGCTCAGGGTGACACGGCGGTGCGACGCACGAGGAAGAACGGCATTGATGGAAACGAGCGAGGGTCATTGCTGCCGAAACGGCACGGTAGGTGTGGCTTCGCCTTGGCAATGATTTATTGGCGGGCCTCTGAACGGCGAACGCAGCCATGGATGGCGAGAGTGACATGGCAGGGAGTAGCATTTTTACAGGATGTGAAAATGTGAACGTCCCGACAATAAAACATTGCCGAGGCAAAGCCACTTCTTACTCCACGCCGAAAACCGAAAGCAATGGCCCGAGCGAGCCAGTTTCGGGGATGAGGATGAATTGGCCGGAGACTTGTTTTTCTTTATCGAGGAAACTGCTCTCGATGAGAAAGACGTCTTGGTCGGGCAAAATCGACATGAGCGTGCGAAACGCCGCTTGAATTGTGCCGTACGAAAGCGTCGGCACCGAAGGAAGCAGATTGACGCCTGTGAGCTGAATGATCGCGGTCAAGTACGACCCGGCGATGATATTGCCCAGTTCCTTGAGCGTCGAATCGACGATGGAATCGAAAATTTGGATATCGCCGATGATGCGCTTGATGAACACGTTGACGAAATCGAGCGCCTGTTCGCGATCGAAGATGACGACCATTTGGCCGGGCGCTTCGCCACGCACGTACATGTGTAATGCGGCGATGACGCGGTTCTCGTGACCGACGCGCGTTGCAAGGTCCCGGAATTTAATAACGTCGATACGCGGCTCGGTAAGATTGATCTTCGTATTGAGCAGCTGCGAGAGCGCGGTTGCGGCATGGCCGGCGCCGATGTTGCCTACTTCCTTGAGCGCGTCTTTCTGGAGCTCGTTGAGTTTTAAGGTTTGTCCGCTCACGTGAGCACCTTGTTGATGGTCTCCAGAATCTTCGGTGGCTGGAACGGCTTGGTGATGAACGACTTGGCTCCGGCCTGGATGGCCTCTACCACGAGGGCCTGTTGTCCCATCGAGGTGCACATGATGATTTTGGCGTCCGGATCGTGGCTCATGATCTGCTTGACGGCCGTAATGCCGTCCATCTCGGGCATGACCATATCCATCGTCACGAGATCGGGCATCAGGGCTTTGTACTTATCCACGGCTTCCGCGCCGTTTTGAGCTTCGCCCACGACGTCAAACCCGTTCTTGGATAAGATGCCCTTGATCATCATCCGCATGACGACCGCGTCGTCGACGATGAGGACCCGTTTGCTCATAAATCTCCTACCAGACGGAAGGCGCAGAGCGCCACTGTTGACCTAATCGGTTGTTTCGAAGCCTTTGTTTAATGGAAGGCAGCCTTTTCCTTAAGCAAGGCCCCTTGAGCGGAGATCGGATTGGCGACGATTGATGAACTCCATAATCGCTTTGTCCTGGGCCGGCGTAATTCCCTGAAAACGCAAGCCGTGCGACCATTTTCCGGAGGTCTTGATATGCTCGACGCGCATGACCTCACCGAGCGCAATGACCGGCATTGCGCCGAGCTGCAGCTTTACCTCAACCTGTGCGGCCTTCGGCAACTCGTAACCGATGATCAATGAGCATCCGCCGCGGCTGATATCGCGAACGTTTCCCTTTGCGAAGTCACCCGCTCCGACCCCATTTTTCGCGCGGCGCCACATGCCGGGAACGATCGTATCCATCCGGACCGAGGCGCGCTGTTGAGAGCCGGCATGTGAGCTGAGGGTATCAACCTTGGTCGGCATTTCGTAGACGGTGAGGTCGCCGCGCGACCCGGCGATGCGGGTCGCGAACCGGAACTTGCCCGACGGATTGCTATAGGTGAACACGGCCGAGCCGCTCACCGCACCGACGTCCTTCGTGATAATGTTCTTGGGACCGTTGCTCTCGACCGTGATCGAGACCGGCGGCCGTCCCGCAACGCTCACTTCTACAAATGAATGGAGCTGGGGCAGCTTAGAAGGCGGTACCTTCGAGCTCCTACCTCCGAAGAGGCCTTTTAGCATAGGGAAAATCTCACGGCGTACTACCCATCGTTTCCGGAACCTCGTCAGTTGTGGAAATCTGCCCGATCGATTCGACCCGCAGTCCGGGCGCAATCTCCGAGTACGATAATACGACAAGTTGCGGCGCAGCCCGCTCAGTTAGGCGCTTGAGGGCGAGACGAACGGACGGCGAGCAGAGGACAATCGGGTGCAGGCCCGCAGCCTGAGCGTTGCCGATCTGCTTGGTAAGCGAGGCGTAAATGCGCGCGACCGTGTTCGGATCGAGCAAGGCGTAGGCATCCTCGCCGCGGCGCACGGCTTCGGCGAGCAGGCTTTCCAGTCGTGGGTCGACGGTGATAACCGAAAGCAACCCGTCTTCCGCGTACTCGGCGCAGATATGACGCGCCATGGCTGCACGAACTTTTTCGGTAAGAAAGTCGATGTCTTTGCCCTGCCGCGCGCAGTCCGCAAGCGTTTCTAGAATAAGCAACAGGTTGCGAATCGGAATACGTTCGCGCAGCAGGTTCTGCAGCACACGCTGAATTTCGCCGACCGTAAGCAGATTTGGAACGAGTTCTTCAACGACGACAGGGTAGTGCGTCTTGACGTTGTCCAGCAACGCCGAGGTTTCTTGGCGGCCTAGCAGATCGGGCGCGTGGGTCTTGATGATTTCGGTCAAGTGCGTTGCGATGACGCTTGTGGGATCGATGACGGTGTAGCCCGCCATCTCCGCTTCCGTGCGCGCTTGTTCGGAGATCCAAAGCGCGGGTAAGTTGAACGCAGGCTCCGTAGTCGGAATGCCGTCAATCTGCGCAGTCGCCGTTCCTGGATTCATGGCAAGTAATCTGCTGACCATTACTTCAGCCGAAGCAACTTCCAAGCCATAAATCTTAATGACATATGTACTTGGCTTGAGTTGCAAGTTGTCGCGAACGCGAATGGGCGGAACGACGATGCCGAGATCGCGCGCCGCATGGCGGCGAATGAGCGTGATGCGCTCAAGCAGATCGCCGCCCTGCCCGACGTCGACCAAAGGAATGAGCCCGAATCCAATTTCGAGCTCCATGGGATCGTAGGATAGCAACGGGACGACGCTCTCGGCACCTTTGAGCTGGCCTTGCGCTGCCGTGCCGCCGGCCGCAGCAACCGCTTGCGCCGTCGTCGGCAATTGACCGGACGGGGCTGCAACCGTTGCATACCGGCGTTGGCGCAGATACATCAAGAACAGGATGATCGAGAACGGAATCATGAGCGGGCGCGCAAGTCCAAAGAGTCCGAAAATCATCGTGATAATCGAGGCGATGAGCGTTGCGTTGGGTTGTCCCGTGAGCTGCTTGATAAGATCGGAGCCGAAGCTCGATTCCGAGGCCGCCCGCGTGACGATAATACCGGTAGCGGTCGAGATCAGCAGCGCGGGAATCTGCGTGACGATACCTTCGCCGATTGTGAGCAGCGTGAAGGTCTGTAAGGACTTGAGCAAGTCCATATGCAGCTGGAAGACGCCGACGATGAAACCGCCGACCGTGTTAATTGCCACGATGATGAGGGCCGCAACGGCATCGCCGCGCACGAACTTGCTGGCGCCGTCCATTGCGCCATAGAAGTCCGCGGCGCGTTGAATATCTTTGCGGCGTTGGCGCGCTTCGGCTTCCGTAATCAGGCCCGCGTTGAGGTCCGCGTCAATGGCCAGCTGTTTGCCTGGCATTGCGTCCAAGGTAAAACGAGCGGCCACTTCGGCGACGCGGCCTGCGCCGTTGGTGATAACCACGAATTGGATGATGATCAAAATCATGAAGATGACGAAGCCGACTGCATAATTTCCGCCGACCACTGTCTGGCCAAAGAAATTGATGACCTCGCCCGCATAGCCGGTTAGAAGGATCGATCGCGTCGCGGTGATGTTGAGCGAAAGGCGGAACAGGGTAACGATCAGCAACAGGGTTGGGAAGACGCTGATCTGTAATGCGCTTTCTGCATACAAGGCGGTGCCGATAATCAGCAGCGCAATAGTGATGTTGAGCGTGAGCAAGAAGTCGAGCAGGATCGGCGGGATGCGTACGATCATCAAGATGACGAGCATGACGGATGCCGCCGCAACAAAAATTGGGGCGGCGTTCGTGACGCGCGAACCCATTGTTTGAGGAGTAGATTGCGGCGTGGCGGCCATTAGCCGGTTTTCCGCTTGAGCTTGAAGACGAAGGCGATGACCTGTGCAACTGCAGCATACAGGTTCGGCGGGATGGCTTGCTCGATCTCGACCTGCGCATAAAGCGTACGGGCAAGCGCCGGGTTTTCCATGATCGGCACATTATGCTCGCGCGCCAATTCTCGAATTCGCTTCGCCATCAGATCGGCGCCCTTAGCGGTCACCACCGGCGCATCCATTTTCACGTCATCCCACTCCAGTGCGACGGCAAAGTGCGTCGGGTTGGTCACGACTACGGTTGCCCTCGGGACTGCATGCATCATCCGCCGGCGGTACAACTCGCGCTGACGGCGCTTGAACGCACCCTTGGCTTCCTGACTGCCTTCCTGTTGCTTGAACTCATCCTTGACTTCCTGTTTGGTCATCTTGAGCGAGTCTTCAAGCTGATGCTTGGTCCATAAATAATCGACCAAACCGACAGCGAGCAATAAGATTCCAAAACGAAAGCCGATTCCGTAAATCAGATCGTTCAGGAAAAGGATAATTGTCATGGGGCTGGCGCTTGCCAGGGTATAGAACATGGAGATGTTGCCGACCACGCTGGGATAGATAATGACCGCAACTGCAACCAACTTCGCAATTTGTTTGCCGAGATTGACTAAGACTTGCTTTGAGAACATCCGCTGAAAACCGGTAAGCGGATTGATCTTGCTAAACGTGGGCTTCATCGTGTGGGCTGTCATCACGAAACCGAACTGCGCAACGTTACCGAGAATGGCGAAGACCACCCCGGAGAGCAGCAAGATTGCCATGAACAGCCAGACGCCCCCGAGTGCTTGTACGAACATCGTCCAAACGGAAAAGATCGTGAGATCCTGATGCGCGTTGATATGCTGGAGCGTTTTCTGCATCGTCCATCCCCACCCGGCCATGGCGCGTGCGAGGACGGCGTGAATGACGATCACGGCGACAAAAAAGATTACCGCACCCGTAAGGTCGGCACTCTTTGCCAGCTGGCCACGCTTTCGCGCCTCGTCTCGGCGCTTGGGAGTGGCTTTCTCGGTCTGTTCTGGCTTAGCCAATCTGCAGGCTCATTGCGCGCATCTCTATACTCGTTTTCGGGTGATTGGGCCGGTTCCTCAAGGCGGCGACGGAGTTTTTACAGAGAGAGCGGCGAATGGACGCCAGCGGCCAACTAAATTTCGTTGTAGGCCTAAGAGCCTTTTTCTTTCAGGAGACCTCATGCGGCGTACCCTCGGCCTAGCGGCCACCAGCCTCCTCAGTACGGTCCTGTTTGCCGGTTGCAGCAGCTCGACCAACCTTAACACACCCACCCCGACGCCCTCCCCGGTGGTGCCCAACGTCTCGGGTGAAGTCCTCGTCCCCTCGGCGGGAAGCGCTCCCACGGCCATCACGCGTGGCTCGGACGGCAACTTGTGGTTTACCGAACAGGCCCTTAACAAGGTGGCCAAGGTCGTCATCGGCACCTCCGTGACGCTCACGGAGCCACTTCAGTTGAGCGCGGGGTCTTCGCCGACCTCAATCACAACGGGCCCCGACACCAACCTCTGGGTCTCCGAATCGGGTACCGATAAGATCGCCAAAATTTCGCCGAGCAACGGCGCGCTGCTGGCCGAATTCGCGCTCACCCCGGGCGCGAATCCACAGCAAATCATCTCGGGCCCGAACGGCAGCCTGTGGTTCACTGAAGCGGGCCGTGGAGGCACCCCGAACCGCATCGGTGCGATCACCGTCGCCGGTGTCCTGAGCGAGTATAATATTCCAACCGCAAACGCCGGCCTCGAATCGATCGCAGTCGGCGCCGACGGCGCATTGTGGTTCACGGAGAACGCCGTCTCGAGGATCGGTCGCATCACGTCCGGCGGAGCCGTGACGGCGGAGATGCCGACTCAGACGCCCGCCGCCGGTCCGTTCCAAATCGTCCTAGGTCCCGATGGAGCCATGTGGTTCACCGAGAGCGCCGTCGATCGCCTGGGACGCGTTGCAACTGCCGGACTTCCAACGGACGTGGCCCTTCCCGGGACGCAATCCGTTACGGGCTTCACAGTCGGAAATGACAATAACTTCTACATCGCCGATCCGACTGCAAACGCAATCGCGCAAGTCAATACAACGACGGCCTTGATGGTTAAAGAGTTCAAGGTGCCGACCGCAGGCGCGTTTAGCATTGCAACTTCATTCCCGGGAATGCTGGTCGTCGGCTACGACGGCAAAATCTACTTCACGGAATCACCGGCAAACAAGATCGGCCAGTTTACTTATTTTTAAAGGCGCTGCGCTCTAAGCTCCGCGCCCCCCACACGTTCAGCATTGCTGAACGAGCGGGGCCCCCAAAACTATGAGGCGCTTACGGATTGGTGTGAAAGCACGATTTCCCGTGGGCGCCTCTTATAACATGCTCTCGTAGCTTGAGCGATTATCTCGCTACGGGCTTGGGCCGGGGCTGGGAACCATCCCACGCATGACCGCATCTAATTGCCCCGGCACCTGCCCGTACAATTGCGGAATGACGAACCCCAGCAACGGAATACTCACCGCTATCATAAGCAGACCCACCCCGATCTGCAGCGGAAATCCGACGACAAATACATTCATTTGCGGTGCGACCCGCGCCATCAGGCCAAGTGCAACGTTGACGATGAAGAGCGCAATGGCAGCGGGAGCGGCGACCTTGAAAATAATCAAACTCGCCTGCGTGAAGAACGTCGTTACGTTCCCCGCGACGCTTGGATCGAGACCGATGTAGGGAAGAGGCAAGAGATTGAAGGACCCACTAATGCCCTGAAACAGCAAGTGATGTGAATTCGTAACGAGATAGATTAATGACGCGAGGGTCAGTTCAAATTCGCCGATCACGGTCACGCTCTGCTGATTGAGTGGATTGATGATGTTTGCCACCGCAAAGCCGATTTGAATATCGATAATCTCACCGGCAAGTTGAATTCCCATAAAAACCAAGTAAGAGACGAACCCGAATATCAGCCCCACGACCACCTGGCTCACGATCGCGCCCATGAGCGCATACAGATCGAGCGAGGTGTGCATCGGGGGAATCACCTTATAGATAACAAAGGTGATGAACAGCCCAAGCCCGATTCGCGCCAGTCTGGGAATTTGCGCGGCTGAGAAGACCGGGATAATACTCATCACAATGGTAACGCGAATCATGATAAGCAGGGCCGTTTCGATCTCCGCGTACGAGAGCCCAAAAACGTTGGGCATGGCTATCGTATGAAAGAGCCGACGTTATGAAAAGTTCGCGCGGTAAAATCGGTCAGCATTGCAAGCATGAAAGGTCCGAAGAACAAAAGCGCCATCGCGACGATCAGGATCTTTGGAATGAACGTTAAGGTCGGTTCTTGTATTTGGGTCACGGCTTGAAAGATCGAGATTGCTAAGCCGACAAAGAGCCCAAGCAACAGCGCGGGCGCTGCAACGACAAAGGCAATGAAGATCGCTTCACGCCCGAGGGCGATCGCTGCCGCAAAACTCATTGCTGGTAACTCTGGAAGATGGCCGCCACCGTCAAGTTCCAGCCATCAACTAAAAGAAAGATCAGAATCTTGAACGGAAGCGAGATGATAATCGGCGGGATCATCATCATGCCCATCGAGAGCAAGATACTTGCAACGACCATGTCGATGACGATAAACGGCACGTAGATCGCAAATCCGATCTCAAAGGCTGTCTTGAGCTCGGAAATAACGAACGACGGAATAAGGATGTAGCTCGGGACGTCCTTCTGTTCTTTCGGGCGGGGCTCTTTGGACATCGAATAAAAGAGTTGGATATCTTTTTCTCGCGTCTGCCGAAACATGAATTTGCGCAGCGGTACCGCCGCGCGGTCGAGCGCCACGCTCTGCGAAATTTTCTGTTTCATATACGGCTGCAACGCATTCTTGTTGATATCGGTGATTACCGGGTTCATGATGAAGAAGGTCAAGAGCAACGCAAGCCCAACCAGCACCTGATTGGGCGGTACCTGTTGCGTGCCGAGAGCCGTACGCACAAACGAAAGAACAACGACGACGCGCGTGAAGGACGTGAGCAGCACCAGCAAGGTCGGCGCCAAAGAAACAACCGTCAGCAGAAGCAGAATTTGCAGCGAGCTTGCCACCTGCGATGGTGAATGTGCTTGTCCGAGGCCGATATTAATGTTCGGAATCGGCACCGTCGGAGCGGTCGGGGCGGCGGGCGCCGCCGCGAGCGCAAGCGCCGGCAAGAGCCAGAGCGTAAAAAGGGCTAGGCCCGAAAGCACCCAAAAAAAACGGTACCGCGTCCACAGCCGCGTCCACAGGCTTTTCATTGCGGCGGCCTGCGCAGGTACTTCATGAACCCCGAAAGCGATTGCGTCTGGTTTGCAAAGAGTTTGCGCTGCGACTCAAGCCAGGGCGTTACTTCGTCTGCCGGTACTTCGCACAACAGTGAAAGGTGACCCGAACCACCCCCCACGGCATAAAACTTCTCTCCGATTTTCACCACGTGCAAGGTGGTGTTTTGGGCAACGAAGGTCGATTCGATGACGCTCACGAGACGGCGGTCGGCGCCGGCAAGCACGCGTCCCCGGCCGAGCGCGCGCACAAGGGTATACAAGCCGAATAGCAACAGCGCAATGACGACGAGCGCCATTAGGTAGGTGCCGACGAAACCAACTGGCATGACGACCTTACTTACTGGGAGTTTGGATTGAGTTCGCTGATCTTGACGGCAAACTTATCATCGACAACCACGACCTCGCCGCGTGCGATCAAGATATTGTTGACGTAAAGATCGATCGGATCGGTCGAATTCTTGTCGAGCTCGAACACGCTACCGGCGGAAAGCGATACCACTTCGCGCAGAGGCAAGGCGGTTTGACCGAGCACGGCACTAATTTGCAGCGGAATGTCGTGAACCAAATCCAGGTTAGCCTGACCCGGGTGGGCTGCTTTCAGCGGCGTAGGCGTCATGGCTGCAAACACGACCGCCTGTGCATTTGCCGCGGGCGCAACGGAGGCCGGAGCCGCCGCCTTTTCTTTGGGCTTTGCTTTTGCAGGTTCAGGGGCTGCAGCGGTGAGGGGTGCGGCGGGTTCATCAGCGCCGCTAGCACTCTGTAATTTTGAGAGCGTAATCGCTGCAAAGTCAATCGCGATTTGCGGGGCGATATCGGCAGAGACATGAACGGTGCCTTCGTAGGACTGGAAGGGAGGCGGCGGCAGGGCGGTGGCATCCGTGCAAAGTTCGGCTTTGATACCATCCGCGGAGACGCCCAATTCTTTTGCCAGTGCTTCGGTCATTGCAACGGCGATTTGCGAAACGGTTTCGGAAACGATGGAAAGCTGCATCGCGCCCATCTCCGCCGCGTCGTCGGCCCCGCCGATCATCATGTTGACAACGCGTCCAATTTCATCATTGGAGAAGCGAACAACAACCTGGGCATCGCTCACAGCCGGGAGCAACGCTAACGTAACGAGCGAATCGCCGTCCGTGTGGATCGAACCTTCGTGGTCCTTACGTTTGGAGCCCGAGGTTGGCACCGTATGCTCGACAAGACGCCCCAGCACCGTGGCCGAGGCTCCTAGCATCGCGTCTGCGAGCTTCTGCATCTCCATTTAAAGGCTCTCCGCCTGGCTCCGAGCCCCCCATGCTAAAGCATGGGGCCCCCAGGCCATGGTGCGCTGCTGCATTACTGCCAGACATCGATCCCCCGAGGGCGCACCTAAAACTTGTTTCATCACAAATCGTCCTCGTTCGTAATCACGCCGGCGACTTGCACGGCGAGCCGTTCTCTATTTACTCCCGGGAACACATGAAACTTCTCGCAGTCGTTTACCTTTGCGATAAGTGGCTCGTTTGTGGGTTTCTCAAACAACACGACGTCGCCGGGTTGTAGAGCAACCAAGTCCCGCAGCGAAACCGTCGTCTTGCCCAGTTCGACTTGGACGTCGACGCTCGCACGCTCGACATTACGCGCCAACTGCGCGATATCTTCTTCGGTCATGCCGCGGCCCGCAACGACCGATGGAGACCACTGAAAGTCCGAGAGCTGAGGCCCAATGGATTGGAGGACTAAGTAGGGCAGACAAAAGTTCATCACCCCGGCCATATCGCCTACTTTGAGTTCGCACGAAACGTACGCGACGATTTGGTCGAGCGGGATAATGCGAGGAATGAATTGCGGATTGGAATCGAGGGCTTCGATTTTGAGGGAAAGCGTTAGGAGATAATTCCAGGACTCGCGGTAGCTATTGAGCATGCGCGCCATGAAGCGCTGCATGAGCGTGCGTTCGATATCGGTAAGGTCGCGCAACTTTTGCGGGAACCAGCCGGGACCGCCAAGCAGGCGGTCGATGATCGAGAAGACGAGGTTGAGATCGACCTGCACGATACCGCTGCCGGGAAGCGGATCCATCGAGAAAATCGAGAGAATCGACGGGATGCCGATCGAGGCGATAAAGTCGCCGTAACTGATTTGCTCGATCGAGACGATGGTCGCTTCGACGCGCGTGCGCAGATACACCGAGAGTGAGTTGTTGAGCAGGCGTGTGAAGTTGTCGTGCAACGTGCGCAGCGTCTGCAACTGGTTATTCGAAAATTTTTCGAGTCGCTTCGTGAAACGGAAATCGAAGGACTTGATTTTTTTGCCTTCAAGACCCGCGCCCTCGGTGCCCGGTGCCGCCAGTTGGTTTACTAGGGCATCAATTTCTTCTTGTGAGAGGCTCGACATATCGGTGCGTTACTGACCCTTCTCCAACTTCGAGAATGTTGCATTGAGAATGACGATATCGACACGCCGGTTTTGCTGGCGCGTCGCCTCGTCTGCATTGGGGGTACGCGGGTGATACTGTCCATAGCCTGCCGCGGAGATGCGCGAGGGGTTGAGTGCATCGTGCTCGACGAGATAGCGCACGACGTTCGTTGCACGCGCCGTCGAAAGCTCCCAGTTCGTAGGATACTGGCCCGTTGCGATGGGGACGTCGTCCGTGTTCCCCTCGACGCGAACCATGTAGGTATTCGCTTGGATAAACTTGTTGATGCGATCGAGAATGACTTTGGTTTCCGGCCGCAGCTCGGCGCTGCCGCTGTCGTAATACGACTTGTCGCTCAAGAGCGTAATCACCAGGCCCCGGTGATCCAAACGCGTTTGCACCGACTTCTCGAGATGGTTTTGCTGAATATATTCTTGCAACTTCTTCTGAATCGCCGGAATGTTGGAGCTTGCGTTAAGCGACTTCGTGCCGTCGCTTCCGCCGTTTGGCGGTTGGTTGATCGCCCAATCGTTATCGAAGCCGCCGGAGACTTCGTGCACCAGTGCCTGGAATTTCACGCGGTTGATGGTCGAGATCGAGAACAGAATGATGAACAGCGCAAGCAGCAGCGTGATCATATCGGCGTAGGTCAGAAGCCACCGCATCATGCCGGCGGTTTCCATCTTTTGTTCCGCGGCGCGCTTTTTGTGGTGAGACTCCGACGCCCGCGCGGCAGCTTTAATCGCTTGAGGCATGTACGTTAGCCGCCCTGATAACTCGGCTCGCCGACGTGGCCGCCTTCTTCAACTTCAGTCGCCCGCTCGTTCGGATCGAGAAATGCGTGCAGTTTCTCTTCGAGCAGACGCGGGTTGTCGCCGGCCTGAATGGAGAGTATGCCTTCGATCATGATTTCGCGCACCAGCAAAAGCTGGCCGTTACGCTCTTTGATTTTTGAGGCAATCGGCAGCCAGAGTAAGTTTGCAAATAAGATGCCGAAGAATGTTGCCACGAACGCAACGGCCGTCGCGGTACCCATGCTCCCGGCGACGTTTCCTGAACCGCCGAGCGATCCAAGGCTCTTCAACATACCGATCAGCCCAAGAACCGTACCGATGATGCCCAGCGTCGGTGAGTAACCACCAAGCGTCATAAAAACGGATTCAGATTTTGCGCCGCGCTCTTGCACGAAGCTCACTTCGGTCTCTAAAATTTTGCGGATGATATCGGTGTCGCGACCGTCGATGACGAGCTGGATACCTTTGCGCATGAAATCGTCATCCAGCGCCGCGGCCTCGTTTTCCAGCGCGAGCAAACCCTCACGGCGGGCTTTCTCGGCGAACGAGACCAGGGTGGCGATAACTTCACGCTCGTGGTAGACGGGCTCGACGAATGCGACCTTCCAGCCGCCCATGAAGCCGCGGACGAAGACCTTCATCGGGAAGGAGGTCAAGGTGGCACCGATGGTGCCGCCGATGATGAGCACCAAAGCATCCCAGCGATCGAGAAATACGTGCGGATCGGCATGGCCCTGCCACGCGGCGACGGTGATGGCGCCAAAGGCAATAACAAGGCCGATTATAGTAGCAAAATCCACGAAAAATATCTCCGGCGGGCTTTTTTAGTCTACTTCCTGTATCGGCCGGACGCTAGCGAAGATTAAAGACTGTGCTATAGAGGCGGGGGTGGTCCGTAAATCTTGCGTTTGAAGTCGATTATCTTCTGCTGGAGCGTCTCCATAGAGTCCCGTACGATCAGTTTGTTGCCCGAAGTTAGGGTGACCACCGTGTCGGGCGTGGTCTCGACCGACTCGATGAGGTCGGCGTTTACCATAACCGGTTGTCCATTGAGACGAATGAGCGCGATCATTTGGACATGCGCTTGTTAAGAAGGCTCTGCGCTCTGAGCTCCGAGCCCCCCATTCGCACGCGAACGGGGCCCCCAGAAAATCGCTCCCTCACGATAGTGGCAAGTCCTAGATGCCCCTTGGGGTCGCCGAAGTTTGTCATCGCGGGACCGTTCGTCGGGGTGGGCGGCATCCATGCCGCCCGGGCCCCAACAGTGTTGCGTAGGCCTCCGTGTCTACGCTTACTTATGGATTAGAGGTTACCTGGTGTCACGATGAGCTGGAGATCTTGATCCGCGACGCTGATGCTACGCGCGTTCGCTTGAAACGAACGTTGCGCGAGGATCATCTTTGTGAACTCATCGGCCAGCGAGACGTTGGACTGCTCGAGCGCGCCGGACTGTATTGCGCCGAATCGTCCGGTCGTGCCGGTGCCGATTTGCGCGAGCCCGGAGTTTGCCGTGGTGGTGAACTTGTTGCCACCCAGGCGTTGCAGCCCTTGCTCGTTTTGGAACGTCGCCATTGCAACTTGGGCCAGTGCCTTGGACTGACCGTTGGTGAATGCGCCGAGCACCGTGCCGTCCTGCCCGATCGTGATATTCGAGAGGATGCCTTGCGCGTAACCGTTCTGCGTGAGGACGTTCGAGGTATACGCGCCCGCCAGAGCAGTTTGTTGTGAGAAATCGAGGCCGATTCCATTGGTGGGTACCGTTGGGCCCGCCGTTGGAGCATTGGCTGCGTTTCCGGGTGCGGTGCCCCACGCAGTGACATTCATTTCGTCGCCCGCAGCCGTGGTGGGAATGCTGCCATTGGTATGAACGGTAGCAGCCGTTGGCGTGGTAAGGCTGGAGGTATTAATGAACTGTCCGTTCTTATCGAAATAGGCGTAGCCTAATGTTTGCGGAGCGGCCGAGCCGTTGATCATTGTGCCGTCGGCAAACGACGCCGTGACCTTCCAGCGGGTGGCCGGCGCGACAGCCGTTCCGGATGCATTGTTCACGGTAGCCGGAAGACCGCTTCCCGCCCCGGCGCCTGTGGCATCCGGTGAATAGACCAGCGTTGCCTGATGTGCGTTTCCAAGTGAGTCGTAAACGGTCGTCGTGACGGTCGTCGTCGCTCCGGCGCCGGCTGCACCGCCGCCCGCGCCCCCGTTTGAGACCTGCTGTGCTTCTTTGATCCACTGGGTCTGATCCAAATTGCCGCCCATGCTCATGTCAAATACGCTGTCGCCGTTCGGGCCGACTTTAACAGAACCCGTGCCACCCGTTGCGGATGCTTGGGCCTTCAGACCAATCGGGATGTTGATCGAGCCAGGCGTACCGGTCGCAGTTATGGTTCCGTTGGCTCCTGCCATATAGCCCTGAACGGCGAGGCCGCTTGAGGGATCGTAGAGTAGTCCGTTCGAGTTGAGCGAGAACGCGCCATCGCGGGTGTATGTCGGTGAACCGGTTCCGTTGACGTTGTTCAGAACGAAGAATCCATCCCCATTGATCGCGAGATCGGTGTTGATACCGGTTGTCTCGAGTCCGCCCTGTTGGAAGATGGTATCGATGGTGTTGACCTTGGTACCCAGACCAACGTCAAGCGGGTTCACGCCGCCGCGCGTCTGCGAGGGGCCTGATGCAAATCCCTGTTGTTGATACAGAAGATCCGCAAATGTTACGCGCTGGCCCTTGTAGCCAGTTGTGCCGGTGTTCGCGATATTGTTCGAAATAACGTCGATTTGGTTCTGAAACGCATTCAGACCGGTGACGCCAATGAACAGCGAATCGAATGCCATGCTGTTTATGACCTTTCGTTAGTGCTACCGCTGCACGTCTCTCAGTCGGTGCTGCGGCCGAGGCTCCTCAACGAGGTCCGCCTCAGTAAGTGATGTTATTGTCACTGTCCACGAGACAGTGAGATTTAACCGATAATCGCGGCAGAATCGATGTTCGTAAACACGTTCTCTTTCATCGAATCCTGATCGACCGCGGTGATCACAGTGCGGTTCTTGATGGAGACGACCATAGCGACGTCACGCATCATGAAGAGCGACTGCTTTGCACCCTTGGCCGCTGCTTTATCCGCCATCACGTTCATCTTCGCGACATCGTCCTGAGTCAGGTTGATGTTGCGCGATTGCAAACGCTGCATGGCGTGAGCCGAGAATTTGAGCGGCTGGCCATGGCCGACGCCCTGCTTCTCGAGGATTTCGCGAAAGCTCGATCCTGCAGTGGGTGGAATCTGAACCGGAACGCGTTGCGGTGGTGTAACCGGCGCGACCGGGGGCAGACCTGTTATCTCTTTCGGATCCACGGTTCTTAGTTTCCGATCGAGGTGATTTGACTGGTGCTGAACTGCTGGGGCCGGCCGTTGCTATCGACAATAACGGCGCCGGTTTTATCGGTCATCGTGAAGTACGGCTTGCCGTCAATCACGTCGATCGCTTTTACCGTTCCATTAATCGAATTCGCATTACCGTTCGCATCCGGGGCGTTGACCGTCGCTGTCTTTCCGATCAGCGTTGAGGCCTGCATGACTCCAAAGTTCGATTGGAAGGACGCAAATTGAGCAGCCATGTTCGTCTGTGCCTGTAGGGCACTAAACTGAGCAAGCTGCGCAACGGACTGCGTGTCGTCCATCGGCTTCTCCGGATCTTGATTCTGCAGTTCTGTTGTGAGCAGTTTCAAGAACGCATCCGGACCCATCTG